>NZ_JBEPRQ010000001.1:70000-1033501 GCF_040548425.1 Bradyrhizobium sp. i1.15.2 | reverse complement strand
GACAGCGCGAGCCAAGCAACAATGGCCAGGCCATGGATGCGTCTCGCCGGAACACAGCAGATCGCTGACCAGCGGCCTCAAACTGGATCGACTTTTGGAGTAAACGACTTTGAAACCCCTCGACAACCCGTTCGGCACGAGGTTGTCACCCATGTCTTAGGTACGACCTGTTACCTATGTCTCCGGTCTGGACACTGGGGCGCTGGTGCCGCAAGAGGGATTCGAACCCCCGACCCCGTCATTACGAATGACGTGCTCTACCAACTGAGCTATTGCGGCGAACCATGCCGGGGCCCGCGCGAGGCCGGTCCCGTTACGCGCGCTCCTGATATCGGGCATGGCCCGAATTGGCAAGGTGGAGCCGGCTCCCAAATGCCGCTCACCCGCCCCAGCGGGACCAGAATCCGCGCCAGCCGCCGGCCTGGGCCTTTGCATGGTCCCTGGGCGTGCCGATTTGTTCCGTAAATTCATCGCTCGGGCCCTCGTCGTCGATCCCGGGATCATCCGGGGCGCGGACGATCGGGATGACGGCGGGAATAGGTGCTTGCGTGGGCTTGCCAAGGTCGGCGCGGGTCCGGAACACCGGCGTCGCGGCTACCGGCGATGATTCGGCGATCTCAGGGGCCGGTTTGACCGGCTCGGCTGGCGTGACGGCCGGCTCTCCCTTTGCCGCTTCGTTGGCAGTTTCCTCGGTGGTTTCCTTGGCGTCCTCCTTGGCTTCAAGAGGCGGCGAATTGTCCTGCGCAGCAGGCACCGGATCCGGCGCCATGACAGCCGGTTCCGCCGGGCTTTCGCTCGGGGCCGCCGTCACCCGCTTCGGCGGCGGAGCCGCCAGCATGGCTTCCTCGAAGGCTGAGGATTCGATCATCGCGCCCCTGTCGGAAGGAAGACTGGCGACCGGCGTTTGCCACTGGAACGCGTCGAGGCGACCGGTGACCGGGGAAACCGGACGCCAGCGATCGCTGACATAACCGTCCGCGGTCCAGGCTGGATCATGGCGGGCGCGCACCGCGCGCAAAGTCCAGGCGCGGGCCCGGCCGCCGTCACCATGCTCCGTGCGCTCGATCTCCGCCATCAGCAGCGCCACGCGCTGGGTCGGATCGTTGACGTAAGGCGCCAGCACCGCGCGCGCACGGGCGAACTCGGACGCATCGATCGCGGCGCGCGCGATCGCCAGCTGGCCCTCGACATAACCAGTCTTGTCGGCAGGAATCTTGGCGGCGAGCGTCTCGACCCGCTGCAAGCGCTGCCGCGCGGAATCGCCGAGCTTCACATGCGCATAGGCATCCGCGAGATCAGGATGCGGATTAGCGAGCCAGGCAGTTTCCACCAGCTTCATGGCGCGGCGCACCTGATGCGCCTCGCTTTCGAATTTTGCAGCGAGCACCGCGGCCGGAACCAGGGTCGGCGCGAGCTTGACCGCCTGCATCACGCTCTCGCGCGCGACGTCGCGGTCCATCGTTTCCAATTCCAGCGCGCGGGCGGCGAGCAGCACGCCGCGTTGGCGGCGATAGGCCTGCTTGTCAATCAGGCCCGCGGACAGATTCGAATCGAGGATCGCGAGCGCGCCGCTCCAGTCACCGCGCGCACAGCGGAAGCCGAGCACCGCCTGCGAGGCCCAAGTCGAGGACGGCGACAGCTTGATCGCTTCCTCGGCGATCATCACGGCGCCGACCGCATCGTCGGCGCGCTGCGCCTCGATGAACAGGCCGCGCAGACCGAGCAGGCGCGTGTCCTCGCGCTCGGCCATGGCACGGAAGACGCGCTGGGCCTCGTCGCGATTGCCCTCGAGCTGCGCGGATTGCGCATGCAGGAGAAGCGCGAGCGGATCGTTTGCGGCCAGCCGCCGCGCGGTATCGGCGTGGCGACGAGCAAGCGCGGTGTCGCCATGGCCGATCGCAAGCAGGCCGTGGGTGATGGCGTGGCGGCCGCGAGCATGGCGCTTTTCGTGACGACGGCGGCGCAGACGCCCCGGAGCGCGCCAGGCCATCGTCAGCAGGCTCCAGACCAGCACGACTGCCGCGGCAAAGAGGCCAAGCAAGAATACGAATCGGGGAAGCGTCGTTGTGGCGCGGAAGGCGCCCGCGGTCAGGACGAGGTCGCCAGGCTGATCGGCGACCCAGGCCGCGCCAGCCGCCGCCAGCGCGATCAGGACGAGGAAGAGGACGATGCGAAGCATGACGATCCCTATACGCGCTGATTGTTGCGCGAACCTTTATTGACCAGGCTTGACGAGATCCGCCATGGCGGCGTCGGCGAATTTGCGTGAGGCTGCGAGCGCGGCGTCACGGGCATCGGCCTTGTCGAGCCAGGCTTGCGCCGGTGCACGATCGGCCTCGGGCAGCGTCTTCAACTCGCGCCGTGCCTCGACGAAATCGTTGCGCAACGCAGCCGCCGTCACCCGCGCGACGATGGCGCCGCGATCGTTGCCGACCCCGTCGGTACGCTCGATGCGGACGAGTTTTGACGCCCCTGCCTGAAGGCGCTCGACGATGCCGGTGCCGCTGGCCGGAGCTTCCGCCGGCGGCGACAATTTTGGCACGATGTTGAGGAGCTCGCGACTCAATGCGACCGGCGTCGGAATGCCTGACGATGCAAAGGTGTCGAGCGGCTTCAGCATATCTGGCTTTGCTGCCAGCGACCGCGCGGCGGCGAGCTGCGACTCGAAGGCATCGCCGTGGCGAACGGCGACGTCGAGCAGGGCCGCCGCCACCACATGGCGCAGCGGCTTGTCGTCCATCGTTTTCGCGTCGGCGATCTTCTCGCTTTGCTGTGCGAGTTCCGCACGTTCGGTCTTGCTGGCACGTTCGAGCTGAGCGAGGCGGTCGTTGAGAGCGGCAAGATCGGGCGCGGCAGCGCGCGGCGCCGATGTCGCGTCGTTCAGGGCGCTCGCAGTCTTGTCGGATTGTGCGCGCAGATTGGCAATCTCGCTGCGCAGGCTCGTTGCGGATTTCTCCAGCGCATCGATCCGCGCCACCATGGCCGGATCGGCGGCAGGCTTGCCCGCCTTGGCTTCGACCGCGGCAATGCGTCCGCTTAGCGCGTCGACGGCTGCGCCCGTCACTTGCGGAGCAGCCGGCGGTGCCTGCACCGCGGGCCAGCCCAGTATCCAGCCGACCGCGATCACAATTGCGGCTGCGACAGCGCCGGAGAACGGCGCGATAACCCAAGGCGAAATCGACGGCGATACCGATGCGGACGCAACGGAAGACTCCTCCGCGGCAGGTTCGGGCTGCGGCTCGGCATTAGCTTCTTCGGACTTGGCTTCTTCAGACTTGTCCTCTTCGGACTTGGCCAGCTCATGCGCGGCCTGTTGGGTCGCTGCCTCAGGCTCGCCCGCCACCTCCTGCGGCTGGGTCGAGACTTCCGTCGCCTCGAGGTCGATGGTGGGCGGGATGCGCTTGGCGCGGCCGGACTCGGGAGCCAATCCTGCGTCTTCAGGCTTGTCGTCGGCCATCGTGACGGTTCCTCACACTTACCTGCCCTGAACGAACGGACCCGATTGCGTCGGATTCGGCCCGACCTCTTACGCCAAACGGGTGCGCAAAGCACGCTCCAAGGTGTCAAATAAGGCATTTTCGTCCGGCGTCGCCGCCACCAGAACCTGCGAGGCACCGGCCTCGCGCAGCACGCCGGCGACGGCCTCGGACAGGCAGCATTGCGGGATCGCCAGAGCCGAGATTTCGACGCCTTCGCCCCGCGCGGCCTCCAGGAAAGCCCGCGCACTGCGCCGGGAGTAGTGCAGCACCGCCCTGATCCCATGGGCGGCAAAGCCCTCACAGACATCGCGCGGCAACAGCTTGACCGGCGCCATGCGATAGGTCGTGTGCGTGACGACGTTGAAGCCTTCGGCGCTCAGCTCGCCTCCGAGGTCGCGCGACAGATCCGCGCCCGCGAGATAGAGCAACGTGCCCTTTTTCTTCAGCCGCTTGTCGCGCGCGCTCTGCATCACCTTGTCGCGCAGGGCAGTACCGTCGCCGCCGGCGACGATCACCTCGGCAAAGCCGGCATCGCGCGCGGCGGCGGCCGTGTGCTCGCCGACGGCAAACAGCGGCAGCTCCAGGAGACCAAGGTCCTGCAATCGCGGCGCGACGGCACGGATCGCATTGGCCGACGTGACGATGACGGCGCTGTAGCTCGTTTCACTCTCGGCATGGAAGGCGACCGGTTCGAACTTGAGCACCGGCGCGAGCAGCACCACATGACCCCGTGCACGCAGATTTTCCGACGTCGCCTCATTGTCGGGATGCGGCCGTGTGACAAGAATGGACATCGCTTGTGTTCCCGAACCACGTGGCGGTGGCGCTTTCACGAGGAACGGCCGCGCGTGACGATTGCGTTGGCCGACCCCGGAATGCTACCGGACGTACCAGAACTCTGCTTTGCGGATGAGCGCAAGGGGGGGTGAGAAGGGCGCAAATTGGATAACAATTCGCCAATGCTGGTACTGGGCAT
Organism: Bradyrhizobium sp. i1.15.2; assembly: GCF_040548425.1. Taxonomy (NCBI): domain Bacteria; kingdom Pseudomonadati; phylum Pseudomonadota; class Alphaproteobacteria; order Hyphomicrobiales; family Nitrobacteraceae; genus Bradyrhizobium; species Bradyrhizobium sp. i1.15.2. The sequence goes on along the minus strand of NZ_JBEPRQ010000001.1, from coordinate 1,029,046 downwards.
CGAAACCACCTGCGACGAGACCGCCGCGGCGGTGATCGAGCGTGCGCCTGACGGCGCAGGCAAGATCCTGTCGAATATCGTGTGGTCGCAGGTCGAGGAGCATGCCCGTTTCGGCGGCGTGGTACCGGAGATCGCGGCCCGCGCCCATGTCGACCTGCTCGACGGCATCATCGACCGCGCCATGCACGAGGCCGGCATCGACTTCGCCCAGCTCGACGGTGTCGCGGCCGCCGCGGGCCCAGGACTGATCGGTGGTGTCATCGTCGGGCTCACCACCGCGAAGGCGATCGCGATGGTGCACGCCACGCCGCTGGTCGCGGTGAACCATCTGGAGGCGCATGCGCTGACGCCGCGCCTGACCGACGCACTCGAATTTCCCTATTGCCTGTTTCTCGCCTCGGGCGGCCATACCCAGATCGTCGCCGTCACCGGCGTCGGCCAGTATGTGCGGCTCGGCACCACCGTCGACGATGCGATCGGCGAGGCCTTCGACAAGGTCGCGAAGATGCTGGGACTGCCCTATCCGGGCGGACCGCAGGTCGAGCGCGCGGCGAAGAGCGGCGATCCCGCGCGATTTGCGTTTCCGCGGCCGTTGCAGGGACGCCCCGACGCCAACTTCTCGCTATCGGGATTGAAGACGGCGGTGCGCAACGAAGCAAGCCGGTTGGCCGAGATCACACCGCAGGACGTCAACGATCTCTGCGCGAGCTTCCAGGCTGCCGTGCTCGATTCCACCGCCGACCGGTTGAGCGTAGGTCTCAAACTTTTCCGCGAGCAGTTCGGCGCACCGCGCGCGCTTGTGGCGGCCGGCGGCGTCGCCGCCAATCAGGCGATCCGCGACGCGCTGCATGACGTTGCGAGGAAAGCCGGAACACAATTGATCATGCCGCCGCCGGCGCTCTGCACCGACAATGGTGCAATGATCGCTTGGGCCGGCGCCGAACGTCTCGCACTCGGCATGACCGACACGATGGAAGCACAGCCTCGCGCGCGCTGGCTGCTCGATGCGAACGCGACGGCACCGGCCGGATACGGCAAGACGCGCGCGGGATTCTAGCAATGACAGCGTTCCAATCGATTGCGGTGATTGGAGCCGGCGCCTGGGGCACGGCGCTGGCGATGGTGGCGGCTCGGGCCGGACGGAACGTGACGCTGTGGGCGCGCAATCCCGAGCACGCGACGCGAATCGCATTGAGCCGCGACAATCCGCGGCTGCCGGGCGTGCGGCTTGCTCCGGATATCGTCGTGACGAGCGATCTGGCCCTCGCCGCGCAGGCGGACATGCTGCTGATCGCGGTGCCCGCGCAGCATCTGCGCGGTGCTGTCAACATGCTCGCCTTGCACCTGGAAAAGCCGGTGCCGATCATTGCCTGCGCCAAGGGCATCGAGCACGGCACCCATAAATTCATGACCGACGTGATCGCCGAGGCCGCGTCCCACGCGCAGCCGGCGATCCTGTCGGGCCCGAGCTTTGCCGACGATGTCGCGCGTGGTCTGCCGACCGCGGTCACGCTGGCGGCGAGGGACGAAGCGCTGGCCAACAGCCTGGTGCAGGCGCTGGGCTCGACGACCTTCCGGCCCTATCACTCCACCGATGTCCGCGGCGTCGAGATCGGCGGCGCCGCCAAGAACGTGCTGGCGATCGCGGTCGGCATCGCGGTCGGGCGCAAGCTCGGCGCTTCCGCCCAGGCCGCCCTCACCACCCGCGCCTTTGCCGAGCTGACACGCCTCGGCCGCGCGCTCGGCGCACGCAGCGAAACACTCACGGGCTTGTCTGGCCTCGGCGATCTGATCCTGACCTGCTCGAGCCCACAATCGCGCAATTTCGCGCTCGGCCTGGCGCTTGGCCGCGGCGATCAGCCGCCCGCCGCCAAGCTTGCCGAAGGCGAATTCACCGCGCCGGTCCTGATCGAGCTCGCGGCTTCGCAAAACATCGAAATGCCAGTATCGGAAGCCGTCGCATCGATCCTGACCGGCAGAAGCACGATCGACGCCGCGATCTCGGGGCTCATGACGCGACCTTTCAAGGCAGAGGAATGAACATGGCGTACTGGCTGGTGAAATCCGAACCATCGGTGTGGTCCTGGGACCAGCAGGTGGCGAAGGGCGCCAAGGGCGAGGCCTGGACCGGCGTGCGCAATTACACCGCGCGCCAGAACCTCGTCGCAATGAAAAAGGGCGACAAGGCGTTCTTCTATCATTCCAACGAGGGCAAGGAGATCGTCGGCATCGCGGAGATCGTCAAGGAAGCCTACCCCGATCCGACCGACAAGACCGAGAAATTCGTCTGCGTCGACATCAAGGCCGACAAGCCGTTGAAGATTCCGGTGACGATGGCGGCGATCAAGGCCGAGAAGAAGCTCGCCGACATGGCGCTGGTGAAATATTCGCGCCTCTCGGTGCAGCCGGTGACGGCCGAGGAATGGAAGCTCGTCTGCAAGATGGGTGGGATGTAGGCTTAGGCACTGTAGCCCGGATGAGCGAAGCGATATCCGGGACTACTGCTGCGATCCCGCATGTCGCTACGCTCATGCGGGCTACGATATCGGAGTTCGCGTCTCCGGCAGCGCAAACACCTCGCATGGCGCGGCAATGCCGCGCAGCGAATGTGATCCGAGCGCGATCAGAGGCATGTCCGTCTCGGCGGCGAGCGCGCCCGACGCCAGCACGGTTCTGCCGAGCGGCTTGCACAATCCTTCGAGCCGGCTGGCGAGATTGACGGCGGGGCCGATCGCCGTGAAATCGAGCCGGTTGGCGGCGCCGATATTACCCCACAGCATTTCGCCGAGATGCAGCGCCGCCCCGAACGCGAGTGGCGGCACACCTTGGGCACGGCGCTCCGCGTTGAGATACGCCATCCCGGCTTCGGCTGCGCTCGCGGCACGCAGAGCTGCATCGCACGCTTGGCGCGGTGACGCCCCGACCACCGGAAAGATCGCGAGCACGCCGTCGCCGATGAATTTCAGCACCTCGCCGCCGAAGGCGTGAACCGCGCCGGCGATGCGATCGAACCATGCATCGAGCGCCGCGATGACGTCGGGAGGCGGATTGGTTTCCGACAGGAGCGTGAAGTTGCGCAGATCGGCATAGAGCAGCGCGGCCTGTATAGTCTCGCCGAGATCGCGCCGCAGGGGTGCCGCCAGCACCCGCTCCGCGCTGCGCTTGCCGAGATAAGCATCCAACGTCGCGCGCAACGTGGCACGCGCGGCAAGCACCGCAAGGGGCGTCGCGGCGAAACGCGCGGCCTGGCGCAATTGCTCGGTCTCGTCTGCGGTGAACGGACGCGGCCCGATCCAGCCGAGCAACGGCCCGTCAGGCCGTCCGACCAAATGTTCGTGCACCTCACCGTCCGCGATGTCGCGCAGCCAGCGGCGGCCGGCATCGTTGGGCGGGTCGGGCGCGAGGCCGCCTGGTGCGAAGCCGAGCGCTTCGATCACCCGGCCGTTCTCCGCGCGCCACAACCAGGTCCGCTTCGCGATCAGCGGATGCGGCACCTCGAGCGTCAGGCTGCCTGCCGCAAGCGGCACGCCGTCGGCGACCAGATGTGCGCCGAGGTCCGCGAGCAGGCGGTCGGCCCCGGCGCTATCGGCGGCGGCGTCGACAAGCCAGGCGAGCGTCGGAGAGAGGTGCATGGCCCGATCATGACGATGCCAGGCCGTCTTTGTCACGGGCAATCCTTGACGGGCCGCTCGCGCGCCGCCATGTCCCAGTGTCAGCCCAGGGATGATCGCGGATGACCGAACCGTTCATAGTGCGACGCGAGACCCAGATTGCCGCCCCACGTGCCACCGTTTTCGCTTACCTGACCGACCCCGAGAAGATTTTGAGCTGGATGGGTTCCGACGCGACCACGGAGCCGCATCCCGGCGGGCTATATCTGCTCAAAGGCATCGGCCCTCGCGGTGGCGTCGCCCGCGGCGCGTTCCGCGAAGTCGTGCCGGTGCATCGTCTTGCCTACACGTTCGGATGGGAGGGCGGCCAGGAAGTGCCGCCCGGCTCGAGCCTGATCGAGATCGACCTGATCGAACGCGACGGCGGCACATTGCTGTGCATGACCCATAGCGGGCTGCCGACCGAGGAACAGGCTGCCGCCCACGCGACGGGATGGGCGCATTATCTGGGACGGCTCACGGCGGCAGCCGCGGGCGGCGATCCCGGTCCCGACAACGGCGTTTCCAACAAGGCGTAACGACGCCGAGGTCAGACCGCCGCGGTCGCCACCACCTGCTGTAAAAGCTGCTCGCGCCTGGCCTGCGAGCGCTGGCCCTTCATGGTCGCGGCGAAGCGTTCGAGGATGCCGTCTTCGAACGCGGTGACGATGGTGTCGTGAACATAGCTCTTGCGGCAGATCGCCGGCGTGTTGGAGAGCTGATCGGCGGCGCCGCGGATTGCCTCCAGCACCTGCTTCTTGCGGCCACGCTGGCTGGTCGCCGGCGTGATCCGCGACAGCGATTCCACCACAACCGCAGAGGCCATCAGCGTGCGGAAATCCTTCAGCGAGATCTTGATGCCGGCGATCTCGCGCAGAAACGCGTTCACCTGTGTGGTGCTGACCGCACGCACGATGCCGTAGGGATCGCGATACTGGAACATGCGCTTGCCGGGAACGCCCTGCAAAATGCCGATGGCGCGCACGAGCTTGGCGGCGTCGCACTCCTTGCGCACGGCCTTGCCGCCCTTCGCCTTGAAGGTCAGCACGAAGCTGTCGTCTTCCAGCGAGACGTTGGACTTCAGCAGCGTGGTGGCTCCGCGGGTGCCGTTGAGACGGGCATAGGATTCGTTGCCGGGGCGGATCGCGGTGCGCGCGATCAGTTCGATGACGGCCGAGAGCGCGAACTCGCGGGTCGGCTCGTCGCCCGACAGGAACGCCGAGACCTTGCGCCGGATCTTGGGCAGCGCGCCGACGAGTTTTTCAAGGCGATGCGCCTTGCGTTGCTCGCGGACCTTCTCCCAATCGGCGTGATAGCGATATTGCAGCCGGCCCGCGGCATCGCGTCCCACCGCCTGGAGATGCGTGCTTGGATCGGCCGAGTAGCGCACCTCGCGATAGGCCGGCGGCACCGCCATGGAATGCAGCCGCCGAATGGTGCGGGGATCGCGGATGTGGACGCCGTTGTGCCGCACGAAGGAATAGCCCTTGCCGCGCCTGATGCGGCGGATGGTCAGCTCGTTCTGGTCGCCGAGCCGCAGGCCCAGTTCCTTGGCGAGGGCCTCGACCGTCGCCGCAGGCGCCGCGTCGAACACTTTTTTTGGGCTGGGACGGCCGGAACCGGCCGGTTTCGGCCATTGTCCGAGGGCTTTGGCCAGCGCAATGGCTGCAGGATCGGCTGAAGCGGGCCGTATCGTCCCGAGATTCTGCTGATCCATCATAGTCTTATGCCTTAGCCCTGTCTGTTATCGGTCAATGCCGCTGTTCTGATTTTCGTTCCAAGGGGTCTCGTTGGACCCGGGTTGGCCATTTAGGGTGTTCCGAACCGCATTGCGAGTCCCGAATCAGTGAGAGACGGTTTCTAAATACCTCTGCTGGGTGCATGGCGCTCTGCGCGGGCCCATTCCGACGATCTGGATAAAGACCCGAAAGCCGCCCGTTGCCCTGTTTCAAAACTGCGACAGTCGCAAGAAGCGGCTTGATCCTCCGCATGGCAGGCTGCTCGCCGAAGGTCCAGCTTGTGCACCTTGTCGGGTCCGGTTAGCCCGACGCATAATCGGTTCAACGATCAAGTCGGCTCGCCAGTGGTCTGTGCTCGGCTTGCCGTATCTGGAGGGAAACATGTCCGAGAAGATCTACGACGTCCCCGCGGAATGGGCGAAGCGCGCCTGGGTCGACCAGGCCAAATACAAGGACATGTACGCCCGCTCGATCTCGGACCCGAACGGTTTCTGGGCGGAGCAGGCCAAGCGCATCGACTGGATGCACGCTCCGACCAAGATCGAGAACGTCTCCTTCGCGCCCGGCAACATCTCCATCAAATGGTTCGAGGACGGCGTTCTCAACGTCGCCCATAATTGCATCGACCGGCATCTCCACAGCCGCGCCAACCAGACCGCGATCATCTGGGAAGGCGACGATCCCTCACAATCCCGGCACATCACTTACAAGGAGCTGCACGACGAGGTCTGCCGGATGGCCAACATCCTGCGCACCCGGAACGTCAAGAAGGGCGACCGTGTCACCATCTACCTGCCGATGATTCCGGAGGCGGCCTACGCGATGCTGGCCTGCGCGCGGATCGGCGCGATTCACTCCGTGGTGTTCGCCGGCTTCTCGCCCGACAGCCTCGCCCAGCGCATCAACGACTGCCAGTCCAAGGTGATCATCACCGCGGATGAGGGCCTGCGCGGCGGCAAGAAGGTGCCGCTGAAGGCCAACGTCGACGCGGCGCTCGCCAAGGCAGACGGCGTCGACTGGGTGGTCGTGGTCAAGCGCACCGGCGGCGCGGTCGAAATGAATCCCTCGCGCGACCTCTGGTACCACGACGCCGCCAAGATGGTGACGACGGAATGCCCGGTCGAGCACATGCACGCCGAGGATCCGCTGTTCATCCTCTACACCTCGGGCTCGACAGGCCAGCCCAAGGGCGTGCTGCACACCTCCGCGGGCTATCTCGTGTTCGCCGCGATGACGCATCAATACGTCTTCGACTATCACGACGGCGATATCTACTGGTGCACCGCGGACGTCGGCTGGGTCACCGGCCACAGCTACATTCTGTACGGACCGCTCGCCAACGGGGCGACCACGCTGATGTTCGAAGGCGTGCCGAATTACCCGGATAATTCGCGATTCTGGAACGTCATCGACAAGCACAAGGTCAACATCTTCTACACCGCGCCAACCGCGATCCGCGCGCTGATGCAGAGCGGCGACGCGCCCGTGAAGAAGACCTCGCGCGCCAGCCTGCGCCTGCTCGGCTCGGTCGGCGAGCCGATCAATCCGGAAGCCTGGGAGTGGTATCACCGCGTCGTCGGCGACAACCGCTGCCCGATCGTCGATACCTGGTGGCAGACCGAGACCGGCGGCATTTTGATCACGCCGCTGCCCGGCGCCACGAAGCTCAAGCCGGGCTCGGCGACGCAGCCATTCTTCGGCGTGATGCCCGAGATCGTCGATGCCGACGGCAACGTGCTGGACGGCGAGACATCAGGCAATCTGTGCCTGACGCGGTCATGGCCGGGCCAGATGCGCACGGTCTATGGCGACCACGCCCGCTTCGAGCAGACTTATTTCTCGACCTACAAGGGCAAGTATTTCACCGGCGACGGCTGCCGACGCGATGCCGACGGTTATTACTGGATCACCGGCCGCGTCGACGACGTCATCAACGTCTCCGGCCACCGCATGGGTACCGCCGAAGTCGAAAGCGCACTGGTCGCGCATGAGAAGGTGTCGGAGGCCGCCGTGGTCGGCTTCCCGCATGACATCAAGGGCCAGGGCATCTACGCCTATGTGACCCTGATGGCCGGCATCGAGCCGACCGAGGATCTGCGCAAGGAGCTCGTCACCTGGGTGCGCAAGGAGATCGGCCCGATCGCTTCGCCCGACCAGATTCAGTTTGCACCGGGTCTGCCAAAAACGCGCTCCGGCAAGATCATGCGCCGCATCCTGCGCAAGATCGCCGAGGACGAGCCGGGCAGCCTGGGCGACACCTCGACCCTGGCCGATCCCGGCGTGGTCGACGACCTCGTCAAGAACCGGCAGAACAAGAAGTCGGCGTAAAGGCGGTCTCGTGCCCCGGACGCAGCGCAGCGCTCGTTAGCGGTGCGCTGCAGAGCCGGGGCCCATGCAACAGCAGACTCTGAGGCTTTCTGGGTCCCGGCCTTCCGTCGCACCGCTTCGCGCTTCGCCGCGTCCGGGACACGAGACCCATCCCCGCGTTAGCGCTCCCCCGAACAACGGTCGTTCACCTCCTCACGCACTTGTCAGGCCGCGCCCCGGCGGCCGGGCATCTTTCCCGCCGAGTGTTGTTTTCAGGTCATTTACTTTGTTTCGAACATTTCCTTTGTTCCCCCTGCTGGCTGGCCCTTGGCGGCCGTGCGTGGAAACCATCCGGTTAACAAGCGCGGTTAAGAATGTCCCCTGACAAGGACTTGCAACAAGGACTTGGCGAGCCAGCGATTGCCGGTTTTGCGTAATTTTGGACGGTCCGTTCGGGGCAGGGGGAAAATCGATGTCGATGAGGATTGCTGTGGCGCTGGCCGCCACCGTCGGGGCTGGGGTCTTGATGTCGACGGCGGCGCAGGCGCGGCCGGAAATGGTGGGGACGCACCTGGCCGACTATTCGCCGGGCACCATCGTGGTCAAAACCAACGAGCGTCGGCTCTATCTCGTCCTCGATAACGGCCACGCCGTGCGCTACCCGGTCGGCGTCGGCAAGTCCGGCAAGCAGTGGGCCGGCACCACCCGCATCGACGGCAAGTACCGCAATCCGGCCTGGTCGCCGCCTGCCGAAGTGAAGCGCGACAAGCCGACCATCCCGGACGTTATCCCGGGCGGCTCACCGCGCAATCCGATGGGCGTCGCGGCGATGACGCTGTCCGGTGGTGAATATGCCATTCACGGTACCAACGTGCCGGGCTCGATCGGCGGCTTCGTCTCCTATGGCTGCATCCGCATGCTCAACGACGACATCACCGATCTCTACAGCCGCGTCTCGGTCGGCACCACGGTGGTCGTGACGCGCTGATCGCCGGCATCGGGGTGAGACGGCAAGAGCCGCGTCTTTCGACGCGGCTTTTTTGTCACCAGAAGCGCCAACTCCGCGCGCACCAGCCGTCGCGATGGCCGCCATTGTAGCTCCGCGCGTAGCCGCCGGCGAGCAACGCCGCCGAGACATTGGCCGTACGTTTCGTCGCGACGTCAGCGAGAACGCGTCCGTATTTGTCAGGTCCGAGATTGGTAATCGTCACGCCACCTTGCCCGAGCAGATCGCGCAATGCGCGGGCCGCGGCTTCGGCCTTGTCCAGTTCCTCCTGGCAGGAGGCTTTCATCTCGGGTGCATCGATGCCGCGCAGGCGAACGCGCGCGACGAGGTCGCGGCCACCCTGCTGATGCACGCGCGCGAGAAAGGTGTCGCCGTCGATGGTGCGGATGACGTCGACGGGCTGGCGAGCATCGGCATTGCCAGATTGCTCGAGGATGATCTCGGCTTCCTGCGACCGGCCGTCGGCGCCATGCGGAACGGGCCAGTTCGGCCCATGCCGGAAGGTGAGCACGATCGCCACCACGACGCCGACCACGAACATCCACGGCAACAGCCCCGAGAAACGGCGACCGAAAGGCGAGCCGCCGAACTGCGGCCGATAGGCATTGGGACGATCCTGGAAACGCATCATTGCAGGCTAGGGCTGAGTCGGGGAAGCCGGCAAGGCACCTTCAAGACACCATCGGATGCCGACTTGGTGGTCCGTCGCCTGATCGTGGTCGCGGAAGTCCGGAACGTTGCTCCGTAGAATCGCACCTATGCGCGCCACGCTGTTCCGAGCACTCTCCAATCGATACGTCCTGTAGTTGTACGGAGTTTGATCTTCAGCCGTTGTTTAGTATTAAGGCCGAGTACTCGGTATGCGTGTGGGGGAGCGGTAAGCATGGCATCGTTCAAGTTTCGCATCGGTACAAAGCTCGGATTGACCGCGAGCGCGGGGGTCCTTCTCGTCGGTGGCATGCTTGCCAACCAGCTCGTCCGCAACGAGCAGATCGCGGATCTGAGCCGGCTGGTGGTCATCAACACCGCCAACAAGGCCAATGCCCAAGGGGCCGAGCTCGCAGTGACCCGGGCACGCCTCGCCATAGCGGAAATCGGATCCGCATCCTCAGCCGAGGGTCTCGGCAAACATCTCGAAACGTTGCGCGGCTCCATCGCCGCTGCCACAACCGAAATGGACGCCGCATTAGAGCGGTCCAGGCGCGCCGAAGCCAAAGAGCTCTGCCGCGAGGTCAAGATCCTGCTCGAGGCCTCTCTGAAGGCCGGCAACGATCTTGGCGAGGCACGTCGCACCGCCGTCACCGAATTCGCCGCAGCAAACCAGATCGAAGAGGCCTGGAACAAGGCTATCGAGAAACTGCTGGCGTCGTCCGCACTCGTCGCATCGCAGAACCACCTCAACGTCGAGGTCGCGTTGCGCGAAGCCGACGCCTTGTTCAAGGCGGTCAGCGCGGCCGATTGGCATTTCACGGCGACCGGCGACGTCGCGCAGAAGGACCATATCGCCGGACGGGCCGACGCCATGATCCGCGTTCTCAAGCAGGTTCGTCAGTCCGCCGGCGACAAGGATATCGCTGATGGAATCGACGCGCTCGCCGGGCTCGCGGGGCGCTACAAGGCGGCAACCGGCACAGTCATGAAGGCGGAGGAAGCGAAGAGGCGCATTTTCGACGAGCGGGTGCTTCCGGCCGCCAGGGAAATCACGACGCGTGTCGACAAGCTGGTCGCCGCCAACAATGAGTTTATGGCTCTGCGGCAGACCCAGCTCGTCACCGCGCTGGAGCAGGCCACCCAAGTCAGCCTGATCGTCGGCGTCCTCGTGATCCTGGTCCTGGCCGGCTCGGCGCTATTTTCGGTGCTGAGCATCGCCCGGCCCATCCGCCGCATCGGCGACGTGCTGCTGCAGCTCGCCGGAGGCAACAAGGCCGTCGAGATTCCCTACACCTCCCGCGGCGACGAAGTCGGCGACAATGCCCGTGCGGCAAGCACGTTCAAGGACAATCTGATCCGCATCGAGCAGATGGAGGCCGAGCAGAAGGATCAGGAGGCCGCAGCGACCGCCCGACGCAAGAACGAGATGATCAAGCTCGCCGACGCATTCGAAGCCGCGGTCGGCGGCATCGTGAACTCGGTTTCAACCGCTTCGCAACAACTCGAATCCGCCGCCGGCACGCTGTCGGGAACGGCCGAAGAGACCGAGCAGCTTTCCGGAATGGTGGCCGCCGCTTCAGAGGAAGCATCCGCCAACGTCGGAGCCGTAGCATCCGCTGCCGAGGAAATGAGCGCATCGGTCGTCGAGATTGGCCGTCAGGTCCATGATTCCAGCCGCATCGCCGGCGAGGCGGTGCAGCAGGCCGAGCGCACCGACGCCCGGATCAATGAATTGCTCAAGGCCGCAGGCCGGATCGGCGACGTCGTCAAATTGATCACTGCGATTGCGGAGCAGACCAACCTTCTGGCGCTCAATGCGACCATCGAGGCCGCACGCGCCGGCGAGTCCGGCCGTGGGTTTGCCGTGGTGGCCAGCGAGGTCAAGGCACTCGCGGCCCAGACCGCGCGTGCCACCGACGAGATCGGCGCACAGATTGCCGGCATGCAGACCGCGACGCAAGATTCCGTCGGCGCCATCAAGGAGATCGGTACGACCATCTCCAAGATTTCGGACATCTCGACCACCATTGCTGCCACCATCGAGGAGCAGGGGGCTGCAACCGCCGAGATCGCACGCAACGTCAGCGAAGCCGCCAAGGGAACGGTCGAGGTCGCTGACAAGATCGCCCAGGTCAGTCACGGCGCCAGCGCCACCGGTTCGGCGTCGACGCAGGTGCTCGCATCCGCGCGCTCGCTCTCGACCGAGAGCGGTCGCCTCAAGGACGAGGTCGCAAAGTTCCTTGACACGGTGCGGGCCGCCTGAGGCGCCGCAAATCATGCGGCCGACCTGAGGCCGGCCGCACGCCACTTTCCGACCCGTCCATCAATCAACGGCTTTGGGAGGCCCCCACGCCGAGCCCCCGCTCGCGCCTGGGTCAAACATGGCAAATGGGGGATTGAGCGATGATCATCAGCATTGTCGGCGGCGGCGCAACCGGCATCACGATCCTGCGTCATCTGGCGGAGCTCGCCACATCGGGACGAGACCACCACGCGATCAGCGGAATTCAGCTCTTCGATAAATCCGGCTTCGATGGTGGGACGGCCTATCGCACGCAGAGCGATCGCCACCTGCTCAACATGAAGGCGTCGACGATGTCGATCCGTCCGGGCGATCCGGAGGAGTTTCTGCGCTGGCTTCGGGTCCGCGGTCTCAGCTGCCACGGCAACAAGCATCTGCCGCGGATGGTCTACAGGGACTATCTCGACGCAGTGCGACTGGCCGCGATCGCTCAATGCCGCAGCGCCGGTCTGTCCGTCCATGTCGAAGATGCCGAAATCGTCCGCATGCGGCTCTCGCCGGATCGCGATGTCTTGCTGACGACCGACCGCAACATCACGCATATCTCGTCTTTGCTGGTCCTCTGCACCGGTCACAACGCGCCCGACGATCACTACGGTCTCACAGGAATCCCGAACTATCTCCGCGATCCCTATGCGCAATTCACCTTCGCGGATCGCGACGGCTTCGAGATCGGTATCCTCGGAAGCGGGCTCAGCGCGGTCGACACTGCAACGGCGCTGGCCAAGACCCACCAAGCCGTCAGGATGACTTGCCTCTCCAGAAGCGGCCTGTTTCCCACGGTGCAGCCGGCGACTGTTCCCGCAACCACGAACGACTTCCGCGACGCGCTGCATCGCTATGTGACCAGCCGTGAGCGGATCGAGGCCGACGGCTTTGCCGCCCGTCTGTCCGAACTGCTGCTGGAGACCACCGGGATTCGCTGCGATCTGTCATGCCGGAACGTCGATGGCGACGCACTGAGCGATCTCGAGCGCAACATCTTGCGAGCTGAAACCGGCGATCTCAACGTCCACTCCTATCTCGTCAGCGTCATCGACGTGATGTGCGACGCCTGGAGCCGGATGAGCGATGCCGAGAAGATGCGTTTCATGGACCTCTATAATTCCGGCTGGCTTCGCAACCGTTCGGCGATGCCGCTGGAGAACGCGATCCGTATCCGCGACCTGATGCGGTCGGGCAGGCTCTCGGCGCGCGCCCGGCTACGCAGGGTGACCGCCATTGACGGCCGATTTCGCGCGATCCTGGGCGAGGGCGATCATCACGACGTCGATTGCGTCATCGACGCGACAGGACCGTCCTACCGGCCGGATGCCAGCCCGCTCTATCAGGACATGCAGCGACAGGGGCTCATCGCCTTCGACGCGCTCGGCGGGATTCGCTGCGGCTACGACGACAGTCGTGTCCACGACCGCCACGGCACACCTCATCCGAACATCTATGCGGTCGGTGGCCCCACCAAGGGTACACACTTCTACGCCGCAGCTGTCGACGTCAACATGCGCCGCGCACAGATCGTGGTCGATTCGATCCTCAACCCGAAAGGTCCGAAGATGAGCACCATCACGACGTCAGTCGAAGAAACCGACCGCCTTGCCGATCTGGTCCGCCGCGACGATCCTTCGCTCGATACCATGGTGCTCGCGCCGGACGGCAAGTATCAGACGCGGCCCGCCGCGCTGGACGAATTGATGTGGGAGGTGAGGGACTGCCTTGGCGAGGCGTTCCGGCACTGGGCTCCGGAGGACTTCCCGACGCTCTACTGCGCGTGGGGCCGCTGCCGCGTAGGTTCGACAGCGCTCACCAACCTCTTCGGCGTCGCCGGGATGCCCTCCTATTTCCAGCCGGTGAAGGCAATCCTGCGCCATCGTCTCGTCGGAAACGCGGGGGAGCCCTGGGCCGTGCCGGTCGCGGCGGAGCAGCCGCACGTCTTCAGCAAGGAAATGGCGGGCCCCTATGTATTGGCCGAAAGCCTGTTCCTGCCGCTGCTGCCATTGATCGAGGCCGGCTGGCCGGCAGACAAGCTCCACATGATCATGCTCGACCGCGATCCCGCCAGCTCACTCGCATCGTGGCTGGAGAAATGGTCGGACCGCGTTCCGGAGGACCGGCTGATCCAGAACTACGTCATCTCCACGCTGAACGCCCTTCGCGTCGAAAGCTACGCAAGGCGGCAGGGTGTGGCCGTCACCCGCTACGTCTATGAAGCCAGCAAGGACGCGACCGGCTCGGTGCGAAAGCTGTTCGACCGGCTCGGCCTCGGCGCCCGCTTCACCGAGAGCGCCGTCACCGATTGGCGGGAGCGCGGGCAGATCGAATCGAAGGGTTCGGGCGTCACCTTCCTCAGCGAGCCCAAGGTCTACACCGTCGTCGGCCTTCATGGATCGGACACCGCCTACCGCTATCGCGGCCGCAAGACGGCGTCGCTGAGCGATGCCCAGCTGGCGGTCATCGAACGCTACGACATCAACGGCATCTACCGCGCCTCGGTCGCGGCCTGCGTCGATGACCTCTCACTGGACGCCGACACTGCGATGCGCCTGTTCGGCGACCGCCTGGGCACGGCCGCATGACCGCTCAGATCGATTCCGCGATAGAGGCGCCAGTGCGCGGCGCCTCCGATCAACCCGCGGCGCGCCACAGCGTTACCAGTCATCTCCAGCGCCTGGAGGCGGAAAGCATCCACATTCTGCGGGAGACCGTGGCCGAATTCCGCAAGCCTGTGATGCTGTATTCCATCGGCAAGGACTCCTCCGTGCTGCTGCATCTGGCGATGAAGGCATTTCATCCCGGCAAGCCGCCCTTTCCGCTGCTGCACGTCGACACGACCTGGAAGTTCCGCGAGATGATCGCGTTTCGCGACCAGCGCGCACGCGAACTCGGCCTCGATCTGATCGTCCATACCAATGACGACGGATTGAACCAGGGCATCGATCCCTTCACCCACGGCTCGGCCCGTTACACCGACGTCATGAAGACGCAGGCATTGCGGCAGGCGCTCGACCTCCACGGCTTCGACGCCGCGATCGGAGGCGCGCGACGCGACGAGGAGAAGTCGCGCGCCAAGGAGCGCGTGTTCTCGCACCGGAGCGCGGCGCATCGCTGGGATCCGAAGAACCAGCGGCCGGAGCTGTGGAGCCTGTACAACACGATGCTCGCGCCCGGCGAGAGCATGCGGGTGTTTCCGCTGTCGAACTGGACCGAGCTCGACGTCTGGGATTACATCCTGCTCGAGGACATCCCGATCGTTCCCCTCTATCTGGCAGCTCGGCGCCCGGTGGTCGAGCGCGACGGCGCGCTGATCATGGTGGACGATCAACGGATGCCGCTGCTTGCAGGCGAAGAGCCGCGGTGGCGCTCCGTCAGGTTTCGCACCCTTGGCTGCTATCCCCTCAGCGGCGCGACGATCTCGACGGCGGCAACTCTGCCCGAGATCGTACGGGAGATGATGGCATCACGCACCTCGGAACGGCAGGGACGCATGATCGACCGGGACAGTCCCGCATCGATGGAGCGCAAGAAAGCGGAGGGCTACTTCTGATGTCCTATCACGAGGCCCCCACGATCGCCGCAACCGACGTGCCGCGGCTCGAACAGGACGACGATCGTCCGACGCTGCGTTTCGTCACCTGCGGCAGCGTCGACGACGGCAAGAGCACGCTGGTCGGCCGCCTGCTCTACGATTCGAAGACGCTCCTCGACGACCAGCTCGACGCGCTCGCCTCGGAAAGCAAAACGTCCGGCACCACCGGCGGCGATCTCGATTTCGCTCTGCTGGTCGACGGTTTGCAGGCCGAGCGCGAGCAGGGCATCACGATCGACGTCGCCTACCGGTTCTTCGCCACCAAACTGCGGCGCTTCATCGTCGCCGACACGCCCGGGCATGCGCAGTATACGCGCAACATGGCGACCGGCGCCTCCAACGCCGATCTCGCCGTGGTGCTGGTCGACGCCCGCAAGGGCGTGATCACGCAGACACGGCGCCACAGCCACATCCTGTCGCTGCTCGGCATCCGCCACGTCGTGCTCGCCGTGAAC
Organism: Bradyrhizobium sp. i1.15.2; assembly: GCF_040548425.1. NCBI lineage: Bacteria > Pseudomonadati > Pseudomonadota > Alphaproteobacteria > Hyphomicrobiales > Nitrobacteraceae > Bradyrhizobium > Bradyrhizobium sp. i1.15.2. The sequence goes on along the minus strand of NZ_JBEPRQ010000001.1, from coordinate 1,013,353 downwards.
AAGATGGATCTGATCGGCTTCGACGGGGACTGCTTCGCGGCCATCACCGCCGAATATCTGACCATGGCCGGTCAACTCGGGATCTCCCAGGTCCAGTGCATCCCGGTCGTTGCGCCCGACGGCGACAACATCGTCGCCGCGAGCGCGCGGATGCCCTGGTACGCCGGGCCGACCGTCACGGCCTATCTGGAATCGGTGGACGTTGCCGGCGACGTCTCGCAGCGGCCGTTCCGGCTGCCGGTGCAATGGGTCAACCGGCCTCATGCGGAGTTTCGCGGCTTCTGCGGGCGAATCGCCAGCGGTACGATCGCGACCGACGAGAGCATCGCCGTGCAGCCCTCGGGCCGTCGCACGAAAGTCGCGCGCATTCTCACACCCGGCGGCGAGCGCGACCGGGCTGTGGCGGGCGATTCGGTGACGCTGACTTTGGCGGACGAGATCGACGTCAGCCGCGGCGACGTGCTGACGGCAGGACCCACGCCCCTGATCTCGGATCAACTGGCCGCCCATCTCGTGTGGTTCGACGACGAGGCCATGGTCGCGGGCCGGCGCTATTTGCTCAAATGCGGCACGGCCTCGACCGGCGCGGTGATCACGACGCTCAAGCACCGTGTCGCCATCGACACCATGGCGCTGGAGAGCGCCGCCACGCTCGATGCCAACCAGATCGGCTACGTCCATTTCAGCCTCGACCGTCCGCTGGTGTTCGAGGCCTATCGCGACGACCGCGACATGGGCAGCTTCATTCTCGTCGATCCGATCAGTCACCGCACGGCTGCCGCGGGGATGATCGACCTGTCGCTGCGGGCGGCCACCAATATTCATTGGCAGCACCTTGCGGTGGATAAATCCGTGCGGTCACGGCTGAAGCAGCAGCGGCCCTGCGTGCTCTGGTTCACCGGCCTCAGCGGTGCCGGCAAATCGACGATCGCCGATCTCGTCGACCGCAGGCTTGCCGAACTCGGACGCCACGCCGCGCTGCTCGACGGCGACAATCTGCGCCACGGCATCAATCGCGACCTCGGCTTCTCCAGTGCGGAGAGGATGGAGAACGTCCGGCGCGTCGCGGAGATCGCAGCGCTGTTCGTCGATGCCGGCATGGTCGCGCTGGTCGCGCTGATCTCACCCTTCCGCAGCGAGCGCGAGCTGGCCCGCCAGCGGGTCGAGGCAGGCGAGTTCATCGAGATCCATGTCGCGACCCCGCTCGCCGAATGCGAGCGCCGCGATCCGAAGGGACTCTATCGCAAGGCACGGGCAGGGGAGCTGAAGGGTTTCACCGGCATCGATGATCCCTACGAGGCACCGCAGGCGCCGGAGATCACCATCGACACCTCGGAACTGTCAACCGAGGCGGCCTGCGAACGCATCATCCGCTATCTCCGGGAGCATGATTATCTGTAGCGGCCGGGACCGGTCTTGCCCGGCATCATCCGGGCGGCCGGCACAGAGCTCAGAAGTCGGAAGCGATGCCCTTGCGCTCCCAATCGCCATAGCGGGTCGGTTCGGGTCCTTTTGGCCCCTGCAACTCCTTTGGCGTCGCCTGGCCGTCGTTTTTGGCTCGGACTGCCGCAGCCTGCCGGCGCGCTTCGGCCTCGGCCAGCGCACGCTGGGCGGCCGGTGTGAGCTGCTTGCGGTCGGAAACGGGAGGCTGGTCACTCATCGTCGGCTTTCTAGCGCGGGACGGCCCGCGACGCGACGCCCAATACCGCATTCCTGAAATGGCTCCGAAAGGGCTGAAAAACCCGGAAGCGATTCTTACATTTGGCATATTCGCGTGCCAGAGATCGCCTTCTCAAGGCATGCGCCCATTACGGCGAACTGCCGCTCGCTCAGAACCTTGTTTCCGCATGCCTTCTCAACGTTTCGCTCCTCCATCCGAAGTGCCCGGTCTCGCGGCGCGGCGGATTGCCGCCGACATCGTCGACGGCGTGCTGCAAAAGCACCGCACGCTTGACGAGCAGCTCGACGGCAGCGGCGCCCATCCCGGACTGAAGACGCTCCCCGATCGCGACCGCGCGCTGATGCGCCGCCTGGTCGCCACCGTGCTGCGCCGGCTCGGCACGCTCGGCCATGTGCTGTCCCGCTTGCTCGACAAGGGCATTCCCTCCGACGCGCCGCGCGCGCAGAGCGCGCTGTTGATCGGCGCTGCCCAGATCCTTTGGATGGATGTGCCCGATCACGCGGCCGTCGATCTCTCCGTTCGCCTCGTGCAATCCGACCGGCGCGCCGCGCGCTATGCCGGCCTCGTCAACGCCGTGCTGCGCCGCTGCGCCCGCGAGGGCAAGGCGCTGGTGGACGAGGTTGCGGCGCAGTCGCTGGACCTGCCGCCCTGGATGGTCGCGCGCTGGAGCGCGCATTACGGCGAGACGGTCGCAAGGGACATGGCGCTCGCGCTCAGCCACGATCCTTCGCTGGATCTGACCGTGAAGTCGGACGCCGCGCAATGGGCGAGCCGCTTACATGGCGAAGTGCTGCCAACGGGATCGGTGCGTACGGTGCTGCACGGCGCGGTGACCATGCTTCCCGGCTTCGCCGAAGGACAATGGTGGGTGCAGGACGCCGCCGCTGCGCTGCCGGCCCGGCTGTTCGGCGACATCAAGGGCAAATCCATCGCCGATCTCTGCGCCGCTCCCGGCGGCAAGACCGCGCAGCTGGCGCAGGCCGGTGCGCATGTCACGGCCATCGACCGCTCGCCTGCCCGGGTGGCGCGGCTGCGTGAGAATCTGACGCGGTTGTCGCTCCAGGCCGAGACTGTCGTCGCCGACGCCGCGGAATGGGTGGGTCCGGCCGATGGCTTCGACGGCATCCTGATCGATGCGCCCTGCACCTCGACCGGGACGATCCGCCGCCACCCTGATGTCTCCTGGCTCCGTCAGGAATCCGACATCGCAGCAATGACCGTGCTCCAGCGGAGGCTGCTGCAAAACTCGGTCCCGCTGCTCAAGCCCGGCGGGACGCTGGTGTACTGTACCTGCTCGCTGGAACCCGAAGAGGGCGAGCATGCGGTCGCCGCGCTGCTGGCCGCAGAGCCTGGGCTTCGCCGGGTCCCGATCGATGCGTCCGAGGTGTCGGGGCTCAGCGAGATCGTCACCGCCGAGGGCGATTTGCGCACTCTGCCCAGCCATCTGCCGAACGCCGATCCCAAGCTCGGCGGGCTCGACGGATTTTTCGCGGCCCGGCTCGTTAAATCCTGATTTTGCACTGGATTTTGCAACCACGGCGCTGATTCGCGTCGTTCAAGGTGGTGTCGGCCGTCCGATTTTGGGATTAATAAGGATTCGTCGGAATCCTCTCCCCATCAAGGCAAGGCGTGTCGGTCGCTCAACGCAGACGTATCTCGACGCTGGTGATGAACCGCTTCGCGCGGAACATGCTCGCGCGCGCGAGCGGCGGTTCCGTCGCCCTGTCGCGGGTCTGGCCCGGCCGCGCCGACCGGCTGATCATCGCGCCGCATGATCTGCGCACCGCGGATGCGACCCGCGCCGCCGAGATCTATGCCGGCCGCTTCGTCTTCGCCGGCAAGATCGTCAACTGCCACGGTCGATCGATCTTCGATCTCGAGCCGCCCTCGGAGGATTGGGAGGTCGCGCTGCTCGGCTTCGGCTGGCTGCGCCATTTGCGCGCCGCCGACACCGCGCTGACGCGCGCGAATGCGCGCTCGCTGATCGAAGACTGGATCGCCAACCCTGCCAGCAAGCGCCGTCCCGTCGCGCGACGCGCCGACGTGCTGGCGCGGCGCGTGATCTCCCTGCTGTCGCAGGCACCGCTGGTGCTGAACGATACCGACAACAAATTCTACCGCCGTTATCTGCGCGCGCTGGCGCGCGAAATCCGCTTGCTGCGCTACACCATGGTCAACATCCCCGACGGAGTGCCGAAGCTCCAGGTGCTGATCGCGCTGTGCTATGCGGCGCTGTGCCTCGCCAACCAGGCAAGTCACATCCGCAGCACCTCGAAAAAGCTCTCCGATGAATTGCAGCGGCAGATCCTGCCCGACGGCGGGCATGTCTCGCGCAACCCGGGCGCGCTGATCGAGCTGTTGATCGACCTGTTGCCGCTGCGGCAGACCTTTGCCGCGCGCAATATCGCGCCGCCGCCCGCGCTGCTCAACGCGATCGACCGCATGATGCCGATGCTGCGCTTCTTCCGCCACGGCGACGGCAATTTCGCGCTGTTCAACGGCATGAGCGCGACGCCCTCGGACCTGCTCGCGACGCTGCTTGCCTATGACGACACCCACGGCGCGCCGATGTCGAACATGCCGCATACGGGTTTCCAGCGCCTCGATGCCGGCCAGACCACGCTGATTATCGACACTGGCCCGCCGCCGGCAGCCAGCGTCAGCCACGACGCCCATGCCGGCTGCCTGTCGTTCGAACTGTCCTCCGGCATCAGCCGCATCGTCACCAATTGCGGCATGCCGGCCACGGGCCGCGACAATTGGCGGCCGTTCGCACGCGGCACGGCGGCGCATTCGACGCTGACCTACCACGACACCTCGTCATGCCAGTTCGTGGAGATGTCGGCGATGAAGCGGCTCTTGCACGGTGCTCCGGTCACCAGCGGCCCCGTCGAGGTCGAGAGCTATCGCGAAATCGTGCAGAACGGCACGCTGCTGACGACGTCGCATGACGGTTACCTGACAAAATTCGGCGCGATCCACCGCCGCGTGCTGATGATCGCCAATGACGGCGCGCGCATCGACGGCGAGGACACGCTGTCGCCGCCGCAAGGCGGACGATTCAAGGGTCCGGATGCCGATTTCGCGCTGCGATTCCATCTGCACCCGGCGGTGAAGGCGAGCCGGCTGTCCGATGCCCGCGGCGTCATGCTGGTGCTACCGAACCGCGACGTCTGGACCTTCGAGGCGCTCGACGACAAGGTGGAGCTGGAGGACAGCGTATCCCTGGCCGGCAATGACGGCCCGCGCCGCACCGCGCAGATCGTGATCCGCCAGGATGCGCGGCAGGCGCCCTCGATCCGCTGGAGTTTTGTCCGCTCCAGCGCCTCGCCGGCAGTCACGAATGCCCGCAGAAATGCGCGGCGGGAGCCGGAACTTCCGCTGTAGACGCATGTGATTCGGCCCGATCTGAACGTTGTGAAAGCGATCGAAAACTGCTATCGAGCCCTCGCTCGCGCGACTGGCGACCTTGGATGGAGCACCATCGGGAAGCGCGGGACTGAGAAGCCGCGCGCCTGGGCATAGACACTCCTTCAGACAGAGGATCTTGCTCATGACTGACCATCCCCGCCGCGTCACCCGCGCCCTTCTCTCCGTTTCCGACAAGACCGGCCTGATCGACTTCGCAAAGGCGCTTGCCGCGCACGATGTCGAACTGATCTCGACCGGCGGCACCGCAAAGGCGATCGCCGCGGCCGGCCTTGAGGTGAAGGACGTCTCCGAGCTGACCGGCTTCCCCGAGATGATGGATGGCCGCGTCAAGACGCTGCATCCGAAGGTGCATGGCGGCCTGCTCGCGATCCGCGACAACAAGGACCATGCGGATGCGATGACGGCGCATGGCATCGCGCCGATCGATCTCCTCGTCGTCAATCTCTATCCGTTCGAGGCGACCGTCGACAAAGGCGCGGGCTTCGAGGATTGCATCGAGAACATCGATATCGGCGGCCCCGCGATGATCCGCGCCGCCGCGAAGAACCATGACGACGTCGCCGTCGTGGTCGAGGCGCAGGACTACCAGGCCGTTCTCGACGAGCTCGCCGCCAACAAAGGCGCAACCACGCTGAAGTTGCGCCGGCGCCTTGCTGCCAAGGCGTACGCGCGCACTGCTGCATATGACGCCGCGATCTCGAACTGGTTCAACCGCCAGCTCGAGATCGACGCGCCCGATTTCCGTGCCTTCGGCGGCCGGCTGATCCAGTCGCTGCGTTATGGCGAGAATCCGCACCAGACCGCGGCGTTCTATGCGACCCCCGACAAGCGGCCGGGCGTCTCGACCGCGCGGCAGCTCCAGGGCAAGGAGCTCTCGTACAACAACATCAACGACACCGATGCGGCCTATGAATGCATCGGCGAGTTCGACGCCAAGCGCACCGCGGCCTGCGTCATCGTCAAGCATGCCAATCCCTGCGGCGTCGCGGAGGGCTCCGACCTCGTCAGCGCCTACCGCAAGGCGCTGGCCTGCGATTCCACCTCGGCCTTCGGCGGCATCATCGCGATGAACCGCGCACTCGATGCCGACACCGCGCGCGAGATCACGAAAATCTTCACCGAGGTGATCATCGCGCCCGACGCAAGCGAGGAAGCGATCGCCATCATCGGCGCGCGCAAGAACCTTCGGCTTCTGCTCGCCGGCAGCCTGCCCGATCCGCGCGCGTCCGGCCTCACCGCCAAGACGGTGGCGGGCGGTCTCCTCGTGCAGAGTCGCGACAACGCCGTGGTCGACGACATGACCTTCAAGGTTGTCACGAAGCGCGCGCCCACTGATGCCGAGATGCGCGACCTGAAGTTTGCGTTTCGGGTGGCGAAGCACGTCAAGTCCAACACCATCATCTACGCCAAGGATCTCGCCACCGTCGGCATCGGTGCCGGCCAGATGAGCCGGGTCGATTCAGCGCGGATCGCGGCACGCAAGGCCCAGGATGCGGCCGCCGAGCTGAAGCTCGCCGAGCCGCTCACCAAGGGCTCGGTGGTGGCGTCGGATGCGTTCTTCCCGTTCGCCGACGGCATGCTGGCCTGCATCGAAGCCGGCGCCACCGCCGTGGTGCAGCCCGGCGGCTCCATGCGCGACGACGAGGTCATCAAGGCTGCCGACGAGCATGGCATCGCCATGGTGTTCACGGGCACGCGCCACTTCAGGCATTGATTGAATGGCGGTAGCCCGGATGGAGCGAAAGCGAAATCCGGGTTCTCGCCTCACGGAGAGACCTTCCCGGATTGCGCTTCGCTCCATCCGGGCTACGAAGCTACTCCCGCACCCGCATCAACAGCGCCAGCCCCGCAACGAAGAACACCACCAGCACGGCCATGCCGGCCTTTTGGCTCGCCGTCACCGCGGTGATCACGCCGATCAGCAGCGGGCCGATGAAGGACGTCACTTTCCCAGTCAGCGCGAACAGACCGAAATACTGCGCGATGCGGTCCTTCGGTGCGAGACGGATCAGGAGCGTGCGTGAGGCGGCTTGCAGCGGACCGCCGGCTGCACCGATCAGGCAGCCCAGCACCAGATAAGCGCGCTCTGACGCAGCGGCGAACAATGCACCGCCGGGCGTGGGCGGCGCGACCTTGATGAAGAAGATCGAATCCTTGTCGACCAGCAGGATCGCCGCCAGCGCCAGCAGCAGGACCAGCATGCTGCCGGCGATCACGCGCTTCGGCCCGAAGCGATCGTCCAGCTTGCCGCCGAACCACGCGCCAAACGCGCCGGCGATCGCGAGCATGATGCCGAAGGTGCCGATCTGGATCGTGTGCCAGCCGAACGTGCCGGCAGCATAGATGCCGCCGAAGGCAAACAGCGACACCAGACCGTCGGTGTAGATCATGTTGGCGAGTAGAAACGCCGCAAGCGATTTCTGCTGCGGCAGACCTTTGATCGATTGCTTCAGCTCCGACAAGCCTTCGTGCAGCGCCTCGCGCACCGGGCGCTTCGCCGGATAGTCCGGCGTGAACAGGAACATCGGCGTCACGAAAATGATGAACCAAAGCCCGGTCAACGGTCCGGCGGCGCGGTCGCCTTGATGGCTGACGGGATCGAGCCCGAACAGAGGCGTGAGCCCGAGCAGCGTGCGACCGGTCTCGGGATTCGCGGCGAGCAGGCCGAGCACGATGATCAGGCTGACGATGCCGCCGACATAGCCCGTCGCCCAGCCGGTGCCGGAAAGCCGGCCGATGCGCTCCGGCGGCACCAGCGTCGGCATCATCGCATTGTTGAAGAGGGTGGCGAATTCCGCGCCGACGCTGGCGAGCGCGACCGCGGTGAGCAGCGGCGGAACGATCGAGGGATCGCCGGGCTTCCCGATCCACAGCGTGCAGGATGCCAGCACCAGCACTGCGCCAAATCCCGCGATCCATGGCTTCCTGCGGCCTGAAGCATCGGCGATAGCCCCCAACACCGGCGACATCAACGCGATCGCGAGGCCCGCGGCAGCCATCGCAAAGCCCCACAGCGATTGCCCGGTGGCGGGATTCGGCGCAATGCCGGTGGCGAAATAGGGCGCGAACACGAAGGTCGTGATCAGCGTGAAATAAGGCTGCGCGGCCCAGTCGAAGAAGATCCAGCTGACGACGGCGCTACGCGGCGGATAGGTCCGCTGCGCGCCCGCGATGCGCGCATCCGGGGCGATCGTCGTCACTCCATAATCCTCATCACGAACAGTTTTGCCTCTGTCTGGGCAAACCGTATAGCATTGCAGCGCTGCATGTGAACTGCCCATGGCCTTTGCGGAAGTTTGATGATGTCGTCTTTTTCGACACGGCGGACATTTTTCGCCTTCCTTGCCACTCTGGCGTTCGGACTTCCGGCCGCGACCGCGCAGGATGCGCGGCGGGCCTATGTACCGCCCGCGCTCGACACGGTGCATGCCGTTCCCGCTGAGCACGGCATGGTGGTGGCGCAGGAGAAAATCTCTGCGCTGGTCGGCGCCGACATCCTGCGGCGCGGCGGCAATGCCGTCGACGCCGCGGTCGCGACCGGCTTTGCGATGGCCGTGACCTATCCACGCGCCGGCAATATCGGCGGCGGCGGCTTCATGGTGATTCATTCCACTGAGCGCAACGAAGACATCACGATCGATTATCGCGAGACCGCGCCGGCTGCGACCACGCCCCAGATCTTCCTCGGTGCCGACGGCAAGCCCGATGCGGCGAAGTCGCGGGATTCCGCGCTCGGCGTCGGCGTGCCCGGCACTGTTGCGGGTCTTGCGCTGGCGCTGGAAAAATATGGCTCGGGCCGGTTCACGCTGGCGCAACTGCTCGAGCCCGCAATGGCGCTCGCCCGCGATGGCTTCCTCGTCGGCGACGACATCGCCGACACGCTGCCGGGCTGGCACAAGCGGCTGGTGCGCTGGCCCTCCTCGGCCAGGATCTTCTCGCGGCCCGATGGCACGCCACTCAGTGAAGGCGACCGGCTGGTGCAGAGCGACCTCGCCGAAACGCTGTCGGCTGTCGCCGCACAGGGCCCGCGCGGTTTCTATGAGGGGCCGGTCGCGGAGAAACTCGCCAAGGCCGTGGCCGACGCGGGCGGCATCATGACGCCGGCCGATTTGAAATCCTATCAGGCGGTGATCCGCGCCCCGGTGCGCGGCACCTATCGCGGCTATGACATCGTGTCGATGCCCTTGCCGTCGTCGGGCGGCGTGGTGCTGGTGGAGACGCTTAATATCCTCGAAGGTTTTCAGCTCGCCGATCTTAAACAGGGATCGCCGGCTTCGCTGCATCTGCTGATCGAGGCCATGAAGCGCGGTTATGCGGACCGGGCGCGCTATCTCGGCGATCCCGCCTTCGTCAACGCACCGATCGGGACGCTCACCGCCAAAGATTACGCCGCTAAACTGCGGGCAACCATCTCCGCCGATCGCGCCACGCCGTCGAAACAGCTCGTTTCCACCGCGACCTCACCGCACGAGGGCAGCAACACCACGCATTTTTCCGTCGTCGACGGCAGCGGCAACGCAGTCAGCAACACTTATACGCTGAACTTCAGTTACGGCGTCGGCCTCGTCGCCGACGGCACCGGCGTGCTGCTCAACAACGAGCTTGACGATTTCACAGCGGCGGTTGGCGCTTCCAATGCCTACGGCCTTGTCGGCTACGAGGCCAATTTGCCCGGGCCGGGCAAGCGGCCGCTGTCCTCGATGTCGCCGACCATCGTCCTGAAGGACGGCAAGCCGGTTCTGGTGACGGGCTCGCCCGGCGGCAGCCGCATCATCTCGACCGTGCTCCAGGTGATCGTCAACGTGCTCGATTACAAGATGGACGTGGCGGCCGCCGTGGTCGCACCGCGGCTGCACCACCAATGGCTGCCCGACGAGGTCCGGATCGAGAGCGGCTTTTCCGACAATGTGCTGCTCGAGCTGAAGGCGATGGATCATCTCATCGTCACGCCGATGGGGCAGACATCGGCGAATTCGATTGCGGTGACCGCCAACGGTCCGCTCGGCGCGCCCGATCCGCGTAGCCGGGGTGCGGAAGCAGCGGGGCAGTAACCCTGTCGTTGCATGGCGCGAAGGCCGGCGGCCGGCTTGCGCAGGCCGCCGCGCGTGCTACCACCGCGAGGCCAAAGAGGCCGCAAAAGAAAACACTGTCGGGAAACGCACATGACCACCGTTGATCCGAACCAGCGCATCGAACGCGCCGAGATCGAGGACACCAGCCTTCTTGCTTTCTATCGCGACATGAACGCGCCGGAGCGGCGGACGTTCTGGGCCTGCGCCGCGGGCTGGGCGCTCGACGGCATGGACTTCATGATCTATCCGCTGGTGATCGGCACCATCATCGCGCTATGGAAGGTCGATGCGGGATCGGCCGGCCTCGCCGGCACCGTGACGCTGCTGGCTTCCGCCATCGGCGGCTGGCTCGGCGGCTATCTCTCCGATCATATCGGCCGGGTCAGAACGCTCCAGATCACCATCATCTGGTTCTCGTTCTTCTCGCTGGTCTGCGCGGTCGTGCAGAATTTCGAACAGCTCCTGATCGCACGCGCGGTGCTGGGCCTCGGCTTCGGCGGAGAGTGGGCGGCGGGCGCCGTGCTGATGGGTGAAGCGATCCGGCCGCAATATCGCGGGCGAGCGGTCGGCTCGGTGCAGTCGGGCTGGGCCGTCGGCTGGGGCCTCGCGGTGCTGTCGCAGGCGATCCTGTTCTCGGCTTTGCCGGCGGAGACGGCGTGGCGCTGGATGTTCGTGGTCGGCGCGCTGCCGGCGCTGCTGGTGTTCTACATCCGCCGCTCCGTGACCGAGCCGGAGATCGCGGCTGAGGCCCGCGCCAAGCAGGCCGCGAGCGGCAATCGCCCGGCGCTCTGGGAAATCTTCTCCGGTCCAATCCTGAAGACCACGATCCTGGCGTCGCTGATGGCGACAGGCTGCCAGGGCGGCTATTACGCCGTCACCTTCTGGGTGCCGCAGTTCTTGACCAAGGAGCGGCATCTGTCGATCGTCGGCTCGACCGGCTATCTCTCGACGCTGATCATCGGCTCCTTCATTGGCTATCTCACCGGCGCCTGGCTCGCCGACCGGATCGGACGGCGCAATCTCTTTCTGACCTTCTCGATCGGCGCGATGGCGGTGGTGCTGCTTTACACGCAGCTGCCCCTCACCAACGAAATCCTGTGGGTGCTCGGCTTCCCGCTCGGCTTCTTCGCCTCGGGCTATTTCTCCGGCGTCGGCGCGTTCCTGACCGAGCTTTATCCAACGCGACTGCGCGGCTCGGGCCAAGGGTTCTGCTACAATTTCGGCCGCGGCATCGGCGCGCTGTTTCCGTTCCTGGTCGGAGCGCTGTCGGCGACGACGTCGCTTGCGAATGCGATCGCGATGTTCGCGGTGGTGGCTTACGCGCTGTTCTTCATCGCCGCTTTCGCGCTGCCGGAGACGCGCGGGCGCGTGCTGCACGCGGACTGATGAAGGCCAACTATCGTCCGACCTGATACGGCCCGCCCTTTTCGAGGGCGCGACTGTATGCCGGCCGCGCATGAATGCGCTCCAGGAACGCCATCGCCTTGGGATGGCCGAGCTCGAGCCCGCCGCGCGCCTGGGCTGCCTCGAGCGGAAAGCTCATCTGGATGTCGGCGGCGGTGAATTCGTTGCCGGCGAACCACTCGCTCTTGCCGAGCTCGCCTTCCCAATAATCCATGTGCTGCTTGATCTGCGGATTGACCAATGCGGTGAGCGCCTGGTTCGAGACCTTGCGCACCAGCGGGCGGAGCAACGCCGGCGCGCGCTTCGGCATCAGCGTGAACAGCAGCTTGAGCAGCAGCGGCTGCATCGCCGAGCCCTCCGCATAGTGCAGCCAATAGGTGAAGCGCAGCCGCTCGGGCGTGTTCGGCGGCGGGACCAGCCGGCCGTTGCCGTAGGTGGCGATGAGATATTCGATGATCGCGCCGGATTCAGCGATGGTGTTGCCGTTGTCGGTGATGACGGGCGACTTGCCGAGCGGATGGATGGCGCGCAGCTCCTTCGGCGCGCGCATGTCCGGCTGTCGCTGATAGCGCACGATCTCGTAGGGCACGCCCAACTCCTCGAGCAGCCACAGCACGCGCTGCGATCGGGAATTGTTGAGGTGATGAACGGTCAGCATCGCGTGGTCCCCGGGGCTAGGCATGGTCGATCGGCCGCGCGTTCGTGCCAGCCCGGGAACGCAATGTCGAGCCATCCGGTCGGATATTTTAACCCGGGTATATTGACCTTTGTAATTCACCCGGGTATTAAAGTCGCCACCGTGATCAATATGGCAATGATTCCAATGCAGAAGACTTTCACCGCTTTCCAAGGGCATCGCCGTCTGGTCTCCGGGCCGGCAGGAGAGGTCGCGCTGGTCGTCAAGCGGATGGCGGAGCGGCCGGACGAGCCCATCGTCATCTTCGAGGACGCCACGGGCCGAACGATCGACTTCGATCTGCGCGGCGGAGACCGCGAGGTGCTGGCGCGGCTGGCGAAGCTTGTCCCGTCCCCGGTTGAGGAGACGCCATCGCCGAGCGGGCCGCGCGGCCGCGGCCGGCCGAAGCTCGGCGTGGTCGCGCGCGAGGTGACGCTGCTGCCGCGGCACTGGGAGTGGCTCAGCGCGCAAGCAGGCGGCGCTTCGGTCGCGCTGCGGAAACTTGTCGAAGAGGCGCGGCGTGCCAGCGGCGACAAGGATCGCGCGCGGCAGGCGCGCGATGCGGCCTATCACTTCATGTCGACCATGGCCGGCAATCTGCCGCAGTTCGAGGAAGCTTCGCGCGCGCTGTTTGCGGATGACCGGCGGCGTTTCACCGGACTGATCGCAGATTGGCCCGCCGACATCCGCGACCACATCGTCAAGCTCGCCTACAGCGACCGCGCTTGAGCTTGAGGCGTTCGTACGCGCAACTCGCGCCCAACGTGTTCGCGCGCTCACAGTATTATGACCGTCATTAAACGGTGGACCTGTGGTGCGCGCCGCGCCACAATGGATGGCAATCCAGATCAAGAAGCCAGGTCAGGGAGGATGATTTTGACCCGCACAGCCCCGCAATTCCTATTCGATTTCGGCAGCCCGAACGCCTATCTCAGTCATCTCGCGATTCCGGCCATCGAGCAACGCATCGGCGTTAAATTCGAGTACGTGCCGATCCTGCTCGGCGGCATCTTCAAGTCGACCAACAACAAGTCCCCGGCCGAGACGCTTGCCGGCGTCAAGAACAAGCGGGAATTCCAGGCGGTCGAGACCGAGCGCTTCGTCAAGCGCTTCAAGGTGCAGCCCTATGTCTGGAATCCCTTCTTCCCCGTCAACACGCTGAACCTGATGCGCGCGGCGATCGCGGCGCAGCTCGAAGGCGTGTTCGAAACATACGTTGAGGCCGCCTTCCATCACATGTGGCGCGAGCCGAAGAAGATGGACGATCCGGAAATCGCGGCCAAGGCGCTGGCGTCCTCCGGCCTCGACGCGCAAAAGCTGTTCACCCGCGCGGCGGAACCGGAGGTGAAGGGCAGATTGATCAAGAACACCGAGGAGGCTGTTGCACGCGGCGCGTTCGGCTCGCCGACCTTCTTTGTCGGCGACGAGATGTTCTTCGGCAAGGAACAGTTGCGCGAGGTCGAGGAGATGGTCTCGGGGAAGTGATTTTCGTATGATGGACAGATCGAGCCATCATCTCTGATGTCGTCCTGGCGAAAGCCAGGACCCATAACCACCGAAGGCTGTGGCTGTGACGAGCTGGGGCTCCAGCTTGCCCGACAATATACAGTCGGGGTAATGGGTCCTGGCTTTCGCCAGGACGACAGCAAGAAACAACAAGGACAATCCCATGCGTATCCTCGTGGTCGGCGCTGGCGCCATCGGCGGCTATTTTGGTGGCAGGCTGTTGCAGGCGGGCCGCGACGTCACCTTCCTGGTCCGGCCGCGGCGCGCCAGCGAGCTCGCGAGCGCCGGCCTCGTCATCAAGAGCCCGAACGGCGACGTGACCTTGAAAAATCCGCCGACCGTTCAGGCCGACGCGCTCAAGGACAAGTTCGACGTCGTGCTGCTCAGCTGCAAGGCCTTCGACCTCGATGACGCCATCAAGTCGTTCGCGGCAGCAGTCGGGCCGAATACCGCGATCATCCCGATGCTCAACGGCATGAAGCATCTCGACATCCTCGACGGCAAGTTCGGCAAGGAGCGCGTGCTCGGTGGCCTCTGCGCCATCGCCGCGACGCTCGACGAAAAGCGTGAGGTGGTGCAGCTGCAGCCGATGCAGTCGATCAATTACGGCGAGCGCGATGGCAAGCTGTCGGATCGGGTCAAGGCGATCGACGAGGCCTTCAAGAGCGGCATCGTTGGGGCCACCGCCAGCCAGAACATCATGCAGGACATGTGGGAGAAGTGGGTGTTCCTGTCCTCGCTGGCTGCGTCCACCAGCCTGATGCGCACCTCGGTCGGCAACATCCTCGCCGCTCCCGGCGGCAGGGATTTCCTGCTTGGCATGCTGGACGAGACCAGCGCGATCGCCGCCGCGTCGGGCTACACGCCGGGCGGGCCGTTCTTCGAGCGCGTGAAGGGCAACCTCACCACCGAGGGTTCGCCGATGACGGCCTCGATGTTCCGCGACGTCAAGGCCGGCCTGCCGGTCGAGGCCGATCACGTCATCGGCGACCTCATCGAGCGTGCCGATGCCGCCAAGGTGCCGGTGCCGAAGCTGCGCATCGCGTACACGCATTTGAAGGCGTATGAGAAGCAGCGGGCGGGCTGACCGCAGCTTCCGCTATTTGAAATACGCGAGATAGTGCGAGACGGCGGTGATTTCCTCATCGCTCATGTGATAGGCGACATCGGCCATCGCGGCGCCGCCACCGCCGACGCGCTGGCTGCTCTTGTAGTCGTGCAGCGCCTTGACCAGGTATTCCTCGCGCTGGCCCGCCAACCGCGCGACGGCCTTGGTGCCGGCAAAGCTATCGGTATGGCATGAGGCGCAGCGGCGGCCGGCGGCAACTTGCGCGCCCTTTTTCGACAGGTCCGGATCCTTGTCCTCCGCCGCTGTCGGCGGCGTCAGCGCGGCGAAATAGGCGCCGAGATTGCGGACGTCCTCGTTGGTGATCTCCTCGGCGATCGGCTGCATCTGATCGTTCTTGCGCGAGCCGGCGCGGAAGAACACCAGCTGCCATTGCAGGAATTGATCGGGCTGGCCAGCGAGCGAAGGGATGTTCTCGGTCTGCGAGATGCCGTTCTCGCCGTGACAGCCGGCGCAGACGGCGGCCTTCTCCTTGATCGCAGCATTGTCGGCGGCGCTTGCGGAGAGAGAACCGAGCGCGAGAAGCGCAACCGCGCTGATTGCGTGCGAGATGAACTGCCGGCGCATGATTGGGATTCCGATCTATCGAACGCGCCATTCCGGGCGAAGAAGCGCGAGCTATGATGCGCAATGGCGCATCTGAGAATTCCATAACCCGCGTTCGTGGCCAAGGGTTCCGGGCTTGCGCGCAAGGGGCGCGCAATCAGAAACGACGGCGTGCGAAATTGAAATGAGAAAGGCTGCGGCGCCGCTCGGCACCGCAGCCTCGTGTCATCTTGCGCTACTTCTTGCTGTAGCTGATGCGGTAGATCGCGCCGGCCCAATCGTCGGCGACGAGGATCGAGCCATCCTTGGCGAGGATGATGTCGTCGGGACGGCCGAGATAGCCCTGGTCGCCCTCGATCCAGCCGGAGGCGAACACCTCCTGCTTGGCGTTCTTGCCGTCGGGCCCGACGATCACGCGCATGATGCGGCCGCCCTGGTACTTGTGACGATTCCAGGAGCCGTGCTCGGCGATCAGGATGTTGTTCTTGTACTCGGCCGGGAATTGGTCGCCGGTATAGAACTTCATGCCGAGCGGAGCGACGTGAGCACCGAGGTTCAGCACCGGCGGCGTGAACTCGGAGCATTTGTGGCCCATCGCGAACTTGGTATCCGGCAGGTCACCCTGGTGGCAGTAGGGATAGCCGAAGTGCTCGCCGATCTTGCTGATCATGTTCAGCTTGTCCGAGGGCAGATCGTCGCTGATCCAGTCGCGGGCATTCTCGGTGAACCAGAACTTACCGGTGCGCGGATCGACGTCGCCGCCGACCGAGTTGCGAACGCCGAGCGCGTAGATTTCCGCATTGCCGGTCTTGGGATCGACGCGGCGGATCTGCGAGACGCTGGTCGGGGGCACGCCGATGTTGAAGGGCGGTCCGAACGGAATGTAGAACCAGCCTTCCTTGTCGACCGCGATGTACTTCCAGCCATGCGCGGCATAGGACGGCATGTCGTCATAGACGACCTTGCCCTCGCCGGGATTGTCGAGCTTGTTTTCGATGTCGTCGTAGCGGATCAGCTTGTCGACCGCGATGACGTAGAGCGCACCGTCCTTGACGGCCAGACCCGTGGGCATGTTCAGCCCCTTGAGGATGGTCTTGACCTCTTTCTTTCCGTTGTTGTCCTTGATCGCGTAGACGTTGCCGAGGCCGAACGAGCCGACGAACAGCGTGCCCTTGTCACCCCAGGCCATCTGCCGCGCGGCCAGCACGCCGGAGGCGTAGACCTCCATCTTGAAGCCAGCCGGCAGCTTGACCTTCTTGACGATATTGGCGAGTTCGGCGTCGGAGGCGCCGG
Source organism: Bradyrhizobium sp. i1.15.2 (assembly GCF_040548425.1). Classification (NCBI taxonomy): domain Bacteria; kingdom Pseudomonadati; phylum Pseudomonadota; class Alphaproteobacteria; order Hyphomicrobiales; family Nitrobacteraceae; genus Bradyrhizobium; species Bradyrhizobium sp. i1.15.2. The sequence goes on along the minus strand of NZ_JBEPRQ010000001.1, from coordinate 996,617 downwards.
TCGGCGGCCCCGACGGCGGCGCCAGGCCCTTCTGCGCCTCGGTCTCGTCGCCGAGGAACCAGTCGTCCGGCGGATGGGTCCAGAACTCCTTGGTGCCGGATTCGTATTTCTTCAGCGGCTTGTTCTTGTCCTGCTGCTGCGCGTGACCGACGCTTGTCCCCGCGAGAAGGGCAACCGCTGCAAGCGCCAGGATGGATTGAAAGACGGATCGATGGAATTTCATCGCGTCACTCCCCTAAGGCAGCCGTCAGGGCTGCACATTTATTTTATTTTGCTGTCGAGAGGCGAAGTTCGGACTCTGTCGAGAGGACAGACGCAGAAAGGTTAGCACATCTGCGAGCGGTGAGAAGCGCGCCGCGTGCGATGCGATAGCGCTCAGTAAAAATTGAGACGGAAAGTCAATGATGGCGAACGCCGCGACAACAACGCTCTCGCTGCAGCGCGGAATCAAGATCACGCGCGGCTAATTTACAGGCAGCAGGAGGTTCGGAACAAAAAAACGCGAAAACAACCCCATGCACAGTAGAACGGCTCCGGCCATCTTGCTGCCGGTGATTCCGGGTAGACATCTGACGAGTCGAGCGAATTAGCAAAGGTGGCGGCTACGGGGCGACGGGGTAGGGACCATCGTCGAAAATCGTCTCATGATAGCCTTTCGATCCGATATCGCGCGCCAGCGTGCTGCGAAAATCGCGATCATCGCGAAGACAGTTCAGGACATGCGCGAAGTCGAATTCGGGCCGCCAGCCGAGCTCGTGCCGCGCGCGCTCGTTGACATAGACGCGATCGATCGCGGGGAACAGGCGCCAGCCGCGCGCCGCGTAGAGCTCCGGACAATCCGGATAGAGCTCGCGCACCACACCGGCCGCGTCGCGCGCCAGCGCAGTCAGGTGGCGCTGCTCGAACGGGCTTGTGGCCGACAGGATGTAGCGGGCAAATCCGATGTTCGGCGCGCGCTCGACTGCGAGCAGATGGGCGCTCACCGCGTCCGCGATATCCAGCCGGCGATAGAGCAGCTCGTTGGCCTGCGCGTTCTCCGGCGCGTAAGCCGACCGCATCGCCGGATCGTCATCGTCTTCCGGAAAGAAGCGCGAGGTCCTCAAGACCACGACAGGCAGGCCGCGCTCGCGACAGAACAGCTCGCAAAGGGTCTCGGCCATCAGCTTGGTCGTGCCGTAGATGTTCTTCGGGATCGGCGGCAGGTCCTCGGTGACCCACACCGCGGCCTGTCCCGCCTCGGAGCGGAGCTGCGAGCCGAACGCGCTGGTGGTGCTGGTGAAGACAAAACTGCGCACGCCGGCCGCCACAGCCGCTTCAAGCAGATTGAGCGTGCCGGTGACGTTGGTGTCGATGAAGGCTTGCTTGCTGTGGGTCGCCACATGCGGCTTGTGCAGCGTCGCGGTGTGGATCACCGCGGTGACGCCGTCCATCTGGCGCCGCGCGAAATCGGAATCGACGATCGAGCCGACAGCGTCGGTGAAGGGCGATGGCTTCAGGTCGATCCCACGCACAGACGAACCGCGCCCGCGGAGCGTGCGGAGAAGGCCCTCGCCGAGATGGCCCGCGCTGCCTGTGACCAGGATTGTCATTCGTTACCCAATACAGCCGCCAGCGGCGTGGAAAACCACGTGCCCGTCCGGTCCGGCTGGATGCTTTGGGAAAAATTGGAGCGGGCGAAGGGGCTCGAACCCTCGACCCCGACCTTGGCAAGGTCGTGCTCTACCACTGAGCTACACCCGCATCCTGTGTCGGTCACATGACTGCGCCGGCAACGGCTGTCGTATGCCAAAAGCGGGAGGGGAATGCAACAGCTACCGGCGGCATAGATGCGCAATCGGAGGCCCGATATAGACCCGAACGCGGCCAAATGACCCAAAAAGGCCCCGGAACCGTCGAATCGGCACGCACGGATTGAAATTCGGCCGTCCCGGCCCAATTTAGGGCCAACAGCGAAGCATATGAATTGGCGACGTGCTAAAGACCCGCCAATTCCAGACATCAGACGAGGGGATCCCGTGACGATCATCGACCAGGGTAACGGAGCAGCGGGCCCGGCTGCCGCCGATCTGATCAAGGACACGACCACCCAGACGTTCGTGAAGGACGTCATCGAGGAATCGAAGCGCCAGCCGGTGCTGATCGACTTCTGGGCGGAGTGGTGCGGCCCCTGCAAGCAGCTCACGCCCTTGCTGGAAAAAGCGGTCAAGGCCGCCAAGGGCAAGGTCAAGCTGGTCAAGATGAACATCGACCAGCACCCGGCGATCCCGGGCCAGATGGGCATCCAGTCGATTCCGGCGGTGATCGCCTTCGTCAACGGCCAGCCGGCCGACGGCTTCATGGGTGCGGTCCCGGAGAGCCAGCTCAACGCCTTCATCGAGAAGCTGACCAAGGGCGTGACCGCGCCGGGTGAGCCGAATATCGCGGAAATCCTCCAGGAAGCCGAGGCCGTGCTCGCCGAGGGCGATGCCGCCGCGGCCGCGCAGATCTACGCGGAAGTGCTGCAGCTCGAATCGACCAACATCGCAGCCCTGGCCGGGCTCGCGAAATGCTACGCCGTCTCCGGTGCGATGGAGCAGGCCAAGCAGACGCTCGCCATGGTGCCGGAATCCAAGCGCAACGACCCGGCCGTGAAAGCCGTGCAGACCGCGATCGATCTGGCCGAGCAGGCGGAGCAGCTCGGGCCTGTCGCCGAGCTGGAACAGAAAGTCGCCGCAAACCCGCTCGATCATCAGGCCCGATTCGACCTCGCGATCGCGCTCAACGCCCAAGGCAACCGGGCAGCTGCCACCGAGCAGCTGCTTGCGATCGTCAAGCGCGACCGCAAATGGAACGACGACGGCGCCCGCAAGCAGCTGGTGCAGTTCTTCGAGGCCTGGGGCGGCACGGACGATGCAACCGTCGAGGGACGCAAGCGCTTGTCGATCATCCTGTTTTCCTGACGCGCGCTGGCAAGGCCAGGGGACCCGGCAGATGCCGATCAACATCGAATATCGCGGGCCCGCCGACCTTCCGGAGATCCTTCCGGTGTTTCCGTTGCCGGGCGCGCTGCTGCTGCCGCGCGGGCAGATGCCGCTCAACATCTTCGAGCCGCGCTACCTCGCGATGATCGACGATGCCTTCCGCGATGGCCATCGCCTGATCGGCATGATCCAGCCCGACATCGCGCACTCGCCCAAGAATTCCGACAAGCCGGCGCTGTTCCGCGTCGGTTGTGTCGGCCGCATCACCCAACTCGCGGAATCTGGCGACGGCCGCTACATCCTCGAGCTCACCGGTGTCTCGCGCTTCAAAGTGCTCGAGGAGCTCGAAGTGCTCACCGCCTACCGGCAGTGCAAGGTGGATTTCTTCGCCTTCGTCGACGATTTCACGCCGCGCATGGGCGAGGAGGAGGTCGATCGCGAAGCACTGCTGACGGTGCTGGCGGACTTTCTGAAGGCCAACAACCTCAAGGTCGACTGGGAGGGCGTCGAGACCGCTCCCAACGAGGCGCTCGTCAACGCGCTGGCGATGATGTCGCCCTATGGTGTGGCCGAGAAGCAGGCGATGCTGGAAGCGCCCGACCTGAAGACCCGCGCCGAAATTTTGATCGCGGTCACCGAGATGGATCTCGCCAAAAAACGCACCTCAGGCGATCCGCCGCTGCAGTGACGGCCTGAACGCTCACGCAGCGCAGACGGCTGCTCCGTCATCTCGCAGCAGCATTTTCGCGATGCTGGATGCAGGCATCGGCCGGCTGAAATAGTAGCCTTGCGTTTCGGCGCAGCCGTCTTCACGCAGGATGTCCAGCTGCTCCCTCGTTTCGACGCCTTCGGCGGTCGTGGTCTTGCTCAAGCTGACTGCGAAACGAACCACTGCTCGCGCGAGATGTTGCGCCTCTGCCCTCGCGCTGGTCAGTTCGCTGACGAAGCTGCGGTCGATTTTGATCTTGTCGAACGGGAATCTTTGCAGAAAGCTCAGAGAAGAATAGCCGGTGCCGAAATCGTCCAGGGCGATTCGCACACGGAGTTGGCGCAGCTGACCGAGGGCCTCGAATACAGCTTCGCTGTCATGCATGATCGCTGTCTCCGTAACTTCGAGCTCGAGCCTGTGCGGCGCCACACCCGAACTCGCCAGCGCGCTGACAACGACCGGCACAAGCTCCTTGCTCCTGAATTGAGCGGGAGACAGGTTGATCGCGATGCTGAGATCGACAGGCCATTTTGCGGCTTCCGCACAGGCCGTCCTCAGGACCCATTCCCCCAGCGGCACGATCAGGCCGGTCTCCTCCGCAAGCGGGATGAATTCGCCCGGCATGACCAGACCTCGCTGCGGGTGGTGCCAGCGCAGCAGGGCCTCGAAGCCCCTGGTCTTACCGGTCGCGGCGTCGATGAATGGCTGGTAATAGAGCTCGAATTGACCGTCGGCAAGCGCATCGCGCAAGTCGCGCTCCAGATTCCGTCGCGCATGCATGATCTCGTCGAGTTCCGGCTCGAAGAAACGGAATGCGCCACGTCCACCATTCTTGGCCGAGTAGAGGGCGAGATCGGCGCTCTTCATGATCGCGTCGGGATCATTGCCGTCGCGCGGCGCGATGGCAATGCCGATGCTGGTGCCTACGGTGACCCGGTGATCGCCGAGGTCGAAGGGTTTGCAAAGCGCCTTTCTGATGTTCTCGGCGAGGGTCGCGGCCTCCACGGCCGGGCTGGTCACGTAGTCGATCACCGCGAACTCGTCCCCGCCCAGTCGGGCGATCAACGCCGTTTCCGTGGTGCATTCGCGCAAACGCGCCGCGACGGCGCGCAGCAGGGAATCGCCCGCCGGATGTCCAAGCGTGTCATTGACTTCCTTGAAGCGATCGAGGTCAAGCATGAGCACGGCAAGATCAAGACCACCATTGCGCGTAACTGCAATGGCATGCTCCATCCGCTCTCTGAGCAGCACCCGATTTGGCAGGTCGGTCAACGCATCGTGTTGCGCCATATGGGTGATTTTGGCCTCGGACCGGCGTTGCTCCGTAACATCAAGATGCGTGGCCACCCATCCGCCGCCGGGCATCGGCTGTCGCGTCACGCAGATCAACCGACCATCCGCAAACTCGTCGATCCTGCTCGAGACTGTGTCGAACGGCAACGCAGCCAGTCTCGAGATGTATTGCCCGGCAGCGCCCTCGCTCGTATCGCCCTTGAGGATGCCGTTCACAACGCGGTGCTTGATGATGTCGACGTGCGGCGTCCCCGTCTTCAGCAGTTCCGGCGGCAGCCGATAGAGCAGGGCATAGCGCTCGTTGCAGACGACGAGCCGCTTCTCCGTGTCAAACATGCAAAGGCCCTCGACCATGTTGTTGATGGCCGTGTCGAGCCTGATCTTCTGGTCCTGGATTTCCTTTTGCGAATCTTCCACCTGTTGCCTGGCAAACGAAAGCTGAGTGATAACTTCCTCGAATCGGCTGGTTCTGGTCGCAAGCCGGCGATCCGCCAGCACGCCCACAAAACTCATCCCGAGCACCGACAGGGCCACGCCCGCGATTGCCACGGCGAGGAAGCCGGGAGAAAGCGACAGGGTGTCGCTTGCCAGCGTCGGGTCTGGAACGATCTGTACCGCCCCCATAGCTGTGAAATGATGCGACACGATGGCGAGCGTCAGCAGCAGCGCCGCAGCGAAGGTCCCCCACCTGTCCTTGCGACCCAGGGCGACCGCAAGTGCGGCGTAGCCTAGGACCATGCCGAGGGCGATCGAGATGAGCACCAGCTCCGGCGACCAGGTCACGCGACCAGGCACTTCGAGGGCCGACATGCCCAGATAGTGCATGCTCGCAATACCGCCGCCGATGATGCCGCCACCGGCAGCCGCGCGCCAGCGGCCGGGGCTGCCGACGGCAACGCCAAAACCTGCCGACGTCAGGATCATCGCTGCGGCGAGCGACAAAGCTGTCAGCGTGATGGCGTAACCGGTCGAGACGCCGGGCTCGTAGGCAAGCATTGCCACAAAATGCGTTGCCCAGATTCCATAACCGATGGCGGCACCGGCGATCGCAATCCAGATCAGTCGCGTCCAGGCGCGCGATGCGTTCGCTCGATGAAAGATGCTGACGGCTACAATGCTTGCGGCGAAGCAAACCAGACCGGCGAGCATGACAAGCCGCCAATCGTGCTCTGCCGTGAGGCAGGTAAAAACGCGGAACATCGAAATCGCCTCCCTCGTCAATAAGCTCGACGATTGATCCGATTGGCTTTGGTCACGTTAATTTCTTGCAATGCCCGGTTGCATGCCTATCGGGAGGTAAACCCAACCTCGACAATGGCGCCGTTTGGCGGTAGCCGGTGCGGGCGAAGGACTTAATTCTCGTGGAACCACGGGTTTAGGCGGGCCCAAGGCTCCATCCGCTTGAATTAACCCGGTGCTGCTTAGAGGTGCCCGCGGATTCGTTTGCGGCCGGTGATCATCGCGCGGATCAGGTTCTCGCGCTGGAGACGCCCCATCAACAGCACGCCCAGGACGTGCAGCACGACCAGGAGGATGACCGCGTCGGATGAATAGTGGTGGGTGTCCTCGATCCACCAGACGCCGAAGAAAGTGACGGTCACCGACATCGCGCCTGATATCGTCGAGACCGCGAGCGAGACCAGCAGCGCCACCAGCATCAACGTGCCGGCTGGATTGAGACCGATATAGCGGCCGGTGATGCCGCGGCGCAGATTCCAGAGATAACCCGGCGCGGCCCGAAGTCTGACGCCGACCATGCGAAAGCGCGAATAGCGGCTTCCCCAAAAGCCCCAGACCAGACGGAACGCAAGAAGGCCGAGTACGGCATAACCGACGATGCGGTGAAGTCCGTCATAGACGGTCGGCGTGGACCACGCGGCCAGAACGCAAGCCGCGAGCGCCCAGTGCCAGAGCCGCAGCGGGAGGTCCCAGACCGCGACTGTCCGCGCGGCGGTTCGATCCGCGGGGGTCCGGTCGGACCCCCCGCGTGCGTGCGGCACCGTTTCTTCGATCAAGCGAGGACCACCCTCAGGCATGACTTTGCGCAGACCATTTGCGCGCAGACCATCTCGCGCGGTCTACTTCGCAATCGTGTGCTTCAGGCTGAGATCTTCTGGGCTGTAGAACAGCTCGTAAAGCTTGCCTTCCTTGACGCCGTAGACCTCGTAGCACGAGCCTTCGATCTTGGAGCGCCGCACCTCGTAGCCGAGCGCCTTGGCCTTGGCTTCGGCGTCGCTCGCCGGCTTCCACGACGCCTTGTCGAGCTTGGTGCAGTCCTTGAAACCATCGGCCAAGGCTGCCGATCCCATGCCAATCCCGATCGTCAATGCAACGGCAACAACACGAATAACCTTCACGAACGTCTCCTCTTCTGTCGTGGGCGCTGCGCCGGCAGGCGAAGCGGGACCGAAGGAAGCAAAGCACATGATGAAGTCAATGCGCTTCAGAAGCAGTTGGCTTTAGAGTTATTCTAACGATCCGAAAAAGCTCAGCGCTCTCCGTATGCAGCGCGTGTTTACAGCGACACTGCGGCCTTACGTCTCACGGTTTGATGGCAAGCAGATCGGGCGCGCCGCTCAGTAGCCGGCAACCGCCATCGCGACGACGGCACTTAGCGCCATCCATCCAAAATGCCGGCCGCGCGTGGCCCATGCGTTGGCGAAAGCAGCGAAGCCGAACACGCCGGCCATGGTGACGACGATCCAGTGGCGCGCCGGCTCCGATTGCATCCAGGGCGCCGCGATCAGGAGCGCACCTCCGCCGATCCAGGCGACGGTCGAGGCCTGCCACACCAGGCGGATCAGGGTGCGGAGCCGTTCCGGCTCTATGCGGGCGCGGGCAAAGACCTTGGTCTCGCCGAGAATGCCGTGAATGAGGGCCACGGCAATGGTCACGACCCCGGCGCACTGGAGCAAGAGATCACGCATCGTCAAAGCTCCCTGCAAATTTCGTCCATACAGTTGTGTATGGTGAGATAGGCGCTGGCCTGCCGGCTGTCAATACACTAGTGTATGGTCCGAATCCGGAACCCGATATGGCCGAACAGCTCACCGCCGACGATTGGATCAAGCAGGGCCTGAAGGCGCTCGCGAGAGACGGCTTCACCGCCCTGAAGGCCGATCCGCTGGCGAAAGCCATGGGGGTCTCGCGCGGCAGCTTCTATTGGCATTTTGCCGATCTCGGCGCGTTCCATGCTGCACTTTTGAAGCGCTGGCGCGAGATCGCGGCCGAGCAGATCATCGCCGACGTCGAGGCGGACAGCGGCGAGCCGCTGAAAGCGCTGCTGCGCAGGACTTTTGGCGCGCGGCTCGACCTCGAGCGCGCGGTGCGGAACTGGGCGGCCTTCGATGCGGCGGCACAGACGGCGGTGCGTGCCATCGACCGGCGCAGGCTCGACTATATCGAAGAGTTGCTGAGGAAGCGCGGGTTCGAGGCGGCGACGGCGCGAGCCCGCGCCCAAATCCTGTACTGGACGTTTCTCGGCTTCGCCCTGTCGGGCCCGCCATTGCCGGCCGCGCGGCTCGAGGGCCTGCTCGACGAGATCCTGCGGATGGCTTCGGCTTGAGCGACGCAATGGGCTGCTACGATTTTTTATGCTAGAGGCAACCGACCGTCGGAGACCCCAATGAACGCGCCCACCGAACGCCCCGAAGCCAGCGTCGATCCCAAATTGCTGGAGATTTTGGTCTGCCCGCTGACCAAGGGCCCGCTGGAGTTCGATTCTGCAAAGCAGGAGCTGATCTCGCGCAGCGCCAAGCTCGCCTATCCGATCCGCGACGGCATTCCGATCATGCTGCCGGAAGAGGCTCGCAAGATCGATTGAGAGACTTGTGGCCCGTTGGTCGTTTGGCGCGATGACCGCACCACACCCCAGGTGTCGTCCTGGCCTAGTGCGCAATTGCGCACGGGGGCCGGGACCCATAACCACCGAATTGGGTTGTTGCGCGAGCTGGTCACTCCGAGTCTTCGCAAAACTATTGCTGCGGCGTATGGGTCCCGGATCTGTGCGCGCTTGAGGCGCGCTTGTCCGGGACGACAGGAAAAAACTACAGCGCCTCGCCCTTCAGCAACCGCGGTATCTCACCGGTCAGACCCGCGGCCTGGCGGATGAACAGGTTCTTCAGCGGCGGGGCGCGGTCGACGAGGCCGAGGCCGATGTCGCGCACCGTGCGCAACAGCGTCGACTGGTTGGAGAACAGGAAGTTCAGCGAGTTGGTGGCAACGCCCATGGCCATCGTGTCGAAGCGGCGCCAGCGCTGGTAACGTTCGAGCACGTCGGCGGCGCCGATATCCATGCCGAGCCGCGCGGCATCGACCACGACCTCGGCCAGTGCGGCGACGTCCTTCAGTCCCATGTTGAGACCCTGGCCCGCGATGGGGTGGATGACGTGGGCGGAATCGCCGACCAGCGCGAGGCGCTGGGCAATGAAGGAGCGTGCGACGAAATAGGACAGCGGAAACGCGCGCGGCTTGTCGAGCGCCTTCACCTCGCCGAGATGCAGGCCGAAGCGCTGCTCGAGCTCGCCGTGAAATTCCTCATCGCTCAACGCAATGATACGCGCGGCTTCGCTGCGGCGCTCGGTCCAGACCAGCGAGGAGCGCTTGCCCGAAAGCGGCAGGATCGCGAACGGACCCGCCGGCAGAAAATGCTCTTCGGCGCGGCCTTCATGATCGCGATCATGGCCGACGGTGACGACGATGCCGGATTGATCGTATTCCCAGCCATGGGTGGCGATGCCGGCGCGCTCGCGCAGTTTCGACTTCGCGCCGTCGGCCGCAACCAGGAGGCTCGCCGCAATGACGCTGCCGTCGCCGAGCGTCACATCGATGCCCTCGGCTCGCGCGTCGTAAGACGACACGGTGGTCGCGCGGAGATCAATGCCCTCGGCCTCGGCGCGGACCACCAGCGCATCGATCAGGCGGCGGTTCTCGACCATATGCGCGAAGGGCTCGCCCGGCGCGACATCGCCGGCAAAGTTGAGGAACGCCGGACGGGTGGCGTCTTCCAGCTTGGAATCGGTGACGACCATGTCGAGGATGGGCTGCGCCTCGCCCTTGACGTCATCCCAGGCGCCGATCGCCTCGAACAGGCGGCGGCAGGCGGCCACGATCGCAGTCGCGCGCGGGTCCCGGCTCGGACGTGTGGAGAGCGCGGGGTCGGCGACGATGACGGGGATCTCGGGGCCGAGTCCCTGGCGCAACGCCACAGCCAGCGCCAGGCCCGCAAACGCGCCGCCACCGATGACAATGCTACCCTGTACCGACATATCCAATTCCCGGCTAAATCCTGGCCTTGCTAGCAGACTTGAGGTGGGCGAAACAGTGCGGTGAAACAAGGGCGGAAAGCCCCCATTGTGTCATTCCGGAGCAGCGAAGCCGGGGCGGCAAGGCGAAAGCTGAATTCCATGTCCAAGAGCCTGATCGACCTCATCTCGATCCTCGACCTCGAACAGCTCGAGGTGAATCTGTTCCGCGGCAACAGTCCGAAGACCAGCTGGCAACGGGTGTTCGGCGGCCAGGTGATCGGGCAGGCGATGGTTGCAGCGTGCCGCACCGTAGAGGGCAGGCTGCCGCATTCGCTGCATTGCTATTTCGTCCTGCCGGGCGATCCGCAGATCCCGATCATCTACCAGGTCGAGCGCCTGCGCGACGGCAAGAGCTACTCGACGCGACGCGTCACCGCGATTCAGCACGGCAACGCGATCTTCTCGATCATGGTGTCGTTCCATGCCGAGGAAGAGAGCGCGTTCGATCACCAGGACAAGATGCCCGACGTGCCGCGGCCGGAAAAGCTGACGGCGGAGGAGGTCGCGAAGCAGCCGATGTTCAAGGAGATGCCGGAGTTCATCCGCCGCTACTATGAATCCGACCGTCCGATCGAGCTGCGCCCGGTCGAGCTCGGCCGCTATTTCGGCCAAAAGATCGAGGACGGCCGCATCCATGTCTGGATCAAAACCGCGGCAACGCTGCCGGACGATCCGGCGCTGCACATGTGCGCGCTGGCCTACGCGTCCGACTTCTCGCTGCTCGACGCGATCATGGCGCGCTACGGCCGCACCCTGTTCGACAAGCGCATGATGCCAGCGAGCCTCGACCACGCGATGTGGTTTCACCGGCCGTTCCGCGCCGACGAATGGCTGCTCTACGCACAGGATTCGCCAAGCGCCCGAAGCGGCCGCGGCTTGACCCGCGGCTCGATCTTCAAGCCCGACGGCACGCTGGTGGCCTCCGTCGCGCAGGAAGGCTCGGTGCGCGAACGGAAAGCCTGAGAGGCATAAGCACGATCGATCGCGCTTATGCCTCTCGAGGTCAGGTCCGGAGCGATCCTCGCGGAGCCAGGACGGTCTCCGACGCGAACCAGTTCATGATCCAGCGATACACCCACGGGATCGGGATGATGAAGCCGCAAAGGAATGCAGCCACGATGCCCCGCCAGAGAATCCCGAGACCGCTGCCGTTGAAGACGATCTCGCGCCGCGTGCCTTCGATGCTGCGGCAGAACCAGCGCATTTGAGCCGCGGCGACCCAGGCCCAGCCGATGATGGTGATGATGGAGATCGCAAACAGCAGGCTCCAGCCGACATAGGCCCAGACCGTGCCGGTGAAGCTCAGGCCGAGCGGCTGCCCGTTGGAGGCGAGGTTCGCGACCATCCATTTGATCAGGAGCCAGTAGAGAACGATCTGGGCGATGAACAGCAAATTGCTCAGCAAGGGGACGCCGATCAACCCGATCACGATCGCCAGAACGATGAAGCCGAAATACCAGGGCACCAGCGCCATCGCATTGCCGGTGAAGCTGAGATTGGGCCGTCCGGGGACCTTCACGCAGGACACGATCCATTTCGTGTACCAGACGAACACCCACGGCACCGGGATGATGAAGCACATGCCGATCAGCATCACGATGCTGCGCCAGGTGAACTCGAGGATGCCGAAATCGACCGCCAGCGATCCTCCGCCGCCACCGCCGCCGTAGCCTCCGGAGCCCATCATCGGCGGGCCGCCAGCCGGCATCATCGGAGGCGCACCGCCGCCGCTGATCAGGCCAGGGATTTCGGCCGCCTTCTGCCAGCCGGCCATGCCCTCCGACCACACCAGCGTATCGGGGCGCACGACTCCCTGGGCGACGAGGTCGCGGAATTGCCCTTCCTGGTAGGGCCCCTGCTGCTTGCCCTCGGATGCGTAGAACCAACTCGCCATGAAGCGTCCCCCCTCAAACATAGTTTTGTACCGGCCGCGACGCTTGGGTTCATCGCATCCATGCCAAAAACGCATTGTGGAGGATGAACGGCTGCCCTGTACAGAGGCGGCCGTTCACATAGCCCAACGATTTTCCGCTTCAATCTGCAACTTTTTTATGCCATTTGCCCGGAAAGATGCCAGATTGACGCAGCGCCGGGGACATACGGCGCGGCGCATCCCGGGGAATAGGCCTGACCATGAAACTCGTCGTCGCGATCATCAAACCCTTCAAGCTCGATGAAGTCCGCCAGGCACTGACGGCGATCGGCGTCCACGGCATGACCGTGACCGAAGTGAAGGGCTATGGCCGCCAAAAGGGCCACACCGAGATCTATCGCGGCGCTGAGTACGTGGTGAATTTCCTGCCGAAGCTGCGGATCGAGATCGCGGTCGCCTCCGATATCGCCGAGAAGGCGGTCGCCGTCATCACCGCGACCGCGCGCACCGGCCAGATCGGTGACGGCAAGATCTTCGTCACGCCGATTGATCACGCGACCCGCATTCGCACCGGCGAGACTGACAGCGACGCGCTCTGATTCAAGACCCTCATGGTGAGGAGCGCGGAACGCGTTTCCGGACGATGCTTTGCATCGCCGGGCGAACCATGAAGGCCCGGCTCTCGCCCGCGGCCATCCTTCGAGACGCCCGCTTGTCGCGGGCTCCTCAGGATGAGGGTGGAGTGCGGTGAGGCAGGGACTAATTCTTATCTAGATCGCACCGGGCAACGGCGCCACGGCGTGCGACGCAATCAATAGCTGGGGGAAACGACATGGCGGGATTGTTGCGCCGCGCGGCTGCTATTGCCGCGCCGATCGGGCTTGTGTCGATCATGGCTTCGCCGGCGCGCGCCGCGGGCTCAGAGATCAACACCGCCGACACCGCCTGGATGATTGTCGCCACCGCATTGGTGCTGATGATGACGATCCCGGGGCTCGCGCTGTTCTATTCCGGCATGGTGCGCAAGAAGAACGTGCTCGCCACCATGGCGCAGAGCCTCGCCGCGGTGACGATCATCTCCATTCTCTGGGTCGCCTTCGGCTATTCGCTGTGCTTCGTCGGCGACGGCCCATGGATCGGCACGCTCGACCGCTGGTTCCTCGCCGGCATGACCATGGACAGCGTCAACCCGGCGGCGAAGACGATCCCGGAAGCGCTGTTCATGCTGTACCAGATGACGTTTGCGATCATCACGGTGGCGCTGGTCGCGGGCGCGGTCGCCGACCGGATGCGTTTCTCCGCTTATCTGCTGTTCTCAGTGGCCTGGTTCATCTTCGTCTACATTCCGCTGGCGCACTGGGTGTGGGGCGGCGGCTTCCTCGCCAGCATGGGCGTGCTGGATTTCGCCGGCGGCCTCGTGGTGCATCTGTCCGCCGGCACCGCCGGCCTCGTTGCGGCGAAGGTGATGGGACGCCGTCACGGCTACGGCACCGAAAATCTTTCGCCGTTCGATCTGTCGCTCGCGGTGATGGGCACCGGCCTGTTGTGGGTCGGCTGGTTCGGTTTCAACGGCGGCTCGGCGGGCGCAGCCAATTCGCGCGCGGTGCTGGCGATCATCGCGACCCATCTCGCAGCCTGCTCCGGCGCGCTGACCTGGGGTGCGATCGAATGGTCGACGCGACGCAAGCCGTCCGTGCTCGGCATGATCTCCGGCGCGGTCGCCGGCCTCGGCACCATCACGCCGGCCTCGGGATTCGTGGCGCCCTGGCACGGTATCGTCATCGGCGTGATCGCAGGCCTCGTCTGCTACTGGGCCTGCACCTGGCTGAAGCACCGGTTCGACTATGACGATTCGCTCGACGTGTTCGGCGTCCACGGCATCGGCGGGCTGACCGGGACCCTGCTGGCCGGCGTGTTCGCAACCAGCGCGATCGGCGGCACCGCCGGCCTGCTCGAAGGCCATCCGCAGCAGCTTCTGATCCAGCTGTATGGGGTCGCCGTCACCTTCGTCTGGTCGGCCGGCGTGAGCTTCGTCCTGCTCAAGCTGGTCAGCCTGTTCGTGCCGTTGCGCGTCTCGCGGGAGCACGAGCTCGAAGGGCTGGATATTTCGCAGCACGGCGAGGCGCTGCAGTAATGGGCCTTGCGCAACACATAAGCCTGTGCTTATGTGTTGCCATGATCGAAGCCGACATCTTCAAGGCGCTGGCCGACCCGACCCGCCGCAAGGTCTTTGAAAAGCTTGCCGGCGGAAGCCTGAATGCGAGCGCCTTGCGCGACGGATTGGAGATCAGCCAACCGGCGATGTCGCAGCATCTTGCGGTGCTGCGCGGAGCAGGCCTGGTGCGCGAACAGCGGCAGGGCCGCTTTGTGAATTACGAAGTCGATCCCGAAGGAATTCTCGCCATCGGGACCTGGCTTGCGCGCTACCGCGCCTATTGGCCGAAACGCATGGATGCCCTCGCCGATCTCTTGAAGGAGATGGATCAATGAGCGACGCCGCGAAGCCTGATCCCTCCGACGCAGCTCTCGTCCTCGAATATGAATTCGATGCGCCGCCGGCCAAGGTCTGGCGCGCGGTGACCATTCCGGCGTTGCGCGAGCGCTGGCTGCCGGATTGCGACCTTGCGGGCGCCGAGCCGGAATCATCAATCCCAGGCCAGGAGGTGCGCTACCGGCTTCGCGATTCCGAACCGCCGTTTCGCGAAAGCCATGTCATCTTCCGGATCGAACCGAACGAGGATGGCGGCACCCGCTTCCGCATCATCCAGCAAACCTGCATGAAGCTGCCGCAGCCGGCCAACAGCAATGGCTGCCTGATGCGCGCGGCCGCCTAACACCAACACCACTTCATCACCCGCAGACATGGAGGTCGCCGATGCGCGACATGCTTCAGCTCGTCCCTATGGTCGTCGAACAATCCGCCCGCGGCGAACGATCCTTCGACATCTATTCGCGCCTGCTGCGCGAGCGCATCATCTTCCTCAACGGCGAGGTCAATGATGCGATGTCGGGCCTCGTCTGCGCGCAGCTCTTGTTCCTGGAGGCGGAGAATCCGAACAAGCCGATCAATCTCTACATCAATTCCTATGGCGGCGTGGTCACCGCTGGCCTTGCGATGTACGACACCATGCAATTCATCAAGGCGCCGGTGCATACGCTGTGCATGGGCACCGCGCGCTCGATGGGCTCGTTCCTGCTGATGGCCGGCGAGCCCGGTCACCGCGCCGCCCTGCCCAATGCGAGCCTTCACGTGCATCAGCCGCTCGGCGGCTTTCAGGGCCAGGCGTCCGACATCCTGATCCATGCCACCGAGATGCAGGAAACCAAGCGGCGCATCATCCGGCTCTATGCCCAGCATTGCGGGCGCCCCGAACCGGACGTGGAACGGACCCTGGACCGCGACCACTTCATGACTGCGCAGCAGGCGGTCGACTGGGGTCTGATCGACCGGGTGTTCACGGAACGCAGCGCCGCCTGACGGTCTCTGCCTGCAACCGTCCGGCGAGCTCGCCCCGCTTAAGCTGTTTGGCCGGTTACGCGCATTCCGTGAGCACAAGTGCGGGGGGTCCGATATTTCGCCGCACGACAAGCCCTGCAACAGGCGTCCGCCTTACGGAAATACCGTTCTGCTGCCCGACGCATGAGCATCAATGTGTCGGCAGCTTGACGTGCCTTTATTTTAATCAGGCATGATCAGGTATTGAGCGCGGCGTAATAGCGCACCGCACCGCAATACGCGTCAAACGCGAAAACACCCGTTTTCATAGTCCGTTAGCCAACACGCCCGATCTGGCACGGCATTTGATTCTAAGGGTCCTGGCTGTGCCCGCGTAGTGAACTTTCTCCCTCGTGGCGAACCAGTCGAGAAACGCCCGGCCACGTCCGGACCGGGCCCAAGCGGGGATAGGACCCATGAAAATTGTTATGGCGATTATTAAGCCATTCAAGCTGGAAGAAGTCCGTGACGCCCTGACCGCCATCGGCGTTCACGGTCTCACGGTGACGGAAGTCAAGGGATATGGCCGCCAGAAGGGCCATACGGAAATCTATCGCGGCGCCGAATATGCCGTGAGCTTCCTGCCCAAGATCAAGATCGAGGTCGCTGTCGCCTCCGACCAGGTCGACAAGACCATCGACGCCATCACGACCGCCGCGAAAACCGGTCAGATCGGCGACGGCAAGATCTTCGTCATCAATCTCGACCATGCGGTTCGCATCCGCACCGGCGAGGCCGATGCTGCGGCCCTTTGATTTCGCGCTCAATCAAAATTCAATCAGGAGTAAATGAAATGACGTTTAAGCGTCCCTATGGCGCGGGATTGGCGGCTCTCGCAGTCGGCCTGTTCGCTGCGACCGCAGCCTATGCCGAGCCAACGGTCAACAAGGGAGACAACGCCTGGATGCTGACATCGACAGTGCTCGTGCTGTTGATGACGATCCCCGGCCTCGCGCTGTTCTACGGCGGCCTCGTCCGCTCCAAGAACATGCTCTCGGTCCTGATGCAGGTGTTCTACACCGTCTGCGTCGTCACCGTGATCTGGGCCGTGTACGGCTACAGCCTCACCTTCACCGGCGGCTCGGACTTCATCGGCGGCTTCTCCAAGGCCTTCATGATGGGCGTCACCACCGACTCGAAGGCTGCGACCTTCTCGGTCGACGCCAACATCTCGGAGCTCATCTATATGTGCTTCCAGATGACCTTCGCAGCGATCACGCCCGCCCTCATCGTCGGCGCCTTTGCCGAGCGCATGAAGTTCGCGGCGATTGCGCTCTTCATCCCGCTCTGGGTCACGCTGATCTACTTCCCAATCGCGCACATGGTCTGGTATTGGCCCGGCCCGGACATGATCCAGGACGCTGCCAAGGCTCTGGCTGCTGCGGCTGATGGCGCGGCGAAGACCGCGGCGCAGGCCAAGCTCGACGAGATCAACGCCGACGCAGGCTGGATCTTCAAGAAGGGCGCGATCGACTTCGCGGGCGGCACCGTGGTGCACATCAACGCCGGCATCGCAGGCCTCGTCGGCGCTCTGCTGATCGGCAAGCGCGTCGGTTACGGCAAGGAGCTGATGGCTCCGCACTCGCTGACCATGTCGATGATCGGCGCCTCGCTGCTCTGGGTCGGCTGGTTCGGCTTCAACGCCGGCTCCAACCTCGAAGCCAATGGCGGCGCAGCGCTTGCCATGACCAACTCCTTCGTCGCCACCGCAGCCGCCGCGCTGTCGTGGATGTTCGCGGAGTGGATCATCAAGGGTCACCCGTCCGTGCTCGGCGTCATCTCCGGCGCTGTCGCGGGCCTCGTGGCCGTCACGCCTGCCGCCGGCTTCTCCGGCGTGATGGGTGCGATCGTCCTCGGCCTCGTGGTCGGCGTGGTCTGCCTGTTCTTCTGCACCGTCGTGAAGAACGCGCTCGGCTACGATGACTCCCTCGATGTGTTCGGCGTGCACTGCGTCGGCGGCATCATCGGCGCCCTCGGCACCGGCATCCTCGTCAATCCGGCGTTGGGTGGTGCGGGCATCATCGACTACACCGCGATCCCGCCGAAGGTTGCCGATTACGACTTCGCAGCGCAGATGATCTCCCAGGTCTGGGGCGTCGGCACCACGCTGGTGTGGTCGGGTATCGGTTCGGCGATCCTCTACAAGGTCGTCGATGTGATCGTTGGCCTCCGCGCCAATGTCGAGAGCGAGCGTGAAGGCCTCGACATCACCGAGCACACCGAGCGCGCCTACAACATGTAAGTCTCCTCCCGGGCGCGGCCTCCTCGGAGGTCGCGCTCACAACTACGGTTTGGGGCACATACCCGGCAATGTCCCGGCCGTTGAGGGGCTCCAGCGCAAGTTGGAGCCCCTTTCTTTTTGGACCCGAGCACCGCTGGGCCGTCATAAGTTAAATTGCATTGCTGCGAGCTTGTTGAATATCATGCTCCCCATTTGGAGCAGGATTTCATGCGTCTGCCCTATTGCCTGGTCTGGTGCTTCCTGTTGCTCGCTTTGTCGAGCCTCGATGCCCGTGCGGACAAGCGCGTCGCGCTGGTGATTGGCAACGGCGCCTACCGAAACGTTCCCATGCTCGCCAATCCGACCAATGATGCGGCCGATGTCGGCGCGGCCCTCAAGCGATCGGGGTTCGATCCTCTGGTCGCGACCGACCTCGACCAGTCCGCCATGCAGGACACCATTCTTCGCTTCGCGCGTGAGGCTCGCGGCGCCGATGTCGCCCTGTTCTACTACAGCGGGCACGCGCTCCAGTTCGCCGGCGTCAACTATCTGGTGCCTGTCGATGCCGTCGTTCGCGACGAGGTCGATCTGCGCCGCCTGGTACGCGCCGACGAGATCCTGGCGGATCTCCAGCAGGCGAAGAACCTGCGCATCCTCGTGCTCGACGCCTGCCGCGACAATCCATTTGCCGACGAGTTGCGGCGAAACGTCGGACAGGGCCGTGGCGTCACCGTCTCTCGCGGCCTCGCCAAGATGGAAAGTCCCGAGGGCACCATCATTTCCTACGCGACACAGGCCGGCCGGACTGCCGACGACGGCAGCGGCCGCAACAGCCCCTATACCAGCGCGTTCCTGGAGCACATCGGCGACAAGGGCAACGTCAACACGGTATTTCAAACGATCAGCGCCGGCGTCTACCAGCGCTCCAAAGGCTTGCAAGTGCCGGAGCTGTCGCTGTCGTTCTTCGGCGAGTTCTACCTCAACGGCAAGCCCGAAACGGCGGCGTTGTCTCCTGCGACGCCTCAGGTCGATCCCTGCGCGGAGGCCAGCGACCATTGGCGTAGCGCGGAAGCGCTGGGAACGCTCGCGGCGTTCAAGGATCACCTCGCACGCTTCCCAGCGTGCGCGTTCGCAGATTTGGCGAAATCACGCATCGAGACTTTGGCGAAACCATCAGACGCCGCCAAGCGCGTAACCGCGTTCGATGGAACCTGGATCGCGAAGGAAACTTGCGAGAACAAGCCCCCGTTTCCCGAGGCCTATTTCCAGTATGCGCTGCGCGTCAAGGATGGCGTGCTGCACACTCTCTCCGGGGAAGAGGGCAAGCCCGGTGCCACAATCTATGACGGGAAGATTGAAGCGGACGGCAGCGCGACTGTCACCGTCAACGGGCTGATTGGCGAAAAGGATCCGCTTCGCCGCACCGCCGGCGCGCCCTATCAGTACAAGCTGGCACTCGAGCTGAAAGAAACCACCGGCGCCGGCGTCCGCACCGAGACCGGCCGACCGTGTCGGATGGAGCTCTCCAAGCTGACGACACCGAGCCCCGCTGCAAGTCCGGGCCAACCTGATTCGAAGCGGCCGACCAAGCGCGACGACAAGAGGGCCGTGCTGCCGCCAGATCAGGCCGGAGCAGGGCAACCACGGCAGACCGGAAGCGGCATGAGCTGTTCGTTCATGCGAAGCAGGTGCGCCACGGCGTGCGTCAGTATGGGCGGCCGCGCGGATTGCGCTTCAACCGCTTGTCCACGGCTGGAAGCCGAGTGCATGAGCAGCGGTTGCTGGCGCGGCCGGGGATTCAACGGCTGCGGGCTTGCCAAGCGATAGATGCACGAACCGGCTGCGGATGGTCTGCCTTTGTCCGCTCGCAAAGAAAAAGATTGCCATTCCGCACCGCTGGCGCAGAAATATCGACCACAAGAAACAACAAAAGGGAGGTCGTCATGCGTTTGGAAGGCGGATGCTATTGCGGCGAAGTGCGCTATGTCGCCGAGGGCGACCCAATGATGCAGGCGCAGTGTCATTGCCGCGAGTGCCAGTACATCTCGGGCGGCGCGCCCAACACCTTCATCGCGATGCCGGCGGCCGGCTTCAGCTACATCGCCGGGCAGCCCAAGCAGTTCACCCGCAAGGACCTCGAGCGCGCCGTCACGCGCGAATTCTGCGCCGAATGCGGCACCCATCTGGTGACCAAGGTTCCGGGACTGCCGGCTGCGATCCTGAAGGTCGGCACGCTGGACGAGCCTGCGCAGTTCCATCCGCAGATGGCGATCTACACCTGCGACAAGCAGGACTTCCATGCGATCCCCGCGGGCATGGCGACATTCGAGAAGCTGCCGGCGCACTAGAGCCGCAATGACGGCGCGCTCCCTCCCCCGCATGCGGGGGAGGGCTGGGGAGAGGGTGCCTCAACATCGGGACAGTCCCTGTTTGGAGAGAACCCTCACCCACGCCTCCGGCGCGACCTCTCCCGCAAGCGGGAGCGGTAAGAACCCCCGCAGCCATCCCGTTGTTATCCGGCCTTATTTTTCCTGCTCTGGACGGAGCCGGCGACCGATGGTTAATCGCGTCTTAACCTCGCCCTATCTATGGTGAACTGAACCGCTTCCCGTCGGCGCCTTGCTGCGACCGGCTGTTCCAAGAGTGCTGGCGTCCAGAATGGCTATGACCGCTTCATCCCGTGCGCCGCAGGACAGTGGAAGCTCCGATAGCGAACGCTCTCCCTTCGTCCGGCTGAACGAGCTGCTGGCACCCCATCAGCCCGGCAAGCCGTTGATTTCGCTTGCCGTCGGCGAGCCGCAGCATCCCGTGCCCGACTTCGTCGGCCCGGTACTGGCCAAGCACATCGCCGATTTCGGCCGTTACCCCGCGAACAAGGGCACCGACCCGTTCCGCAAGGCTGCCGGCGCCTGGCTGTCGTCGCGGTTCAAGCTGCCGCGCACCCTCGATCCCGAGAGCGAGATTCTCGTCCTCAATGGCAGCCGCGAAGGCCTGTTCCTCGCCGCGATCGCGGCCGCGCGCTATGTCGGCCCGCGTCCCGGCAAGCCGGCGATCCTGATGCCGAACCCGTTCTATCCGGTCTACGGCGCCGGCGCCCGCGCCGCCGCTTGCGAGCCGGTCTACCTGCCGACCACGGCTGAGAACGGCTTCCTGCCCGATCTCGACGCCATCGACGAGGCGACGCTGGCGCGCACGGTGGCGTTCTATCTGGCTTCGCCCGCCAACCCGCAGGGCTCGGTCGCCTCGCGCGATTATTTCACGCGCCTGAAGCAGCTCGCCGACCGCTACGGCTTCGTGATCCTCAGCGACGAGTGCTATTCGGAGATCTACACCCGCGAAGCGCCCGGCAGCGCGCTCGAATGCGCCGGCCCTGATTTCACCCGCGTGGTTGCGTTCCAGTCGCTGTCGAAGCGCTCCAACCTGCCGGGCCTGCGCGTCGGCTTCGCCGCCGGCGACAAAAAACTCATCGGCATGTTCCTCGAGCTGCGCAATATCGCGGCGCCGCAGGTGCCGGTACCGCTCCAGCATGTCGCGACCGTCGCTTACGGCGACGAGGCGCATGTCGAGGAGAACCGCAGGCTCTACCGGATCAAGTTCGATCTCGCCGACCAGATCATCGGCAATCGCTACGGCTATCGCCGGCCCGATGCCGGCTTCTGCGTCTGGCTCAACACGTCCGAAATCGGCGACGACGTGTCTGTGTGCCTGAAACTCTTCAAGGAAGCAGGCGTGCGCGTGGTGCCCGGCAGCTATCTGGCGCGGCTCCAGCCCGACGGCTTCAATCCCGGCGCAGGCTACATTCGCCTTGCGCTAGTGCAAGATGGCGAGACTACGGCGCAGGCGCTGCACCGCCTGGTCGAGACTCTGGGTTAGGCGGGGCCCGTGAGCATGTCGACAATCGAACGTGTCATTCCCTTGGTCGGCCATCTGCCGCCCTCGATCCGCGAGGGGTTGGCGCGGCGCGTGCGCGAGCTCAGCGGTCTCGGCCTGATCGCATTGTCGGGCGTCGCCTCGGCGGCGCTGATGACCTGGTCGGTGCAGGATCCCAGCCTCAGCCACGCAACGTCGCGGCCGATCCGCAACATTCTCGGCTATGCCGGCGCAATCGGCGCTGACCTTGCGATGCAGATCCTCGGGCTCGGCGCGATCATGCTGGTCCTGACGATCGCGGTCTGGGGGTGGCGCATGCTGACCCATCGCCCGTTCGACCGCGAGGCGCTGCGGCTCGGCTCCTGGATTCTCTGCACGGTGATCGCGGCGGGCTTCGTCAGCTGCTGGCCACATGGCGGCGCCTGGCCGCTGCCGACAGGCCTCGGCGGCGTGGTCGGCGATGCCTTGGTTCGCGCGCCCGCGGTGATCTTCGGACCGCCGGGCATGATCTATCGCATCGTGCTCGGCACGATCCTGTTCGCGGCGATGGCGGCGACCTTCCTGATCGCCTGCGGCCTCGGCGCACGCGAGCATGACGACGAACTCGCGGACATCGAGGACGACGACAAGCCGCTCGAACAGGACGAGGACAGCGATCGCGGTTCGGTGTCGCTGGGCTGGCTGTTCCATGCCTTGATGAGCACGAAGGCGCGACTGACCTGGTTGCTTGGTGCGGCCTACCGCTCGCTGGTCTCGAGCGGACCGAAGACCAAGGCCGTTGCATTCAGCCGCCAGGAGCCGAAGCTCGGTGGCGGCCGCACCGCGCCGTCGATCTCGCCCCAATCCGAAGACGAGCACGACGAGGACGAACACGAGGACGACGAGGAGGAGGAAGAGGAGGAGGAGCCGGCCGCGCGCGCCCCGCGTAAGAAGGCTGCGCCCAAGGCCGCTTCCAAGAAATCCTCCGACAAGTTCGAGCTTCCGTCCGTGTCGGTGCTGGCCGCGCCGAAGGCCGGCGATCGTCAGCCGCTCAGCAAGGCCGAGCTGGAAGCCAATTCGCGCGCGCTCGAAGGCGTGCTGCAGGATTTCGGCGTTCGCGGCGAGATCGTGAAGGCCCATCCGGGTCCCGTGGTCACGCTGTACGAGCTGGAGCCGGCGCCGGGCATCAAATCGTCGCGCGTGATCGGATTGTCCGACGACATCGCGCGTTCGATGAGCGCGCTGTCGGCGCGCGTCGCCGTCGTGCCCGGCCGCAACGCCATCGGCATCGAGCTGCCGAACGCCCATCGCGAAAAGGTCTATCTGCGCGAGCTGCTGGTCGCCAAGGAGACCGTCGATTCGGTTGCGAAGCTGCCGCTCTGCCTCGGCAAGACCATCGGCGGCGATCCCGTCATCATCGACCTCGCACGCACGCCGCACATGCTGATCGCCGGTACCACCGGCTCCGGCAAATCGGTCGCCATCAACACCATGATCCTCAGCCTGGTCTACCGGCTGCGCCCGGACCAGTGCCGCCTGATCATGGTCGATCCGAAGATGCTCGAACTCTCCGTCTATGACGGCATTCCCCATCTGCTCACGCCCGTCGTGACCGACCCGAAGAAGGCGGTGGTCGCGCTGAAATGGGCCGTGCGCGAGATGGAAGAGCGCTACAAGAACATGGCCAAGCTCGGTGTGCGCAACATCGACGGTTACAACACGCGCTTGCTCGAATTGAAGGCCAAGGGCGAAGAGCCAACGCGCACGGTGCACACCGGCTTCGACAAGGAAACCGGCAAGGCGATCTACGAGGAAGAGAAGCTCTCGCTCGACCCGCTGCCCTACATCGTCATCATCGTCGACGAAATGGCCGACCTGATGATGGTTGCCGGCAAGGACATCGAAGGCGCGGTGCAGCGTCTGGCGCAGATGGCGCGCGCCGCCGGCCTGCACGTGATCCTCGCAACGCAGCGTCCATCGGTCGATGTCATCACCGGCACCATCAAGGCGAACTTCCCGACCCGCATCGCCTTCCAGGTCACGTCCAAGATCGACAGCCGCACGATTCTCGGCGAGATGGGCGCCGAGCAGCTGCTCGGCCAGGGCGACATGCTCTACATGGCCGGCGGCGGTCGCATCAGCCGCGTGCACGGACCGTTCGCGTCGGACGACGAAGTCGAGAAGGTGGTGCGCCACCTCAAGACGCAGGGACAGCCGGAATATCTCGAAGCCGTCACGGCCGAAGAACCCAGCGAGGACGAGGACGGCGCGGTGTTCGACGCCTCCGCCATGGGCGCGGATGGCGGCGGCGATTTGTTCTCGCAGGCCGTTGCGATCGTCAAACGCGACCGCAAGGCCTCGACCAGCTACATCCAGCGCCGCCTGCAGATCGGCTATAACCGCGCCGCATCGCTGATGGAGCGCATGGAACTGGAGGGCATCGTCGGACCCGCCAACCACGCCGGCAAGCGCGAGATTCTGGTCGAGGAAGAAGACAGCCATATGTGAGGCGAGCCGCCTCGGACCACCATTTCACGCAAAAACGTTATCTGCTTTTGGCCGAAATCACGCTAAAAGGGCGCCCAGCCACACAGGACGACGCGTTGATCAGACATCCGGACATTCGATTCGCTGCCATCGTCGCCGCGCGAAGCGCGCGCATGGCAGGCGTGATTCTCGTCACCGCCGCGATGGTGAGTGCGGCGTCGTTCGCGCAGACCGTTCCCGTGCCGAAGCCCGCACCGAAGGGCCGCGATGGCAGTCCGGCCGGTGGAGGACCCGCTGTCACCGGCGCGACCCAGACGCCGCCGAATCCAGTGATTCCGGATCCGCGCCGCAACGTGCCGAGCAGCATCTTCCAGACCTTCGATGCGAACCAGAAGGCCCAGGCCGCCAAGGTCAGCGCCTATTTGTCGTCATTGTCGACGCTGGTCGGGAATTTCGTCCAGGTCGGTCCCGACGGCAGCAAGACGCAAGGCGACTTCTACATCCAGAAGCCGGGCAAGGTGCGCTTCGAATATGACGCGCCGAGCCCGATCGACATCGTCGCCGACGGATCGTCGCTGGTGGTGCGCGACCGCAAGCTCGCGACGCAGGACGTTTATCCGCTGTCGCAGACGCCGCTGCGTTTCCTGCTGTCCGACCGCATCGACCTGATGAAGGACACCAACGTCGTCAACGTCTCGGCCGACGACGTCTTCGTCAGCGTCACCATCGAGGAGAAGCAGGCGCTGGTCGGCACCAGCCGCCTCTTGCTGATGTTCGGCGCCAAGGACGGTCAGTTGAAGCAGTGGACCGTCACCGACCCGCAAGGCTACGACACCACGATCGCCGTTTATAATCTGGACACGAGCAAGAAGCTCGATCCCGGCATGTTCAAGATCGATTTTACCAATTACGGCCCGTCGCCGGGCTAGGTGCCGTAGGGTGGGTTAGCCGAAGGCGTAACCCACCATCTCGGTCCGCAAATTTGGAAGCATGGTGGGTTACGCTGCGCTAACCCACCCTACGATTCCGCTGCTGTGGACAAGCATTTTCCTCGCGCAAATCCATGCTAAGACGCATCCCTCATGCGTTTTTCCCTGACAACCTGGAACATCAATTCGGTGCGGCTACGCATCGATCTGGTCGCAAAATTTCTCAAGAGCTCGCGGCCGGACGTGCTGTGTCTCCAGGAGACCAAGTGCATCGACGACGCCTTTCCACTGAAGCGCTTCAAGCGGCTCGGCTACGAGCATGTCGCGCTGAACGGGCAGAAGGGTTATCACGGCGTCGCCATCGTCTCGAAGATTCCGTTCGAGTCGAAGGACATCCGCACCTTCTGCGACAAGGTTGATTCACGCCATATCTCAGTATCGTTCGGTGAGAAGGCCGGGATCGCGAAGCCCCTGGTGGTGCATAATTTCTACGTGCCGGCCGGCGGCGACATTCCCGATCCCGCGCTGAACGAGAAGTTCGATCACAAGCTCCGCTTCCTCGACGAGATGAAAGCGTGCGAGCCGTTGCATCCGCGCGGCGAGGATCGCCACATCCTGGTCGGCGATCTCAACGTCGCTCCGCATGAGAACGACGTCTGGTCGCACAAGCAGCTTCTGAAGGTGGTGTCGCACACGCCCATCGAAACCGAGAAGCTGCAAGCCGCGCTCGCCGCCGGCGAATGGGTCGACGTCGCGCGCGACCGCATTCCGATGTCGGAAAAGGTCTACACCTGGTGGAGCTACCGCTCCGCCGATTGGACCCTCGGCGACCGCGGCCGCAGGCTCGACCACATCTGGGTCTCGCGCGCGCTGAAAGACGCGGTCGGCGATTTCAAGATTTTACGCGACGCGCGGAGCTGGGAGCGTCCGTCGGATCATGTGCCCGTGACGGTGACGCTCGAGGTGTGATCTTGTAGCCCGGATGGAGCGTAGCGAAATCCGGGGCAGCTTTTCCGGAGGCACGAATCCCGGATTGCGCTTCGCTCCATCCGGGCTACGGCACTGCTAGCTGGTCAGCTTCGCACCCGCCATCAATATATCGCTGGCGATCTGGCTGGAGCGCACCGCGAATTCATCGCGAAGGCGGACGGCCGCAGCGGGGTCGCTTTCGAGCACACGCTGAAACAGGCTGCGCGCGACGCGGATGACGGAGGCGTGCTCGATCGCGATCGCGCTCGACGGCCGCTTCATCGGCACGATCAGCGCGAGCTCGCCGATCAGCGCACCGGGACTTGCGATCATCTCCGCGCCGGCGCCGTCGTCGACCCGGAAGGCGCCGCGCTGGACCACGAAGCCGGCATCGGCATCGTCGCCGAGATTGAACAAGACGTCGCCGCGGACGAAGTCACGCTGCTCGGAGCCGATCGCCAGCATGCGCAACGAAGCGTCTCCCAACAGGCGCAGTGTCGGGACACGCTCGAGAAGCGCTACATCGTCGTCGATTGACATTCAGGTCCGGGGCTCAAGGGCATGCAATCTAAAACGATTCGCACGCCCCAGAAGCGTATCACGGCACCAGCTTGTAGCCACCGGCTTCCGTGACCAGGATCTCCGGGTTCGCGGCGTCCTTCTCGATCTTCTGGCGAAGGCGGTAGATGTGGGTTTCCAGCGTGTGGGTGGTGACGCCGGAATTGTAGCCCCAGACCTCCTGGAGCAGGGTCTCGCGGGAGACCGGCATCTGACCGGCCCGGTAGAGGAAGCGGAGGATCGCGGTTTCCTTCTCCGTCAGCCGGACCTTGCGCGCGTTGGCGGCGGTCAGCATTTTGGAGCCGGGCCGGAAAGAGTAGGGGCCGACCGAGAACACCGCGTCCTCGCTGGCTTCGTGCTGCCGGAGCTGGGCGCGGATGCGCGCCAGCAGCACGGCGAAGCGGAAGGGTTTTGCGACATAGTCGTTGGCGCCGGATTCCAGCCCCAAAATCGTGTCGGAATCGGTGTCATGCCCGGTGAGCATGATGATCGGAGCCTTGAACCCGCCCTTGCGTAATGAACGCACCACTTCGCGGCCATCGGTGTCAGGCAGGCCAACATCCATCAGGACGAGATCAGGGGCATTGGCCTTCGCGGCGCTCGCGCCCTTGGCGCCGGTATCGACCGCGGAGGCTTCAAATTCTTCGTGCAGCGACAATTGCTCCACCAACGTATCGCGCAGATCGGTATCGTCATCCACGATCAGGATCTTGCGGGCATTGGCCATAGGGGGTCATCCTTTTGGGGTCCGGCGCGGCGCGCATCCATGCTGCACCCAACCGAGAGGGAAGTTTAGGGGTCGCCGTTATTATTATTGTTCGTGTTGAAGTAGTGGGCTGTTACCGATTCACAAGCCAGAACCACTCTAACCCAGAATAGCAGGCCGTTTTGATGAATGTCCTGTAATGAATTCGACATCGCACGTTCACATGAAAAATAAAGCTGCTTCAGCTAGTTACACCATGAACCGAAGCGCCGGGCCGCTGTCGGCGATCCGCGTTAAGCCTGCCGCCGGGAATCCGCGCCGGGGCTGGCTGACCGCCGGAGCGCTGACGATTCCGGTGGCGCTCGGACGCGGCGGCATTTTGGCGAACAAGCGCGAGGGCGATGGCGGCACCCCGAGGGGCAGCTTCCGTCCCAGACGATTGTGGTGGCGGGGCGACCGGCACAGCCGCCCGCAGACCTTCCTGTCGGCCCGGATCATCACCGGCGAGGACGCCTGGTGCGAGGATCCCAAGGACCGTCACTACAATCAGGCAATCCGCCTCGGCGAGGGGCAGGGCGGCGACCGGCTCAAGCGGGCCGACCATCTCTATGACTTCATCATCGAAATCGACCACAATACGAGGCCTCGGATCGCCGGCCGGGGCAGCGCGGTGTTTTTGCATCTGGCCCGCGACAATTTCGGCCCGACCGCAGGCTGCGTCTCGATGACCGAAGCGGCGATGCGACAATTGCTGCGGCGGCTGGGACCAAAAACAAAAATCATCATCGGGTGAGGACACATGCTCGACAGGGATCAGATCGCCGCCGCTTCGCAGGTCCTGATCAAACATTGGCGCGACGGCACCAAGCTTGACGCGCTGGAGCCACCGTTGCGGCCTCAGAACCGCACCGAGGGTTACGCCATACAGGCCGCACTCAGCGGGACTTTGTTCGGCTGGAAGATCGCGGCGACAAGCGAGTCCGGACAGAAGCACATCAACGTCGCGGGACCGCTGGCCGGTCGGATCATGAGCGACACCGTGATCGCCGATGGCGGCACAGTCTCGATGAAGGGCAACGCGATGCGCGTCGGCGAACCTGAGTTCGCTTTCCGCATGGCGCGCGATCTGCCGCCGCGCGCGGCGCCGTATACTGTCGACGAGGTGCTCGCCGCCGTGGACAGCTTGCATCCCGCGATCGAGATTCCCGATTCGCGCTTTGCCGATTTCGCCAGCGCCGGCGAGGCGCAGCTGATCGCCGACAATGCCTGTGCGCATCTGTTCGTGCTGGGCGCGGCGACGAATGCGAACTGGCGTGCCATGGATCTCGTCGAGGAGCGGCCGCAGATCACGCTGCGTGGCCAGCGCTATCTCGGCCACGGCAAGAACGTGCTCGGCGATCCCCGCATTGCCCTGGTCTGGCTGGCCAACGAGCTGCGTGGCCTCGGCATCACCTTGCGGGCAGGAGAGGTGGTGACCACGGGCACGTGCCATCCGCCGCTGCCGATCCAGGCCGGCGATCAGTTTGTCGCGGACTTTGGCGCGCTGGGAAAGGTGGCGGTGGGGTTTGAATAGGTTCTTCCCCACTGTCGTCCTGGCGAAAGCCAGGACCCATACCGCGTGATCTACGCAAAGGGCAGAACGGTCGTTGCCGCGGTCTTCGTCAAACAGACTATCGCGGTAATGGGTCCTGGCTTTCGCCAGGACGACCAAAAACAAATTCGCTTATGATCACCGGTGCCCGAAGATCGAACTGCCCACGCGCACATGCGTGGCGCCGAGCATGATCGCGGTCGCATAATCCGCGCTCATGCCCATCGAGAGCTTCTTCAATCCATTGCGCGCGGCGATCTTGGCGGTCAGCGCGAAATGCGCCGCCGGCGGCTCGTCCACCGGCGGGATGCACATCAACCCCGAGATTGTCAGCCCGTAGGTGTCGCGGCAGCTCGCGATGAAAGCATCGGCCTCGCCGGGGGCGATGCCCGCCTTCTGCGGCTCCTCACCGATATTGATCTGGACGAACAATTCCGGGTGCTTGTCCTGGGATTCGATTTCCTTGGCTAACGCCTGGCAAATGCTCGGGCGGTCGACCGAATGGATGGCATCGAACAGCGCGACCGCCTCTTTCGCCTTGTTGGATTGCAGCGGGCCGATCAGATGCAGCGCGATATCGGGGTAAACAGAAGTTAACGCGGGCCATTTGCTTTTGGCCTCCTGCACGCGATTTTCACCGAATACGCGCTGTCCGGCGTCGATGACCGGGGTAATTGCATCCGCGGCGAAAGTTTTCGACACCGCAATCAGCGTCACGGAGGCACGTTCGCGCCGCGCATCCCTGCAGGCGCGCGCGATTTCGGCTTCGACCGCGGCGAGCGCGTTTGGTGAATGGCCGGTTAGCGGCGCGGCGTTGGCTTCAGTCATGATGTCGCATCGGAGCTGTTGTTGCGGAGCTAGTTCTAATTTTACCGAGTTCAAGAAAGAGTTTTTGAACCCTTTGCTTTACCTTAGCCGCGGGGTGGGCAGCGAAGATGGCAAACGTCAGTTTCAACCGCAAACGAGCGAAACTCAAGCAGGTTCTCGGAATCCGGGCGCGGCTTGCGTTGCTCGCGGTAATTCTGGTGACGCCTTTGATGTTCGAGCGCATCCGTTCGCTCGAAGACACGCGCACGCGGCAGATCGCGCAGGCCACGGCCGAATTCACCACCGTTGCAAGACACAGCGCCGACGCGCAGCGCGAGGTGATATCGTCGGTCGAGACCATCCTGAAATCGGAAGCTTTCATCCGCGCCTCCGTCGGCGGCATCAGCAAGAGCTGTGACGTGCTGCGCGCGAGCCTGCCGTCGAATCTTCCCTGGATCCGCACGCTTCTGATCGCCGGCCAGGACGGGCGCATCCAGTGCGCCACCAACAACATGTATGTCGGCCTCGACCTCGGTGACCGGCCGTACTTCCAGCAGGCGCAGGAAACCGGCCGCTTCGTGCTGAGCGACTTCATCCTGTCGCGCCCGGTGCCGACACCGACCGTCATGGCGGTCTACCCGGTGTCCGCCTTCAGCGGCGTAGCGGATGCCGTCGTGCTCGCCACCGTCAACCTCGACTGGATGTCGAAGGTCATGAGCAATCTGGGTGGCCGCGCCGGCATCACGGCCGTGCTGGTCGACAGCGCGGGCACCGTGCTGGCGGCACCGGCCGACCAGCATAGTGCGATCGGACGTCCGCTCGACAACATGCCGCTGATGTCCGCGATCGCCGACAAGGCGCTGAGGTCTGACCAGGACGAAGGTTCACTCTCCTTCCTCGCCGCGGACGGCTCCCGCCGCGCGGTCAGCTATATCCGCATCGCCGGAACCAATGCCCGCCTGATCGCCAGCATCGACGAGGACAAGGTGTCCGCGGCCGTGAGCCGCGACATCCGCACCGCCTATCTCCAGCTCGCTTTCGTCGTCGTGTTCGTGCTGCTCGGCGCGCTGATCGCAGCCGAGAAACTGGTGATCAAGCCGATCAGGATGCTCGCCGACATGGCCAAGCGTCTGGGCGAGGGCGATCTGTCGGCGCGCGCCGCGCGCAATCGCCTGCCATCCGAGTTCGTGCCGCTGGCCCGTGCGTTCAACGCGATGGCCGCGCAGCTCAGCCAGCGCGAACGCGAGCTGATGGCGAGCAACGACCGGCTCACGGTGATGGCCTCGATCGACATGTTGTCGGGGCTCGCCAACCGCCGCGGCTTCCAGAGCCGCCTCGACTTCGAATGGATGCGCGCGCAGCAATATGGCAGCGACCTCGCGCTGTTGATGATCGACGTCGATCATTTCAAGCTGTTCAACGACACCTACGGCCATCTCGAAGGCGATTCCTGCCTGACCAGGCTCGGCGAGTCGCTGTCCGGCATCGCCGCCGACACGATGGGCTTCGCGGCCCGCTACGGCGGTGAGGAATTCTGCCTGTTGCTGCCGAACACCGACATCGCGCGCGCCGTCGAAATCGGCGAACAGGCGCGCGCGGCCGTGCTGAAGCTGTGCCTGCCGCACATCACCTCCGACCACATGATCGTCACCGTCTCGATCGGCGTTGCCGCGACGAAGCCCAACGAGAGCTTGCGGCCGGGCGATTTGATCGAAGCCGCCGACGCCGCGCTCTACGCCGCCAAGCACCGCGGTCGCAACAACGTCGTCGAACACGGCATCATGGTGATCGACAACGGCGCGGCGGAAATGATGATGGCGGGTTGAGGGCTAACCCGCAGCCCCGGTGGCATCGAGCTCGCGCTCGGTGACCACGCGATTGCGGCCGTTGTTCTTGGCGAGATAGAGCGCGCGATCGCAGCGCTCGATGAGATCTGTGATCGGTCGAGATCGTCGAAGCTGGTGGCCATCGCAAGTCTTCGGGTCCTGGCCACCAACCTGGCATCGACCTCTTAATCACACCCCAATGGCGGCCGCACTATTTGCCCGGGACGGTCGCGAAGGTTCCCAAATTGCGGCAACCCATTGACCCCTTGAGGACTTCTATGGCCTAGTCCGCCGTCTTTAGCTGGCCCAGATCCACGAAAACCCAACGATTCCATGACCTCCGAACGCTACAACGCCCGCGACGCCGAACCGCGCTGGCAAGCCGCCTGGGACCAACAGGCGATCTTCGTCTCCAGAAACGACGATCCGCGGCCGAAATACTATGTGCTGGAGATGTTCCCCTACCCGTCGGGACGCATCCATATCGGCCATGTCCGCAATTACACGCTCGGCGACGTGCTGGCCCGCTTCATGCGCGCCAAGGGTTTCAACGTGCTGCATCCGATGGGCTGGGACGCTTTCGGCCTGCCGGCTGAGAACGCCGCGATCGAGCGCAAGGTGGCGCCGAAAGCCTGGACCTACGACAACATCGCCGCGATGAAGAAGCAGCTCCGCTCGATCGGGCTGTCGCTGGACTGGAGCCGCGAGATCGCGACCTGCGATCCCAGCTACTACAAGCACCAGCAGAAGTTGTTTCTGGACTTCCTGCGCGAAGGCCTCGCCGAGCGCGAAAAGCGCAAGGTGAACTGGGACCCCGTCGACATGACCGTGCTCGCCAACGAGCAGGTGATCGACGGCAAAGGCTGGCGTTCGGGCGCCGTTGTCGAACAACGGGAAATGAACCAGTGGGTCTTCAAGATCACGAAGTACTCGCAGGAGCTGCTGTCGGCACTGGATACGCTGGACCGCTGGCCCGACAAGGTGCGGCTGATGCAGCGCAACTGGATCGGCCGGTCCGAGGGGCTGCTGATCCGCTTCGCGCTCGACGCGGCGACGACGCCGGCCGGCGAGAGCGAGCTGAAGATTTTCACGACGCGCCCCGACACGCTGTTCGGCGCGAAATTCATGGCGATCTCGGCCGATCATCCGCTGGCGCAGGCGGCCGCGGCGAAAAATCAGGAGCTCGCCGAGTTCATCGGCGAGATCAAGCGGATGGGCACGGCGCAGGAGATCATCGACACCGCCGAGAAACAGGGATTCGATACCGGCATCCGCGCGGTCCATCCGTTCGATCCGAGCTGGAAGCTGCCGGTCTATGTCGCGAACTTCGTGCTGATGGAATACGGCACCGGCGCCATCTTCGGCTGCCCTGCCCACGATCAGCGCGACCTCGACTTCGTCAACAAGTATGCTCTCGGCAATACGCCGGTGGTGTGCCCCGAGGGCCAGGATCCGAAATCGTTCGTCATCACCGATACCGCCTATGACGGTGACGGCCGCATGATCAATTCGCGCTTCCTCGACGGCATGACCATCGATCAGGCCAAGGACGAGGTGGCGAAGCGTCTCGAGAGCGAGCTGCGCGGCAACGCTCCGGTCGGCGAGCGTCAGGTCAATTTCCGCCTGCGCGACTGGGGCATTTCGCGCCAGCGCTATTGGGGCTGCCCGATTCCTGTCATCCACTGTCCGAAGTGCGACGTGGTGCCGGTGCCGGATGCCGACCTCCCCGTGGTGCTGCCGGAGGATGTGAGCTTCGACAAGCCAGGCAACGCGCTCGATCATCACCCGACCTGGAAGCACGTGACCTGTCCGCAATGCGGCGGCAAGGCGCAGCGCGAAACCGACACCATGGACACCTTCGTAGATTCGTCCTGGTACTTTGCGCGCTTCACCGATCCCTGGAACGAGAACGCGCCGACGACGCCAGAGGTCGCCAACCGGATGCTGCCGGTCGACCAGTATATCGGCGGCGTCGAGCACGCGATCCTGCATCTGCTCTACAGCCGCTTCTTCACGCGCGCGATGAAAGCGACCGGGCACATCGCACTGGACGAGCCGTTCGCCGGCATGTTCACGCAGGGCATGGTGGTGCACGAGACCTACCAGAAGGCCGACGGCACCTACGTCCAGCCGGTCGAGGTGAAGGTCGAGACCGGCGCCAACGGCCGCCGCGCCACGCTGCTGACGTCAGGCGAAGACATCCAGATCGGTCCGATCGAAAAGATGTCGAAGTCTAAGAAGAACACGGTCGATCCCGACGACATCATCGAGACCTATGGCGCCGACGTCGCCCGCTGGTTCATGCTGTCGGACTCCCCGCCCGAGCGCGACGTGATCTGGAGCGATGAGCGCGTCCAGGGCGCCTCGCGCTTCGTGCAGCGGCTGTGGCGGCTGGTGAACGATTCCGTGGAACCCGGCAAGGCCGCGCCGGCGGCCCGGCCGGCCAGCTTCGGCCCGGACGCCACCGCCTTGCGCAAGGCCGCCCATGGTGCGCTGGACAAGGTCACCACCGGGATCGAACGGCTGCACTTCAACGTCTGCCTCGCCCATATTCGCGAATTCACCAATGCGTTCGCGGAGGTCTTGCAGCGTCCCGGCCAGCCGGCTCCAGATTTGGCTTGGGCGATCCGAGAGGCGAGCCAGATCCTGGTCCAGCTGTTCTCCCCGATGATGCCGCATCTGGCCGAGGAATGTTGGCAGGCTCTCGGCCACAGCGGGCTGGTTTCCGAGGCCAATTGGCCCCAAATCGAACGTGATTTGCTGGTTGAAGACAGTGTGACCCTGGTGGTTCAGGTCAACGGCAAGAAGCGGGGCGAGGTCACAGTTGCAACAGCGGCCGAGAATCCGGAAATCGAGGCTGCCGTTTTGGCCCTCGATGCGGTAAAACTGGCCCTGGATGGCAAGCCCGTCCGCAAGGTGATTATCGTCCCCAAGAGGATCGTGAATGTTGTCGGCTAGGATCCGCATCGCAGCCCGCTTGCTGGCGGTCGCCGCACTGGCGGCCATGACGGCCGGCTGCTTCCACCCGATGTATGCCGAGCACACCGACGGCACGCCCGGCCTGCGCGAGAAGCTGATGGGGGTCGATCTGCCCCCGATCTCCAAAGCCAATGCCTCGCGCGAGGCCCGCGTCGGCGTCGAGGTCCGCAACGCGCTGGCCTTCAAGCTCTATGGCACCGCCACCGGCATGCCGCCGACCCACCGCCTGGAGATCCGCTTCTCAAGCAGCAAGTCGTCGCTGATCGTCGATCCCAATACCGGCCTGCCGAGCAGCGAAAACTACGGCCTCGACGCCCAGTACAATCTGATCGAGGTCGTCAGCGGCAAGTCGGTAATGACCGGCACCACGTTCTCCCGCGTGTCCTACGACATGCCCGGCTCCTATCAGCGTTTCAGCCGCAACCGCGCAATACGTGATGCCGAGGATCGTGCCGCCAACGAGATCGCCGAGAACATCACGACTCGCCTCGCCTCGTTCTTCACCGCGGGCACTTAATTCATCCCGTCCCCCCGGTTCGCCCGGAATGACGAATCCCAGGCAACATGGTCGCGCTGCGCGGAAAAGAGATCGACGCCTTTCTCGCCCGCCCCGATGTGGGCCGTTCGATCATCCTGCTCTATGGACCTGACGCCGGCCTGGTCCGCGAACGCGCGGATGCGCTGATTGCCTCGGCTGTCGACGATCCCAACGATCCGTTCTCGCTGGTCAAGGTCGATGGCGACGAGCTCTCCGCCGAGCCGTCGCGCCTCGTCGACGAGGCCATGACGGTGCCGCTGTTCGGCGGCCGCCGCGCCATCCGCGTGCGCGCCGGCTCGCGCAGCTTTGCCAGCGCTATCGACACGCTGGCTGAGATGGGCGTGAAGGATTGCCGCATCGTGATCGAGGCCGGCGAGCTGCGCCCGGAATCGCCACTGCGCAAGGCCTGCGAACGCGCCAAGACGGCCGTCGCGATCGCCTGCTATCCCGATAGCGAGCGCGACCTGGCCAAGCTGATGGAAGACGAGCTCCGCATCGCCAATTTGCGCATCGCGCAGGATGCCCGCGCGGCGCTGATGTCGTTCCTCGGCGGCGACCGCCAGGCCTCCCGCAACGAGCTGCGCAAGCTCACGCTCTATGCCCATGGCAAGGGCGAGATCACGCTGGATGACGTGATGGCTGTCGTCGCCGATGCGTCGGAGCTGAAACTCGATCCGATCGTCGATGGCGCCTTCGCCGGCCGACCCGAGATCGTCGAGAACGAGTTTGCCAAAGCCATGATCGCCGGCACCTACCCCGGCGTGATCATCTCTGCGGCGCAGCGCCAGGCGGCGTGGCTGCACAAATCGGCGCTCGCGATCGCCGACGGCACGCCCGCTTCCGCCGTGCTCGACAGCGGCTATCCGCGCCTGCATTTTTCGCGGAAGCCCGCGGTCGAAACCGCACTGCGCAATTTCAGCGTGGCGCGGCTCGCCGCCATCATCGAGCAGCTCGCGACCGCCGCGCTCGACACGCGCAAGCAATCCACCCTCGCCGCCGCCATCGCCCAGCGCACGCTGATGGCGATCGCCGCGAACGCGAAGCGGCGGAGCTGAGCACGCCGCTCTGCCCCCCGTCATTGCGAGGAGCCCTTGCAACGAAGCAATCCAGAATCTCTCCGCGGAAAGATTCTGGATTGCTGCGC
This sequence comes from Bradyrhizobium sp. i1.15.2, assembly GCF_040548425.1. NCBI lineage: Bacteria > Pseudomonadati > Pseudomonadota > Alphaproteobacteria > Hyphomicrobiales > Nitrobacteraceae > Bradyrhizobium > Bradyrhizobium sp. i1.15.2. The sequence continues at coordinate 960,376 of NZ_JBEPRQ010000001.1, read as the reverse complement.
TCGCGATGACGAGGACGGTGCGTGCCCCTCATCCTGAGGAGCGCGCTCTTGCGCGCGTCTCGAAGGATGCAGGCCGGGCCCTCGCCCTTCGAGACGCCGCTCCGCGGCCCCTCAGGGTGAGGGTGAGAGAGCGGAACTAGCGGCTACAGTGCGCCCTTCGCCAGCCGCCGCATCACCTCGTCGAGCTGATCGAGGTTGCGGTAATTGATCTGCACGGAGCCGCCGGGGTCGCGGTGGCTCACCGTGACCTTCAGCCCGAGCGCATCGCTGACGCGCTTTTCCAGATCGATCGTATCAGGATCCTTTTCCTTCCCCCCGGTGCTGCGGGCCTTCTGCGGCTTGCGCTCCGGCACGCCCTCTTCATGCGCCAGCGCCTCGGTCTGGCGGACGTTGAGGCCTTCGTCGACGATACGCTTGGCAGCCGCGAGCGGATCAGGCACGCCGATCAGCGCGCGGGCATGACCAGCGGTCAGATCGCCGCTCGTGATCAAGGCTTGCACCTCGGCGGGAAGCTTCGTCAGCCGCATCATGTTGGCGATGTGGCTGCGGCTCTTGCCGACGACTTTGGCGATGTCGTCCTGGCTGCGTTTGAACTCGTTGGCGAGCGCGTGATACCCGAGCGCCTCTTCCATCGGGTTGAGGTCTTCGCGCTGCACGTTCTCGACGATCGCGAACTCCAGCGCATCGCTGTCGCTGATGTCGACGGGGACGATCGGCACTTCGTGCAGGCCGGCCATTTGCGAGGCCCGCCAGCGCCGCTCGCCGGCGATAATCTCGAAGCGGTCCTGCGCACCCTTCACCGGCCGCACCACGATCGGCTGGATCACACCATGCTGCCTGATCGAATCGCTGAGCTCCCTGAGCTCGCTTTCCGAAAAGCTGCGGCGCGGATTGCGCGGATTGGGCTTGATGAACTCGATCGGCACCTTGCGTTGTGCGCGCGGCCGATCGACATGCTGAGCCTCGCCGCCGACGTCACCGATCAGACTCGCAAGACCCCGGCCCAGTCGCGAACGCGCTTCGTCGGCCATCGCCAGCTCCCTTGGATTCACGCTGCAGCACTCCAGAACTGAATTATCGAAACTCGTAACTCGTAGGATGGGTAGAGCGAAGCGAAACCCATCCTGTTGGCGCGACCCATGATGGGTTTCGCTGCGCTCTACCCATCCTACAGATCAGCGCACCTTCAATGCGTCGTCCGCAGCTCGCGCTCGCGCTGGATCACTTCGGTGGCGAGCCGCAGATAAGCTTCGCTGCCGACGCATTTGAGATCGTAGACCAGCACCGGTTTGCCGTAGGACGGCGCCTCCGAGATGCGCACGTTGCGCGGGATCATGGTCTTGTAGACCTTCTCGCCCATGAACTGCCGGACGTCGGCAACGACCTGGTTCGAGAGATTGTTGCGCGAGTCGAACATGGTCAGCACGATGCCGTGGATCGACAGGTTCGGATTGAGCGTCGAGCGCACCTGCTCCACCGTCTGCAGCAATTGCGACAGACCTTCGAGCGCGAAGAACTCGCACTGCAGCGGCACCAGGATTGCGTCGGAAGCCGCCATCGCGTTCACGGTGATCAAGTTGAGAGAGGGCGGACAGTCGATCAGCACGTAGGTGTAATCGGCGTCGGGCGAGACGTTGTTGTTGAGCGCGCTGATCGCGTCGCGCAGCTTGTACGCACGACCGGGCGTGGTGCCGAGCTCGAGCTCGAGGCCGGAGAGATCCATGGTCGAGGGCGCGATATGCAGCCGCGGCACCGCAGTCGACACCACCGCTTCCCGCAGGCTCGCCTCGCCCACCAGCACGTCATAGGTCGAGCAGGAGCGGTTGCGGCGATCAATGCCGAGGCCGGTCGAGGCGTTGCCCTGCGGATCGAGATCGACGATCAGGACACGCTCGCCAATCGCCGCGAGCGCCGTGCCGAGGTTGATCGCCGTGGTTGTTTTTCCCACGCCGCCCTTCTGATTCGCCAGCGCCAGAATGCGCGGATGGCCCTGCGGGACGGCGGCGGTCTGTTCTTGCTGCGGTTCGTCAATCACGCTCATCGCAAATTCCCCACTCGGCCCCTGACGCCTCACCCGCGCCGTTCGACGGAAGCCAGCTCGACGATCCAACCGTCGCCTGTCCGGCTTTGGTGGAGCTGCGGCTGAATATTCCAATATTTAGTGGCTTCGGTCAATTCAGACTCTACATCTTGACCCTTGAGAAACAACGCTTTTGCGCCTTGGCGCATCAGCGGCTCCGCAAAGCCGATGAGTTGGTGTAGCGGAGCCAGCGCACGCGCGGTGACGCAATCGACCGGGCCGGTGATTCTATCCACATTATCCCCGATCTCAGCGAGATGTACGACTCCCGGGGATGTAGTTATGCGGACGGCTTCGCGCAGGAAGGCCGCCTTCTTGGCGATTCGCTCGACCAGATGGACGCTGGCCCCGGCCGTCCCCGCCATGGCGCAAGCCAGCACTATGCCGGGGAAGCCGCCGCCACTGCCGAGATCGGCCCAGCGTTTGGCCGATGGGGCGAGAGCGACGAGCTGAAGGGAGTCGGCGATGTGCCGGGTCCAGAGATGCGGCAATGTCGAGGGCGCAACCAGGTTGGTCTTGGCCTGCCACTCCCGGAGCAGTGCGATGTAGCGATCGAGCCGGGCCTCCGTTTCATGTGAAACGGGCGCAAGCTTGAGCGCCGCAATCTTGTCGGCTGCGATGACGGCGTCCAGCGATCGATGGTTGGCGCTGGCCTTGTCGATCTTCGGTCTGGTCGGCGCCGGTTCGAAGCGACCACCGGCGCCCTCTCCCGCCGAGGGTTTTCCTGATGACGATCTGCCGCCGCCCGGCCCGCGCTGTTTCACGTGAAACCTATGCGATCGCTTTGGACGTCTTCCGCGCTTCGCGGCGGAGATAGGCCGCAAGGATGCCGAGCGCGGCCGGCGTCATCCCGTCGATTCGGCCGGCTTGGCCAACCGTGAACGGACGTGCCTTCTCCAGCTTGGCCCGGACCTCATTGGAGAGACCGGGGACCTGCTGGTAGTCGACGTCCGACAGCACCATCCCCTCGTCCCGCCTGAAGGCTTCAACGTCGGCGCTCTGGCGCTCCAGATAGACGTCGTACTTCGCGTCGATCTCGAGATGGGCGGCAATGACGGGATCAATGGCAGCGAGCTCCGGCCAGATCGCACGGACCTGACTCCAGCCGATGTCGGGATAGGCCATCAGCTCGAAGGCCGACCGCCGCTGGCCGTCCCGGTTCAGGGACAGTCCATGCTTGATCGCTTCGTTCGGGGTGATCGTCAGCGACTTCGACAGCGCTCGAGCCGCATTCAGGGCGTCCATCTTGGCGCGATGATGCACGGTCCGGGCGCTCCCGACGCATCCCAGGGCGATGCCCTTCTCGGTCAAGCGCTGATCGGCATTGTCTGCGCGCAGGGTCAGCCGGTACTCGGCCCTGGAGGTGAACATCCGATAGGGTTCGCTGATGCCGCGGGTGACGAGGTCGTCGATCATGACGCCGAGATAGCCATCGGCGCGGTCGAACACGGTCAGCGCGGCGCCGCTCGCGGCCAATGCCGCGTTCAGCCCGGCCACGATGCCCTGGCCAGCGGCTTCCTCGTACCCCGTGGTGCCGTTGATCTGCCCGGCCAGGAACAGGCCGCGCAGACGCTTGGTCTGGAGGGTCGGATCGAGCTCCCGGGGATCGACGTGGTCGTATTCGATGGCATAGCCCGGCCGGACCATCTTGACCCGCTCCAGGCCGGGAATGGTTGCGAGGATGGCGAGCTGGACCTCCTCCGGCAGCGAAGTGGAGATGCCGTTGGGATAGACCGTGCTGTCGTCGAGCCCCTCCGGCTCCAGGAAGATCTGGTGACCATCGCGATCGCCGAAGCGAACGATCTTGTCCTCGATCGAGGGGCAATAGCGCGGTCCGGAGCTCTTGATCTGGCCGGAGTACATCGGAGAACGATGGACATTGGCCCTGATCACGTCGTGGGTCGCAGGCGTGGTGCGGGTGATCCCGCACTGGATCTGTGGCGTCGTGATTCGCTGGGTCATCACCGAAAACGGCTCCGGAGGCTCGTCCCCCGGCTGCATCTCGACCGCCGGCCAGTCGATCGTGGTGCCATCCAGACGCGGCGGTGTCCCTGTCTTGAGCCGTCCAAGGGTGAACCCGGCGCGCTCGAAGGACGTCGAAAGGCCCATTGCCGGCGCCTCGCCAACCCTGCCGGCCGGCCAGTTCTTCTCTCCGAGATGGATCAGACCGCGGAGGAAGGTGCCGGTGGTGACGACGACAGCCCCTGCCCGAAGTTCGCGGCCATCTGCCAGGCGCAGGCCGATCACCCGTCCCTCGACCACGATCAGCTCGTCCGCCTCGCCTTCGATGACGGAAAGACCCTCGGTCTCCCGGATCGCCGCCTGCATCGCGGCGGCATAGAGCTTCCGGTCGGCCTGGGCGCGCGGACCACGCACCGCCGGGCCCTTACGTCGATTGAGGACGCGAAATTGGATGCCGCCGGCGTCTCCGACCCGGCCCATCAGACCATCGAGCGCGTCGACCTCGCGAACCAGATGGCCCTTGCCGAGACCGCCAATCGCGGGATTGCAGGACATTGCGCCGACCGTGGAGAAACGGTGCGTCACCAGGGCGGTCGCCGCGCCCATCCGGGCAGAGGCAGAAGCGGCCTCACAGCCGGCGTGGCCGCCGCCAATCACGATGACGTCGAAGCTCTCTCGCTCTGTTCGCATGGGCGGACTTCTAACTCAGAGGCGGGCAAGCCGGAAGTGGAAACTGGTCAAGGCAGTTGTTTCACGTGAAACGGGGAAAGCGGAGCCCAAGTGTTTTCCGCGAAAACAACCCCATGCACAGTAGAATGGCCCTTGGAAAGATTACCATTTTTAGTCAGGGGAAATGGAGATTACGAAGGGAAAAGCGTGGTCCGTAGGTCGCAACGCCTGAGGACGGACGGTGATCGGAAAGGCCACGGCAGAGCCTACAACCGGCATTGCGGGGTGTCCCTTCCGCACTCCCGCTCCTTAAGGCGCCATCGCTCGCAGCGCAGTCAGTCCCGAGGGCGACCGAGTGAACCTCAAGGGCCAATGTTTCACGTGAAACAGCTTGAACAGCGGCTGCCGCGTTTCACGTGAAACGGAAGAGGTGGAACAAAGGCTAGTTCTACAATGAAGAACTAGCGCTACTTCCCAACACAGAATTTCTGGAAAATGGCACCCAAGACGTCTTCGACATCCACCCGACCCAACAGCCGGCCCAAGGCATAGGCCGCAGCGCGCAGCTCTTCGGCGGCGAGCTCCTCACCCTGTTCTACGAGATCCAGACTCCGGCGCAAGCTGTCCGCTGCCCGGCGGAGCAGATCCCGTTGGCGGGCCCGGGTCACCAAGGCCCCCTCGGTCGTTCCGAAGAAGTCGGCGGCGAATTTCACGAGGGCATCGACCAGCTCGGGGATGCCGTCCCCCCGGCTCGCTGCGATTCCGAACTCACCGCGCGGGCCGACGTCCTCGACCCCGCCAAGATCGATCTTGTTGCGTACGATCCAGACCGAGCCGCCGGAGCGACTGCCTGCGTTGCCGGACTTCCCCAGCAGCGGCATCGCGGCCGGATCAACAGCGCGCCCACCCTCCACCAGCCACAACACGAGGTCGGCGTCTTCGGCTCGCGCCCGCGCCCGGCGCACACCCTCCTGCTCGACTGGATCGTCGGTCTCGCGAATCCCGGCCGTGTCGATCACCGTGACGGGATAGCCGTCGAGATCGAGCTGCACCTCGATCACATCGCGCGTCGTACCGGCATGCGGCGAGACGATCGCGACGTCGCGGCGCGCGAGCTGGTTGATCAGCGTCGACTTGCCGACATTCGGCTCGCCCGCGATCGCAACCACCAAGCCGTCTCGCAAGCGTTCAGCTTGTCCCTGTGCCGCAAGGACTTCTGTGATTTCGTCGTGCAGCGCACTGATCGCCTTCACCGCAGGCGCCATCAACTCGGCGGGCACATCGCCCTCGTCGGAGAAATCGATGCCGGCCTCGATCAAGGCCGAGGCGTCGATGATGCGCTCCCGCCAGTCGCGCGCGCGATTGCCGAGGAGACCCTGCAGCTGCCGTAACGCCTGGCGGCGCTGGCGGTCGGTGTCGGCGTGAATGAGATCGTCGAGGCCCTCCGCTTCGGTCAGGTCGAGCTTGCCGTTCTCGAAGGCGCGCTGGGTGAATTCGCCGGGCTCGGCGGCGCGCATATTCGGAATTACGGAGATAGCGGCGAAGAGTGCCGCCAGCACCGCGCGGCCGCCATGGACGTGAAATTCGGCGACGTCCTCGCCGGTCGCGCTGGCGGGGCCTGGAAACCACAACACCACCGAATCGTCGATCGGCTGGCCCACGCCGTCATGAAGCAGCCGGCGGCTGGCCTGTCTCGGCGCCGGCAGCTTGCCCGCCAGCGTCGTCAACGCCAGGCTGGCGCCTGGCCCGGAGACGCGCACCACCGCGAGCGCACTCGGCGGACGGCCGGACGACAGCGCAAAGATGGTCTGGTCTCGCGGATGCATGGCCTATTTGTCCGGCTGAAAGGGAAAAGGCAAACATCTGTTTCTGCCGACGAACGGCGGGTTTTGCTGCGCCAAATCCTGCAGCAAAACCTATGTTGCAATGCAATATATCCAGTGGCAATTGCTGCGAGAATTACTCACTGCGGAATGATAAACGAGCCGGATAATAAATATTACCAAGTAGTATCAAGGCCTTATTACAAAATCCGGTCGAGGCAACAAACACGCCGCCATGCTGCACCTTCGCTGCAGCAAAGCCGCACAAAAAAAGGGCGCCCGGAGGCGCCCTTTGATCATATTGCACCGCAATCAGGTGTTCATCGAGTCGAAGAACTCGGAATTGCTCTTGGTCGAACGCAGCTTGTCGAGCAGGAAGTCGATACCGTCCATCGTCCCCATCGGATTCAGGATGCGGCGGAGCACGTACATCTTCTTCAGGACCACCGGATCGGTGATCAGCTCTTCCTTGCGGGTGCCGGAGCGCGAAATGTCGATCGCCGGGAAGGTCCGCTTGTCCGAAACCTTGCGGTCGAGGATCAGCTCCGAGTTACCGGTGCCCTTGAACTCTTCGAAGATGACTTCATCCATGCGGCTGCCGGTATCGACCAGCGCGGTCGCGATGATCGTCAACGAGCCGCCCTCTTCGATGTTGCGGGCGGCGCCGAAGAACCGCTTCGGCCGCTGCAGCGCGTTGGCATCGACACCGCCGGTCAGCACCTTACCCGATGACGGCACCACGGTGTTGTAGGCGCGGCCGAGGCGCGTGATGGAGTCCAGCAGGATCACCACGTCGCGGCCATGCTCGACCAGGCGCTTGGCCTTCTCGATCACCATCTCGGCGACCTGGACGTGGCGCACCGCCGGCTCGTCGAAGGTCGAGGAGACGACCTCGCCCTTCACCGAGCGCTGCATGTCCGTGACTTCTTCCGGACGTTCGTCGATCAGGAGCACGATCAGATAGCACTCGGGATGATTATGCGCGATCGAGTGCGCGATGTTCTGCATCAGCACCGTCTTGCCTGTGCGCGGCGGCGCGACGATCAGCGCGCGCTGGCCCTTGCCGATCGGCGCGACGATGTCGATCACCCTTGCAGAAAGGTCTTTCCGCGTCGGATCGTCGATTTCCATGCGGAAGCGCTGATTCGGAAACAGTGGCGTGAGGTTGTCGAAATTGACCTTGTGCTTGGCCTTTTCCGGGTCCTCGAAATTGAGCGTGTTGACCTTCAGCAACGCGAAATAGCGCTCGCCCTCTTTCGGGCTGCGGATGTGGCCTTCGATGGTGTCGCCGGTGCGCAGGCCAAAACGGCGGATCTGCGAGGGCGAAACGTAGATGTCGTCCGGGCCCGGCAGATAATTCGCATCGGGCGAACGGAGGAAGCCGAAGCCGTCGGAGAGAACCTCGACGACGCCTTCGCCGACGATATCGGTCTCGGCGAGCGCAAGCTGCTTGAGGATGGCGAACAGCAGCTCCTGCTTGCGCATGGTGCTGGCATTCTCGACCCCGTTCTCTTCCGCGAACGAGACGAGCTCGGCCGGCGTCTTCGACTTGAGGTCCTGGAGTTTGATTTCCCGCATTGGGGTGGTCCTGTGGGGTAACCTGGGGAGGGGTGCGAGGAGGCTCTGAAATGCGGACGCGAAAAGGTAAGGTCCGCAGGTCTGGCAAGGAGAGCGCCGGTGAGGCTTCAAACCTGATGGGGTGTCCGGCCTCTGGAAAGCTCAGACACGACCACATCCGCCTGCGTTGGGTGGGATATTGCTAATATAGAAAATCGCCTCTCACTCCGCAAGCAGAAGCACTGAGCGATTGTTCGCGACCCCTGCCTAGAACGGCTTCACGATCACCATGATGACGATCAGAATCATCAGGCCAGTGGGTACCTCGTTGATAATCCGATAAAATTTCTGGCTCCGGGGGCGCCGATCCGCGGCGAAATCCTTCAGCCAGCGCGAAAAAAAGCCGTGGACCGCGGACATCGCGAGGACCAGTGCCAGTTTTACGTGCAGCCAGCCGAAGCTGAACCAATGGCCAGCCCAGGCGAGATAGAGCCCGGCGAGCCAGGTCACGATCATGGCGGGGTTGATGATGGCCTTGAACAGCCGCCGTTCCATGATCTTGAACGTTTCCGACTGCTTCGAGCCGATGTCGGCCTCGCAATGATAAACGAACAGCCGTGGCAGATAGAGCATGCCCGCCATCCAGGAGATGACGGCGATCACATGCAGCGCCTTGATCCAGAGATAGACGTCTTCAAACATGTCTGGGATCCGGATTCCTGCCCAGCCGCGGGGAACGCTGGGGATAGTAAGAACTCGTTAAGGTCTTGCCTGCACACATATCCGTCCGTAGCGCCCTTCTCCAATAAGAATCTTAGATTCTTAAGGTTTGAGTCTATGTGACGGTGAATTGGACTCACACATTTCCGTCCGCCCGTTCACACGCGCTTGTTCACATCCATCAACATATCCCTGATCACTCTGGCCGCCCTCGATAAGGCGGTCAGCTTCAAAGGCTTGCGCGTTTCTGTCGGCAGCTTATCAAGAGGGTTATCGGCACAATCCCGTTTCCCTTTCGACGGGGCGCCGAACTTGTTCTCACGGGCAGTGGTGTGAAGAAAATTGGCACTTGTCCCGCCCCCGGTGTCGCGCATCCCTTTCCGAGGGGTTAAGGTCCACAGAAATCCACAAACCAAACCGGTTTCATACAAAGGGCTTTTGTGCCGACCTCGAACAATTATTTCCATCTGCACCTCGTGTCCGATTCCACCGGTGAGACGCTGATCACGGTCGCGCGGGCCGTTGCCGCCCAGTACGCCAACGTGACCCCGGTCGAGCACGTCTATCCGCTGGTGCGCAGTCAGAAACAGCTCGATCGCGTGCTCGACGAGATCGAGGAAGCGCCGGGAATCGTGCTGTTCACGTTGCTCGAGAAGGATCTGGTCGCCAGGCTCGAGGACAAGTGCAAGGGGATCAATGTTCCGAGCCTGTCGATCATCGGCCCGGTGATGCAATTGTTCGAGGCGTATCTCGGAGCCGCCACGACCGGCCGGGTCGGTGCCCAGCACGTGCTCAACGCCGAATACTTCAAGCGCATCGACGCGCTGAACTACACGATGATCCATGATGACGGTCAGCATGTCGAAGGGCTCGACGACGCGGACGTGGTGCTCGTCGGTGTCTCCCGCACCTCCAAGACCCCGACATCGATCTATCTTGCCAACCGTGGCATCCGCACCGCCAACGTGCCGCTGGTTCCAGGCATTCCGGTGCCGTCGCAGTTGGAAACGTTGACGCGACCGCTGGTGGTGAGCTTGCATGCGACGCCGGAACGCTTGATCCAGGTGCGCACGAACCGCCTGCTCTCGATGGGCGCCGATTCCAGCGGCGACACCTACACGGACAAGCAGTCGGTCGCCGAAGAGGTCGCATTTGCCCGCAAGCTGAGCGCCAAGCACGATTGGCCGCTGCTCGACGTCACGCGGCGCTCGATCGAGGAAACCGCCGCGGCGATCATGAAGCTCTATAGTGATCGTCAGCGTAACCGGCCTTCTGAATAGTTTTGGGAATAGTTTCGTGATGGGTCTGTGGCTCGGCAAATCCTCATTGATCCTGGCCTCGCAGAGCAGCGCGCGAAAGATGCTGCTGGCCAATGCCGGGCTCGAGTTCAAGGTGATCACAGCTGATATCGACGAGCGCGCGATCCAGGCCGCCTCCGGGCTGTCTGGTCCGCGCGAGATTGCCTTGCTGCTGGCGCGCGAAAAGGCCAAGGCGGTCTCGGCTCATCACGCTGGAAGCACCGTCATCGGTGCGGATCAAACGCTGGCGCTTGGCGATCGCATCTTCAACAAGCCTGCGGGCCGCGCCCAGGCGCTGGCGCAACTGCGCGATCTCTCCGGACACAGCCATGAGCTGAATTCTGCCGTGGCGATAGCACGTAATGGTGAGATCATCTTCGAGGACGTCTCGGTCGCCCGCCTCACCATGCGGCAGATGACCGAGGCCGAACTTTCGACCTATCTCGACATCGCCGGCGATGCCGTCACCACCAGCGTCGGCGGCTATCAGCTCGAAAGCCTGGGGATCCATTTGTTCGAGCGTATCGAGGGCGACCACTTCACCATTCTCGGCTTGCCGCTGCTGCCGCTGCTTGCGTTCCTGCGGCACGAGCGGCTAGTTGCGGTGTGATTGGCAAAGATGGCTGGGCGCTGATGCGAATCTTGGGACTGACCGGCTCGATCGGGATGGGAAAATCCACCACCGCGAAATTATTCGCGGAGGCTGGCGTCCCTGTCTACGATGCCGATGCCGCCGTCCATCAGCTCTATGAGGGCGAGGCTGCGCCCGCGATCGAGGCCGCCTTCCCCGGCACCACCGCGAACGGCAAGGTCGATCGGTCAAAACTGTCGGCGCGTGTGGTGCACGATGCTGCGGCCATCAAGCAGCTGGAGCAGATCGTCCATCCGATGCTGGGCGCTTCCCGCAAAAAATTCTTCGCCGACGCCGAAGCCGCCAAGGCGCCCGTCGTGGTGCTGGACATTCCACTGCTGTTCGAGACTGGGGGCGAGACGCGGGTCGATGCCGTAGTCGTGGTGACGACGTCTCCGGAACTGCAGCGCGAGCGGGTGCTGGCGCGCGGCACGATGGACGAGGCCAAGCTCGACGCCATCATCGCCAAGCAGACACCCGACGCGGAAAAGCGCAGGCGTGCCGATTTCGTGGTGGATACGTCCCACGGACTCGATCCGGTGCGCGCCCAAATCGCGCACATCCTGGCGGAGGTCGTTAAGATGCCGCAGCGGCGCGCCTGATTCGGCGCCTGACACGGCTTCTCAGATCATGCGCGAAATCGTTCTCGACACAGAAACCACCGGCCTCGACCCGCTGCGGGGAGACCGCCTGGTCGAAATCGGCTGCGTCGAGATGCTCAATCGCATGCCGACGGGGCAGAGTTTCCACGTCTATATCAATCCCGAAAGGGACATGCCGGCAGAAGCCTTCGCGGTGCACGGGCTGTCGGCCGAGTTCCTGGCGACCAAGCAGCTGTTTCACGAGGTCGTCGACGATTTTCTGGAGTTCATCGGCGATGCGCCGCTGGTGATCCACAATGCCTCGTTCGACATCAGCTTCATCAATGCCGAGCTCGACCGGATCAAGCGCCCGGCGATCCCGCGTGAGCGGTTGGTCGATACGCTGCTGCTGGCACGGCGTAAGCATCCCGGCGTGTCGAACCGGCTCGACGATCTCTGCTCGCGCTATGCGATCGACAATTCACGCCGCACCAAGCACGGCGCGTTGCTCGACGCCGAGCTGCTTGCGGAAGTCTATGTGGATCTGGTCGGGGCGCGGCAATCGCAGCTGCTGCTGGCCTCGGAATCCGAGGAGACTCGCGCCAACGGGGCTGCTGATGCGCCACGGCGGCAGCGGCCAGCGCCGCTCGCGCCGCGGATTTCAGACGCCGAGCGCGAGGCCCACCGGGCCTTCATCGCAACGCTCGGCGACAAGGCGATCTGGAACGAGTTCTTGCCCGCTCCAGCTGTCGCTTCGGCCGGTTAGGCCTGACCGCTCGGCTGAGCGGCCATTTGCCGCTCCATGTTCTGACGATAGAGGCCGACGAAGTCGACCGGGTCCAGCATCAAAGGCGGGAACCCGCCGTCGCGCACGGCCGTGGCGATGATCTCACGGGCGAACGGGAACAGCAGGCGCGGGCATTCGATCATTACCAGCGGATGCAAATTGTCCTTCGGCACGTTGGAGATGCGGAACACGCCGGCATAAGCGAGCTCGAACGAGAACATGATCTTGCCGGCGGTCTCGGCCTTGCCCTCGACCGACAGGGTCACCTCGAACTCCTGTTCGCTGAGGTTGTTGGCGCTCACATTGATCTGGATGTTGATCTGGGGCGGTTGGCTCTGCTGCTGGAGCGAGCTGGGCGCATTCGGATTTTCGAACGAGAGGTCCTTGGTATATTGCGCCAGGACGTTGAGCTGGGGAGCCTGGGCCGCCTCGGGAGGGGTGCCGTTACCGTTGGTCATAAGAGTGTCTCCTTACCCGATTGGGCTGAATTTCGCGGCGGTTGGCTAACATAGGGCTACCTCGTTCCACAAGGACGAACGGTCCCGGATGGGGAATTCCGGCCACGGCCACAACTGCGGCGTTCATCCCGCCGATCCAGCGCAACTGCGCCTTAAACGATTGAAGATGCGCGATTTCCGGCCAGGATCGGGTTTCCCCTTAAGCATAAAACGCGCTACACTCGGTGCTGTGCCAAAAGGCGCCATTGGCCGGGCAAGATTTCGTGCCTACATCCCACGGACCTGACGCGCGGACCCGAAATGGTGATGTGGACTTGCCGTTCCGGTATGGAACGGTCTACTGGCCGGATCGATTTTCCCGGCACGATCCTTTCGAGACGGCCCCTTCTACAGACGACCAGAAAGCGAATACGACGTGGACATCTACACCATCATCTTCCTGGCGCTGGCGGTCTTCATCTTTCTGAGGCTGCGCAGCGTGCTGGGGCAGCGCACCGGCAACGAGCGGCCGCCGTTCGACCGTAACGCGCTCCAGGGTGCCCAGGACAAGAACGTCGTCACCATGCCGGGCAAGGTCATCGACCAGGCTCCGTTGGCGCCGACGGCCGAGCCGGCCCCGCCCTCCGACCGCTGGAAGGGCCTGACCGAGCCGGGCACCGTGCTCGCCCAAGGTCTCGATTCCATCGTCGAAAAGGACTCCACCTTCGATCCGCGCCATTTCATCTCCGGCGCCCGCGGCGCCTATGAGATGATCGTGCTGGCCTTTGCCAATGGCGACCGCCGCGCGCTGCGCGACCTGCTGTCGTCGGAGGTCTATGAGAGCTTCGATGCCGCAATCAAGGAGCGTGAGAAGAACGAGCAGAAGACCGAGACGCGCTTTGTCTCGATCGACAAGGCCGAACTCGTCGGCGCCGAGCTGCGCGACCGCACCGCCCAGCTCACGATCCGCTTCGTCTCGCAGATGATCTCGGCCACGCGTGACAAGGCCGGCAACATCGTCGATGGCAGCGCCGACACCGTCGCTGACATCACCGACATCTGGACTTTCGCCCGCGACATCACCTCTCGCGATCCGAACTGGAAGCTGGTTGGCACCGGAAGCGCGAATTAAGGCTTTCCTGAAGACCAGCGCGACGGCGCTCTGCGCAGGTGCCGTCGCGCTGTCGTCGTTTTCACTTGGCGCCGAGGCGGCGCGGCGCCACTATCGCAGCCATCACCATCATCTCCCGGAATTGCCTGCCGCGCCGCCGCGCGCCTTGCCGTATCCGCAGCTTCCCCTGCCGTTCGAGATTCCCGGCGCGCAATATCTGCCGCTGGCCTGGGCCGACGTGAAGGGCTGGGGCGACGACAATCATCTCGCCGCCTACCGGACCTTTCGCGCGAGCTGCCGTCCGATCAGCGCCCAGACCGGCGCGCCCGAACCGAAGGCTTTGGGCGCCTCTCTGGCCGAACCATGCCGGGTCGCCAAATCGCTCGAGCTTACCGACGACGCCAGGGCCAAAACCTTTTTCGAGGAAAATTTTGCGCCGCTACGGATCTCTCGCCTCGGCGAGCCGGATGGTTTCGTCACCGGCTATTACGAGCCGGTGCTGGAGGGATCGCGCACGCAGACCGACGTCTACAACGTCCCGGTCTATCGCCGCCCGTCGAACCTGTTCGTGCGCGGCTACAAGCAGGATTCGGTCAGCCTGCCCAACAAGGGCCCGGTCTATCGCAAGATCGGCCGCCGCAAGCTGGTCCCCTATTACGACCGCGCCGAGATCGAGGACGGCAAGATCGCCGGCCGCGGACTCGAGATTGCCTGGCTGAAGGACCCGACCGATCTGCTGTTCGCCCAAATCCAGGGCTCGGCGCGGATCAAGTTCGACGATGGCGGCACGGTCCGGCTCAACTACGACGCCTATAACGGCTATCCCTATACAGCGGTCGGTCGCATCCTGATCGAGCGCGGCATCATTCCGAAGGAAGAGATGTCGATGCAGAAGATCAGGGAGTGGATGGCGCAGACACCAGACGGTGCCAAGGAGCTGCGGCGCCAGAACCGCTCCTACATCTTCTTCCGCGAGGTCAATCTGTCCGACAAGGAGGAGGCCGTCGGCGCGCAGGGCATTCCGCTGACGGCCGGCCGCTCGATCGCGGTCGACAAATCGCTCCACGTCTACGGCACGCCGTTTTTCATCGAAGGCGAGTTGCCGATCGATTCCGAACGCGCGAAGACGCCGTTCCATCGGTTGATGATCGCGCAGGACACCGGCTCGGCCATCATCGGTCCGGCGCGCGCCGATCTCTATTTCGGCGCGGGCCAGGAGGCCGGCCGCGTCTCCGGGCGGCTGCGCCATGCCATGCATTTCGTGATGCTGGTGCCGAAGGGTCTCGATCCCACGGCGCGTGCCGCGCGGCTGCCGGTGCCGGACCCGCGGCCGTCGGAGAAGATCGCGAAGCTGTTTCCGCAAACAGAGCCCGCGAAGGACAAGCCGGCGGCAGCCGAGGCGCAAAGCAGGAGCGAGACGGTCGCTGTCGCCGGTCCAGTCCCGCTGCCGGTGCCGCGTCCCGTGATCGAGCCGGTTCAGGAGCCGCGGCGGCCGGTGAAAAATCGTTCCCATCGGCAGCAATGAAGCGATCGTCCCGTCCGCCCGTGCTGGAGCCTCGTCCCTCGCCGCGCCGTCGCGCGCTGAGCGAAGAAGAGCGCGCGCTGTGGGATACGGTCGCAAAGCAGGTCAAGCCGCTGAGGAAGCCTCGTGCGGTGAAGGCGCAAGCTGCGCCGCGCACCGAGCCTTCCCCCGCAGCGCCCCCCACGCGGCCTGCGCCATCACCACGTCCGATTGCCGCTGCCCCGGCACTGCGTGCAGCGAAGCCGGCGGTGCCGCCGCTGGCGCCGCTCGGCAAGCGCGAGCGCACAAAGTTGTCGCGCGGGCGCAGCGAGATCGAGGCGCGGCTCGATCTGCACGGCATGACCCAGATGCGCGCGCATCGCGCACTGACCGGATTTCTGCACCGCGCTCATCATGACGGCCTGACCTTCGTGCTCGTCATCACCGGCAAGGGCCGAAGCGGCGGCGAAAGCGGCGTGCTGCGCCGCCAGGTGCCGGAATGGCTGAGCCTGCCGGAATTCCGGGCTTTTGTGGTCGGCTTTGAGGAAGCCGGTATCGGCCATGGCGGCGAGGGCGCGCTTTACGTGCGGATCAGGCGGGCGAGATTCTAACCGCGGGCTCGCTGCAACCTCTCCCGCGTGCCTTGCGGGTGAGGTTTCGGAGCCCGCGGGACGATCGTCTGCTTCACTATTCTGCTGAAGACGTAGCGACCAACCCATCACTCCCGAATGCTGCACCGCGAACGGAGGACGCCGCTCGCGGCATTCGCCTATTTGACGGCTTCCCTTTTGCCGCGCTTGCCGCTTTCGTTTCGGCCGCTTACACAGTCATGTGAACGTCATATGGCGCTGCTAGCGCAAGCGATCATTTTTGACGGCCCAAGAGAACGGCCAAGGGAGGTTTACTTGATGGCTCTTAGACACTTTGGAGCGGCTGCCGCTATTGCGCTCACGGTTGGACTATCGGCCTCGCCGGCCTTGGCCGTGACCGAAATCCAGTGGTGGCACGCGATGACCGGCGCCAACAACGACGTCATCGTCAAGCTCGCCACCGATTTTAACGCGTCGCAGAGCGACTACAAGGTGATCCCGACCTACAAGGGCAACTATCCCGATACGATGAACGCCGGCATCGCGGCGTTCCGCGCCGGCAACGCCCCGCACATCATGCAGGTGTTCGAAGTCGGCACCGCGACCATGATGGCCGCGACCGGCGCCGTGAAGCCCGTCTACAAGCTTATGGCGGACGCCGGCGAAAAGTTCGATCCCAAGATCTACCTGCCCGCCATCACCGGCTACTATTCGACGTCGAAGGGCGAGATGCTCTCATTCCCCTTCAACTCGTCCTCGACTGTGATGTGGGTGAACCTCGACGAGCTGAAGAAGGCGAACGTGGAGATTCCGAAGACCTGGCCCGAAACGTTCGAGGCCGCCAAGAAGCTGAAGGCTGCGGGTCACGACACCTGCGGCTTCTCCGGCTCCTGGGTCACATGGGTCAATCTCGAGCAGCTCTCGGCCTGGCACAACGTGCCGCTCGCCAGCAAGGCCAACGGCCTCGACGGCTTTGACACCGTGCTCGAGTTCAACGGACCGCTTCAGGTCAAGCATCTCGAAACCCTTGTCGAGCTGCAGAAGACCAAGACCTATGACTACGCCGGCCGCACCAACACCGGCGAAGGCCGCTTCACCTCCGGCGAATGCCCGATCTACCTGACCTCGTCGGCGTTCTTCGGCAACGTCAAGGCGCAGGCCAAGTTCAACTTCACCGCCGTGCCGATGCCGTATTATCCCGACGTCAAGGGCGCGCCGCAGAACTCGATCATCGGCGGCGCTTCGCTCTGGGTGATGGGCGGCAAGTCGGCCGAGGAATACAAGGGCGTCGCGAAATTCCTGACCTTCCTCTCGGACACCGATCGCCAGGTCTATATCCACAAGGCGTCAGGCTATCTGCCGATCACCAAGGCGGCCTACGCCAAGGCAAAGGAAGAGGGCTTCTACAAGGATCAGCCCTATCTCGAGACCCCGCTGCTCGAGCTGACCAACAAGGAGCCGACCGAGAACTCGCGCGGCCTGCGCCTCGGCAACATGGTGCAGCTGCGTGACGTCTGGTCGGAAGAGATCGAGCAGGCGCTGGCCGGCAAGAAGACCGCCAAGCAGGCGCTGGATTCCGCCGTCGAGCGCGGCAACACGATGCTGCGGCAGTTCGAAAAAACCGCCGTCAAGTGAGGCAATGAGCGGCAGGCCGCGACCCGGCCTGCCGCTCTGCTGGCATCATGCAAAAGCAAGCCATTTTCCAGTCAAGGCTGTTACCGTACGCGCTGGTTGCGCCGCAGCTCGCGATCGTCCTGATTTTCTTCTATTGGCCGGCCCTGCAGGCGGTGATCCAGTCCTTCCTGCTCCAGGATGCGTTCGGTCTGTCGACCACCTTTGTCTGGTTCGAGAATTACATCGAGCTGTTCAAGGACGCGGCCTATTTCGAGGCGATCGCCCGAACGTTCTTCTTCTCGTTCGCCATCGCCGTCTCGTCGCTGTCCTTCGCGCTGCTGCTCGCCGTGATGGCGGACAAGCCGCTGCGTGGCTCGATGCTCTACCGCACGCTCCTGATCTGGCCCTATGCGGTGGCGCCGCCCGTGGTCGGCGTGCTCTGGATCTTCATGCTGCATCCCTCGCTCGGCGTGCTCTCGCGCTATCTGCGCAACGTGGGCATCGACTGGAATCCGCTGCTCGACGGCGACCAGGCCGCGGCGTTGATCATCCTCGCCGCCGCGTGGAAGCAAATCTCCTATAATTTCCTGTTCTTCCTCGCAGGCCTGCAAGCGATCCCCAAGAGCGTGTTCGAGGCCGCCGCGATCGATGGCGCCCGTCCGATGCGGCGGTTCTGGACCGTGACTTTCCCGCTGCTATCGCCGACCATCTTCTTCCTGCTGGTGGTCAACATCGTCTACGCCTTCTTCGACACGTTCGGCATCATCGACACTATGACCCGCGGCGGACCCGGAACGTCGACGGTCACGCTGGTCTACAAGGTCTATTCCGACGGCCTGCTTGGCGGCAATCTCGGCAGCTCGGCGGCGCAGTCGGTGATCCTGATGGTCATGGTCATCGTGCTCACCGGAATCCAGTTCCGGTTCGTCGAACGCAAGGTGACCTACTGATGGTCGAGGAAGAGGGCTTCCGGCGCTACATCGCCCATATCATCCTCTGGATCGGGATCGCGATCGTCGCTTTCCCCGTCTACATCGCGTTCGTCGCTTCGACCCAGGACAACGCGCTGATCGCCAACGGACAGATGTCACTGCTGCCGGGCGGTCATTTCTTCGAGGTTTACTACCAGACCATTTTCGTCGGCACGAGCGGATCGACCCGCGAGCCCGTCGGCAACATGATGCTGAACTCGCTGGTGATGGCCTTGCTGATCGCGGTCGGCAAGATCGCAATCTCGATCATCTCGGCCTACGCGATCGTCTATTTCCGCTTTCCGTTCCGGATGCCGATCTTCTGGATCATCTTCATCACGCTGATGCTGCCGGTCGAGGTCCGCATCTATCCGACCTACAAGATCGTCGCAGATCTGCACATGCTCGACAGCTATGCGGGCCTGTCGCTGCCGCTGATCGCCTCGGCCACCGCGACGCTGCTGTTCCGCCAGTTCTTCATGACGGTGCCGGACGAGCTGCTGGAGGCCTCGCGCATCGACGGCGCCGGTCCCCTGCGCTTCTTCTGGGACACGCTGCTGCCGTTGTCGCGCACCAACATGGCGGCGCTGTTCGTGATCCTCTTCATCCTCGGCTGGAATCAATATCTCTGGCCGCTGCTGATCACCACCCGCGACGACATGCAGACCATCCAGGTCGGCATCCGCAAGATGATCACCACCACTGACGCGCTGACCGAATGGCCGATCGTGATGGCGACCGCCGTGCTCGCGATGCTGCCGCCGGTGTTCGTCGTCGTCGTAATGCAGAAATTGTTCGTGCGCGGACTCGTGGAGACGGAAAAGTAAATCCCATGGCTAACGTCACTCTGCGCAACGTCCGCAAAACCTATCCCGGCGGCTTCGAGGCCATCAAGGGCGTCAACGTCGATGTCGGCGACGGCCAGTTCTGCGTGCTGGTCGGTCCCTCCGGCTGCGGCAAGTCGACATTGCTGCGCATGGTCGCGGGCCTCGAGACCGTCACCGGCGGCGAGATCGACATCGGCGGCCGCATCGTCAACCAGATCGAGCCCGCCGACCGCGACATCGCGATGGTGTTCCAGAACTACGCGCTCTATCCGCATATGAGCGTCTTCAACAACATGGCCTACGGCCTGCGCAACCGCGGCATGAAGGAGGCCGAGGTCAAGACCCGCGTCGACGAAGCCGCGCGCGTGCTCGAGCTCACCTCGATGCTGGAGCGCAAGCCGCGCCAGCTCTCCGGCGGCCAGCGCCAGCGTGTCGCCATGGGCCGCGCCATCGTGCGTCAGCCAAAAGTGTTTCTGTTCGACGAGCCGCTGTCCAACCTCGACGCAAAACTCCGCATCGCGATGCGGGTCGAGATCCGCAAATTGCAGCGCCGGCTCAACACCACGTCGATCTACGTCACCCACGACCAGCTCGAGGCGATGACTCTCGCCGACGTTCTCGTGGTCATGAATGGCGGTCAGGTCGAGCAGGTCGGCAATCCCCTGGCGATCTACGAAAAGCCGGCCACGACCTTCGTCGCCTCCTTCATCGGCGCGCCGCCGATGAACCTGATGTCGATTCGCGCCGATGAAATCAAATCGCAGCTCGGCAGCACTAACGCCGGCATCCTCGGCATCCGCCCGGAAGACTTCGTGATCACCGACCAGACCCCGGCCGGCGGCGTCACGCTCCCGCTCACCGTGGAAGCGATCGAGCGCGTCGGCGCCGAAACCTTCGTCTACGGCACGCGGGCTCAGGACGAGCAGCGCATCGCTGCCAATCCCGGCGAGCTGCCGCCCGGCGAGGTCATCGTCCGCATTCCCGGCTCAGAGGCACCGCCGATCGGCGAGAAGATCCGCGTCGCAGCGACGCGCCAAAAGCTGCATCTGTTCAGCGGCGACGGCCGGACGCGGATTGAGGCCTGACCGGGTTCCGCGGGGCCGCCGATTAAAAAACGCGAAAACAACCCCATGCACCATAGAAGGGGGTTTGTTTTCGTTGAGAAAAATCGCGCCGCAATTTCGTCGTGCCGGGCTTGTCGCAGGCGTTTCGCGCCATGACGACAAGTCGGCATTTGTGCATGGCAGAGTAAGTGAGCTGCCAATCCACAGCCCCCGGCTACGTCCTTGAACCTACAAGCGGATATGCCCATATTGCTGATCAAGGGGTGCCTGTACGGGGCCCTGATGCACCAAAGTCGCTTCGAGAGGACTTTGTAAACTATGTCTCGTGTTCCCACGCTTTCCAGTCCGTTCCTTCTGGGCTTCGACGAGATCGAGCGCGTGCTCGATCGGGTCGTCAAAGGCGCCGACGGTTACCCTCCCTACAATATCGAGAGGTGCGACCGGTCGGAGGGCCAGCCCGAGCGGTTGCGGATCACGCTGGCGGTCGCCGGATTCACCCGCGACCAACTCGATGTAACCATTGAGGAAAACCAGCTCGTCATTCGCGGACGGCAGCAGGACGACAAGACCCGGCAATACATCCATCGCGGCATTGCCGCGCGCCACTTCCAGCGCACTTTCGTGCTGGCGGAGGGGATGCTGGTGCTGGGTGCGGATCTGAAGAACGGATTGCTGGCGATCGATCTTGCCCGGCCGGAACCGGAGAGGATCGTTAAGACAATCGCTATCAATGAGCACGAATAATGGAACGAGTAGCGGACTCGACCGCTTAGTTTCTGTGAAGGAGTCGAGACCATGAGTGAAGGTCACGTTGCGTTCGAATACGAAGCCAAGAACGTCTCGCCCGAGACGCTGGCAACCCTCGGCGAAGGCCATATCGCCTATGTGAAGCAGATCCGCTCTGAGGATGTGCCGGGCCTGTTTCCCGAAGCGCCGAAGATCGCGCCGGGCCTCAAGCTCTTCGCGCTCCACGCCGCCGACGGCACGCCGATCATGCTGACCGACAGCCGCGAAGCCGCGATCGCCAACGCCTGGAGCAACGAGCTGCAAGCGGTGAGCGTGCACTGAGCACGCGCGCGTCGCACGAATAGAGTTTCAAGCGGGCATGCCTTCGAAGGAAGGGGTGCCCGCTTTGCTTTTAACGTACACTTGGTCCAAGTCCGGGGTCGCTTTAGATTGGCTCGATCGAGCCACGCGCTCCCTCAACCTCTCCCGCTTGCGGGGGAGGTCGGCGCGAAGCGCCGGGTGGGGGCTTTCTCCTCGCGGGGGTACTCTCCACCATCTCAACAATCCCAACGCGGAGACACCCCCACCCCAGCCCTCCCCCGCAAGCGGGAGAGGGAGCACACTGTCTTCGCAGCAGAGATTGAGCTTCATCAGATCACAACGACGACGGAGATCGCGGAATGCCCAAACCCGAAGAGATCAATCAAGATTGGGCACAAGCGATGGCTGCCGACTCGAACAGGATGTCGACGTCACCAAACCTTAGCGATCCAAATGCTCAGCCGACCGGTGGAGATATTGTCGTTGCACTCGCGAATTCGCCACTCGTAGGGATCGAAATTGCTCGACTATCCATTCGACCCACGGTGCGATCAGAACCACGAGATATGGACGAGTGGTTTTAAGTTACGCCGCAGTCGCCGGCGGCAGCGCGAGCACCGAATAGATCGCCTGGGCATCGCGCGAGGCGCGGAGTTTTTTCGCGATGTCCTGGTCGCGGAGCAGGCGGGCGATGCGGGCTAGTGCCTTCAAATGATCGGCGCCGGCGCCTTCGGGGGCGAGCAGCAGGAAGACGAGATCGACCGGCTGGCCGTCCATCGATTCGAAATCGATCGGACGATCGAGGCGCGCGAACAGTCCGAAGATCTTTTCCAGCTTGGGCAGCTTGCCGTGGGGAATGGCGACGCCGTAGCCGACCGCGGTGGTGCCGAGCTTCTCGCGTTGCAGGAGCACTTCGAACACGGAACGCTCGTTCTGCCCGGTCAGCTCGGCGGCCCTGGCCGCGAGTTCCTGAAGCGCCTGCTTCTTGCTGTTGACTTTCAATGCCGGGAGAATCGCCTCGGGCGCGACCAGATCGGTAATCGGCATGGAAGTCTTCCGAGGTGAATGAAAACGTCAGGTTCCGAATTGGCCAGCCTGGACAAAGAACCTGGGCGGGCCGACGTCAAGAAGATGAAGCAGGAGGCGGACTTAGCTCGCCCCTGATGTGGGGGGCTTCTACTCCAACGCAATCCCGGTGCCAACTCCCGCGTGCAGCTTTGCCCCGGTCATTGTTAAGGCGGAAAGGAGCCCCCGCGCCGGGCCGCAGGGGCGTCGTCCGGCGGCCTCAGGCCTTGCCAGCCACCTTGCCGTCCGCCTTGACCCCCGGGGGGTCGATCCAGCCGACATTGCCGTCGGCCCGGCGGTAAATGATGTTCACCCGGCCCGAGGAGCCGTGCTGAAACACCAGGCAGGGCGCCCCGCTGAGGTCGAGTTCCATGACTGCTTCGCTGACGGACAGCGGCTTCAGCGAGGTGGTGGCCTCGGCGATGATGACGGGGCTGTAGCCGGTGATTTCGTCCTCGTCCTCACCTTCGCCCGGCGCCTCCAGCACGTAGCTGGTGGCATCCATGGCGGCCAGCGCCGCGGAGGCGACATGGGCCTTGCGGGCGGAGCGGTCCTTGAGCCGGCTCTTGTAGCGCTTGAGCCGCTTCTCGATCATCAGCAGCGCCTGGTCGGCACTGGCATAGGCATCCGGTGCGTTCGAATCGGCCTCAAGCGTAATTCCCGAATCAAGATGCAGCGCACAGTCGGTGCGGAAGCCGAAGCCGTCCTTGCTCAGCGTGATGTGGCCGGAATAATTACCGTCGAAATATTTGCGCAGGACCTCTTCAGTCCGGTCGGTGACGCGGCCGCGCAGGGCCTCGCCGACGTTGACGCTCTTTCCCGAGATGCGGAGAGTCATGTGAACCTCGCTTGGTTCGTGCCTGGCCAGGATCGGGCCCGATAGCGGATCGAGAGTAGCGCGATTTGGCGCCGACGCAATCAGGCCGGTTCGGGATTGCGGGAGCGATCGGCCATGGCGGTGGAGAGGACGTTACCAAGAGCGCTCTGCTTGTCGCGACGGCGTTGCACCGAGGAAGGAATGCGCATGGCTTCGCGGTACTTCGCGACCGTGCGGCGGGCGATATCAATGCCCGAGCCGCGCAAGCGTTCCACGATGGTGTCGTCGGATAGGATCGCGGACGGCGCCTCCGCATCGATCAGCAGCTTGATGTGGTGACGCACGGCTTCGGCCGAATGCGCCTCGCCGCCATCGGCCGAGGCGATCGAGGCCGTGAAGAAATATTTCAGCTCGAACGTGCCGCGATTGGTCGCCATGTATTTGTTGGCGGTGACGCGCGACACCGTGGATTCATGCATCTGGATGGCGTCGGCGACGGCCTTCAGATTCAGCGGTCGCAGATGCGCCACGCCATGGGTGAAGAAGCCGTCCTGCTGGCGCACGATCTCGGTTGCGACTTTCAGGATGGTGCGAGCGCGCTGGTCGAGCGCACGCACCAGCCAGGTCGCGTTCTGAAGCGCGTCGGTGAAATACGATTTGTCGCCGTCCTTGCCGATCTTCTTCGAGAGCTGCGAATAGTAGGTCTGGTTGACCAGCACGCGCGGCAAGGTGTCGCTGTTGAGCTCGACATGCCAGCCGCCATCGGGGCCCGGGCGGACATAGACATCGGGCACCATGGTCTGGAGCCGGGCTGTACCGAACTTCATGCCGGGCTTGGGATTGAGCCGGCGGATCTCGCCGATCATGTCGGCGATGTCCTCGTCGTCGACGCCGCAGAGCTTGCGCAAGGCCGCGACGTCGCGCTTGGCGAGGAGATCGAGATGCTCGACCAGGGCCTGCATCGCGGGATCGTAGCGGTCGAGCTCGCGGAGCTGGATCGCCAGGCATTCGCTCAAATTGCGCGCGCAGACGCCGGGCGGATCGAATTTTTGCAGCACGGCAAGAACGTTCTCGACATCCTGCTGCGATGCGCCCAGCCGTTCGGCGGCCTGGCCGAGATCCGGGGGCAGATAGCCGGCCTCGTCGACGAGGTCGATCAAATACTGGCCGATCATGCGCTGCGCTGCGCCGGTGAAGGCAACCGAGAGCTGCTCGGCGAGATGGTCGCCGAGCGTGGTCTCCGCGGCGACGAAGGCTTCGAGATTGTAGTCCTCGTCACCGGAGGCGCCGCCGCCCCATTCGGTATAGGTGGTCGGCGCCGCATCCTGGGCGTTGCGCGCGGCCGCTTCGGCGGGTTCCTCGGAGAAGACGTTGTCCAGCCCGGTGTCCATGGTCTGCTCGATCTCGGCGCGGGTGCCGAGATCCTTGCTCATCCACTCTTCCTGGCCGGGCTCGAAGGCTTCGCCCGGGCCGCCGCCCGGCTCGTCGTTGTGGCCGCCATCGCTGTCGTTGAACTGGCCGGTCTCGGCCGGGCCCTCGCCCACGGGCGGCTCGTCGTTGGCCCGTTCCAGCAACGGGTTACGCTCGAGTTCCTCTTCGACGAACGTCGTGAGATCGAGGTTGGACAATTGCAGCAGCTTGATCGCCTGCATCAACTGCGGCGTCATGACTAGCGACTGCGATTGCCGGAACTCTAATCTCTGCGAAAGCGCCATGAAGCAAGAACCGATCCCAAAAAGTTGGTCCGATTTTTGCTTATCTTAGTCCGAGCCCGATGTACACGTCTTGACGAAATGGAAAAACGGGCTAGAGGCGGAATTCCTCGCCAAGGTAAAGGCGGCGCACGTCCGGATCGGCGACGATCTCATCCGGGCTGCCCTCGGTCAGGATTTCCCCGGCATAGACGATGTAGGCGCGATCGGTGAGGCCGAGCGTCTCGCGCACATTGTGGTCGGTGATCAGCACGCCGATGCCGCGGTTGGTGAGATGGCGGACAAGGTCCTGGATGTCGCCGACCGCGATCGGATCGATGCCGGCAAAGGGCTCGTCGAGCAGCATGTAGTTCGGACGCGTCGCCAGCGCGCGCGCGATCTCGACGCGGCGCCGCTCACCGCCGGACAGCGCGATCGACGGCGATTTCCGCAGGCGCGTGATGTTGAATTCGTCGAGCAGCGAGTCGAGCTGCTGCTCGCGCTTCTTGCGCGAGGGCTCGACCACTTCGAGCACGGCGCGGATGTTCTGCTCGACGGTGAGACCGCGGAAGATCGAGGCTTCCTGCGGCAGATAGCCGATGCCGAGCCGTGCGCGCTGATACATCGGCAGCTTGGTGACGTCGTGGCCGTCGAGCTCGATGGCGCCGCGATCGGCCTTGATCAGGCCGGTGATCATGTAGAACACGGTGGTCTTGCCGGCGCCGTTGGGCCCGAGCAGGCCGACCGCTTCGCCGCGGCGCACATAGATGCTGACGCCGCGCACGACTTGGCGGCTGCCAAAACTCTTTTCCACGCTATGCACAGCCAGGAAGCCCGGCCGCTTCAAGAGCTGAGGCCCGCCGGAACCGTTGGCCCTGCCGGCGGCCCTCACGGGATGAACCGCCTGGGCCCGGGGCGGCTCGGCCTCATAGTCGCCTTGGAACTGATCGGGCGCATGCATCGGCTGGTTCCGGGCGATCGGCGGCGCGTCCCTGACTGGGCTGGCCACGAGGCCGCCGACGCTGTCACCGAGCGCGGTGATGTCCTGGCGTGCAAATCCTGGCCGGCCGCGTTTGGCGGGGTGCCGACGGAACATGCTGAAGAGATCGACCATCCCCGCCTTCTAGCCTTTCGCGACGATCCTGCGCGATCTTCGCGCGATCTGCCGCGCCGGCCTCAGGATTCGCCGACGCAGCATGAATGAAGGCATGTCTCATGCCCAGTGAAACACGCCCGAAAAGCGGCGAACCCCGCTTCGAAAGCCCTTCGCGCTAGATACAGTCTCGGCGGGCAAGCTTCAACCTCGGATCGGGATCATCCAGATCAAGGCGTTGAAATCGCGAACGGAATTTACTTTGGCTTGTTCCCGCCGGGCAACTGCAAAGGCGGGGCCGTGCCCGGGGCCACCGGCGTCCCGCATTTGCCGTTCTGTCCGCCCTGGGACTGGATGAACAGGCCTTGCACCCTTCCGCTGTCCGACTCCACCCGGGAGACGCCGGTGGTCATGTCGACCAGGAGGCGGTCGCCGCGCAGCACGTTCTGGCACTGCGTCAGCACGACCTGGCTCCCAGCTCCGCCGAGCATGGTGATGAGATTGGTCTTCGTATCGAACACCGCGGTCTCGCCGGTCACCACCTGGTCCTTTTGGGTGACCACGACATTGCCGCGTGCCTCCAGCCGCTTGATCGAGGAGCTACCGCCCGGGCCCGGTGTCGCCGACTGGATCGGCGCGGCCTTCGCACCCTTTGCTGCCGCAGGCTGCGGCGTCGCCGGCTTGTCGCCGCCCGAGTCGTAGAACACCACCAGCGTCTTCGAGGTCATGGTGGTATCGCCCTGCACGACCTTCACGTTGCCCGAGAAGGTCGCCTCCTTTTTCTTATCGCGCATCTCGAGCGATGCAGCGTCGATCTGGATCGGCTGATCGCGGTTCTGCGAAAAACCCTGCATCGCGTTGGGCACGCTCGCCGAGCTCTGTGCGTGCGCCGCATCTGCAGTGAGCAGCAAGAGACCGGAGACAAGCGTCGCTACACTGACAGCAATGCGACGCTTGCTCAGATGAAGATGGGTCATGAGAATCATTTTGAATTCGCGGATTTGTTCTTGGACTTCGCCGCCGGCGGCGGCGTGGGCTCGACCGGCGCGGGCGCGCTGGCGGCGGGATCGTCCAGCTTGTCGAGGTGCATCACCACATTGCCTTCGAAGCGGATGACGTCGCCGCCCTCCGTGATCCGCAGCCGATCGGCGGTCAGCGTTCCGTTGGTCAGCTTGACGTCGACATGCTCATCAGAGGAGACCGTGCCCTTGCCCATGTCGACGAAGGCCGAGTTCAGCCGCGCCTCATAGCCGGTCGAGGTGCGCAGGAAGATGTCCTTGTGCAGGTCGAGCTGCTGCTGCTTGTTGTCGAATCTTCCGGTGCGGGCATCGAGAAACAGGGTCGATTGGTCTTCCATCAGCACTTTCGCGCGCAAATCATGGAGATCGACATGATCGGGATCGGTGATGTCCTGGGTCGCGGTCTTGGCCCAGAGCTCGTAGGGCCGTTGGTCCGGAGTAAAGCCGGACATATGCGGCGATTCCATCGTGATCTTGGTGCCTGTGACCACGAGATTTCCGGAGTCGAGCTTCACGGGGATCTGGAACGGGTTGAAAATGGTCGAGATAAGGACGAGCAGACCCATTGCCGCAGCCACTGTCGCCGGCACCGCGACGCGCAGAATCCGCACCAGGCGGCTGTGGCGCGCCGCGCTGGCGAACTTCGCCGCAAGCGCGGCATCATAGGTGACATTATGGGCCGAATTCACCTGGGCTCCTGAGGTGTCGCTCGCCTGGTCCGGCTGGCGGGCGCCCCATTGTAGCCGGCAACGCCAAAATATGCAGCCAGCGACAGGCCGTTACGAAAGTGTCTGAAACGGGGCGACCGCCCCAACCCGGCCGCGACGCGAAACGCTAGGAATGCGCGAAAATGTCCTCTTCGGCCCAGCCCTGGAGATCGAGCAAAGCACGGGTCGGCAGGAAGTCGAAACAGGCCTTGGCCAGCGCGGTGCGGCCTTCCCGCGCCAGCATGGCATCGAGCCGCTCGCGCAAGCCGTGCAGATGCAGCACGTCGGAGGCGGCGTAGGCGAGTTGCGGCTCGGTCAGGCTGTCGGAACCCCAATCGCTCGATTGCTGCTGCTTGGAGAGGTCGACATTGAGCACCTCGCGCACGAGGTCCTTGAGGCCATGGCGGTCGGTATAGGTGCGGATCAGGCGGGAGGCGATCTTGGTGCAGTAGATCGGCCCGGTCATGACGCCAAACGTCTGGTACAGCACCGCGACGTCGAACCGCGCAAAGTGGAAGATTTTCGTGTTCGCGGGATTGGCCAGCAGGGCCTTCAGGTTCGGCGCGTCGGTATGCCCCTTGGGGATCTGCACCACGTCTGCGCTGCCGTCGCCGGGCGAGAGCTGCACCACGCAGAGCCGGTCACGATGCGGGTTCAGGCCCATGGTCTCGGTGTCGATCGCCACCGCTCCGGTGTAGCGGGACAGATCGGGCAGGTCGCCGCGGTGCAGGCGTACGGTCATGGCGTTTCAAACCTCAATCGAATCGGTGCGCTTTTGCAGGCTAATCCCCGGGACAGATGCTGGCGAGGGCCGGCCGCGATGTATCCGCTGGCAGCCGCCGGCGCAAGCATCAGGCGCGGCTAGTAATTCAGGCGCACGAGCACGTCGTTGGTGGCGAACGGGCTGGCGGGCGCATCGCAAGCGCCGCGCCGCGCGAAGACGCAGGCCGGCTTGTCATCGCTCATCATCGCGCAACTTCGTTGCGAGAAATCCGCCGGCAATTCGCTGGCCACGCTCGCCGGCCCGATGATGCGGTTGAACCCGGCCCGGTGCGTCTGCACCATAGCTGGAAGACGCCCCTTGGCCAGGGGGTCGTCCCGATAAAAGGAATAGATCGGCCGGCGGGCCGCGAGCTGCCCACGTCCGGGCACAAAGGGATAGTTGATCGCGTAGAGGGCCAGACCGCAGGCTTCAGGATCGGCCTCGAGCTCCGCCATCAACTGGGCCACGCCGATGCCGCGCATCCAGTTGTCACGCATGATGAGCGTAGCGCCCGACAGACCGAGCGAGAGCAGCAGCCAGCCGCCACATACGACGGCGAGTGCCCGGGAGCGCCACGCGCTTTGCCGGCGCATCATCTCGACCCAATCGGCGGAGCCAAGCGCCGCCGCGATGATCAGCAGAGCGATCGACAGGAAAATGAAACGGTATTCCTTGTGCACGATCATGCTGTGAAACGCGACGTTCACGACGGCCGCGACGATCAGCAGGGGGGCATGTCGCCAGCCGCGCCAGAGCGCCAGCAGCATCAGCAGCGTCGCGCCCGACCACAGAATTGAAGCCTGCAGAACGTACGCGGCCGCCGGCGCGTCACCGAATTCCGATGCCCGGTCATGCAGGAGGTTTTGCTGAATATTCCGGACGAGCCACGCAAACGGCGCTGAGCCGTGGGCCAGGTCGAGGGCGCCGGACAGCGCCAGGACGATGCAAGCGCCCGCGACCAGCGCAATCGCGTTTCGCAGGTCGCGCCAGCACGCCGCCAACGCAAACACCGCACAAGCCGGTACATATTGAAAGCGCCAGACACAGGCGAGAGCAAGCAGTGCGCCTGCGGTGAAGAGCCGGTTTCGCGCGAGTTCGCCCGTCAGCAGATAGGCCGCCGGCAGGATCACGGCCGTCGCCAGCGGTTCGCTCAGCGTGTGGGGCGCGTAGTAGACCAGCTCAAACCAGACCGCGGCGGCAAACGCCGCGACGACGGCATGCGATCTGGAGATGCGTTCGCCGAAATGCCAGGCCGTCACGACGATCGACAACGAGGCAAGCCCGACCACCAGGCGAGGCACGACGAAGGCGCCCCACCCGCCCGGCGCAAGCCAGTCCCCCAGAGCGACCGGCCCTGCGAACAAGGTCGGCAGAAACCAGCTCCGGATACCGTCGCGCCATTCCCAGGTGACGACCCCCTGGTGACCAAGCAGGCGCCAGGCCGGCTCGAGATATTGATACAGCTCGTCGACGTGAACGATGTTCGGCCAGAAGGCGAGCGGCAGCCGGACTGCCGCAGCCAGCAGCAGCAATGCGCACAAGGCACCGTACCGCATCGCGAAGCTCTCGGCTCTGACGGCGGGCGCGATGTCGGGCAGAGCCGCGGCGCTGGTGGTCATTGTCGTTTGGTGTCGCCGGCCAAACCGGAGTGGGGCCTGACGTAAACGGTCTCGTAAGCGCCGGTGTATTGCTCGCGCCAGCCTCGCCGCTTCACCAGAAACTGCCGCAGCTGTTCGTGCGCCTTGACCCACAGCACGGCGTCGATCCGGTATTTATCGAGCACCATGTCCCACGCGGCTTCGTCGATCTCCCAGCTCACCAGCTTGAAATAGTCGCGCAGCAAATCGTCCGGATAGGCGGTCGCGGCGCGACCATCGACGAATGGGGAGACCGTGCCGTGCGTCGCGAAAATCAAGTAGCCGCCGACGTTCCAATTGTTCAGGACCCGCCGACCTGCGAGATGCTCTCGCAGGTAGCCGGCATCTTCGCTCGACAGCATCGGCGGAAGCGCGAGCGCCGGCGCAACGCGCAAATAGACAATCGGCAGGGTGCCGAGACCGACGATGCCCGCGGCCAGCAACGGTCCACGCACGTCAAGCGCAGTGAGACGCCGAGGCAGCAAGCGGCTGAGGTGAAGCGCCATCGGTGCGGTCGAGAAGATGAAGAAGAAAGCGATGTACCTGAACTGATACAGCCCCAGAATCAGGAACAGCCAGGACATCAATCTCGGCTCGAGCGGGATGGGCCTGGAGTTTCTGTAGCGGAGCTCGAGCGCGACAAAGGCCAACATGTACAGGATGCCGGGAATGCTGCCCGGCATTTCCATGTTGTGATAGTAAGACAGCCATTCGCCGATATTGCCCTGGACGAAGTGCCCCATCGTTGCGGCGGCACCGGCATAGATATTCCAGCCGAGCGGATTGACGAAGGTCGCGGCAAGGCACGCGATGCCCGCGAGAGCAAGGATCCTGAGGTCGGCCCAGGCCCCTCTAAGCACGGCGGCGCCGCAGAAGACGCCGATCACGAAAAAGCCGAGCAGGAAACCGCCGTGCAGATTGGCCCAGAGCACCATCAACAGGGGAAGCACGAACCATCGCGTTCGTCTCAGGCATTCGCGATAGAAGACGACGCAGAACAACATCGTGCATGTATTCGGCGAGACCGCGAGATACATGTTCGGCGAGGCTTCGTATGCGGGATAGAGCAGGCAGGCCAAGAAGACCGAAACGCAGACGGCGATCGCCGACGCGCCGTAGCCGAGAGAGATCGCGGTCAGGATGCCGACGATCGCCGCGCCGCAGGCCACCGTCAGCAGGACGAGGCCGCCAAAGCCTGCGTATTGAAATGTCGCACTGGCAAGCGCGTCCCAGAGCCAGGACAGATTGAGCCATGGCTTGTCGCCATGGGTGAACGACCATGGGTCCTCGAGCGGGAGTGCGTTGCGTTCCCGGATGAGATCTCCGGCCGCCAGATGCCAGCCCAAATCGTAGTGACCGAGCAGAAGCGGCGCGTTCAAGACGTAGAACAGGCAGATGAAGGAGATCAGGAACAGATAAATCCCCGACCTCAGGAAAAACGGGCTGATCGCGTTCGCAACCTTGTCGAATGCCGGCTCGTGCCAGACTTGGTGCTGATCCACCGCTTCCCTCACGACAAAGCGAGCCCGATGGCTCCGCGCTCGCCGACGGCCGGATGCGAGCCTGCCGGCTGACTTAGGGCCAGTTTGTCTAAAGTGGGGTAAATTCGGATCGTGCAATCGAGGGGTTTGGCGGAATAAATTCGGCTGGAGGGCGGGCTTCCGAAGCTTTCAAGCAGCTGTTTAGACTTGAAAATTCCAGCGTCCAATAATAGTTATTAGAGGTCGAACGGAGGTTCCGGTATGGCTGTGAGCGCCGATTTAGGAGAGACGCTCGAGAGCGTGATGAACGAGCTCGTGGCGTCCGGTCGATACCATTCCAAGAGCGAGGTGCTGCGTGAGGGCGTACGCCTCGTCCAGGAAAGAGAGGCCAGGCTGGCCGCCCTGGACGCTTCGATTGCACGCGGACTCTCAGATGCCGACGCAGGCCGGACCAGAGCGGGCTCTGACGTGTTCGATCGGCTCGAAGCCAGATTGGCGGTCCAGACGGACGGCAAGTGATCCTCACCGTCAGCGCCGAGGCAGAGGCCGATCTCGAACAGATCGTGGCGTATGTCGCGGAGCAAAGTCCTGCGAGCGCCCTCAAGCTCGTTCGCACGCTGCGAGAAAAATGTGAGTCTTTGCTGGACGCCCCACGCGCCTATCCCTTGGTGCCGCGCTACGAGCAATTTGGCGTGCGCAGGCGTCCGTTCGGTCAATTTCTGATTTTCTATCGTGTGGGTGACGACGCGGTTGAGATCATTCACATCCTCCACGGCGCGCTCGACTACGAGGCGTTGCTGTTCCCTGAGGAGTAGTTCGCGATCGCCGCTTGCTCAACGTCGGGCAGATAGCCCGACAAGCAATTTCAATCGCTTAGGGAAAAGATGGTGCCCAGGAAAGGACTCGAACCTTCACGGCCGTTAAGCCACTGGCACCTGAAGCCAGCGCGTCTACCAATTCCACCACCTGGGCATGCCGGTTAGGCACGGAGGCGGTTACTACGGTTCGGTGACGCGGTTGTCAATTCATGCTTGAACCCCGCTTCGGGATGCGGATTGCGCATCGCAAACCGGCCCGATACAAGCCTGACGAGACGCACTCTTCCCGCAGGAACGGACCCCAGGAATGGATCCCATGGCATCGAATCTGGACACGCTCGTCACGGTTTTCGGCGGATCGGGGTTTTTGGGCCGGAATGTCGTCCGCGCGCTGTGCCGGCGCGACTACCGGATCCGGGTCGCGGTGCGGCGGCCGGAGCTGGCCGGGTACCTCCAGCCCTCCGGCAAGGTCGGGCAGGTCCACACCGTGCAGGCCAACGTGCGCTATCCGGCCTCGATCGAGGCGGCGCTGCGTGATTCGCATGTCGTGATCAATCTGGTCGGCATCCTCGCCGAGGGCGGCGCGCAGAGTTTTGATGCCGTCCAGGCCAAGGGCGCCGAGACCGTCGCCAAGGCGGCCGCGGCCGCTGGGGCAGACCTGATCCATGTCTCGGCGATCGGCGCCGACGCGGAATCGCCCTCGCGCTATGCCAGGGCCAAGGCGGCTGGCGAAGCGGCGGTGTTGGCCGCGGTGCCGTCGGCGACGATCTTCCGCCCCTCCGTGATGTTCGGCCCCGAGGACCAGTTCACCAACCGCTTCGCGGCGCTGGCGCGGATGTTGCCGGTGGTGCCGCTGATCGGCGGTGAAACCAGGATGCAGCCGGTCTATGTCGGCGACGTCGCCACCGCGGTCGCGGATGCCGTCGACGGCAAGGCCAAGGCGGGCGCGACCTACGAGCTCGGCGGACCGGAAGTGCTGACCATGCGCGAGATCATCGAGGCCATTCTCGAGATCGCCGATCGCAAGCGAATGCTCATGCCGCTGCCGTTTGGCCTCGCCCGCTTCAAGGCCAATTTCCTGCAATTCGCGCCGGGCGCGCTGAAGCTGACGCCGGACCAGGTCACGCTGCTCGCGCGCGATAATGTGGTGTCGGACGCGGCGAAGGCCGCTGGGCTAACGCTGGAAGGCCTCGGCATCACGCCCGACTCGCTTGAAGCGATCGCCCCGCAATATCTCTGGCGCTTCCGCGCCGCCGGGCAATTCCAGCGCAAGAGCGCGTAGGTATTTTTCACCTCTCCCCGCTTGCGGGGAGAGGTCGGATCGCCCTTGCGATCCGGGTGAGGGGGTACAGGTCCCACCGCGATCTCACGTGTGGAGAGAGGCCCCTCACCCCAACCCTCTCCCCGTAAGAACGGGGCGAGGGAGTGCACCGCGGGCTTGGTGCGAATCTCACAGTCGCGAGAATCTCCGCTTCTTAGCGCGTCGACGTCCTCGGAAGTTTACCGCCCCAGCGCCAGCGCGATCAGGCCGAGCGTGCCGACGATCACGCGCCACCAGGCGAACACCACGAAGCCGTGGCGGGTGACGTATTCCAGGAACGTCTTCACCACGATGATCGCGGTGACGAACGACACCACGAAGCCGATCGCGACGATGCCCATGTGGTCCATCGTCATCTCGGAGCGGTTCTTGTAGAAATCGTAGGCGAACGCGCCAATCATGGTGGGAATGGCGAGGAAGAACGAGAACTCCGCCGCCGCGCGCTTGTCGGCCCCCAGGAACATCGCCGCGACGATGCTGGCACCGGAGCGCGATACGCCCGGGATCATCGCGATGCACTGCGCGATGCCGATATAGAGATACATCAGCAGCGGAAACCGGGTGGCGTCGTGCTCGCGCGCCTTGAGATCGAGCTTATCGACCCAGAGCAGGATGGCGCCCCCGACGATCAGCGAGAAGCACACCACCCATGGATTGAACAGCATGCTCTTGATGTATTTGCCGGCGACGAGACCGACGACGACCGCGGGCAGGAACGCCACCAGCACGCCGAGCACGAAGCGGCGTGCATAGGCGTCGCCCGTGAACATGCCGATTGCGACGTCCCACAATTTCTTGAAGTACAACACGACGATCGCGAGGATCGCGCCGAGCTGGATCAGGACCGTAAACGAATCCCAGAACGCGCCTTCGCCGAGATGGAAGAAGCGTTCCGCGAGCAGCAAATGGCCTGTCGAGGACACGGGAAGGAACTCGGTCACACCCTCGATGATGCCGAGGATCACTGCCCGGATTGCATCTGACATATTTACGGTCCATTTCGGCTGGAAAAGCGGGGATCTTCTCGCCCATCCGCTCCCTTGCTGCAATCGCAAAATGCGGCGTCGCGCCCTTGCTTCGCGGTTTTGAATGACTAGTGTGGCGCCGCACAAAACATTGATGGATTCTTAAGCACCATCACATAGTCAAAGGCTTCATGTTTACGCTGTTTCATCATCCGTTCTGCCCGCACTCGCGGTTCATCCGCCTGATCGCGGGAGAATACGGGCTTGAGCTGAAGTTGATCGAAGAGCGCAGCTGGGAGCGGCGCGAAGCATTTCTGCTGCTCAATGCGGCGGGCACGACGCCCGTCCTGGTGGACGACGAGCAGCCGCCGATCCCAGGCGCGGCGATCGTCGCCGAATATGTCGACGAGGCCTATGGCTCCGAGATGGGACTGAAGCGCCTGATGCCGGACACGATCGGCGAGCGCGTCGAGGTCCGCCGGCTGATGGCCTGGTTCAACGAAAAGTTTTTCGAGGAAGTCTCTCACCCGCTCGTCACCGAGCGCATCTACAAGCGCTTCATGAGCGAGGACAACGGCGGCGGACCGCCCTCGGCCGACGTGATGCGCGCCGCCAAGGCAAATGTGCGCTATCATCTGGCCTATATCGGCTGGCTGGCGCAGACGCGTAATTTCCTCGCCGGCGACCGGCTCAGCTACGCGGATCTCGCCGCCGCGGCGCACCTCTCGGCGATCGACTATCTGGGCGACGTGCCATGGAGCGAGGACGACGCGGCAAAGGCGTGGTACGCACGGGTGAAATCCCGCCCGTCGTTCCGTCCGCTGTTGAGCGAATGGCTGGCCGGCGTGCCGGCGTCGCGGACCTACGTGGACCTCGACTTCTGAATTCCGATCCGACCGAACTGAAGACGGCGCTTGCAAACGAGGCACGTGCGCTCGGCTTCGATTGCATCGGCATCACGGAGCCCGGCACGATCGAAAGCGCCGGAAAACATTTCCTCGAGTTCATCGCATCCGGCGGCCATGGCGACATGGACTGGCTCGCCGCGCAGCCGGAGCGCCGGGTCGATCCGCGCGGGCTGTGGCAGGACGTGCGCAGCGTCATCATGCTCGGCGTCAACTACGGCCCCGACCAGGATCCGCTCGCGATCCTGCAACAGCGCACGCGCGCGGCGATCTCGGTCTATGCGCAGGGCGACGACTATCACGACCTCATCAAGAAGCGCCTGAAGGCACTGGCGCGATGGCTGGTCGCGACCTCAACTTGTGAGGTGAAGCCTTGCGAAGTGAAGGTGTTCGTCGACACCGCGGCCGTGATGGAGAAGCCGCTGGCGCAAGCCGCGTATCTGGGCTGGCAGGGCAAGCACACCAATCTGGTCTCGCGCGAATTCGGCTCCTGGCTGTTTCTCGGCGCGATCTACACCACGCTGGAACTGCCGCGCGACGATTCCGAGATCGATCATTGCGGCTCGTGCCGGGCGTGCCTCGACATCTGCCCGACCGCCGCCTTCCCCGCGCCCTACAGGCTCGATGCAAGGCGATGCATCTCGTATCTCACCATCGAGAACAAGGGACCGATCCCGCGCGAATTTCGCAAAAACATCGGCAACCGCATCTATGGCTGCGATGATTGCCTCGCCGCCTGCCCCTGGAACAAGTTCGCGCAGGAGGGCCGCGAGGCCAAGCTCGCCGCACGTGACGTTTTGCGCGCGCCGGGTCTCGCCGAGCTCGCACGGCTCGACGACGCTGCGTTTCGTGCGCTGTTCACGAAGTCTCCGGTCAAGCGCATCGGCCGCGAGCGCTTTTTGCGCAACGTGCTGATCGCGATCGGCAACTCCGGCGATGCGGCACTGGCGGACGAGGCGCGGCGATTGCTGGAGGATGAGAGCGCGCTGGTGCGCGGGGCTGCGGTGTGGGCGCTAGGGCAGTTGATGCCGCGGGATGAGTTCGAAACGATCAGGACGAATGCGATTGTTGGCGAGCGCGACGAAAGCGTGCATGAGGAGTGGCGCACCGCCTCCTAGTTCCTCCGCTGTCATGCTCCGCGAAAGCGGGGCATCCAGTACGCCGCGGCGTCTCGACTGAACCACAGCCGTCTCGGAGTACTGGATCGCCCGGTCAAGCCGGGCGATGACACCGTTGTTGTGATGAGAGCGCTTCGCGCCTCCTCACCATGAGGATTGAGCATCTTGATTTCCCCGCAGCTTCCCGCAAAGTCGCGCGTCATGACAAACATGCCTTTCTTCACCCGCGACGGCGACACATTCCATCCGACGGAAGTCGCCAACGGCCCGTGGGATCCGAAATCGCTGCACGGACGCGTCATCATCGGCCTGCTCGGCTTCGCCATCGAGGAGCGCCATTCCGGCCCCGAATTCGTGCCGGCGCGGCTGACCGTCGATATGTTTCGGCTTCCGACCATCGACAAGCCGATCGAGATGACGACACGTCTGGTGCGCGACGGGATGCGCATCCGCGTCGTGGAAGCAGAGTTCTTATCCGGCGGCGTCGGCATGGCGCGCGCTTCGTGCCAGCTGTTGCGGCGAACGCAGAATCCGGACGGCAATGTCTGGTCGCCGCCGAACTGGGACGTGCCGAAGCCGGCCGACATTCCCAAGCCGACCGATCCCAGGCTCGGCATGAACGGCAAATGGACCACGCGACCGATTGTCGGCCACATGGGCTCGCTCGGGCCACGAAAGCTCTGGATGAGCGAGGTGCGCGAGCTGGTCGCGGGCGTGCCGATGACGCCGTTCGTCCGTGTCGCTACCGGCGCGGACTTCGCCAGTCCGTTCGCCAACGCCGGCGACAAGGGGCTCGGCTACATCAACAGCGACGTCACGATCTATCTGCACCGCCTGCCGGTGACGAACTGGATCGGCTTCGACGTCGTGAACCACCAGGCCACCGATGGTGTGGCGATCGGCGAGTGCTGGCTGTACGATGAAGCGGGCCCGATCGGCACCGCCACAGTTGCGGCGCTGGCGCAGCGCAAGCCGATGGTAAACCCGTCGAAGCGGTAGGTGCGCAACAACGACGGTTAACCCAAGTGCCGCTGCATTTCCGGCCGCGCCTTGAGTTCCGCGCCCTGCCTGGCGACGATCTTCGCGATTCTATCAGGTGCAAACTTCAAATCGACAAACGCCGGCGCGGTGTTCGCGACCTCGTGATAGCTGACGATCCTGCCGTCTCGAAGCGTCATGATCGCCACGCCCTCGAACATCGCCCGCGCGCCATTCGCCTCCGGCAAGGTCGAGCGATAGCTGAACGTGTAGCGCGCATAGAGCGTGGTGCTGTTCGATACCGGGTCGTGCATGTCCCAGCGGAAGTCGGTCGCCGTGCGGTAGAACCAGTCGTCGATCATCGCGGCGATCTTCTCGCGGCCGGCGAAGGCGCCATAGAACACGTCGTGATAGACGCCGTCCTCGGTGAAGAGATCAGCGAAGGCTTTTCCGTTGCGTTGTTCGACCGCGTCGCAGAAGGCGCGCAGCATGGCGGTGGTGGTCATCGGCGATTCTCCCCTCCCATTCTCAGTCATGCCCGGGCGTGACCGGGGCATCCAGTACGCCGCGGCTTCTCGGCTTGAGCACGAGCGCCTCTGGAATACTGGATCGCCCGATCAAGTCGGGCGACGACACCGAGTGCTAGGTCGCGATTTCACCCGATCTCGGCCACCGCGGCAAGAATGCGGGCGATGTCCTGCGGGCGCGAGAGGCGGTGATCGCCGTCCTGGATCATGGTCAGCACGACATCGTCGGCGGGCAGGCGATGAGTCAGCGCGAACGCGTGCTGCCAGGGCACGTCAGGATCCTGCGCTCCTTGCAGGATGCGAACGGGACAGCCGAGGTCGATGGCGCTGCCGAGCACGAGATGGTTGCGCCCCTCCTCGATCAGATTCCGCGTGATCGGATAGGGCGAGCCGTCGCCATAATCCGATGGTCTCAGCCAGACGCCTTTGGTCTCGATCTCCTTCTTCACCGCGGCCGAAAAATTCTTCCACATCAGCTCCTCGGTGAAATCGGGCGCCGGCGCGATCAGCACCAGGCCCGCCAGCGAGGCTTTGGCTTGCTGTGTCTCTTGCCGCTTTTTGATTTCGCGCGCGAGCAACAGCGCCATCCAGCCGCCCATGGACGAGCCGATCAGGACTTGCGGGCCGGCGCAGAACCGCTCGAACACCGCGACGCTTTCCTCGAGCCAGCGCCCGATGGTTCCGTCGGCGAAATCGCCACCGGATTCGCCGTGGCCGGAATAATCGAACCGGACCAATGCACGGCCGTGATCCCGGGCCCATTCGTCCAGCGCCACGGCCTTGCTGCCCCGCATGTCCGATTTGAACCCGCCGAGCCAGACCAGCCCCGGTCCTTGAGCAGATTCTTGACCAGATTCTTGCGTCGCGCGGCGGCGCACTGCGATCCGGCGTGCGGACGGGCCCTCGCCCACATCGATGAAGTCGAGCACGGCATCGGGAATTGCAGGGGTCATGGAACGTTTACTCTGGCTGTGCAGTTTGAGCTGTCCGGACGCGCTCCGCAGCGCAGCCGGACGTCGGCATTTGCCCTTTGGGACGCTTGCGGAACGGAAGCAAGGTGTCTATGTCCCTCTGCGTGCCCCGCCGTGGCCAAAATGCCTCGCATTTGAGGCTTTTTCGACCGCCGCACGAGCGATTGCTTGCCGGCAACCGTATCTTCCTGCAAAATAGCCGCCTCTTTTCATAACTTTGGAGAACCACCCATTCGCCGTCCCAATAAAGCCCCGCCCACTGCCGCCAAAGACGGGCCGCGCATCAATGACGACATTCGCAATGCGCAGATCCAGCTGATCGATCAGACCGGTGACAACAAGGGCACCATCGAGACCGTCGCGGCTATCCGCCTGGCCCAGGAAGCCGGCATGGATCTGGTCGAGATCTCGCCGAACGTCAGCCCTCCCGTCTGCAAGATCATGGACTACGGGAAGTATAAGTATTCCGCGCAGAAAAAAGCCGCCGAAGCCCGCAAGCGGCAGAAGATCGTCGAGATCAAGGAGATCAAGCTCCGCCCGATGATCGACGACCACGATTACGAAGTGAAGATGCGCGCCATGCAGCGGTTCTTCGAAGAAGGCGACAAGGTCAAGATCACCCTGCGCTATCGCGGCCGCGAAATGGCGCACCAGGAGATCGGCACCAAGCTGCTCGACAAGATCAAGACCGACGTCGCCGAGCTCGCCAAGGTGGAGCAGGACGCGCGGTTCGAGGGCCGTCAGGTCGTCATGGTGCTGGCGCCGCGCTGACGCGAGTTGTTCAGGATTGAGAGTTCAACGGCCCGTCCGGCCTTCCGGCGGGCCGTTTTGTTTTGGCCGAGGAAGAAGGGGAGGGAGCGCATCGAATGCTTGGCGACTAACTCCTCGTCGCCTGCCAGGTGCCGCTGCACTGATCGCCGGAGATGATACCCCTCCACGAACCGGCGCCGTTCACGCCGGCAAGCCGACCGCCGCCGCTGGCATGGGACGCCCCGACCGAGACCTGGACCGCGACGGTACCGCTGCGATTGACCTTGCCGGAGACCCGGCCACCGCCGGCGGACGACACCCGGCTGCCGGCGACGGTGAAGGGAACGCTGTAGCCGGAGCTGCAATTGCCGCGGGTGGTGGCGAAGGTGACGTTCCAGACTCCGTCATAGCCGCGGATGCGCGCATCGGCAGTCGAGGGAAACGCAGCCATGGCGAGCACGGCCAACAGCGCCAGGCGGCGCGGACGAGCGAAATCAGTCAAAGACGGAAGCGATTGGGAAAAATGGGGCATTCTGGTCCTGCTCCGGGCGACACGGCCCGGACATGAAGATAGCAATTCCGGATAGTCGGCGGCTAGGTTCCGCCGGTTCATCGTTGCCAATTCGCCCGTCCTCTGTCATAAGCCCAGCCTTCATTGCCCGGCTGATTAAGGGCTGCCGTGGCGGTGTCCGTGCGGGTTTCGCGCTTGTTCGTAAAACCTGAGCACAATCAACGCTCTAACGAGCATTTTGACGGCCAGCCGCCTTTGCGGGCGGATTTCTATGGCCATTAGGAGAGCCAAATGCCCAAGCTGAAGACCAAATCGGGCGCTAAAAAGCGCTTCAAGGTGACTGCCACCGGCAAAGTGATGTTCGCGCATCGTAGCAAGCGGCACGGCATGATCAAGCGGACGAAGAAGCAGATCCGGCAGCTGCGCGGCACCGCCGTGCTGTTCAAGACCGACGGCGACAACGTCAAGAAGTACTTCTTGCCGAACGCCTGATCGCGTCCACGATCATTGCCACCCGCGCCGCAGCTTTCGCGGCGATCCGAACATCAAGTCACTTCTGAAGGATATTTGTCATGGCTCGCGTCAAACGCGGTGTGACCGCCCACGCCAAGCACAAGAAAGTCTACAAGGCCGCCAAGGGTTTCCGCGGCCGCCGCAAGAACACGATCCGCACCGCCAAGCCGGCGGTCGAGAAGGCTCTCGTGTATGCCTTCCGTGATCGCAAGCGCAAGAAGCGGACGTTCCGCGCGCTCTGGATCCAGCGCATCAACGCCGCCGTGCGTCCGTTCGGCCTGACCTACAGCCGCTTTATCGACGGCATGGCCAAGTCCGGGATCACCGTGGACCGCAAGGTGCTGTCGGATCTCGCGATCAACGAGCCCGCGTCGTTCCAGGCGATCGCCGAGAAGGCCAAAGCCGCTCTGGCGGCCTGAAGCCTAACGGCCGGCTCCGCCGGCCTTCAGCGCGCGTTGCGAGTAGCGCTGGGCGATCTCCGCCCGGCAGAATGCGGTGAATGACAGATACATGGTGCCGGATTTATTCCGGTACTTCCGGTCGCACACGCGCATCTCGCGTTGGTAAGCCTGTTTCCGCGCACTGTTGAGGCTGGGCATGAAGTCCGCCTCGCATTTCTTCTCGACGGCGGCGCCGAGCTGGACATCGCCGCTCGCGGTCAATTGGCAATCCTGAAACACTTTCATCGCGCTTTCGCAGCCCTTCTGGGCACCGATGGTGTCGACGACCTCGTCCAGCGTCATGGATTTCTCCATGCAGACCATGGCGCGCGCCGGGGTGCTCGTGACAGAGAGAACGACAGCGAGAGCAGCCAGACCGGATCTTGAGAGCATCGCGAAAGTCTCCTCATATCCTCCTTGGTGCCAGCCTCCCGCGCGAGGTTCAACCCAGCCGCTCGTCAGCCCGAATCACCGGCTTTTCGCTTGACGTTACGGCCTTCGGGCGGCGACAACCCAGCCGAATTTGGCAGCAGGGATTTGACCGTGTCCGACCTCGCAATGCTCGAAACATCCATCCTCGACCAGATCGCCGCCTCCGGCGACGAGGCCGCCCTCGAAGCGGTGCGCGTCGCAGCCCTCGGCAAGAAGGGTTCGATCTCGGCGCTGCTTGCCACGCTCGGAAAAATGTCGCCGGACGAACGCAAGACCCAAGGTGCTGCGATCAACCAGGCCAAGGACAAGGTCACCGAGGCACTCGCCGCGCGGCGCGACGTCTTGAAATCGGCGGCGCTCGACGCGCGGCTTGCGTCGGAAACCATCGACGTCACCCTGCCGCTGCGCGATGCGCCGGCTGAAGCCGGCCGCATCCATCCGCTGAGCCAGGTCTGGGACGAGCTGACCACGATCTTCGCCGATATGGGATTCTCGGTCGCCGAAGGCCCGGATATCGAAACCGACGACTACAACTTCACCAAGCTGAATTTTCCGGAAGGCCATCCCGCGCGCGAGATGCACGACACCTTCTTCTTCCATCCGAAGGAGGATGGCTCGCGCATGCTGTTGCGCACCCACACCTCGCCGGTGCAGGTGCGCACCATGCTGAGCCAGAAACCGCCGATCCGCGTGATCTGCCCGGGCCGCACCTATCGCATCGATTCGGATGCGACGCACACGCCGCAATTCCACCAGGTCGAAGGCCTCGTCATCGACAAGCACTCGCATCTCGGCCACCTCAAATGGATCCTGCACGAGTTCTGCAAGGCGTTCTTCGAGGTCGACCATATCAACATGCGTTTCCGGCCCTCGTTCTTCCCGTTCACCGAGCCGTCGCTGGAAGTCGACATCCAGTGCCGCCGCGACAAGGGCGAGATCCGCTTCGGCGAGGGCGAGGACTGGCTCGAGATTCTCGGCTGCGGCATGGTGCATCCGAACGTGCTGCGCGCCTGCGGCATCGATCCCGACGAGTACCAGGGCTTCGCCTGGGGCATGGGCATCGACCGCATCGCCATGTTGAAATACGGCATCGCCGATTTGCGCCAGCTGTTCGACAGCGACGTCCGCTGGCTCTCCCATTACGGCTTCAAGCCGCTCGAAGTGCCGACGCTGGCGGGAGGGCTGAGCTCGTGATGGGCTTGCCCGGACGCACGTACGCAAAGACTCTCTCCGTTCCCTCCCCCCTTGTGGGGGAGGGTCAGGGAGGGGGGTAGCCGCGGATGCCGCACGCAGTTGTGAGCGAACGTCAGCGCAGCCGGGCGAAGCAGCTTCGCCAAGCGATGACGCGCGCCGAAACACTGCTGTGGCGGTATTTGAAAGCTAACCGGATGGATGGTGTCGGCATCCGACGTCAGACGCCGATCGGAAACTACATCGCCGATTTCGTTTGTTTCTCATCAAAACTCATCATCGAGGTCGATGGGGAATCTCACGATTTCGAAGAGCGCCAAAAGGCGGATCAACGGCGCGATGCGTTCTTTGCTGCCGAGGGTTTTCAGGTTCTGCGCTTCACCAACGAGCAGGTGATGACAAATCTGGAGGGCGTTGTTGAGGCAATCCGCCAGGCGGCATCCGCCGGAGCCCGCGGCTTACCCCCCTCCCTGACCCTCCCCCACAAGGGGGGAGGGAACATTGACACCGACAAAAGCAACTCAGTGAACACCGACAAGAGCCGAGGCACACAGCCATGAAATTCACTCTCTCCTGGCTGAAGGAACATCTCGACACAAACGAGCCGCTGGATAAGCTTGCCGAGAAGCTCACCATGATCGGGCTCGAGGTCGAGAACATCGAGGACAAGGCGAAGGCGCTGAAGCCCTTCACCATCGCGAAGGTGATCTCCGCCGAGCAGCATCCGAATGCCGATCGGCTGCGCGTCTGCATGGTCGACACCGGCGACGGTGGCGCGCCGGTGCAGGTGGTGTGCGGCGCGCCGAATGCGCGGACGGGTCTTGTCAGCGTGTTTTCGCCGCCCGGCACCTACATTCCCGGCAAGGACATCACCCTCGGGGTCGGCACCATCCGCGGCGTCGAGAGCCGCGGCATGCTGTGCTCGGCGGCCGAATTGCAGATTTCCAACGACCATGACGGCA
Source organism: Bradyrhizobium sp. i1.15.2 (assembly GCF_040548425.1). Classification (NCBI taxonomy): domain Bacteria; kingdom Pseudomonadati; phylum Pseudomonadota; class Alphaproteobacteria; order Hyphomicrobiales; family Nitrobacteraceae; genus Bradyrhizobium; species Bradyrhizobium sp. i1.15.2. The sequence continues at coordinate 916,431 of NZ_JBEPRQ010000001.1, read as the reverse complement.
TCATGGAATTGCCCGCGGATGCGCCGATCGGCGCTGCTTACGCTGCATGGGCCGGCCTCGGCGATCCCGTGGTCGAGATCAATCTGACACCGAACCGGCAGGACTGCACCGGCGTGCACGGCATCGCGCGCGATCTTGCCGCCGCCGACATGGGCAAGTTCAAGGACCCCACCATCAAGCCGATCAAGGGCGAATTTCCTTGCCCGGTGAAGGTCACGGTCGAGGACGCGACGTTGTGCCCGGGTTTTGCGCTGCGGCTGGTGCGCGGCGTGAAGAACGGGCCGTCGCCGGAGTGGCTGCAGAAGCGGCTGACCGCGATCGGGCTGCGTCCGATCAACGCGCTGGTCGACATCACCAACTTCATGACTTACGACCGCGCGCGGCCGCTGCACGTGTTCGACGCGAAGAAAGTGAAGGGCCATCTCGTGGTGCGCCGCGCCCGTGACGGCGAGACGCTGCTCGCGCTGGACGGCCGCACCTACAATCTCGATCCCAACGTCTGCGTGATCGCGGACGAGCACGGCGTCGAATCGCTCGCCGGCATCATGGGCGGCGAGGCCTCGGGCTGCGACGAGACCACCACGGACGTGCTGATCGAATCGGCGCTGTGGAACGAGATCAACATCGCCCAGACCGGCCGCAAGCTCGGCATCAATTCGGACGCGCGCTACCGTTTCGAGCGCGGTGTCGATCCGGCTTTCATGGTGCCCGGGCTAGAGCTCGCGACCAAACTCGTGCTGGAGATGTGCGGCGGCACGCCGTCGGAGAACGTCGTCGTCGGCAAGACCTTCGGCGACGACCGCGTGATCGATTTTCCGGTCAACGAGGTCAAGCGGCTGTCGGGCATCGAAGTGCCGATGCCGGAGATGAAGCGCATCCTGACCCATCTCGGCTTCATGATGGCGGGCCCGGGCCCGGTCGTGAAGGTCGCCGTGCCGTCGTGGCGTACCGACGTGCACGGCAAAGCCGACATCGTCGAGGAAGTCGTCCGCATCCACGGCGTCGACAAGGTGCCGATGACGCCGTTCGAGCGCGGCGAGGACGCACGCAAACCCGTGCTGACCCCGCTCCAGCTCCGCACCCGCCGCGCCAGGCGCGCGCTGGCGAGCCGCGGCATCATCGAAGCGGTGACCTGGTCCTTCATCACCAAGTCTGCCGCAAAGCTGTTCGGCGGCGGCCAGCGCGAACTCGAGGTAGCCAACCCGATCGCGTCGGATTTGTCCGACATGCGCCCGACCCTGTTGGCCGGCCTGATCGCGGCGGCGCAGGTCAATGCCGATCGCGGCTTTGGCGATGTCGCGCTGTTCGAAGTCGGGCAGGTGTTCAAGGGCGATCGCCCGCAGGATCAGTTCATGGCGGCAAGCGGCGTCCGCCGCGGCTTTGCGTCATCGCAGGGTCTCGGACGGCACTGGTCGGGTTCGGCGCCGGCTGACTTGTTCGACGCCAAGGCCGATGCGCTCGCGGTGCTCGCTGCCGCCGGCGCACCGATGCAGGCCCTTCAGATCGTCGCGGGCGGCCCGTCCTGGCTGCACCCCGGGCGCTCCGGTACGATCCAGATCGGGCCGCAGAACGTGCTGGGTTATTTCGGCGAGATGCATCCGCGCGCGCTCGAGGCGCTCGGCGCCGGTGGCCCGCTGATGGTGTTCGAGGTGATCCTCGACCGCATCCCCGAGGCGAAGAAGAAGCCGACCCGTGCCAAGCCCGTGATCGAGCTGTCGGCATTTCAGCCCGTGTCGCGTGACTTCGCCTTCATCGTCGACCGCACCGTGAAGGGCGGCGACATCGTGCGCGCGGCCCAGAGCGTCGACAAGAAGCTGATCACCGCTGTGAACGTGTTCGACGTCTACGAAGGCAAGGGCATCGACGACGGCAAGAAGTCGATCGCAATCGCGGTGACGATCCAGCCGCGCGAAAAGACCCTGACCGACCAGGAGATCGAGGCCGTTGGCGCGAAGATCGTGGCGGAGGTGACGAAGAAGACCGGCGGCACTTTGAGAGCATGATCATGCTCGAGAAATCATAGAGCATGAGTCTCACTGACTTTCTTCCGAAGGACGTCAGCCTCACCATTGCGATGGCGCTCTGCGCCGTCGCTTTCGTTTCGGGCACCGCGCGCGGCTTCTCCGGCTTCGGCTCGGCGCTGATCTTCATGCCGCTGGCGAGCAGCATCGCGGCGCCGCGTCTGGTTGCCGCGCTGCTCCTCGTGATCGATTTCGTCGCGGCCGCGCCGCTGCTGCCCGACGCCTGGCGCAAGGCCGACCGCAAGGCCACCGCCGTGATCGTGCTGGGCGCGCTTGTCGGCGTGCCCGTCGGCACCTATTTCCTCAGCGTGCTCGAACCCGTCACGACGCGATGGATCATCTCCTGCTTCGTCGCCGCGCTGTTGCTTCTGCTACTGTCGGGCTGGCGCTATCGCGGCAAGGACCATGCCTGGCTCTCGGTCGGCATCGGCAGCCTCTCCGGCTTCTGCAGCGGCCTCGCCCAGACCGGCGGCCCGCCGATCGTCGGCTACTGGCTCGGCCGTCCCATCGCCCCGATTGTCGCGCGCGCCAACATCTTGCTGTTTTTTGGCGCGTCGGATTTTTTCTCGATGGTCAGCTATGCGACGACCGGCCTGATCTCGCGCGAATCGCTCGTGCTCTCGCTCATCGTCGGTCCGGTCTATGCGATCGGCGTCGCCTTCGGTGCGTCGCTGTTCGGCCGTGCCAGCGAAAAGGTGTTTCGCGCCATTTGCTACGCGCTGATCGCGATCGCGGTGGTCGCGGGACTACCGCTGCTGGATGGGATTTTGCGGTAAGCCATCCATTGTCGTCCTGGCGAAAGCCAGGACCCATTACCCCGGTCAGCGTTTGTAGCGCGACTGACAACCACAACTCTTCGCCAAACGACTTCCTGGGGTAATGGGTCCTGGATCTGCGCTGCGCTTGTCCAGGACGACGGCTGAATCAATTGCCCTATTGCCGCGGCGCCCTGCGCTTCTTCGTCGGCACGTCGGCCGGCTCATCCTTCAGCGCGCCGATCTTGCGCAAGGCTGCGTCCGCGGCGCGCTCGCCGCTTTCCCAGGCGCCGTCGACAGTGCCCCACAGCGTCTCGTGCGTGGCTTCGCCGGCGAGGAACATGTTGCCGATTGGCTCCGCGAGGATTCTTCGCGAGAGCTGACCGCCGGGCGAGGCCGCCGACATCGCACCCATCACGAACGGCGAGGCGTTCCAGCGCGTCACGCTCGCTTTCTGCACGGCCGCGGCGACTTCGCTGCCGAACAGCTTCGTGATCCATTCTCTGGCGAAGGCCGTCATCGCCTTCTCGCCTTGCTGAGTGAGATCGCGGCCGAACGAGCCGCCGACATCGATCGAACACAGCGAGGAGCCGCCGATATTGGCGAACATCAGCGCCGTGCGCGTCGAGTTGCTCTGCTCGATCAGGATGTCGTCGCGCGACAGGCCGAGCGGATTGCCCGGCAGTTGCAGCACGATGTGATCGTAGCTTCCGAGCGTGAGCTTCGATGCAGCATCGAGCGTGCGCTTGGGAATGTCAGGCCCAAACTTGATCGCGCCCGAAATCAGCACATTGGTCGAGACTGTGATGATGGCGGCGCGTGCGGCGATCCTGCCGGCCTGTGTCTCCACGCTGACGTCGCGATTGCTCCAGACGATCCGGCTCGCCGGCGTCGACAACGCGACCGGCGCCTGCTCACCGAGTTTGGTGATCAGGGTCCCCAGGCCCTGGCGGCAGGCGATCGCGGCGTTGCGATCCTGTGCCCGCGCCTTGTCGATCGCAGACAGCTCCTTCAGGTCCTTGCCGGCGAAGCTCGCGCCCAGCATGAACTCGGCCGCGCCGGCCCAATCACCGAGATCCTTCGGCAGCACCGAGGCGCAGGCGGTATCGAGCTTGCCGCGCGCGGCCTCGTCGATGGCGCGGTTGGCGCGCACCAGCGCCGCCAGGAACTCCTCGGTCTCGCCGGCCCGTGCGTTGCGGCGGCCGATGCGCATCTTCTGGCCTGACGGCGCCGGCAGAACGTCGAGCCCGGCGCTGCGCGCCAGCCGGATCATCGGATTGGTGTCGGGATTGTGCATCCAGCGCGCGCCGCGATCGAACGGCGTGTCGAAGGTCGTCGTGTCCGTGATGCAGCGGCCGCCGATCTGCGACGCCGCTTCCACCACCACGACCTTGCGATTGGCCGCCATGATGCGCCGCGCCGCGGCAATTCCGGCCGCGCCCGCGCCGATCACGACAATGTCAGCCTCGCGCGGCAGGGTCGCGGCGGTTGCGCGCAGGACCGGCATCGCGGCAAGGCCCGCCGACGCCGATAGGAAGCTGCGGCGCGTGATTGTCATGGCATGGTTTCCGGAGACTTGCAGCAAACGGGAACAGCTAGCGAACCTTGCCGTATCTGATGTTGCGCGGCAACCATCATGGTGAATCAATCGTGCTTGATGTCACGGAGCGATGAACCGAATTGCAACACGTTCCGACCATGGTAGAGAAGAGAAAAAGACGGCCGGAAAAGGCCGTGGGGGAGTTTTGAAATGGGGACGGTCCTGGATTCAGTCGGCAAGCTGATTGCCGCGTACCTCTCGAAGGAGGTGCCGGGCTATGAGCCGTTCACGCCGAGCGACCCCGAGCATCTGCGCGGCATCATGGAGCCCGGCGACGTGCTGCTGGTCGAGGGCAACAACCGCATCTCCGGCATCATCAAATATCTGACGCAGTCGACCTGGTCCCACGGCGCACTCTATGTCGGCCCGATCGAGGGCGCGGAAGAGCCCGACGGCGAGCCGCACGTGCTGATCGAGGCCAATATCGGCGAAGGCGTCACCTCCGCGCCGCTGTCGAAATATTTCCCCTATCACACCCGCGTCTGCCGCCCGGTCGGGCTGTCCTATGAGGACCGCACCACGGTCTGCCGCTATGCGATCAACCGCATCGGCTTCGGCTACGACACCAAGAACATCGTCGACCTGATGCGCTTTCTGTTTCCGCTGCCGATCCCGCAGCGCTGGCGGCGCCGCATGATCTCGATCGGCTCGGGCGATCCCACCAAGATCATCTGCTCGGCCCTGATCGCGCAGGCGTTCGACGCCGTGCGCTATCCGATCCTGCCGAAGATCACCAAGGCCGGCAGCCGTGCTGCCCGCCGCGAGATCCTGCATATCCGCGATTCCTCGCTCTACATGCCCCGCGACTTCGACATCTCGCCCTATTTCGAGGTCGTCAAACCCACCATTGTGCACGGCTTCGACTACACCGCCTTGCACTGGGCCGACAAGCAGAAGCCGCTCGAGGAGGTAGCCGGCACATTCAGTGTGTTTCCAGAAACGTTCAGTGCGCCGCCGCTCGTTCCTGAAGCGCTTGACGAAGAGGCGCCGCTTCCGGCTGAAGAAGTGAGCGCGCATCCAGCGGAGAGGGTCGATCGCATCACCGTCTCGGAGCGCTTCCGGCGGCTGAAGAAGCTGGCCATGGACCGCCCAAGGCGGCGCGGTCGGGCGCGCGAAAGGGCGGCGTAGCCTCGACTGCCCTGCGTCGTCCTGGCGAAAGCCAGGACCCATTATCCCAGAGAGACGTTTGGCGAAGATTCGTCGTTCGGTAGGGCTACCTGGCAAGCTCGATGGATTCCGCGGTATGGGTCCTGGCTCCCGTGCGCAATTGCGCACTAGGCCAGGACGACGCCAGAGGAAATATCGCGCATCCCTCTCCGCAATTGTGCGAGCGTCGCAAGGGAGCGACGAGCAGAACCTACCGCTCCGCCCGCCCGATCACCGCCATCAGCTCCGCGATCTTCTCGCGCTGGTCGGCCTTGTCGCCGCTCGCGATCGCATGCTCGACGCAATGGGCGACGTGATCTTTCAGAACCTCTTCCTCGACCCGGCGCAGCGCGGCGCGCACCGCCGAGATCTGCGTGACGATGTCGATGCAATAGCGGTCTTCCTCGACCATCTTCGAGAGGCCGCGAACTTGCCCCTCGATCCGGCCGAGACGTTTTCCGACAGATGCCTTGATGTCCTTGCGCATGCGGACTATATACCCCCCTGGGGTATCATTTGCAAGGCCGGAGCGTGGCAATGAACGACGCGGAACACGAGCACCATCACAAGCCGGAAACACATTCCGGATGCGGCTGTTCCAGTAAGGGTGCCCCGGTCGACAAGCCCGCGGCTGCGTCCTGCTGCGGCGCGCACGGCGATCACGCGCATGACCACGGCGCCGCGGCAAAAGTCCGCGATCCCGTCTGCGGCATGACGGTCGATCCCGCGACGTCCAAGCACCGCTTCGACCATCATGGCGAGACCTTCCATTTCTGCTCGGCCGGCTGCCGCGCCAAATTCGCCGCCGACCCCGCAAAATATCTCGCCAAAGAGAAGACACCCCAGCCCGAGATGCCCGCAGGCACGATCTACACCTGTCCGATGCATCCGCAGATCCGCCAGGCCGGACCCGGCACCTGCCCGATCTGCGGCATGGCTCTGGAGCCGGAAGTGGCAAGTTTGGAGACCGGCCCCAATCCTGAGCTTGCCGACATGACGCGGCGGTTCTGGATCGGCGGCGCGCTGGCGCTGCCGGCCGTCGTGCTGGAGATGGGCGGCCATCTCGCGGGCCCGCACAACTGGATCGATGCGACGCTGTCGAACTGGATCCAGCTCGTCTTCGCCACGCCCGTGGTGCTGTGGGCCGGTTGGCCGTTCTTCGTCCGCGGCTGGCAGTCGCTGCTGACGCGCAACCTCAACATGTTCACGCTGATCGCGATGGGCACGGGCGTTGCCTATGTCTACAGCCTGATCGGCACCATCGCGCCGCAGATTTTCCCGGCCACCTTCCGCGGCCACGAAGGCGCGATCGCGGTCTATTTCGAGGCGGCGGCGGTCATCACCGTGCTGGTGCTGCTCGGGCAGGTGCTGGAGCTGCGCGCCCGCGACGCGACGTCGGGTGCGATCAAGGCGCTGCTGCAGCTCGCGCCGAAGACCGCGCGCCGGGTCGATGCTGACGGCGGCGAGCACGAGGTCGAGATCGACGCACTTCATGCCGGTGACCGCTTGCGCGTGCGTCCTGGCGAAAAAGTGCCGGTCGACGGCGTCATTCTGGAAGGTCGTTCCTCGCTCGACGAGTCGCTGGTCACAGGCGAATCCATGCCGGTGACCAAGGAGACGGACGCGAAGGTGATCGCCGGCACGCTCAACCAATCCGGCAGCTTCATCATGCGCGCCGACAAGGTCGGGCGTGAGACGCTGCTGTCGCAGATCGTGCAGATGGTTGCGGACGCGCAGCGCTCGCGCGCGCCGATCCAGCGTCTCGCCGACCAGGTCGCGGGCTGGTTCGTGCCGGCAGTGATTGCGGTCGCGGTCGCTGCTTTCGCGGCCTGGGCTTGGTTCGGGCCGGAGCCGCGGCTGGCCTTCGGCCTCGTCGCCGCCGTCAGCGTGCTGATCATCGCCTGCCCCTGCGCGCTTGGCCTGGCGACTCCGATGTCGATCATGGTCGGCGTCGGCCGCGGCGCGCAGGCAGGCGTGCTGATCAAGAACGCCGAGGCGCTGGAGCGAATGGAGAAGATCGACACGCTGGTGGTCGACAAGACCGGCACCCTGACCGAGGGCAAGCCGAAGGTGGTCGCGATCGTGCCGGCCACCGGCTTTGCGGAAGATGATATCCTCCGCATGGCCGCCAGCGTCGAGCGCGCCAGCGAGCATCCTCTGGCCGATGCGATCATGCGCGCCGCAAAGGAGAAGCAGCTCGCGCTGGGCCAGGTCGAGCAATTCGATTCACCGACGGGCAAGGGCGCGACCGGCAAGGTCGACGGCAAAACCATCGTGCTCGGCAATGCCAGATATCTGACGTCGATCGGCATCGACACCCAAGCACTCGATGGCGAGGCCGAACGGCTGCGCGGCGATGGCGCGACCGTGATCAACATGGCGGTCGACGGCCGGCTTGCCGGCCTGTTCGCGATCGCCGATCCGGTCAAGGCTTCCACGCCCGAGGCCCTGAAGGCACTGGCAGCCGAAGGCATCAAGGTCATCATGCTGACCGGTGACAACCGCACCACGGCCGAGGCCGTCGCACGCCGGCTCGGCATCGCCGATGTCGAGGCCGAGGTGCTGCCGGATCAGAAGAGCGCGGTGGTGACAAAGTTGCAGAAGGCCGGCCGCAGCGTCGCGATGGCCGGCGACGGCGTCAACGACGCGCCGGCGCTGGCCGCAGCCGAAGTCGGCATCGCCATGGGCACCGGCACGGACGTGGCGATGGAGAGCGCCGGCGTCACGCTGCTGAAGGGCGATCTCACCGGCATCGTGCGGGCGCGAAAACTGTCGCAGGCGACGATGAGCAACATCCGGCAAAACCTGTTCTTCGCCTTCATCTACAACGCCGCCGGCATTCCGATCGCGGCCGGAATTCTCTATCCGACCTTCGGCGTGCTGCTCTCACCGATCATCGCCGCGGCCGCGATGGCGCTGTCCTCGGTCAGCGTCGTTGGAAATGCGCTGCGGCTGCGGGCAACGCGGCTGTGAGCGAGCGCCCTCTCTCTCGCACCGTTCACGAAACGAGGTAAGATGCGCGTAGCCCGGATGGAGCGGAGCGAAATCCGGGATCTGTCCACGTATCGAAGCCGCCACGGATTGCGCTTCGCTCCATCCGGGCTACCACATCATCGCCGAACGCGGCGTGCGTTATGGCCGCGTGGTGATGATCCCGACGGGGACAGCAAGCAGGCGAAGGCACGGAAGCAGGCGCACCGGCATGAGTAGATTTGCCGCGCAGGCGGTGCGTTCCCCTCTCCCCTTGTGGGAGACGGGTGAGGAGTATGTGTCCGCGACTACTCCGCTTCGAGCTCGCGGAGAGCCACCCCTCATCCGGCGCTTCGCGCCACCTTCTCCCACAAGGGGAGAAGGGAAGAGCGTTCCACCCTGCGGATTTAAGCCGCCTTCGCCGCGCTCCCACCCGGCAATCCCGCCCGGGCGAGGCCGCCGTAGAGCTGCTCATTCGGCATTTCCTCGCGCAGGATCCTGCGCACCGCGATCAATTTCTCCAAATCGATGCCGGTCGCAAAGCCCTTGCTCTCGCACAGGAACACGAGATCCTCGAACACGACATTGCCGGTCGCGCCGGGAGCGAAGGGGCAGCCGCCGAGGCCGCCGAGCGAGCCGTCGAGGATACGCGCGCCTTCGTCGAGCGCCGCGGCCGCGTTCGCGATGCCCATGCCGCGGGTGTCGTGGAGATGGATGCAGATCGGCTTTGACCCCGCGAGCTTCACCGCGGCGCGCGTCAGCTCCGCCACCTGCTTCGGCCCGGCATAGCCGACGGTGTCGGCGATGCCGACGAAATCGACACCGGCCTCCAGGCATTTGTCGACCAGCCGCAGCACTTCTGCAGGGTCGACCGCCCCGGTGATCGAGCAGCCCAGCGCCATCGAGATCGCCGCGTTGACCAGCGGCTTGTGGCTGGTGCCATCGCGCATCTCGCACAGGCGTTTCAGATTGGCGATCGCGGACTCGCGCGAGCGGTGCGCATTGGCCTGGCTGTGCTCTTCCGTTGCCGAGACCACGGAGGCGATTTCGCCGACGCCGGATTCCAGCGCCTCGTTCACGCCGCGTTCGTTGAGCGCAAGCGCGATGCCATGCGCGCCGGACAATGAAGCGACGGTCGCGACGACATCACGAACATCGATAAATTGCGGAAACGTCTTCGCCGGCAGGAACGAGCCGACCTCGAAATGCCGCACACCGGCGGCATATTCCTCGCGCACCCAGCGTTGCTTGGCTTCGGTCGACGGAATTTTCTTCACGAGCTGGAGCCCGTCGCGCAGGCCGACTTCGCGCAGGCTGACGCGTTCTGCGGGGTAAATCTCCTGAATCCGGCTCATGCGCGCCTCCCTGTTGTTTTTGACGTGGCGTCTTCATTTTCGGTGTTGATCTCGGCGCGAACGGTCGCGGTGTCGCCCCCGAGCGGCGCGACCCTCAGGCCTTCGCCTATATGGCTGCCGTTCCACTCGATCGGCAGCGCCGGCACCCGGAACGGCTTGCCGTCGGCGGTGACATTGTTGACGAGGCCGCCCGGCCGCAGCACATGCGGATCGGTGAAGAGATCCTCGGGCCGGTTGATCGCAGAAAAGCAGATGTTGAGCGCATCGAGCCTCTGCGACAGTCTTGCCACGTCCCACTGCCTGATGATCCCGGCCGCGCGCGGAATGATCCGCCCACGCGCCAGAATGCGATCGGTCGTGGTGCGCAAGGCGGGATCATCGAGGAATTCAGTCAGGCCGAACTCGCGGCAAAAGCTCTGCCAATGGCCTTCGGTGACGACGCCGATGAAGATGCGCTCGCCGCCGGCGGTCTCGAAGATGTCGTAGATCGGCCACGCATGCTCGCGCTCCGGCATCGAGCGCGGCTTGTTGCCGGTCATCTCGTATTCGACCATGTGCTGGGCAACCAGAAACAGGCAGTTCTCGAACAGGCCGATGCGGATGTCGGCGCCGTCGCGTTGTCCCCCGCGCTTCTGATAGAGCGCAGCGAGGATCGCGATCACACCGAACATGCCGCCCATGATGTCGTTGGCGGACGAGCCGACACGCTGGGGCTTTTCGCTGGTGCCGGTCATGGCGGCAAGCCCCGCCATCATCTGCACGACCTCGTCGAGCGCGGGGCGGTGCTCGTAGGGACCGGAGAGGAAACCCTTGTGGCCGGCGATGATCAGCTCCGGATGCCGGCGGCGCAGTTCGTCGGCGCCAAGCCCCTGCTTCGCGAGCTGGCCGTCGCGAAAATTCTCCAGGAACACGTCGGCCGTCGCCAGCAGCCGGTGCATGGTGTCGAGATCCTCAGGCTTCTCGAAATCCAGCACCACGCTGCGCTTGCCGCGGTTGAACAACGGGAAGAAAGCGGTGCCCATGCCTCCCAGGCTCCGGGTCTTGTCGCCCGCGGGCGGCTCGACCTTGATCACGTCGGCTCCGAGCTGCGCCAGGATCATGCCGCAGGTCGGGCCCATGACCATGTGGGTCATCTCGATGACGCGCACGCCTGCAAGCGGCAATCCGGCCACCGATTCTTCCGTCGCCATATGCGCCTGTTCCTTTGCCCGGCTGGTTCCGCTTGTTGTCAAGCGGGTTGGTGAAGCAACGGTCTTGCCGAATTCATCGTGGCTTCGTTGATGCGGGCGGTCAATCCGGCCATAAGCGGTGCCGCCGATCTCCCTTGCCGAAGTGGCCCGGGGTGTCTACCTCTCGCGGGTGATTTCGTGAGAGGTACTCCCATGCTGGATGCCGCCGTCAAGGCGCTGTCGCAAATGATCTCGCCGCCGATGCGCTCGATCCTGTGGCGGTCGATCGGCGTCGCACTGGTGCTGATCATCGTGCTGGCGATCGGCTTGCAGCGGCTCCTGAGCTGGTTTGCGACCTATGGCGAGGCCTGGCTGGAAGGCCTGCTCGGTCCGGGCTGGCACTCATCGCTCGAGGTGTTGTCCTGGATCATTTCGATCGCCGCGGGCTTCGGCGTCGTGTTCGGGGCTGTGTTCCTGATGCCCGCCATCACCTCGCTGGTGGCGAGCCTGTTCGTCGACGACGTCGCCGACATCGTCGAGCGCGAGCACTATCCGGCGGAGCGGCCGGGCGTCGCGCTGCCGTTCAGCCAGGCGATCTACGAGGGCGTCAAGACCGCGCTGCTGACGATCCTGGTCTACCTGATCGCGTTGCCGCTGGTGCTGTTCGCCGGCGCCGGTTTCCTGGTCTTCTTCCTCGCCACGGCCTGGCTGCTCGGCCGCGAATATTTCGAGCTCGCGGCGATGCGGTTTCGCTCGCCGGAGGAAGCCAAGGCGATGCGGCGCGACAATGCCGCGACCATCTTCACCGCGGGCCTGTTCATCGCAGCCTTCGTCTCGATCCCGATCGTCAATCTGGCGACGCCGATCTTCGCCATGGCCTTCATGGTCCACATGCATAAGCGGCTCTCAGGCCCGCGGCCCGAGCTGATCGAGCCGGCGCGACAGATGCGGTGAGGGGACGCTCCCTCTCCCGCTTGCGGGAGAGGTGACCAACCCCGTCGCGCGATCGGGCGAACCAACCATCGTCGCATTCAGGCGACCTTCACTCCGCATCTGCGCAACAGCATCCTGGCGAAGCCGAACGGCGCCGGCGTGAACGGGCCGGGCGGGGCACGGGTAACAAGCGCGACGACGCCGAGCGCGGCCATCGCCACCCAGAAGCACAGCCAGAAGCCGTCGATATAGGCGAGCACATTGGCCTCGCGCTGGACGAAGCCCGCGAGCGTACCGACCGCGCGTGCCTGTGCCGAGCCGGCACCATGGGCCGCAAAATGGTCGGCGAGCTGTTTCAGCATGCGGACCACATCGACGTCGCCGACGCCGAGATTCTGGCCGAGATAGAAGGAATGGATCTGCTCGCGGACGCGCAGCCACGTCCCCATCAACGCCACGCCGATCTCGGCACCGCCGAGCCGCATGATCTGGATATAGGCGGCAAACGAGGTCGCGCGGCTCGGATCGGAATTGGACAGCAGCGTGATGATCAGCGGCAGCAAGGTCAACGACTGCCCGATCGCCTGGAGCAGCACGATGCCGGCGAAATCCTCACGCGCCCAATCATGACTGAGCTGCGTGCCCCAGAGATTGGCGGCGGCGAAACAGGCAAATCCCACGACCACCACTGTCCGCGTATCGAAATGCCGCAGCAGCCAGATCGAGAGCGGCACCAGCACGAACATCGGCAACGCGCCGTAGGTGAGCAGCAGCAAGCCACTCTGCTCCGGCCTGAGCAGGGCGATGTTGGCGAGGAAATTCGGCACCAGCGACGCGTTGGACAGGCTGGTCAGCGTGTAGAGCAGGATCAGGACCAGCCCCAGGCCGATATTGCGCGAGAACAGGACGTTCACATGCGCCCAAGGCTGCCGCACCAGGGATTCGTTGACGAGAAAACCCGCGACCAGCACCGCGCCGGCAATGATCAACGCCATCACCGTTCCCGACCCCAGCCAGTCCAGCCGATTGCCTTGGTCGAGCCCGGCATAGATCATCGAGACGCCGGCGCCGAGCAGCAGCATGCCGCCCCAATCGGCCTCACGCAGCAAAGCGCGATTCACCGGCTCGTTCGGCGTGCCCCAATAAACCATCAGGCCCATCAGCGGCGCGATCACGACGCTCTGCCAGTACAGCCATTGCCAGCCGAGATGGTCGACATAGAAGCCGACCAGCGAGCTCGAGGTATCAAGCGCGAAGCCGACGCGGATCGAATAGATCGAGATCGCTGGGAGCCACCAGCGGATCGGCAAATTGCGGAACACGATCATCAACGTCGCCGGCACGAAGGTGCCGAGCAGGAGGCCATGCACGACGCTGAGCGCGAGCAATGTCGGATAGTCGTGCACGAACGGGATGATCAGCGAGACCGCGGCATAGACGAGGCTCGGGATACCGAGCACACGTCGCAGGCCGAATACGGTGGCAAGCCAGGCCACCGCGGGTGCGATGAAGATCTGCGAGCCGATGCCTGCTGTGGAGAGCCAGGCGCCCTCGTCGAACGAGAGCGAGAACGCGCCGCGCAGGTCCGGCAGGCCTATTGTGGTCAGGCGGCTGTCGAAATTGGCGAGGAACGAGCCGAGCAGCACCGCCGTCACCGCAAACAGCGGCTGTGGCGCGACGCCGCCGCGCGAGAGCGGTCCGCGACTGGAATCGTCATTTTCCGCCATTGCCGGCCTTGGTGTCGATGCTGGTGACGACCGACATGCCCGGCACCAGCCGCGCCAGCAGTGGCTGGTTGTCGTCGAACTGGATGCGCACGGGAATGCGCTGCACGACTTTGGTGAAGTTACCGGTTGCGTTGTCCGGCGGCAGCAGCGCGACCTGCGCGCCGGTCGCGGGCGCAATGCGCTCGACCCGGCCGCGCAGCTTCTCGCGCGGGAAACTGTCGACAGTGATCTCGACTGGCTGGCCCGGTGCGACGTGGGTCAGCTGGGTCTCCTTGTAGTTCGCGATCACGTAGACCTTCGGCAACGGCACAACGTTGATGAGATTGGTGCCGATGTTGACGTAGTCGCCAGGCTGGACCTGCCGCTCGCCGACGACGCCGTCGAACGGTGCCGATATCTTGGTGTAGCCGAGCTTGAGCTTCGCACTCGCCAGTGTTGCCTTGGTCGCTTCGAGATCGGCGGCGCGCTGCTTCCTGGTGCCTTGCAGCACCTCGAGCTGGTGCTGCTGGGCCGCGATCACGGCGCGGCTCGCGCGCACGTCGGCCTGCGCCTTGGCATAGCCTGCGACCGCCTGCTCGAACCGCTGCCGCGTGCCGGATTCGGTCTGCGACAGCGACTGCTGGCGCTCCTGCTCCTGCCGCGCCTCGACCTCCACGGCTTCGGCCGAGAGCCGCGCGGCCTGCGCCTGTGCAATCGTCGCATATTGCAGCTCGATCTGATTGGCCAGATTGTCGAGCACGGCTTGCGCGGCGGCGACCGCCGCTTCGGACTGCGCGACTTGCGCCTCATAGTCGGCAGGATCGATCTGGATCATGAGATCGCCGGCCTTGACGCGCTGGAAATCGGTGACCCCGACGGTCAGCACTTCGCCGGAGACGCGACTGGCAAGCCGCGTCAGCTCGGCGCGCACATAGGCGTCGTTGGTGGTCTGGACCGCCGAATTGCCGACCCATTCGTCGAAGCGCTGCGTGGCCAGCGCGACGAAGCCGAGCGCGACGATCACCGCGAACAGCGGAATCGCGAGCCGGCTCCACAGTGAACTCGCTGGTCGCTGCGTTGGCTTCGGTGGCGGCGCCGGTGTGGCAGCAGGTGGTGACGGCGAGATTTGTTCCTGCTGACTCACGCTAGACTCCAAAAACCACTTTCCCGAACGCTATTTTCAGACCGTCTTTTCCGGCCACCGGCAGAGATCGTTGATCAGGCAAACCTCGCAGCGCGGCTTGCGCGCGAGGCAAGTATAGCGGCCATGCAGGATCAGCCAATGATGGGCATGCAGCATGAACTCGGCCGGGATCACCTTTTCGAGACCGAGCTCGACCTCCAGCGGCGTCTTGCCGGGCGCAAGTCCGGTCCGGTTGCCGACGCGGAAGACATGCGTGTCGACTGCCATGGTGTGCTCGCCGAAGGCCATGTTGAGCACGACATTGGCGGTCTTGCGCCCGGCGCCGGGCAGTGACTCGATCCCGGCGCGCGTGCGCGGCACCTCGCCGCCGAACTCGCTGAGCAGCTTCGCCGACAGCGCAATGACGTTCCTGGCCTTGGTGCGATAGAGCCCGATGGTCTTGATGTACTCGCGCAGGCGTTCCTCGCCGAGGTCGAGCATCTTCTGCGGCGTGTCGGCGATCGCAAACAGCGCGCGCGTCGCCTTGTTGACGCCGGCATCGGTCGCCTGCGCCGACAGCACCACGGCGACCAGCAGCGTGAACGGATTGACGTGCTCAAGCTCGCCTTTGGGCTCCGGGTTGGCTTTGCGGAAACGGCTGAAGGCCTCGCGGACTTCTGGCGGCGTCCAAGGCCTCATGGCCTTGAGGGATTTCTTGCCGGGGGCCTTGGGCTTCGCGGCGGCCGCCTTCGCCTTTTTCTTCGGCACGGACGTTTTGCGCGGGGCCGGCTTGCGGGTGATTTTCGCCATGATCGGGATATACTGAGGGACGATGAGCACAGGCAATGAAATTGCGCGCGAACGATCGGGAAGCGAGGCTGAGCCTCAGATCTTTTCCGCGCGCCTGACGCCGCACCGCTCGCTGAACCGCACCGGCTTCCTCGCGGTGATGCTGTTCCTGAGCGCCGTCAGCTTCGTCACCGGCCTCGTCTTCCTGATGATGGGCGCGTGGCCGGTGTTCGGCTTCTTCGGCCTCGATGTGCTGGTGATCTGGTGGGCCTTCAAGGCCAATTTCCGCGCGGCGCGGGCCAGCGAGGAGATCGTGGTCACGCCCTCTGAATTACGCGTGCGGCGCGTCAGCCAGCACGGCCAAATCGTCGAATGGACATTCAATCCGCTCTGGGTCCGGCTGGACATGGAAATCGACGAGGATTTTGGCATCGAGCACCTCTATCTGATCTCGCGAGGTCACCAGATCCAGATCGCCCGCTTCCTCGGACCGGATGAAAAAGCAAGTTTTTACAAGGGTTTGGTTGAGGCATTAAATGCCGCCAGGCGCGGTCCGACCTACAATCCGGTGACCTGATTTGCGGATCGGAAATCGGGTGGTTTCGCACCCTGCCCTCTCCTACATTTGTCGTCATGATGACACTCGCGATACATGACCAGCGCCTGGCCGGGCCGGGCTCCCAGAACGCCGCGATGCGCGACTATGATTCCGTGCGCCGGGCGATCGCCTTCATTTCGGAAAACTGGCGCGCGCAGCCGACCATCGAGGCGATGGCGGATGCGGCCGGCGTCACCCCGGACGAACTGCACCATTTGTTCCGCCGCTGGGCCTCGATCACGCCGAAGGCGTTTATGCAGGCGCTCACGCTCGATCACGCCAAGGGCTTGCTCAGGGATTCCGCGAGCATCCTCGATGCGGCGCTCGACTCGGGCCTGTCGGGTCCGGGGCGCTTGCACGATCTCTTCGTCACGCACGAAGCGATGTCGCCGGGCGAATGGAAGAACGGCGGCGCGGGGCTGATCTTGCGCTATGGCTTTCATCACTCGCCGTTCGGCACTGCGATCGTGATCGCGACCGATCGCGGATTGTCGGGACTTGCTTTCGCCGATCCCGGTGAGGAACAGGTGGCGCTTGCCGATATGACGCGGCGATGGCGGAACGCAACTTACGTCGAGGATCACGAAGGCACCGCACCGCTGGCGCAGCGCATCTTCGACACAAAGCTCTGGCGGCCGGACCAGCCGCTGCGCGTGGTGATGATCGGCACCGATTTCGAGGTCCGGGTGTGGGAGACGTTGCTGAAGATCCCGATGGGCCGCGCGGTGTCCTATTCGGACATCGCCTGCAACATCAACAGCCCGAAAGCCTCACGCGCCGTCGGCGCCGCCGTCGGCAAGAACCCCGTGTCCTTTGTCGTGCCCTGCCACCGCGCTCTCGGCAAGAGCGGTACGCTCACCGGCTACCACTGGGGCATCACCCGCAAGCAGGCGATGCTGGGCTGGGAGGCCGGGCAGCTGGGGATGCAGTAAGACTGTCATCGGCAAAGTTTCGTAGGGTGGGCAAAGGCGCGCACTTCGCGCGCCGTGCCCACCATCGTTCCGCAATCGCTGCTGCATGGTGGGCACGCTACGCTTTGCCCACCCTACAATTCTGCGTGCTTAGCGCGGCCTAGCCGCCCCTCATCTTCAGCCCGCCAGATCCAGCTTCGAGGCCACCGTCGAATCCGCATTGAGGCGGTAGATGATCGGCACGCCGGTGGCGAGCTCGCGCTTCAAAATGCCTTCGGGCGAGAGCTTTTCCAGCACCATGATCAGCGCGCGCAGCGAATTGCCGTGGGCGGCGACCAATGTGCGCTTCCCGTTGAGCACGCCGGGCAGGATCTCCTGCACGTAATAGGGCAATGCGCGCGCGAGCGTGTCCTTCAGGCTTTCACCGCCGGGCGGTGGCACGTCGTAGGAGCGGCGCCAGATCAGCACCTGGTCCTCGCCCCATTTCTTGCGGGCGTCGTCCTTGTTGAGCCCCGAGAGATCGCCATAGTCGCGCTCGTTCAGCGCGAGGTTCTTCGTCGTCGGCAGGCCCTTCTGGTCGAGCTCGCCGAGAATGAGATCGAGCGTGTGCTGTGCGCGCGTCAACACCGAGGTGTAGGCGACGTCGAACACGAGGCCCTGCGCCTTCAGCTTGCGGCCGGCTTCCGAGGCTTCCTTCACGCCGAGCTCGGTGAGATCAGGGTCCTTCCAGCCCGTGAACAGGTTCTTCAGATTCCATTCGCTCTGACCGTGCCGCACCAGCACGAGAAGACGTTCGCTCATTGATTGCTTTCCGTTTAGTTCAAATGTCAGACAGGCCGAGCACGTCGGCCATGGAATAGTGCCCCGGCTTCTTGCCGTGCGCCCAGAGCGCGGCCTTCAGCGCGCCGTGGGCGAACAGCATGCGATCCTCCGCGTGATGCGACAGCGTCAGGCGTTCGAACGGGCCGAGGAAGCTCACGCTGTGATCGCCGGCCGCGGTGCCGCCGCGCAACGACGCAAAGCCGATATCGCCGGGCTTGCGCGCGCCGGTGATGCCGTCGCGGCCGCGATCTGCATGCTCGTCGAGCGCGATGCCGCGGCCGGTCGCCGCCGCCTGGCCCAGCATCAGCGCCGTGCCCGAGGGCGCATCGATCTTCATGCGGTGATGGGTTTCGACGATCTCGATGTCGAAGCTCTCGTCGAGCGCCTTGGCGACGCGCTTGACCACGGCGGCGAGCAGATTGACACCCAGGCTCATATTGCCGGACTGCACCACGACGGCGCGGTTGGTGACGCTCTTGATCACGGCGTTGTCGGAGCCCGATAGGCCGGTCGTTCCGACCACGTGCACGAGGCCGCGTTCGGCGGCGATCGCGACATTGGCCAGCGTCGCCGCGGGCACGGTGAAGTCCAGAATGCCGTCGGCGTCCTTCGACAATGCCCAGAGATCGCCGGACAGTTTGACGCCATTGGCCGGCAGGCCTGCGAGCACGCCGGCATCCTTGCCGAGCAGCTCCGATCCCGGCGCCTCCAGCGCACCGGCCAGCACCGCGCCTTTGGTCTCGGCAATCGCCCGCGTCAGCGCTCGGCCCATCCGGCCGCCGGCTCCAGCAACGATCAAGCGCATGTCGGACATGGTGCAATCCTCTCGCGGTCGTTGTAGCGGGGGGATGCAGTTCCGGCAACCAAGGGGGATTGGGGGCAGGCGGGCTTCCACCCTCCCCTGGAGCGCGGTCGCTTGCGGCCATCCTTCGAGACGCCCGCCTACGGCGGGCCCTCAGGATGAGGTCGGAATCCGTGGCAACAAATTCGACGGGCGCCGATACTGCTTAGCCTCATCCTGAGGAGACCGCGGAGCGGTCGTCTCGAAGGACGAGGCGCGCGCGCAGACCCAGCCTCAGCCGTCCGACGGCTGCGGGCCGTCATAGCCCTCGATGATGATGAGGTCGGCGACGGAGTGCGGCTGGCGCACCTTGATGTTGGCCTGGTATTCCGGCGAGTTGTAGCAGGCGATCGCGGTCTCGTAGTCAGGGAATTCGATCACGACGTTGCGGGTGCGGCTACTGCCTTCGACTGTGGTGAACTTGCCGGCGCGGACGACGAAGCGGCCACCCCATTTCTTGAAGATCGGACCATTGGCGACGGCATAGGGCTTGTAGCCCTCGTCGCTGCTCACGTCGACACGTCCGATCCAGTAGCCTTTTGCCATTGTTCTTCTCCCTGTGTTGTTGGGCTTCTATTTGAGCATGATCTGATCGGAAAACCGCTGCACACTTTGCGCTAACGCGGCCCTTCGGGTCCGGATCATGCTCCGAGTGCCTCGGCGATCTCGCTCTGGATCGCCTCCGCGATCGCCTTGGGGTCCGTGGCTTCCACCACCGGCCGCCCGACGACGAGATAGTCCGCGCCGGCCGCAATCGCGCGGCCCGGCGTCATGATGCGTTTCTGATCGCCGCTCGCCGCGCCCGCCGGCCGGATGCCGGGGGTGACGAGGCTCATCTGGTGGCCGACGATCTTGCGCAAGGCTCCGACTTCCTCGGGCGACGACACCAGCCCGTCGATGCCGAGCACCTGCGCCTGCTGGGCGCGCGCTTCGACGAGCTCGGAGACGCCGAGCCGGAAGCCTGCCGCGTGCAGATCGTCCTCGTTGTAGGAGGTCAAAACAGTGACGGCGAGGATCTTCAGGTTCGAGCTGCCGCGACCTTCGACGGCACCTTTCATGGTCTGCGGATAAGCGTGCACGGTGAGGAAGGTCGCGCCGAGCCTGGTGATGCTGTCGACGCCCTGCGCCACGGTGTTGCCGATGTCGTGCAGCTTGAGATCGAGAAAGACCTTCTTGCCCTTGTCGGCGAGCTTGCCGACCAGCGGCAAGCCGCCGGCATAAGCCAGCCGATAGCCGATCTTGTAGAAGGTGACGCTGTCGCCGAGCCGGTTGACCATCGCTTCCGCGGCGTCAACGCCGGGCAGATCGAGCGCGACGATCAGGCGGTCTTTCGGGGCGATCTCGGCTGGCGTCATGTCACCTCACATCATGCGTTGGGAAATGTCGATCAACTGCCGCACCAGGTCCTTCAACGCGGCGAGATCACCCTCGTGCTTCAGCCTGTCCATATCGTCATAGGCCTGGTCGGCAAAGGCGAGCGTGAGCTGGCTGGCAATCACATTGGCGTGGCAGGAGGTCAGGATCAGCCGCAGCGCCTGCAGCGCGCGAGCCGCGCCGAGCCGGCTCTGCGAGGCGCCGGCGAGCGCGAAGACGCGGTTGCGGAACACCTCGCCACGCGGCTCGTGCAGCTCATGCACGCGACTGACCCAGTCGATCGCGTTCTTCAGCAGCGGCGGCACCGAGGCATTGTATTCGGGCGAGACGATCAGCACGCCATGATGCGCGCCGATCATGCGCTTGAGATTGATTGCGTGTTTGGGCACACCGGACTTGGCCTGCAGGTCGCCGTCATAAATCGGCAGCGGAAAATCGGCGAGCGAGACGCGGGTGACGTCGACGCCGGCCTGGTCGAATGCATAGGCGGCGACCGCTGCCAGCTTCGCATTGTGCGAGCCGGTGCGCAGGGAGCCGGGAATGATCAGAATTTTCGGTGCGGACATCCGCTTCCATGCGTTCGGCGAAACGAGCCCGCCACGCAAACAGCAATGCCGGCGGAATTAGTCCTTGCGATACACCCAGACGCGGGCCGGCGGAAGGTTCATCCAGATCCGTTCGGAGGCCTCTGTGGACACGCCGGGCAGCGATTTCGGAATCGGCGGCACCACCGCGTAGGTGAACTGGACGAAGGGCGCACCGGGCGCCAGGGCCGTGAAGGCGTCGCGGATCAGCCGCAGCCGCGTCAGCATCGGTTTTGTGACCAGCGGCAGGCCCGAGACGACCGCGGAGGCCGGCGCGCTCAGCACGTTCCACAGCGTGTCGCGCAGGCGATAGGCATCGCCCTGCACCACCTTGGCCTGCGGATAGCGGTCGCGCAGCAGGGCGCAGAAGCCCGGATTGTATTCGACGAGGACGAGACGCTTCTGGTCGACGCCGCGCTCGACCAGGGCCGAGGTGATGGCGCCGGTGCCGGGGCCGAGCTCAACCACCGGTGCGTCCGAATTGACGTCGACGTAATGGGCCATGGTCCGGGCCAGCAGCTTGCCCGACGGCATCACCGCACCCATGTGGAGGGGCTTTTCGATCCATGACCGGAGAAAACGCACCTCGTCATCGAGACGGGGCTTCTTCAACGCACGCGCGGACGATGGCAATGGCATGTCGGGACCGGCCGGGACCGCGTGACCGCGGCGTGTCAGAAAATGGTCATAAAGACGTATAGGCCGAAGGCGGCACGGTCAAGACGCGTCAACTCGCCCGATTACCGAAGAAATCCTTGACCTTGGTGAAGAAACCCTCGGATTCCGGCTGGGTGTTGCCGGAGGAGAGCTTGTCGAACTCGGCCAGCAATTCCTGCTGCTTTTTGGTGAGGTTCTGCGGGGTCTCGACCACGACCTGAACGTACATGTCGCCCATTTGGCGCGAGCGCAGCACCGGCATGCCTTTTGATGCGATGCGGAATCGGCGGCTGGACTGGGTCCCGGCTGGGACCTTCACCTTGGTCTTGCCCTTCTCGATGGTCGGCACCTCGAACTCGCCACCAAGCGCCGCCGTCACCATCGAGATCGGCACACGACAATGCAGATCGGCGCCGTCGCGCTGGAAGAACTGGTGCTGGGCCAGCGACAGGAAGATGTAGAGGTCGCCGGGCGGGCCGCCGCGGACCCCGGCCTCGCCCTCGCCGGCGAGCCTGATCCTGGTGCCGTCCTCGACTCCAGGGGGAATGTTGACCGACAGATTCCGCTCGCGGGTGACGCGCCCCTGACCCGAGCAGGACGGGCAGGCGTCCTCGATCATCTGGCCGCGGCCCTGGCAGCCCGGACAGGTCCGCTCCAGCGTGAAGAAGCCTTGCGACTGCCGTACGCGTCCGGCGCCGCCGCAGGTCGAGCAGGTCTTCGGCTTGGTGCCGGCCTTGGCCCCGATGCCCGAACAGGCTTCGCAAGTGACCGAGACCGGAATCTCGATCTGCGCGGTCTTGCCGCCAAAAGCTTCCTCGAGCGTGATTTCCATGTTGTAGCGCAGGTCGGCGCCGCGCTCGCGGCCGCCACGGCCGCCGCGCTGTCCGGCCATGCCGAACAAATCTTCGAAAATGTCGGAAAAGGAGGAGGCGAAGCCCGCGCCGAAACCGGCGCCGCCACCGCCGCCCTGCTCGAAGGCGGCATGGCCGTAACGGTCATAGGCGGCGCGCTTGTCCTTGTCTTTCAGGACCTCGTAGGCCTCGTTGATTTCCTTGAACTTGACTTCGCTGGTGTTGTCCCCGGGATTACGGTCGGGGTGAAACTTCATCGCCAGCTTGCGGAACGACGATTTCAGGACGGAATCGTCGGCATCGCGTTCGACTTCGAGGGTTTCGTAGTAGCAGCGCTTGGTGGACGTGGACATGATGAGCTCAGTCTATCCGATCGCGATTCAAGTCGGAGCGAAGCAACGTCGCCATGCAACGATATAGGCAGCCTTCCGCCTCGCGACAGAGGATTGCATGGCAGTGTTCAGAATAACGGCTGGGAATTGATCGATCGTAACGGGCCCAAATTTAAAGCCTTGGTCCGTCGAGCCCGACACGATGGCCTCCCCCGCGAGGGAGGAGGCCGTTGGCGCGTGTGGGGTCCAAGCCGTCCGCATCATCACCCTCGCGGGGTTCAGGCGGACTTCTTGTTGGTCTTGTCGTCGTCGACTTCGGTGAATTCCGCGTCGACGACGTCGTCCTTGGCCGCGTCCTTCTTGGCGTCGGCCTCGGCCTGCTGCTTGTACATGGCCTCGCCGAGCTTCATCGATGCCTGGGCCAGCGTTTGGGTCTTGGCCTTGATCGCTTCGGCATCGTCGCCCTTCAGCGCTTCCTTGAGGTCGCTGACGGCATCCTCGATGGCGCGGCGCTCAGTCTCGGCGACCTTCGAACCGTGCTCGGCCAGTGCCTTCTCGGTCGAATGCACAAGTCCGTCCGCGTCGTTCTTGGCAGTCACGGCCTCGCGGCGCTTCTTGTCCGCCTCAGCATTGGCCTCGGCGTCCTTGACCATCTTCTCGATGTCGGCTTCCGACAGACCGCCAGAGGCCTGGATGCGGATCTGCTGCTCCTTGGACGTGGCCTTGTCCTTGGCCGAGACGTTGACGATGCCGTTGGCGTCGATGTCGAAGGTCACCTCGATCTGCGGCATGCCGCGCGGGGCCGGCGGAATGCCCATCAGGTCGAACTGGCCGAGCATCTTGTTGTCGGCCGCCATTTCACGCTCGCCCTGGAAGACGCGGATGGTGACCGCGTTCTGGCTGTCCTCGGCGGTCGAGAACACCTGGCTCTTCTTGGTCGGGATCGTGGTGTTGCGGTCGATGATGCGGGTGAACACGCCGCCCAGCGTCTCGATGCCCAGCGACAGCGGGGTCACGTCGAGCAGCAGCACGTCCTTGACGTCGCCCTGAAGCACGCCGGCCTGGATCGCGGCGCCGATCGCCACGACTTCGTCCGGGTTGACGCCCTTGTGCGGCTCCTTGCCGAACAGTTGCTTCACGACTTCCTGGACCTTCGGCATGCGGGACATGCCGCCGACCAGCACCACTTCGCCGATCTCGGCGGCGGTGAGGCCGGCATCCTTCAACGCCTTGCGGCAGGGCTCGACGGTCTTCTGGACGAGGTCATCGACCAGCGCCTCGAACTTGGCGCGGGTGAGCTTCATCGTCAGATGCTTCGGGCCGGTCTGGTCCGCGGTGATGAAGGGCAGGTTGATCTCGGTCTGCGTCGTCGACGACAGCTCGATCTTGGCCTTTTCAGCGGCTTCCTTCAGGCGCTGCAACGCGAGCTTGTCGTTGCGCAGGTTGATGCCCTGCTCCTTCTGGAATTCGTCGGCGAGATAGCCGACGAGGCGCATGTCGAAGTCTTCGCCGCCGAGGAAGGTGTCGCCGTTGGTCGACTTCACCTCGAACACGCCGTCGCCGATTTCGAGAATCGAGATATCGAACGTGCCGCCGCCGAGATCGTACACGGCGATCGTGCCGGCCTTGGTCTTGTCGAGGCCGTAGGCGAGCGCGGCCGCGGTCGGCTCGTTGATGATGCGCAGCACTTCAAGGCCCGCGATCTTGCCGGCGTCCTTGGTCGCCTGGCGCTGGGCGTCGTTGAAGTAGGCGGGCACGGTGATGACGGCCTGGTCGACCTTCTGGCCCAGATGGGCTTCCGCGGTCTCCTTCATCTTCTGCAAGATGAACGCCGAGACCTGCGAGGGCGAGTAGGTCTGACCGTCGGCCTCGACCCAGGCGTCGCCGTTGGAAGCCTTCACGATCTTGTACGGAACGAGCTTCTTGTCCTTCTCGACCATCGGGTCGTCGTAGCGGCGGCCGATCAGGCGCTTCACTGCGAAGAACGTGCGCTCGGGATTGGTGACCGCCTGGCGCTTGGCCGGCTGGCCGACGAGGCGCTCACCGTCGTCCGTCACGGCGACGATCGAAGGCGTCGTGCGCATGCCTTCGGAATTCTCGATGACTTTGGCGTTCTTGCCATCCATTACGGCGACGCACGAATTCGTGGTACCGAGGTCGATCCCGATGACCTTTCCCATGGTCCTATATCCTTGTTTTTGCGGCAGGCTGGCTGGGCCCAGAAGGCACCCGAACCGAAACCCCCTAAGATCAAACATTCGCGATATTGCGATGGTTGGGGGTCATATAGGAGGGGGGGAGGTGCCTGCAAGGACCGAACGCAAGTTTCGGCCGTGAAAACATTGGGTTTTGGAAGAACATATCCGGGCTGCACCGCCCTTGCGGGTGAGGAAATATTAACAGGTCCCGCGATCGGCCCGCATCCGTCACAGCATCCCGCCCCGCCCTGTTGCGGCCAGACCAAAACCGCTAAAAGGCGGGCAGCCGGCCGGGCTCGTCATCAGGCCGCCTCGCGCGACAAAACGGCCGGCTGGCCACCATCGAACGGCCTCAATGTGAACCAATCAGAGTGCCCATGAAGCTGATCCGCCCCCTCGCCGCGCTCGTCCTCCTCGTCGCCTCTGCGCTTCCGGCTCTGGCTGCCGACGCCGTTTTCCCACCTGGCTTGCGCCTCGGCATGGTGCCATTGGTCGGCCTTAACACGGCCAAGACTTTTCCCGGCTTCGAGAGCGAGGACGGCAGCGTCAAGGTGCTGATCACAGAGCTGCCGCCGGCGGCCTATGGCGAGGTCGTGAGCGCCTTCAACTCCAATCCGGCCGGAGCCAACGGCGTCAAGCAGGACAAGATCGAGACGCCCGCGGGACTTGCCTATTTCACCACCGAGAGCGGCAAGGCCGGCGAGACCCCGGTGCGGCGCTATTCGATGATCGTGCCGGGCGCCGGCTTCTCCGGCTATGTCGCGGTGCAGATTCCCGAGAATGCGGTCAAGATCTACACCGACGAGGCGGTGCGGCAGATGTTTGCGAGCGTCGTCACCCGCAAGCAGGTCTCGGCCGACGAGCAGATCGCGCTGATGCCGTTCAAGATCACCGATCTCGCCGACTTCAAGGACGTCCGCATGCTGGCGCCGGGCTCGAGCATCATCCTGGCCGACGGCGACGAGAGCTCCGGCTATGAATCGAAGCCGTTCATCATCCTCGGCGTGATTGGCGCCACCCCGCAAGCCGCCGACGACCGTGCCCGCTTTGCCCAGGAGGCGGCGCTCCAGATTCCCGGCGTGCGCGAATCGCGCGTCACCATGTCCGAGCCGATCCGCATCAGCGGCCAGCAGGGGTTCGAGACCCGGATCGACGGCGTCAGCGGCAAGGACAAGACGCCGGTGACCGTGGTGCAGTGGATCCGCTTCAGCAGCGGCGGCGCCTCGCTGCGCATCATCGCCAGCGCCCCGCGCGAGCAATGGCCGACTGCCTTCACCCGCTTCCGCGCGGTCCGCGACGGCATCCAGCCAAAGGGCTAGCAGCATCTGCGCATGAGATGCGCTCCTCCCCCGCTTGCGGGGGAGGGCTGGGGAGAGGGTGTCGCCGCACAGGGACACTCCCCCAGAGGATAGAACCCTCACCCGCCGCGCTCTCCGAGCGCAGCGACCTCCCCGCAAGCGGGCGAGGTGCACCGAACCCGCGGCTCAAGCCCAACGACTCACCAAAGCCGGCTGCATTTTCGGGCTTCTGTTCGTATACGAACGGAACTAGGCTCCCCTTCCGTTGAGTTCATCCTGGAGGGAGGCGAATGATGCTGGATCGGCGACAAGTCTTGGCGGCGCTCGGGACGAGCGCGCTCGTGGCGCTCGCGCCAACCGCGATTCTGGCAGCGGCATCGATCAAGCCGGACGATGCATCCGCGCTGCTCGTGATCGACGTGCAGAATTGCTTCCTTCCCGGCGGCAGCCTTGCCGTGAAGGAAGGCGAGCAGGTGGTGCCCGTCATCAACAAGATCTCGAAAGCGTTTTCGAACGTGGTGATGACGCAGGACTGGCACACGCAAGGCCATGTTTCCTTTGCGTCAGTCCACGCCGGCAAGAAGCCGTTCGAGACCGTCGATCTTCCCTACGGCAAGCAGGTGCTGTGGCCCGACCATTGCGTGCAGGGCACCGACGGCGCCGCGCTGTCGAAAGACCTTGCGATCCCGCACGCCGAGCTCATCATCCGCAAGGGTTTTCACAAGGACGTCGACAGCTATTCGGCCTTCCTCGAAGCCGACGGCAAAACCTCGACGGGTCTCGCCGGTTATCTGAAGGCGCGAAAGATCAAGCGCGTCTTCGTCGTGGGGCTGGCGACGGATTTCTGCGTGGCCTGGACCGCGCTCGACGCGCGCAAGGCGGGCTTCGAGGTCTATGTGGTGGAAGACGCCTGCCGCGGCATCGACAATCAGGGTTCGCTCGCAAAAGCCTGGGCCGACATGGCCAAGGCCGGCGTGAAGCGGATTCAGTCCGCAGATATCGCCGCGAGCGCGTAAGAGACGCAACCGAACTGCCAGACCCTCATCCTGAGGAGCGCGCTTCTTGGCGCGCGTCTCGAAGGATGAAGGCCCCCGCTGCAGCAGCTCGGCCTGCATGGTTCGAGACGGCGCTGACGCGCCTCCTCACCATGAGGATCGATCAGTTCGCAGCGCCGTTCGGCTCGTTGCTGTTGGCGGGCGCGGCCTTGGCGCCGCCCTTGGCGACACCGACCAAGGCGGGACGCAGCACGCGCTCGCCGATGGTGTAGCCGGCCTGCATGACCTGCACGACGGTGCCCGCGGGTACCGACGCATCGGGCACCTCGAACATCGCCTGCTGGAAGTTCGGGTCGAACTTCTGGCCCAAGGGATCGAACTTCTTCACGCCGTGTTTTTCCAGCGCGCTCAGTAGCGAGCGCTCGGTCAGTTCGACGCCCTCGATCAGCGAGGCGAGGCCTGCATCGGCCGCCGCACGGGCTTCGGCCGGAACGGCATCGAGCGCGCGCTGGAGGTTGTCGGCGATGTCGAGCACGTCGCGGGCAAAGCCCGTGACGCCGTAGAGCTTGGAGTCAGCGACCTCCTTGGCGGTGCGCTTGCGCAGATTCTCCATCTCGGCCAGCGTCCGCAGCATGCGGTCGCGCGCCTCGGCGACTTCCTTCTGCAGGAGCTCGACCGAGCCGGGCTCGGGATCGTCGGGCATGATGTAGGGTTTTGACACCACGGGCTCGCCGGCCGCAGCACTCGTGTCTTCGGGTTGCCGGTCTCGATCGGTCATCGGCTCTCTTTTCGCATTCGTCTCAGGGGGTTTCTGGCCCGCATATCGTGCTTCGGGCGCCGAAAATCAAGCGCCCGTGATCGGGAGAGACGCCGGTCAGCCCCCCAGGAGCCGGCTGACGATGCGGGCAGCATAGTCCACGGTCGGGATCACACGGGCATAATTCAGCCGCGTCGGCCCGATTACGCCCAAAACGCCGACGATATGGCCGGCAGCGTCCCGATAGGGCGAGATGATGGTGGACGAGCCCGACAGCGAGAACAGCTTGTTCTCACTGCCGATGAAGATCCGCACGCCTTCCGCAGTCTCGGCCCGGCCGAGCAGGTCGATCACGCCGCGCTTGGTCTCGAGATCGTCGAACAGCAGGCGAACGCGCTCGAGATCCTCCAGCGCATGCAAATCCTCGAGCAGATTGGCGTGGCCGCGGACGATGAGCTGGCGGTCCTCGTTCTCGCCGCCGGACCAGCTGGCGATGCCGGCCGAGATCACCTTGTGCGTCAGCTGATCGAGCTCGGTGCGCGCCTCTCCGAGCGCGGTTTCGAGCTCCAGCCGGGCCTCGGCCAGGGTCCGGCCCCGGATACGGGCATTGAGGAAGTTCCCGGCTTCGGTCAACGCCGAGGATGGAACCCCCGGTGGCAGCGTCAACACGCGGTTTTCGACCTGCCCGTCCTCGCCGACCAGGATCACCAATGCCTTTTCCGGTTCCAAGCGGACGAATTCGATATGTTTCAGCCGCGCATTGGATTTCGGCGTCAGCACGACGGCGGCTGCGCGGGTCAGGCCGGAGAGCCGCGTCAATGCCTCTTCGAGCGCAGCCTCCACCGATTGCGCGTGGCCGACGGAGGTCAACTGGCTCTGAATCGCCTGCCGTTCGCTGTCATTGAGATCGCCGACCTGCATCAGGGCATCGACGAAGAACCGCAGGCCGAGTTCCGTCGGCAACCGGCCGGCGGAGGTGTGCGGGGCGTAGATCAAGCCGAGCTGTTCCAGGTCGGCCATGACGTTGCGGACCGACGCGGGCGACAGCGGCATGGCGATCAGGCGCGAAATATTGCGTGAGCCCACCGGCTCGCCGGTCGCGAGGTAGCTTTCGACGATTTGACGAAAGATGTCGCGGGAACGCTCGTTGAGCTGGGCGAGGCCCGCGCGCGGCGCGATCAGATGGATCGGATCGTGATGGGCCACAGACCGTAACTCCTCTAAGATACAGGTAATTTGTCTATCCCGGGCGCGTCTGACAAGCGTGGCGTTCGCGGATTGAAAATCGGGGGTGAATAAGGCCTCGATCTTCCCCCTTGCCGCCCACCCTCACCCAACCTACAAGCACCGCCAACAGCCCTTTTCCGAGAGTTTTGGAGGATTTCCCATGCGGCCAAGCCGCCGTGCGCCCGACGAATTGCGCCCCGTGACGCTGGAGCGCGGCGTGGTCAAATATGCGGAAGGCTCGTGCCTGGTGAAATTCGGCGACACCCATGTGCTGGTCACCGCCACGCTGGAAGACCGCCTGCCGCCATGGCTCAAGGGCCAGGGCCGCGGCTGGGTCACCGCCGAATACGGCATGCTGCCGCGCGCGACCTCGGAACGCACCCGCCGCGAGGCCTCCGCTGGAAAGCAGAGCGGCCGCACCGTCGAAATTCAGCGCCTGATCGGCCGCTCGCTTCGCACCATCATCAATCTCGAAGCACTCGGTGAGCGCCAGATCACGGTCGATTGCGACGTCCTCCAGGCCGACGGCGGCACCCGCACGGCCTCGATCACCGGTGCCTGGGTCGCGCTCGCCGATTGCGTCAGCTGGATGAAGGCGCGCAACATGGTCAAGGCCAATGTGTTGCGCGACAACGTCGCCGCGATCTCCTGCGGCATCTACAAGGGCACGCCCGTGCTCGACCTCGACTATGCCGAGGACTCCGAAGCCGATACCGACGCCAATTTCGTCATGACGGGCGATGGCCGCATCATCGAAGTCCAGGGCACCGCGGAACGCGAGCCGTTCACGGAAGCCGAGTTCCTGGCGTTGATGGCGCTTGCGCGCAAGGGCGTCGCGCGTCTCGTGGACTTGCAGAAACTGGCGGTAGCGTAGTCAATAGGCCGATGCATCGCCGAATCACCGGAAAGCTGGTCATCGCGACCCATAATCCCGGCAAGCTCGCCGAGATGAAGGAGCTGCTTGCGCCTTACGGCATCGAGGCGGTGTCGGCCGGCGAATTAGATCTTCCGGAGCCGGAAGAGACCGGAAACGATTTCCGCAGCAACGCCGCGATCAAGGCGATCGCGGCAGCGCAGGCGACCAAGCTGCCGTCTTTCGCCGATGATTCCGGCATCGTGGTCGACGCGCTCGACGGCGCGCCCGGCATCTACTCGGCGCGCTGGGCCGGGCCGAACAAGGATTTTGCCGCGGCGATGGCGCAGATCGAACGGCTGTTGCAGGAGCGCGGCGCGACCACGCCCGCCAAGCGCAAGGCCCATTTCGTTTCCGCGCTGTGCGTTGCATGGCCCGACGATCATCTCGAACAGGTCGAGGCGCGCGTCGACGGCACGCTGGTGTGGCCGCCGCGCGGCACCGCCGGCTTTGGCTACGACCCGATATTTTTGCCCGACGGCCACAGCCGCACCTTCGGCGAAATGGAAAGCATCGAAAAGCACGGCCTGCCGCCGCTCGGTCTCGGCCTGTCGCACCGTGCCCGCGCCTTCGTGAAACTGGCGGAGATCTGCCTTGAGCCGCGCTAAGGAAGCCTTCGGCGTCTACGTGCACTGGCCGTTCTGCCTGTCGAAGTGCCCCTATTGCGACTTCAACAGCCATGTCCGTCACGCCGCGATCGACGAAGCGCGTTTTGCGTCAGCATTCGCGCGTGAGATCGCGACGACCGCCGAGCGCGCGCCCGGCCGCGAAGTCACCTCGATCTTTCTCGGCGGCGGCACGCCCTCGCTCATGCAGCCTGCAACCGTGGGCGCTGTGCTCGACGCCATCGGCAAGCACTGGACCGTGGCGAAAGACGTTGAAGTCACGCTGGAGGCAAACCCGACCAGCGTCGAGGCCACGCGCTTCGCCGGTTATCGCGCCGCCGGCGTCAATCGCGTCTCGCTCGGCGTGCAGGCGCTCGACGATGCCTCGCTGAAAGCGCTCGGCCGCATGCACAGCGCGCGCGAGGCCCTCGATGCCGTCGCCATCGCGCGCCGCTCGTTCGATCGTTATTCGTTCGACCTGATCTACGCCCGTCCCGACCAGACGCCGGCGATGTGGGCCGATGAATTGCGTCTCGCGATCGACGAGGCGGCCGAGCATCTGTCGCTCTATCAATTGACGATCGAAGAAGGCACGCCGTTCTTCGGCTTGCATCAAGCCGGCAAGCTGAAGACGCCGGATGAAGCGGTCGCACGCGCGCTCTACGACGTCACGCAGGAGACCTGCGACAAGCTCGGCCTGCCCGCCTACGAGATTTCAAATCACGCGCGGCGGGGCGCCGAGTGCCGGCACAATCTGGTCTACTGGCGCGGCGAGGAATATGCCGGCATCGGCCCCGGTGCCCATGGCCGGCTCGACATCGACGGCATCAGGCACGCGACCGCTACCGAGAAGCGTCCCGAAGCCTGGGTGATGCGGGTCGAGACCAACGGGCACGGCGTCGTCACCGACGATCTCCTCAACAGCGAAGAGCGCGCCGACGAATTTTTGCTGATGGGGTTGCGCCTCGTCGAGGGCATCGACCCCGAGCGCTACCGCGCGCTGTCAGGCCGCTCGCTCGATCCCAAGCGCATCACGCTGCTGCGCGAAGAAGGCGCGATCACGGTGGATGCAACGGGACGGCTGCGCGTGACCAGCAGCGGTTTTCCGGTGCTGGACGCGGTGGTCGCGGATCTGGCGGCGTAGCGAGCTGTCGTAGGGTGGGCAAAGCGAAGCGTGCCCACCATTTTTACCACATGTGCAGAAAGATGGTGGGCACGGCGCGCAAAGCGCGCCTTTGCCCACCCTACGGCACCGTCATCTTGAACTACGCCCCAAAACTCTTCGGCGAGCCCGCCACGGCCACGCCGCCGCCCGTCGTGACCTTCATCACCGCGAGGCCGCGCTCGTTGGTGCCGTCGGCGCGGAAGCGGAACAGGCCGTCAATGCCGGCAAAGCCGGACGGATTGGTGAGCACGTCGGATGAGAAGCGCGTCGTGCCTTGCGTGCGCGCCAGCGCGGCGACCAGGGCGACGGCGTCATAGGCGAGCGTCGCGGTGCGCACGGGCTCCGCGCCATATTTGGTGCGATAGCGGCCGGAGAAGGCGCGGAAGCCGGCCGGGTCCGGCGCGGCGTAGAGGCCGCCTTGCAAGCTGGAGCTGGCATAGACGCGCGGGCTGTCCCACAGGCCGGTACCGAGCAGCTGGATATTGCGCAGATTCGCCCCCGCCGCGCTCATCGCATCGGCGACCGCGACGACGGCATCGCCATCATCGGCGATGAACAGCGCATCGGCGCTGCCGAGCTGCTGCGCCACGGTCCGGGCCGGCGTGGCGCGATCGGCGCCGTATTTCTCGAACGCGACGATGCGCCCGCCGCGGCGCGGCACCGCCGCCTTCACCGCGGCCTCGACCACGTTGCCATAAGCATTGTCGGGCACGAGCACAGCGACGGAGCGCTTTCCGATGCTGGCGGAATATTCGACGATGCGGTTGACGTCGGACTCTGGCAGGAAGCTCAGCAGATAGACACCGCGGCCGGCAATGCTGGAATCGGTCGAGAACGCCATCACCGGGATCCCGCGCGTGCGCGCGATCTGCGCCACCGCAGGCACCGATTGCGCGAACAGCGGCCCCAGGATGATCTCGGCGCCCTCGTCCACCGCCTGCTGCGCACTGGCCTGCGCGCCCTGCGGGCTGCCATTGTCGTCCTTGATCAGGAGCTGGATGTTGGGATTCTGGAACTCGGCCAGCGCCATCTCGGCGGCGTTGCGCATCGACTGCGCGGCGAGGCCGGCATTGCCGGATGCCGAGAGCGGCAGGATCACGGCAACCTTCACCCCGCCGGTGCCGGCGGTCGTCGCCTGTTGCGGCGGGCCGGCCGGCTGGGCCGGAGGCGGGGAGGAGCTGCTGAACGGATTGGAGAACTGGCTCAGGCTCTGCTGCACGCCGGCGCAGGCCGACAGCAGCGGCGCGCCGAGCAACAGACCGAGCGCGCTTCGCCGGGTCGCCCCTGACATCAGGGGCCCCTGAACGGGAGACTCCTCCGAAAAGGAGGATCTGGGATCACGTGGGCCCGTCATGACAGTTTCTCTTCCGACCGACCGTCGCCAGCCGGTCACGACATTCTTTCCACGACACCGGCCATGGATTCAGGCATATTGTCGGCAAATAGTTAACTCAAACAAAAGGATAATGCCCGCTTAACGCGGCTTCCTCTCAAGTTCTGGCTAGCTGTCCGCCGTCCGTCACCCAGCATCAAGGCGGCGTTTCCGCCACGAATATGGCGCTGACGCTTCATTCCCTGCTGTATGTGATGCCGAATGGATCACATTCCAGTCCTTCCTCGCCCCTTGTCGCCCCTTGCCCAGGCACGATCTTTTTTCGGGGACCGGTTCCCAGCTCCGGGGATCATGCCTAAGTTCGTTTGATTATGCGCGCAAAGCCGTCCCCGATAAATACACCCGAGATCACGGAGCCCGCCTCGCGCGGTTTCTCCATCGACGCCCATCGGCTTGTCGCGCCGAAGGCCGCGTCGGGCCTGCACCTGGTCGCGACCCCCATCGGCAATCTCGGCGACATCACGCTGCGGGCGCTGCAGACCCTCGCCGGGGTCGATGTCATCGCCTGCGAGGACACCCGCATCACGCGGCGTCTGACCGAGCGCTACGACATCTCCGCGCAGCTCAAGCAATATCACGAGCACAATGCGGAAGCGGCCCGTCCGAAGATCCTGGAACGGCTGTCGCAGGGCGGCTCGATCGCGCTGGTGTCGGATGCCGGCACGCCGCTGATCTCGGACCCCGGCTACAAGCTGGTGCGCGAGGTCTGCGCGGCCGGCCACGCGGTCTACGCGCTCCCCGGTCCGTCCTCGGTGCTGGCGGCGCTGTCGGTCGCCGCGCTGCCGACCGACCGCTTCTTTTTCGAAGGGTTTTTGCCGGCCAAATCGGCGGCGCGACGATCTCGCCTGACTGAGCTTGCGCGCATCGATGCGACGCTGGTGATGTTCGATTCCGGCAACCGCGTGCAGGACACGCTCGCCGAGCTTGCCGAGATCATGGGGAGCCGCGAAGCCGCGATCTGCCGCGAGCTGACGAAACTGCACGAGCAGATTTCGCGCGCCACGTTGCGTGAGCTCGCGCGCGGCGCCGACACGCTGGAGACGCGCGGAGAATTCGTGCTGGTGATCGCTCCGCCTGCGGCGGATGCCGAGATGCTGACATCGGATGCGCTCGACGGTGTCCTGCGCGAGCAGCTCGCCGCGAACAGCGTCAAGGATGCGGTGGCGCATGCGGTCGCGCTCTCGGGCCGGCCGCGCCGCGATGTCTATGCCCGCGCGCTCGAGCTTGCCAAGGAGTTGCGGGGCGGCGATGGCGAAGGCTGAGGTCCCGACGGAACCGAAAATCGCCTCGCCCGAGCGCGTCGCCGCGTTTCGCACCGGCATCTCCGCGGAAAGCCGCGCCGCGGCCTATCTCATGGCCAAGGGCTATCGCATCCTCGCCAAACGCTACCGCACGCCGCATGGCGAGATCGACATCGTGGCGCGCCGCCGCAATTTGATCGCCTTCGTCGAGGTCAAGGCGCGCGCGACGCTGGACGACGCCGCCTTCGCGGTGACGCCGCGCCAGCAGCAGCGCATCATCGATGCCGCGCAAGGCTGGCTCGTCGCGCATCCCGAGCATGCGGAATTTGAAATGCGATTCGATGCCATGCTGATTGCGCCGCGGTCACTTCCACGCCATGTGTTGGCGGCATTCGACGCCTCGACCTGAAAGGCAGACCATGAAACTGAACGTCGCCGTCCAGATGGACCCCATCGCCCGCATCAACATCAAGGGCGATTCCACCTTTGCGCTGCTCCTGGAGGCGCAGAAGCGCGGCCACGGCCTGTCCTATTACACGCCCGACAAGCTCTCGATGGTCGGCGAGGAGATCGTCGCTCCGGTTCAGCTCCTCACCGTGCGCGACGAGCCCGGCAATCATTTCACCCTGGGCGAACCCAGGCGCGAGGCGCTCAACGGCTTCGACGTGGTGCTGCTCCGCCAGGATCCGCCGTTCGACCTCGCCTATATCACCTCGACGCACCTTCTCGAACGCATCCATCCGAAGACGCTCGTCGTCAACGACCCCGCCTCGGTGCGCAACGCGCCGGAAAAGCTGTTCGTGATGAACTTCCCGCAGCTGATGCCGCCGACGCTGATCTCGCGCGACCTCGACGAGATCAACGCGTTTCGCGACAAGCATGGCGCCGTCGTGATGAAGCCCTTGCACGGCCATGGCGGCGCGGCGGTGTTCCGCGTGATGCCGCAGGACATGAATTTCGGCTCGCTGTTCGACATGTTCTCGGTGACCTTCAAGGAAGCCTGGGTGATCCAGCAGTTCATCCCCGAGGTCAAGCACGGCGACAAGCGCATCATCCTGATCAACGGCGAGTTCGCCGGCGCGGTGAATCGCGTGCCGGCCGCCGACGACCTCCGCTCCAACATGGTGCGCGGCGGCGCAGCGCAGGAGACCGAGCTTACGCCGCGCGAGCGCGAGATCTGCGCCACCGTGGGCCCGGCGCTGCGCGAGCGCGGGCTGTTGTTCGTCGGCATCGACGTCATCAACGGCAATCTCACCGAGATCAACGTGACCTCGCCGACCGGCATCCGCGCCATCGCGCGGCTCGGCGGACCCGACGTTGCCGCAAAGCTCTGGGACGTGATCGAGCAGAAGCGGGCGAGGTAGGCATCGGCTTGTAGCCTCAATGTCGTCCTGGCGAAAGCCAGGACCCATTACCCCGGCTGCCAGTTTGACGAACATCGAAGCGATCACCTCCTTAACAACTCATCGCGGTGGTAATGGGTCCTGGCTTTCGCCAGGACGACAGCGGTGATGTGGCGCGTTGTTTCCATCTCACTGCATGCCGGCACCAAGCATCACCCCACCCATCACTAACCACCCATTCACCACGACGCGGCGGCGCATCGTTCGAATGCATGGGCCGCGACTGCGTGAAACTACGGGGCCAGTGGCCGACCGGCTAACGCGACGTTCACCATCTGCCGAAAGACCACAGCGCGGCCGTCGATCACATTCGGCCTCGCAACACCGCTTATACTTTTACTGCCTACTCATCGACACGGGGAACCCGCCAGGTGCGGTTCGAGTGCCCCGCGTAAGAGTAGAAGCGTATGAACACCGCACGCATTGTCGTTCTCGTCATCGCACTGGGCGCCGGCGGCGTCGCTGCGTATCTGGCGAGCGGCTATGACAACAAGCCCGCGCCCGTTCTTCCTGTCGCCGAAAAGCTGCCGACGGTCGAGGTCCTGGTCGCCAAGAACGACATCCAGCTCGGTCAGGCCGTGAAGCCCGAGGACCTGCAATGGCAGGTCTGGCCGGCGGCGACCGCGAGCAGCGCCTTCATCCGCCGCGACAACAGGCCCGAGGCGCAAATCCAGATCGCAGGCTCGATCGCACGCGTGCCGTTGATGCAGGGCGAGCCGATCCGCGAGCAGAAGCTGGTCAAGGCCGACGGCTCCGGCTTCATGGCCGCGATCCTGCCGTCGGGCATGCGCGCGGTCTCCACCGAGATTTCAGCCGAGACTGCCGCCGGCGGCTTCATCCTGCCGAATGACCGCGTCGACATCGTGCTGACCCGCCGCTTGAAGAATCCTGACGGGGCCGGCGGTAACGACCTCATCCTGTCCGAAGCGATCCTGACCAATATCCGCGTGCTCGCGATCGACCAGGCGCCGAAGGAAAAGGACGGCCAGAACGCCGTCGTCGGCAGGACCGTCACGCTCGAGCTCAAACCCGACCAGGTCGCCGCGCTATCGGCAGCGCGCCAGGGCGGCACGCTGACACTCGCGCTGCGCAGCATCGTCGATGCCAACTCGGTCGACAGTACGCCCGAGGACCAGGCGAGCAAGCGGTCCGCCGGGATCAACGTGATCCGCTACGGCGTACAGGCGCGGCAACTGACGTCACAGAAGTGATGGGGACATGATGAACTACGGGGATGATCGGACGGGCATGCGCATTCGGGGGAATCGCGCGCGCTCGTTCTGGACGGGGACGATGCTGATCCTGGGGCTCCTCGCAGCCCCCGATGTCGTCAGCGCTGCAGATGCGCCGGTCGGCGACCAGGCGCCGATGCAGGCAGCGGATCTCGATGTGTCGCCGGTCGGGACGATCGTGCCGGCGAAGACGCGCTTCCTGTCGCTCGGCGTCGGCAAGTCCGCCGTCATCGACCTGCCGCGCGACGTCAAGGATGTGCTGGTCGCCGATCCCAAGATCGCCAATGCCGTGATCCGCTCGGCCCAACGCGCCTATATCATCGGCGGACAGGTCGGCCAGACCAACGTCGTGTTCTTCGCTGCCGACGGCCAGCAGGTGGCCGCCTACGACATCGCGGTGAAGCGCGATCTCAACGGCATGCGCACGGCGCTGCGTCAGGCGCTGCCGGGCGTGCAAATCGAAGGCGTCGGCGACAGCGTGATGCTGACCGGCTCGGTGTCGAGCCCGGTCGAGGCCCAGCAGGCCGGCGACGTCGCGGCCAAACTGGTCGGCGGCTCCGAGAAGGTGGTCAACAACATCGTCGTGCGCGGCCGCGACCAGGTGATGCTCAAGGTCGTCGTCGGCGAAGTACGCCGCGATATCGTCAAGCAGCTGGGCGTCGATCTCAGCGCCAGCCTGAACGCCGGCACCGCGGTGGTGAACTTCAACAATTCCAACCCGTTCTCGGTCAGCGGCGGACCGATCGTCAGCAACAACGGATTAGGTGTGGCCGGCATCACCAAGGGCTTCGCGACCGTCAGCGCCACGATGCGCGCGATGGAAAGCGCCGGTGTCATGCGCACGCTCGCCGAGCCGAGCCTGACCGCGATCTCCGGCGAATCCGCCACCTTCATCGCCGGCGGCGAATTCCCCATTCCGTCGGGCTACGCCTGCGATCCCGTCACCCACGTTTGTACCACCCAGATCACCTACAAGAAGTTCGGCATCTCCCTGAACTTTACCCCCGTCGTACTGAGCGAGGGCCGGATCAGCCTGCGCGTGATGACCGAGGTGTCGGAGCTATCGAACCAGAGCGCCATCACGGTGACCCAGGCGCTGTCCTCGAGCTCGAGCAACTCGATCACCATCCCCTCGATCCAGACCCGCCGCGCCGAAACGACGCTGGAAATTCCCTCGGGCGGTTCGATGGCGATGGCCGGCCTGATCCAGCAGCAGACCAAACAGGCGATCAACGGCCTGCCTGGCGTCGACCAGGTGCCGATCATCGGTGCGCTGTTCCGCAGCCAGGACTTCGTCAACAACGAGACCGAGCTGATGGTGATCGTGACGCCCTATGTGGTGCGCGCGGTGGCTCAGAAGGAACTGTCCCGGCCCGACGACGGCTTCGCGCCGGCCTCTGACGCCCAGACGGCGCTGCTCGGCCGCATGAACCGCCTCTATGGCATCGCGCGCCGCGTCGATCCGATCGCGGGCACGCCCGGTGATTTCGGCTTCATCATCGACTGATGACGAACGGACGACTTGGGGCAAGCGGCAGAGACGGGCGAGAGACGGGGCACGAGGGATGAAGCGATGACGAAGACCATGGCCGATCGACGTCGCAGGTTGAGCGTCGCGCTGGCGCTGACGGGGCTCTCCGTCATGTTGGGCGCCTGCAACACCACCGGCGAGATCGTCACCCAGACGGTGCCGACCGACTATCGCCAGCGTCACCCGATCGCGGTCGAGGAAGCCAAGAAGTCGATCGTGATCTTCGTCGGCAAGGCTCGCGGCGGCCTCTCGGCCGCGCAGCACGCGGACGTCGCCGGCATTGCCCGGGACTGGGTGCGCGAA
Source organism: Bradyrhizobium sp. i1.15.2 (assembly GCF_040548425.1). Taxonomy (NCBI): domain Bacteria; kingdom Pseudomonadati; phylum Pseudomonadota; class Alphaproteobacteria; order Hyphomicrobiales; family Nitrobacteraceae; genus Bradyrhizobium; species Bradyrhizobium sp. i1.15.2. The sequence continues at coordinate 877,633 of NZ_JBEPRQ010000001.1, read as the reverse complement.
GGCACCGGCTCGGTGGTCGTCGACGTCCCCGCCAACGCCGCGAATTCGCGGGCGGCGGCAGCGACCTATCACGAGATCCGTTCCGTGCTCGCATCCGTCGGCGTGCCCTCGCGTGCCATCGTCCAGCATCCCTATCGGCCGGAGGATCCCGGACTACTGCCCACCATCCGCCTGAGCTATTCCCGGATCGCCGCAGTCGCCGGCCCCTGCGGGCTGTGGCCGGAAGATATCGGCCCCTCCATCCTCGACCCCGGCTACAACGAGAACCAGCCCTATTTCAATCTGGGCTGCGCCAGCCAGCGCAACCTCGCGGCAATGATCGACAATCCAGCCGACCTCGAGCAGCCGCGGTCCGAGACGCCAGCCTATAACGCACGGCGTGACATCGCCTTCGAGCGCTATCGCAAGGGCATGCCGATCGCGACCACCAATTCAGACGCCGACAAGGCCAAACTCAGCGATACAGGCAGATGACACGCGTCCACGACGAAGAAGCGGACGATCCGCAGCACCCCGAGGAACACATTGCGCCGGTTCCTCGCATCTCCGTGCAAGCCTTTTGCGAGACCGAGCAGACGCTCGCCGCGGTGACCGCGGCCGGGCAGGATCGCCGTCTCGCCAAGGCGCATCTCACCGCCAAGGACGGCGGCCTCGCTGCGGCCATCGAAGTCTATGAAACGATGCCGACGCCGAACGTCATCGTGATCGAATCCGACGGCACGCGCGACATTCTCGAGGGCCTCGACGACCTCGCCGGTGTCTGCGATCCCGGCACTCGTGTGGTGGTGATCGGCAATCCCAGCGACACCGCGCCCTATCGCGAGCTGGTCCGCCGCGGCGTCAACGACTATGTGGTGGGACCGGTCGAAACGCTCGACGTCGTCCGCTCGATCTGCAGCCTGTTCTCGGCGTCCGAAACCATCATCACCGGCCGCGTCATCGCGGTGGTCGGCGCCAAGGGCGGTGTCGGTGCCTCTACCGTCGCGCACAATGTGGCCTGGACCATCGCCCGCGACCTCGCGCTCGATTCCGTCGTGATCGATCTCGACCTCGCCTTCGGCACCGCGGGCCTCGACTACAATCAGGACCCGGTGCAGGGCATCGCCAATGCGGTGCTGTCGCAGGATCGGCCGGACACGGCCCTGATGGAGCGTCTGCTCTCCAAATGCACCGAGCGTCTCAGCCTGCTTGCTGCGCCTGCCACCCTTGACCGCGTCTACGATTTCGGCGCGGAGGCCTTCGATGCGGTGTTCGACACGCTGCGCATGACGACGCCCTGCATCGTGCTCGACGTTCCCCACCAATGGTCGGGTTGGACGCGGCGTGCGCTGGTCAACGCGGACGACATCGTGATCGTGGCCGAGCCCGATCTTGCGAACCTGCGCAACACCAAGAACATGCTGAACGTGTTGAAGGCGGCGCGGCCGAACGACCGGCCACCGCTCTACTGCATCAACCAGGTCGGCATGCCCAAGCGGGCGGAGATCGAGGTCAAGGCATTCGCCAAAACCATGGAGAGCCAGCCGATCGCGGTGATCCCGTTCGATTCAAAGCTGTTCTCGACCGCGGCCAACAACGGCCAGATGATCGCGGAGGTCTCCAAGAGCCACCGCACCACCGAGCTGTTCCAGAACATGGCGAACCGCCTCGCCGGGCGCGGCGAGGTGAAGAAGCCGAAGCGCTCGCTGCTCGGGCCGCTGCTGAAGAAGCTGAAGGGCAGGTCGGGGCGCGCGTCAGCCCCGCATCGCAAGGCGTCGTAGGGACAAGAGCTGAGCTCTCTCCGTTCCCTCCCCCCTTGTGGGGGAGGGGCAGGGAGGGGGTGCTACACGGGGACTCTTTCCGTCGCGCACCCATTCGATGCATCGTCACCAATCAGCACTTTTTCCTGGGCTACCCCTCTCCCTAGCCCTCCCCCACAAGGGGGGAGGGAATGCACCTCCCTCGGTGCGCTCGGCGAGGCTCAATCTGTCGAGCTCAGGAATGAGCGGGCTACTTCTCCGCCCGCTGCTGCTTCTTCACCAGCAATTGCCGCAGCGCTGTGACCTTTGCCGCCGCTTGATCCGGCGGCAGGTCCGCCTTCACGATGGTTTCGGCCTCGGCCTGCTTTCCTTCCAGTCCCAGCACGAGCGCGAGATTGGCGCGCACCCGGAGATCGGCGGGATTGCGCTCGTGCGCGCGGCGCATCGTTTCCTCTGCCCGCGGCAGATTGTTCTGCAGCATGTAGGACAGTCCGAGATTGGACAGCACCGACGGTTCGTCCGGCACGATTTTCAGTGCGGCGGCGTAGTATTGCTGCGCCTCCTCGTTGCGACCGAGCTGATCGAGCGCGGCGCCCTGCGCCGACAGGATATGCCAGTCGGGATCCTCGGGCGAATGCGCGCGACCGAGGACGTCGAACGCCTGCTGGAAACTGCCGCTGTCGGCGAGCGCGCGGCCATAGCCGGCGAGCAGCGCCTTGTTGCTGGAATGGGCAAGCACGGCCTGCTCCAGCACCGCGAGCGCCTGCGCGCGCTGGCCGGTCTGGCGCAACGCCTTGCCATATTCGAGCGCGACGTTGGGATCGCCAGGCTTGGCGCGATAGCGCTCGCGCAGCGCGTCCATGTCCGGCCTCACGTCTGGCTTGGCCTCGGCCCTGACAGCCGTGTCCGATTTTCCGCCGAGCGCGCCGGTGATGTCCTCGATGCCGGTGGTCTGACAGCCGCCCAAGGCCAAGATCAGAAGTGCGGAAAACAGATATCTCGCCGGAGGAGAGGCGACGGACAAACGCTTGGACATACTCTGATCACTCGGCGACTGATCAGAGATGCTTACCGATTAACGCTAAAGTCCCGTTAAGGCGGGGCGCTTCCGAAAGCTCAGTCGGTGAATTCAGCGCCGAACTCGCAGCCGATGCGCCAGCGCAGGCGGCACTGCCGGGAATAGTCGGGCGCGAAGATGATGGTGAATTGCGGCGGCACTTCCAGAAATTCCGCCACCACTTTCACGCCGCCATCCGAAATATCCGTGATCGTGCAGTCCCGCGGCAGCGAACCCGCGCCAAAATGAATCTTGGCGAGCCGCGTGCACATCCGTCGTTCGCTTCTCCGGCGATTTGCAAGCATCTGAATTGTTCACCCGTTAGACCACGGCCCATCCCGCAGCCTAGGAGTAGCGGACATTCGTTGGAATGTGCTGAGCAGAGCAGCTTGCATTCGAGGCGTAGTGTCTTCGACGTGTTTACGATCGGTTAAGGCCTTCCGGCCCTCTCGACCCGTTCCCGTATTGTTCTTGCAAGAACTGGCCCGCTCTGCTACCCCTAATTGTGCAAAAGGGCAGGCTGGTTCGGGCATGGTTCAGCGGGTTTCTACCGTCGCCTTTGAGGGGATCGAGGCCCGTGCGGTCGACGTGCAGGTGCAGGTCGCGCCCGGTCTGCCGGCCTTCGCGATCGTCGGTCTCCCGGACAAGGCGGTGTCGGAGGCGCGCGAGCGGGTCCGCTCGGCGCTGATCGCCTCTGGGCTGGCGCTGCCGGCGCGCAGGATCACCGTCAATCTCGCGCCCGCCGATCTGCCCAAGGAGGGCAGCCATTATGACCTGCCGATCGCGCTCGGGCTGATGGGGGCGATCGGCGCGATCCCCCCGGATGCGCTGACCGGCTTCACGGTTCTGGGCGAGCTTGGCCTCGACGGATCGATCGCACCGGTGGCCGGTGTCCTTCCCGCCGCGATCGGCGCCAATGTGCGCGAGGAGGGGCTGATCTGTCCGGCGGCTTGCGGCTCGGAAGCGGCATGGGCGAGCCCGGACATCCAGATCATCGCCGCAAGTTCGCTGATCCAGATCGCCAACCATTTCAAGGGAACGCAGGTGCTGTCGCGGCCGGTGCCGAAGGTGCATGAAGCCGCCGCCTCGCCGCTCGACCTGCGCGACATCAAGGGCCAGGAGAGCGCCAAGCGCGCGCTGGAGATCGCGGCCGCCGGCGGCCATCACCTGCTGATGATCGGCGCGCCCGGCGCCGGCAAATCGATGCTGGCGGCACGCCTGCCCTCGATCCTGCCGCCGCTGTCACCGGGCGAGTTGCTCGAAGTCTCGATGATCGCCTCTGTCGCCGGCGAGATCGAGGGCGGCGCACTGACGGCGCGGCGGCCGTTTCGATCGCCGCATCATTCCGCCAGCATGGCCGCGCTCACCGGTGGCGGCATGCGGGCGCGGCCAGGCGAGATCTCGCTCGCGCATCAGGGCGTGCTGTTCCTCGACGAGCTCCCCGAATTCGATCCGCGCGTGCTGGATTCGCTGCGCCAGCCGCTGGAGAACGGCGAGGTCTCGGTGTCCCGCGCCAATCACCGCGTCACCTATCCCGCACGCTTCATGCTGGTCGCGGCGATGAATCCGTGCCGCTGCGGCAATGCGTTCGAGCCCGGCTATGCCTGCAAGCGCGGCCGCATCGATCGCTGCACTGGCGACTACCAGGCCCGCATCTCGGGGCCGCTGATGGACCGTATCGACCTGCGCATCGAGGTTCCCGCCGTGACCGCGGCCGATTTGATCCTGCCGCCGCCGGCGGAGGGCTCGGCCGAAGTCGCCGCGCGCGTGGCCGCCGCGCGCGACATCCAGCTCGCACGCTACGCGGACGCCGGCCTGCCGAAGGTTCGCACCAATGCCGAAGCGCCGGCCTCGGTGCTGGAGGAGATCGCCAAGCCGGATGCGCAAGGCCAGAAGCTGCTGCGCGACGCCGCCGAGACCATGCGGCTGTCGGCGCGCGGCTATCACCGCGTGCTGCGGGTGGCGCGCACGCTGGCCGATCTCGATCGTGCCGACAAGATCGGCCGGCTGCATCTGGCCGAAGCGCTGTCCTACCGCGCACTCGCGGAGGATGTGCGCCAGTTGGCCTGAGCAATGCGCCGCCGCAGCTTTCTCGACAACATCACCATGCCCGAGATTGAACCATGACCGACGTCAATGCCTGCACCATCAGATTTGTCCGCCCGTCCCAATATGCCGATCGGCTGAGGTCGTACGAGTTGTGGGTCAACGGGACCAGCGTTGGGAAGCTTGCGCGCAATGACGCGTTGGAGGTCACGCTGCCGGCCGGTGCCTGCACGATCGAGGCGACTATTGATTGGGGCAGAAGCCAACCGCTCATCGTTCGCACCACTCCTGGCCAAATCGTCGAGATCGAGGTCAGGAACAGGTGGGGCGCCTGGGCAGCGCTGTGGGCGATCAGCTTCGGCAAGAACAGCTATTTGGTTCTCACTGAAGTCGAGCGAAAAACGAACAGAAGCGCTTAACCGACTGAGATTCTCATCCCCAGATACCGGCATCAACCCGGCGGTAACGAGTTTCCTTTACGCTCTGCAAACCATAAGGCCCATCAGTTCCCCGTACAGGGCCTGGCGAGTAGCGTGTCATGTTGCGTTTCAAGATCCTGGCCTCGGTTGTTCCCCTGTTGGCGGCCGCGGTGTTCGCGCGCAGCGAGATCGGATCGGTCTCGCATCCCTGCATCGCCCTCGGCGACACCTCGGTCGAGCTGACGTCGCTGTTCTGGACCGCCGGCGTGCATGTCGCCTTCACCGACGATCCCGCGCGCGCCACGGTGCGGGTTCAGATTACCGAGGATGCGGACGCTGCCGACTTCGCCGTTGTCGACGATGGCCCCGGTTCGGAATCGGAGTCCTGCCAGGCCAACCCTTCGACTCGCCTGATCTCGATTGCCGCACAGCCCGTCGACGGCGGTCAGGTGGTCTATCTCTCCACCGAGGGGCCGGCGGATTACCGGGTCTATGTGCGCTCGAAAACCTTCTCGCAGCGCGAGGCGGCGGCGCTGATCGTCGGCGCCCGCGGCGGCCACCGCCATCTCCAGGCGGCCTCGCTTTGAGCCGCCTCGCTTTGCGCCGTTAACGTCTCGTCAACCCTGTTTGGAGGCGGTCGCAGGGCCTCAAACTGTTCGCAAGGTCGGCGGCACATCGTCGTTTACAGCGAGCACAGGTTTTTACGAAAAGAGTCGGGTCGGTGGCGATGGATCGGACGTTCCGGATCAAGGTGCGCATGCGTCGCTTCAGGCGACAGTACCCACGAATCGCCTTCGCGATCCGCTCCTTCATGATCTTCTCGGCGACCTTCGGCGGCGCCTATGGGTTTGTCTCCGGCAGCCGGTCCGAGACGTCCGGCTACGATCCCAATGCGTTTGCGATCGGCGTCAGCTTCCTGTTCGCGCTCGCCTGCCTCGGCCTCGCCACGCTGAGCATGCGCCTGCGCTTCGTCAACAAGCGGATGCGTGCGCTGGCTGCCCACAACGAAACGCTGATCGACCGCAATTGGGAGCTGAAGGAGGCCGAGGAGCGCGCTCGCAGCCTGTTCGAACAGCAGGGCGATCTGATCGTGCTGCGCGACACAGGCGGCCGCATCACCTTCGCCAACGACGCCTATTGCGCGCTTGCCGCACAGGCGCGCGGCGCGCTGGTCGGCACGCGCTTTGATTTCGACGTGCTGGAGCAGGGCGACAGCGCCCGCGAGAGCAACGGCACGCGGATTCACGACCAGAAGATCGCAACTCCGCTCGGCGCGCGCTGGATCGCCTGGCGCGAAGGCTATGTCCGCCTCGACGCCGGCCAGCCCGCCGAATTGCAGAGCGTCGGACGCGACGTCACCGACCGCACCGAGACCGAGCGGGCGCTGTCCGAGGCCCGCGATCAGGCCGACGCCGCCAACCGGGCCAAATCGCGCTTCCTGGCGATGGCGTCGCACGAGATCCGCACGCCGCTCAACGGCATCATCGGCATGGGCGGGCTGCTGCTCGACACTACGCTGACGCCGGAGCAGTCGACCTACGCCAAGGCCGTGAAGACCTCCGGCGAAGCGCTGATGGCGCTGATCGAGGAGTTGCTCGACTATTCCAAGATCGAGGCCGGCAAGCTCGATCTCGAGCAGCGTCCCTTCGCGCTCTCGGCCCTGATCGAGGACATCACCGAGCTGCTCGCGCCGCGCGCGCAGGCGAAACAGCTCGAGATCGCCGCCTATGTCGACGAGCGGCTGCCGCTCGAAGTGGTCGGCGACGCCGCGCGGCTGCGCCAGGTGCTGCTCAACCTCGCCGGCAACGCCATCAAGTTCACGGCGAGCGGCGGCGTCGCGCTGATCGTCGAGCCCGGCATCTGGCCGAACGAAATCAGCTTTCTGGTGCGCGACACCGGGATCGGCATCGCAGCCGACGCGCAACAGCGCATCTTCCGCGAATTCGAGCAGGCCGACGAACGCGTCGCCCGCACCTATGGCGGCACCGGCCTCGGTCTCGCTATCAGCGAGCGCATCGTCAAGCGCATGGGCGGCCGCATCACGCTCGCGAGCGAGCCGGGCAAGGGTTCGACCTTCGACGTCTCAGTCCCGCTGGCATCATCCTCCGCCGGCGCGGAGCAGACGGCGTTCCCGAGTCCCGACCTCACAGGCAAGTCGATCCTGCTGATTGCCGACGGCATCGAGGCTTCCCTGATCGCGCGGCGGCTGGAGCGCTGGGGCGGCCAGACCTGCATGGTGACCGACGCCGCGGTGGCGGAAGCGCTGCTGCCGGAACGCTCATGGCATTCGGTGCTCATCGATCGCGCGCTCGGCGCTGCCATTGCCGACCGCCTCGGCGAAGCCGCACGCAGCCATGCGACGCAACGCCTCGTGCTGCTGACGTCCGGCTCGCGCCACGAGAAAATCTCGCCGGCCTTCACCGGCTTCCTGGTGAAGCCGCTGCGCGCGGCCTCACTCGCCGCACGCCTCGCGCTGCCCCCGGAGGTCGCCTCGCCCGATCTCGCGCCGGAGCCATCTGCCCCATCCACCGGCGCGGTACCGGCGAAAGGCCTCTCGGTTCTCGTCGCCGAGGACAACGAGATCAATGCGCTGTTGATGCGCTCGCTACTGACGAAACTCGGTCACCGCGTCATCATCGCGATCAATGGCGAGGCCGCGCTGGAATCCTGGCTCGGCGCGTCCTCGGCCGGCACGCCCTATGATCTCGTGCTGATGGACATCCAGATGCCGCAGCTCGACGGCATCGAAACGACAAAACGCATCCGTGCGCATGAGGCAGCCAAGGGCGGCCACCACACGCCGATCCTCGCGCTCACCGCCAATACGCTGGTGGAAGATCGCTACGCCTGCTTTGAAGCGGGCATGAACGGGTTTCTGATCAAGCCGCTCGATCGCGAGAAGCTGGAAGAGGCGCTGGCCGGACTGGCGGCGGCGCGGCAGCTGACGGTTTGATCCGGATTCCATAGGAACCCGATCTCGGACGGCAATCGACAATTGAAATCGAGCGCTTCGCGCGTCACCATCCTCTGGGGCATTTTAAGCAGAGGATTTCGCATCAACATGCTTTGCCGCCTCGCCTTCGTGATCCTTCTCTGTGGTTCCACTCAAGCCACCTCGGCCGATAGCTCGCAACTGATCGCCTCGCTCAAGCAAGGCGGTTACGTGTTGGTGTTTCGCCACACGGCCACCGACGACAGCCAAAAGGATGTCTACCCTTTCAAGTTCGACGACATGAGCGCCCAGCGTCAGCTCAGTGAAAAGGGCCGCGACATGGCGCGCCAGATCGGGACGGCCATCAAGGAACTCGCGATCCCGATCGGCGATCTCTACACCAGCAAGCTGAACCGCGCGATCGAGGCGGGCAGACTGATCTCCGGTCGCGAGCTCAAGCCAGTCGACGCGTTGACGGACAGCAGCAACGCGAGTGCGTCGGGCATGGCAAATCCGACCGGTGCAAATGCAAAAGCGGGCCAGGCCGTGCGGCGGCTCGTCGATGCGCCGCCCAAGGCGGGCACCAACACCGTCCTGGTCACCCACAAGACCAACATCGCCGATGTCTTCGGCAAGGATGCCGGGGACGTGCAGGAAGGCGAAGCTTTCGTCTACCGGGCAAGCACCACCGGTGCGGCGGCTTTCGCAGGGCGCATCAAGCCTGCGGATTGGATCGCGAAGGCCGGCAAGTGAGCCGCTTGCCGGCGACGCACGTCAGCTTGGGTGCGGAGCAGGCCGGGCGCCCGGCATCACTGCGCGCTCCGGCGGAATGAACCGTTATGCGGCGTGAGCAGGAAACCGCGGCGCGGACAGCTTGGCCGTCGGCGCTGGCGTGCCCCTGAATTTGGTGTCTGCCTGGGCCGCGCGCTTGCAATGCGGACACACGAAAAGATGCGCGATGATCGGAGTCGGCTCGTCCGCCAGCAGTTCGGAACGGAACCACTTCATCTCGATATGGCAGTCCGGGCAGGTCGGTGCTTCCAGCTGCTCGGCGGCGTTTCTGAGACGATCAACCATGGGTCCCTCGCGTTTACGAAGGTCATAGCGGAATACCCTTTGCCGGTCTGCAACAAAAGACACTCTGCGCGCGGGCTAGACTCGTCGACCGCAGCGATTACAGCCTGCGCAGCGCCACGCTCGCCACCGTGTGGTCGGCGCCCTTCTTCAGAATCAGGGTCGCGCGGGGGCGGGTCGGCAGGATGTTGTCCTCGAGATTTGCGAGGTTGGTGCGTTCCCAGATCGCGATCGCGGTGGCGGTGGCTTCCTCGTCCGACAACAGCGCGTAGCGGTTGAAGTAGGATTTTGGATTGGTGAACGCGGTGTCGCGCAGCGACAGGAAGCGCCTGATGTACCACTGCCGCAGCGCGGCCTCGTCGGCGTCGATATAGACCGAGAAATCGAAGAAGTCGGACACCACGGGCACGGCCTTGCCGTCACGCGGCAGTTTGCCGGTCTGCAGCACGTTGACGCCCTCGACGATCAGGATGTCGGGCTGGTCGATCTCGGCCCACTGGTTCGGCACGATGTCGTAGGTCAAATGCGAATAGACCGGCGCGCGCACATGGCGGCGGCCGGCCTTGATGTCGGAGAGGAAGCTGAGCAGCAGCGGCAGGTCGTAGCTTTCCGGAAAACCCTTCTTCTGCATGATGCCCTGCCGCTCCAGCACGGCGTTGGGATACAGAAATCCGTCGGTGGTGATCAGCTCGACCTTGGGACGCGGCGACCAGCGCGCCAGCAGCGCTTGAAGCACGCGGGCCGTGGTGGATTTTCCAACCGCGACCGAACCGGCGACGCCGATGATGTAGGGCATCTTGCGGTCGCGGATGTTGAGGAACTGGCGCTCCGCGTAATAAAGCCGCTGCATCGCATCGACATAGATCGACAGCAGGCGCGACAGCGGCAGGTAGATGTCCTCGACCTCCTGCAAGTCGAGGCGGTCGTGCAGCGAGCGCAGCCGGTCGAACTCGCCCGGCTCCAGCGTCATCGGCGTGTCGTCGCGCAGTCGCGACCACTCCTCACGCGTATAGACGCGGTAAGGATTATACTGCTGCTCGGGTGCGCGGATATCCATGACGCGACTCTCCACCTCGGCTAGCTGCCGCCCTTGCGCGACGCCTTTTCTTCCAACCCTGACATATTGGTCCGCTTGTCCAATGCGGCCTCGACCTCTTCCAGCTTTACGCCGCGGGCCTTGAGCAGCACAAGGAAATGATAGAGCAGGTCGGCGCCTTCGGCGATCAGATGCGCGCGATCGTTTTCGACTGCTGCGATTACGGTTTCGACTGCTTCCTCACCGAACTTCTTGGCGCAATGTTCGGCGCCCTTGTCGAGGAGCTTGCGGGTATAGGACGCCTCGCCACCCGCTGCCGCGCGGGCGTCGATGGTCTCGGCCAGATCGTGGATCGTGAAACGCGGCATACAAAATACTCGGAAAACGCGCCTTGGCCGATGATTGGCCGGTTATCTGGCGGGATAAGCCGATCCCCGCCAATCATGTAGCATTTTTAGGAACGGGAGTCGTCAGGCATCGAGGCGCATGGGCAACCCGCGCCGGGACATGTGCTCCTTGGCTTCGCGGACGGTGAATTCCCCGAAGTGGAAGATCGAGGCGGCCAGCACGGCGGTGGCGTGGCCGTCGCGAATACCGTCGACGAGGTGGTCGAGATTGCCGACGCCGCCCGAAGCGATCACGGGAACGGGAATGCTGTCGGCGATCGCCCGAGTCAGCGGGATGTCAAAACCCTGCCGCGTGCCGTCGCGGTCCATCGAGGTGAGCAGGATTTCGCCGGCGCCGAGCGAGACCACCTCCTGGGCATATTCGATGGCGTCGATGCCGGTCGAGTTGCGGCCGCCATGGGTGAAGATCTCCCAGCGCTCCCCGCCACCGGCGCGCTTGACCCGCTTGGCGTCGATCGCGACCACCACGCACTGCCCGCCGAATTTCTCGGCGGCTTCCTTGACGAACTCGCGCCGCGACACCGCGGCGCTGTTGATCGAGACCTTGTCGGCGCCCGCGCGCAGGAGGGTCTTGATGTCGTTGACCTCACGCACGCCGCCGCCCACGGTGACGGGCATGAAGCAGGCTTCCGCGGTGCGCCGGACCACGTCCAGCATGATGCCGCGATTCTCATGGGTCGCGGTGATGTCGAGGAAAGTGAGCTCGTCGGCGCCGGCAGCGTCGTAGGCGATCGCCGCTTCGACGGGGTCACCGGCATCACGCAGGTCGACGAAGTTGACGCCCTTGACGACCCGGCCGTCCTTGACGTCGAGGCAGGGGATCACGCGCACCTTGAACATCGGATGTCTCCTAGGCCGCGGCGCGGATCAGGGTGAGGGCGGCTGAGGGATCGAGCCGGCCATCGTAAAGCGCGCGACCGGCGATCGCGCCGGCGAGCTTTTTCGCGCGCGGCGTCAGCATCGCCTTGACGTCCTCGATCGAGGCGAGGCCGCCGGAGGCGATCACGGGAATCGAGATCGCATCCGCCAGCGCAATGGTCGCATCGAGATTCAGGCCCTTGAGCAGGCCGTCGCGCGCGATGTCGGTGAAGATGATGGCGGCGACGCCGGCATCCTCGAAACGCCGTGCGATCTCCAGCACTGTTACCTGCGAGGTCTCGGCCCAGCCTTCGACCGCGACCTTGCCGTCACGTGCGTCGAGCCCGACCGCGACGCGGCCGGGGAATTTTTTTGCAGCAGCCTTCACCAATTCGGGGTCGCGCACCGCGGCGGTGCCGATGATGACACGGGTGACGCCCTTTTCGAGCCAGGCTTCCACGGTCGCGAGATCGCGAATGCCGCCACCGAGCTGCACCGGAATCGTGATCGTCTTCAGCATCGTCTCGACCGCCTGCGCATTCACGGGCTTGCCGGCAAACGCGCCGTCGAGATCGACGACGTGGAGATACTCAAAGCCCTGCGCGACGAAGCTCTCGGCCTGCGCGGCGGGATTGAGGTTGAACACGGTCGCGCGCGCCATGTCGCCCTGTTCGAGGCGCACGCATTGGCCGTTCTTGAGGTCGATCGCAGGAAAGAGAATCATGATTGAGCCAGGATTTTTCTGCGCGAACGGTGCGCTCCCTCCCCCCTTGTGGGGGAGCGCTGGGGAGAGGGGTAAGCCACGGGCACCACCGTTGTGGCTACCCCCCTCCCGAATGCTTCGCATTCGACCTCCCCCACAAGGGGGGAGGTAACAAGAGCAGCGGCCATCACGGTTTCCATCGCAAGAAGTTCGAGATCAGGGCCAGACCAAAGCGCTGGCTCTTCTCGGGGTGAAACTGCGTCCCGATCGCCGTGTCCTTGCCGACGATCGCGGTGACGGGCCCGCCGTAATCGGCGCGCGCAAGCACGTCCGCCTCGTTGGCGGCTTTGAGGTGGTAGGAGTGCACGAAATAGGCGTGCTGGCCCTTGGGGCCGAGCGGCAGCCCGTCCAGCACCGGGTGCTCGCGCAGCACATCGAGCGTATTCCAACCCATGTGCGGGATCTTGAGGCTCTCGTCGCGCGGCGTGATCTTCTCGACGTCGCCGCCGATCCAGTTCAGGCCTTGCGTGATCACGTGCTCTTTGCCGCGGGTGGCGAACAGCTGCATGCCGACGCAGATGCCGAACATCGGCCGCGCCTTGACGCGCACCGCCTCGGTGATCGCCTCGACCATGCCGTTGACGGCATCGAGCCCACGCCGGCAATCGGCGAAGGCGCCGACGCCCGGCAGCACCAGACGGTCGGCGCCGTAGGCCTGGTCCGGATCGCTGGTGACGAACACCTTTTGCGGATTGTCCATGCTGCGCGCGGCGCGCTCGAACGCCTTGGCGGCCGAATGCAGATTGCCGGAACCGTAATCGATGATGGCGACGCTCATCTTGACCCTCCCGGTTCTGGAAACAAACCAATGATGCCACCGGCCGGCATCGGCGGCGGGTTGGAGAATTGCTGACCCGGCACGTTGCGGGTCGGCGGCGGGCCGCCGCGATCGACGGCCCATTGATCGTTGACGATGCCGCGCTGCTTCTGGCTCCAGCGCTCGAAGAAACGGCGCTCGGCGGTGTCCTCGTCGTCGGAAATCACAACGTCGAGCTGCCGCCATTTGCCGCGCGACAGCGTCCAGCGGCGCAGGCTCGAGGCCTCGAATCCCATCAGCAGCGCGACGATGATGTCGGCGAAGAAGATCGACGAACGGCCGACGCCGAGGCTGGACAGCCCGACGTTGAACGCGGCAACGAAGATCACCCAACCGATCAGCGCCAGCCACAGCCGATTCCACAGCAGCCAGAGCGGGCCGAAGATCATCGCCCAGAAATGGAAGCCGTCGCGCACGAAGACGAACTTGTCGGTCGCGCGCAGATCGGCTCCGGCAGGGGAGGGTGCATGAACTGTGTAGACGGACATGGCGATGCCCCGTTCCCAAGAATTCAGTGATACCGCAAACGGCGCGTGCCGCGGGCCGAAAGATGTCAGCCGCCGAGCGAGCCCTTGGTGGACGGGATTTCGCCCACCGCCTTCGGATCGATCGCGACGGCGGTGCGCAGCGCCCGTGCCAGACCCTTGAAGCAGGACTCGGCGATATGGTGGCTGTTATCGCCATATAGGGTCTCGACGTGAAGAGTCACGCCGGCGTTCATGGCGAAGGCCTGGAACCACTCGCGCACCAGCTCGGTGTCGAACTCGCCGATCTTGTCGCGAGGGAAGTCGGCCTTGAACACCAGGAAAGGGCGGCCCGAGATGTCGATGACCACGCGTGACAGCGTCTCGTCCATGGGCATGTGCACGCCAGCATAGCGGGTGATGCCCGCCATGTTGCCGAGCGCCTGCTTAATGGCCTGGCCGAGCGCGATGCCGGTGTCTTCGGTGGTATGGTGATGATCAATGTGCAAATCGCCGACCGCCTTGACCGTGAGGTCGATGCGGGAATGGCGGGCGAGGAGATCGAGCATATGGTCGAAAAAGCCGATGCCGGTCGCGATATTGGACACGCCGGTGCCATCGAGGTTCACGGTGACCTCGATGTCGGTTTCCTTGGTCTTGCGCTTGATCGTCGCGGTGCGCATCAAAACTAGCTTTCATCCTCGTTCGGGGCCGAAAACGCCGGTCTTTTAACAGCCAAATGACGCCTTCGCTACTGCGGGAACGGCTGGCCGGGCCTCTACTTCTGCCTATGGTGAGCGAAATTGGTCCCGGAGCGGCCCGTTGTGCCCCCGCTCCCGACCGCCTAAATCAGCCCGGACAATGAGGATCATTCATGCAGGACTCCCCAAACAGCTCGCCGGGCTGGCACGGCACCACGATTTTGACGGTCCGCAAGGGCGGCACGGTGGTGGTCGGCGGCGACGGCCAGGTCTCGATCGGCCAGACCGTGATCAAGCACAACGCCAGGAAGGTCCGGAAACTCGGCAAGGGCGACGTCATCGGCGGCTTTGCCGGCGCAACGGCCGACGCCTTCACGCTGTTCGAGCGCTTGGAAGCCAAACTCGAGCAATATCCGGGGCAATTGACCCGGGCCGCCGTCGAGCTCGCCAAGGACTGGCGCACCGACCGTTATTTGCGACGGCTGGAGGCCATGATGATCGTTGCCGACAAGGACGTCTCCCTGGTGCTGACAGGCACCGGCGACGTGCTGGAGCCCGAAGCCGGCGTGATGGCGATCGGCTCGGGCGGGAATTACGCGCTGGCGGCGGCCCGCGCCCTGCTCGACACCGACAAGGACGCCGAGACCATCGTCCGCCGCTCCCTCGATATCGCCGCCGACATCTGCGTCTACACCAACCGCAATGTCACCGTCGAAGCGCTGTCCGCCGGGTAGGGCCTATCTGTGGCTGGACAATGTAGCTCCGGACTGGCTGCAACCTCACCCGCTTGCGGGAGAGGTCGCGCCGAAGGCGCGGGTGAGGGCTCTGTCCTCTTGGGGGCTGTCCCATTGCGGACGCACCCTCTCCCCAACCCTCTCCCGCAGACGGGAGAGGGAGCGCAGCACCGCTAGATGACCCTCGCCTACACCTTCCGCCCGATGACCGCGGCCGATCTGCCGTTGATCCGGCGATGGCTCCGCGAGGTACATGTGCGGGAATGGTGGGGCGATCCGGACGAGCAGTTCGCGCTCGTGAGCGGCGATCTCGATGAGCCGGCAATGGACCAGTTCATCGTGTTGGCCGGCGACAAGCCGTTCGGCTATCTTCAATGCTACCGCCTGACAGCCTGGAATACGGGTCTTGGGCCGCAACCGGAGGGCACCCGTGGCATCGATCAGTTCATCGGCGAAGGCGACATGATCGGGCGCGGGCACGGTTCGGCATTGATCCGCCAATTCGCCGACGCGCAGTTGCGGCAGGGTCTGCCCCGCATCGTCACTGATCCTGATCCGCTCAACGCGCGCGCGGTGCGTGCCTATGAGAAGGCCGGCTTTGTCCCCGACCGCATGGTCGAGACGCCCGACGGAGCGGCGCTGCTGATGGTGCGCGAGCCATGACGCTGGCAACCACGCATGAGAGCAGGGCCGCGTTTCCACCGCTCGCCTGGGTCGGCATCGCGCTGCTGCTGCTGGCGATGCAGGCCTCGATCCTGCTCGCGATGGGACGGGTGCCGATCTGCACCTGCGGTTACGTCAAGCTGTGGCATGGCGTGGTGAACAGCTCGGAAAATTCGCAGCACATCGCCGACTGGTACAGTTTCTCGCACATCCTGCACGGCTTCCTGTTCTATGGACTGACCTGGCTGCTGTTCGCGCGGCTGCCGTTCGTGTCGCTGTCCTGGCCCGCGCGCCTGATCGTCGCGATGCTGATCGAGGGTGCCTGGGAGATCGTCGAGAACTCGCCATTCATCATCGAACGCTACCGCGCCGGCACGATCTCGCTGGATTATTTCGGCGACAGCATCGTCAATTCGGTTTCTGACAATTTGTCCATGATGCTGGGCTTCCTCGCCGCGCGCCTGCTGCCTGTATCGGTGACCGTCATGCTCGGGCTCGCCTTTGAAATCATGCTGGCGCTGCATATTCGCGACAATCTGACGCTCAATATCCTGATGCTGATCCACCCGGTCGAGGCCGTGAAACAATGGCAATCGGGTCCGCCGATCATCTGATGGCAAAAAAGCGGCTTGTCCCCCGCCGCATCTGATCCTAGCTAAGGTCCCATGACAGACTTCTCCCCCCGCGAAATCGTTTCCGAACTCGACCGTTTCATCGTCGGCCAGGCCGATGCCAAGCGCGCCGTCTCGATCGCGCTGCGCAACCGCTGGCGGCGGCAGCAGCTCGAAGGCTCCTTGCGCGAAGAGGTGCTGCCGAAGAACATCTTGATGATCGGCCCCACCGGCGTCGGCAAGACCGAGATCGCGCGGCGGCTCGCCAAGCTTGCCAACGCGCCGTTCCTGAAGGTGGAGGCGACGAAATTCACCGAGGTCGGCTATGTCGGCCGCGACGTCGAGCAGATCGTGCGCGATCTCGTCGAGGTCGCGATCGCCCAGGTCCGCGAGCGCAAGCGCAAAGACGTGCAGGCACGCGCGCAGCTCGCCGCCGAGGAGCGCGTGCTCGATGCGCTGGTCGGCGCCAATTCCAGCGCGGCGACGCGGGACTCCTTCCGCAAGAAGCTGCGCGCGGGCGAGCTCAACGACAAGGAGATCGAGATCGAGACGCAAGGCGGCGGCAGCGGCTTTCCGATGTTCGAGATCCCGGGCATGCCTGGCGCGCAGATGGGCGCGGTTTCGATCGGCGACATCTTCGGCAAGCTCGGCGGACGCAGCAAGACGCGGCGGCTGACGGTGGAGAGCTCGCACGAGATCCTCATCAACGAGGAATCCGACAAGCTGCTCGACAGCGATCAGTTGACGATGGAGGCGATCAGCGCGGTCGAGAACAACGGCATCGTGTTCCTGGACGAGATCGACAAGATCTGCGCCCGCGAAGGCCGCGCCGGCGGCGACGTCTCGCGCGAGGGCGTGCAGCGCGACCTGCTGCCGCTGATCGAGGGCACCACGGTCTCGACCAAGCACGGCGCGGTGAAGACCGACCACATCCTGTTCATTGCCTCCGGCGCCTTCCATGTCGCCAAGCCGTCCGACCTGTTGCCGGAATTGCAGGGCCGCCTGCCGATCCGCGTCGAGTTGCAGGCGTTGACCCGTGACGACATGCGCCGCATCCTGACCGAGCCCGAGGCCTCGCTGATCAAGCAATATGTTGCGTTGATGCAGACCGAGGGCGTCACGCTCGACATCACCGACAACGCCATCGACGCACTTGCGGACGTCGCGGTCGCCGTGAATTCCACCGTCGAGAACATCGGCGCGCGGCGGCTGCAGACCGTGATGGAGCGGGTGCTGGACGAGATCTCCTTCACCGCCCCCGACCGCAGCGGTGAGACCGTCAGGGTCGACGCCGATTTCGTCCAGAAGCACGTCGGCGACCTCGCCAAGAACGCGGATTTGAGCCGGTTCATTTTGTAATTCCGGGCGGCCGCGCTATGGATGCGGCGTGACCGCACGCATCCTGCAAAACCCCTGGCGCGTCCTGCTCGCGATCAACGCGGCGGTCATCGTCGGCGTCTTCGTTCACAAGATCCAGCTGCCGCCTTACGTCCCCTACATCCACCTCCTCGTCGACTATCATTTCGGCTTCATCAAGCGCGCGCTGATCGGGGCGATCGTCGCGCTGTTCACCGACAAGGTGCCGGTATGGCTGGTGTTCGCGCTCGGCGGCGCGACATGGCTGGTGACGCTGGGACTGTACGCAAGACTATTTCAGAAGACGTTCGGCTTCACCACGAAGACATTGCCGCTGTTCGTCTTCATCGCGGGCTCGCCGTTCTTCCTCAAGAACTTCATGCACACGCTCGGCCATTTCGACATCTATGGCTGCGCGCTGGCGATCATCCTGCTGCTGGTGCCGGCCGGCTCGCTGCTGTTCGTGGCGCTGGCTGCGCTGTTCTCGATCGTTCTCGTCCTGATCCACCACATCCATCTCCTGATGTATGTGCCGACGATCATCACCATCGTCGTGATCAGGCACTATCTGACGCAGGGCTGCGATCGCACCAATGTCGCGTTCGGCGTCGTTGCCCTGCTTGCCGTCTCCACGCTGTTCTTCGCCGCGCAGTTTTGGGGAACGATGCCGATCGCGGAGGCGGATTTCGTTGCCTACCTGAAGAGCCGGATGGCCGATCCGTCGCGGACCGATATGTTGCAGTTTGCCTACATCTGGTATCAGCCGCTGACGAAGGAGATTTCCGACACCTGGGGCCGCCTGCCCCACAACATCCTTGGCGTGCCCGTGTTCTTGCTGCTGATCTGGCTGCACATACCGCTGTGGCGTTATTTTGCAAACCTTATCGGCGCGCTGGCAAACGACACGCATCGCCGTCTTGTGATCGCGGCGCTTGCCGGCGTCAGCCTCGCCTGCCTCGTGATGTTCGCGATGGTGTTCGACTATTCGCGCTGGATCTCGAACTGGGCGGTCTGCATGTTCCTGATCCTGCACGCGGTGAAGATGCTGCCCGCCGCACGCGAGACGCCGCTGATTCGGGCGGAGGATCAGAAGACGAATATCTTCGGCCTGATCCTTACGCTGATCCCGCGCGTCGGAATCGTCCGGCCGTTTTAGACGGTGAAGCTCGATCTTCGTCTTATCTCAGCGCTTGCGCTCGGGTCCGCAGACCGTGCCCTGCTCGACCATCGCGTCGATCTCGGACCTGGAGTAGCCGAACTCGCCCAGCACCTCGGCGGCGTGCTGGCTGAATTTCGGCGGCAGGCGACGTAGGCTCGGCTTGCTGCGATCGAGCCGGATCGGGGATGCCACGCCCTTGTACCAATCCTTCTCGATGATATCGCCGCGCGCGATCGTGTGCGGGTTGGTCAACGCTTGGTCGATCCTCTGCACGGGGCCTGCGGGCAGGCCCGCAGCGAGCAGGCGATTGCACAGCGGCTCGGCCTCGTGCTGGCTGAACACGGCGGCGAGCTCGGCCCGCAGCGCCTCGCGATTGGCGATGCGGTCCTTGTTGCGCGCAAAGCGCGGATCGGTGCCGAGCTCGGGCTTGCCGATCTCCTTGGCGAGCTTGCGGAAGGTGCCGTCATTACCGACGCCGATGAAGATGTTGTCGGTCTTGGTCGGGAAGATCGCATAGGGCACGAGGTTGGGATGCTCGTTGCCGGTGAGCGCCGGCGGCTTGCCATGCATGAAATAATTCGCGGTGTGCGGATGCATGATGGCAAGGCCGGTCTCGTACAGCGTGGTCTCCAGGAACTGGCCCTGGCCCGAGCGCTGCCGCTCCGACAACGCCATCAAGATGCCGATCGCCGCATAGAGGCCGGTGCCGATGTCGACCAGCGGCACGCCGATCCGCATCGGCCCGCTCTCGGGCGAGCCGGTCGCCGCGATCATGCCGGTCATGGCCTGGATGATGGCGTCATAGCCGGGATTGCCGCCGCGGGGACCGTCGGCGCCGAAGCCGCAGATCCGGCAATGCACGAGGCGCGGAAATTTTTCGCGCAGCACCTCGTTGCCGATGCCCCATTTCTCCAGCGTGCCCGGCTTGAAATTCTCGATCAGGACGTCGGCGCTCTCCAGCATCTTGAGCAGCACGGTCCGGCCGCCCTCGGAGGCGAGATCGAGGCCGATCGAGCGCTTGTTGCGGTTGATGCCGATGAAATAGGCTGCGTCTTCGTCGTGGAAGGGAGGGCCCCAGTCGCGCACCTCGTCGCCTGCGGGCGGCTCGACCTTGATCACGTCGGCGCCATGGTCGGCGAGGATCTGGGTGCAATAGGGCCCGCCGAGCACGCGCGTGAGATCGATGACGCGCAGGCCGCTCATTGCGCCCGTGGCGGCTCCAGAACTGGCGGCTTCAGTCATGCCTTCGCGTCCCCTGTGTCGATGTGATCACAGGCCTAACGAGGTTCGTCCGAGCGGGCAATGGCTTCCCGCGTAGGGCGTCATGCAGGCGGTCGCCGCAATCCCGCGGGATGGCAAATCAAGGGAAGCGGCTGGCCTGAGAGGGATCCCGGGTCAGCCGCTTCACCGAACCGATCAGACGACCGTCAGGCGAACGTCGACATTGCCGCGCGTCGCGTTGGAATACGGGCACACCTGGTGCGCCTTCTCGACCAGCGCCTCGGCTTCCGCGCGGGCGAGGCCCGGCAACGAGACGGCAAGGTCGATGTCGAGACCGAAGCCGCCGGCCGCGCGCGGGCCGATGCCGACGGTCGAGGTCACGGAGGCGTCGGCCGGAACCTTGGGGCCGCCCTGCGAAGACACGAACTTCATCGCGCCGATGAAGCAGGCGGCATAGCCGGCCGCAAACAGCTGCTCGGGATTGTTGCCCGCGCCGCCTCCGCCGCCGAGCTCCTTCGGCGTGGTGAGCTTGACGTCGAGCGCGCCGTCGAGGGTCGCAGCATGGCCGTCGCGGCCGCCGGTGGCCTTTGCGCTGGTCTTGTAGAGGACGTTCACTGACATTTTCGTCTCCCTGTGTGTTCGGGTGGGGTGCGATCCTTATTGCAAACAATTAGATTGTGCGCAATTGAAATTATGGCGCCTCACATTTAATTGTTCGCAATTGAATGTGGCGACGGCCGGCCCCAGAATGGAAGCAAGTCCTGTGAGATTCTCCATGCCCCGGAAACATTCGGCAGCGGACGCGCCGCTGCGCCTCGACAACCAGATCTGCTTCGCGGTCTATTCGGCCGCGCACGCCTTCAACCGCGTCTACAAGCCGCTGCTGGACCGGCTCGGCCTGACCTATCCGCAATATCTGGTGATGCTGGTGCTGTGGGAGCGCGACGACGTGCCGGTCAAGGACATCGGCGAAAAGCTGCACCTGGATTCGGGCACGCTGACGCCGCTGCTCAAGCGGCTGGAGGCGGCCCACCTCGTCAAGCGCACCCGCTCGAGCGAAGACGAACGTCAGGTGCTGATCGCATTGACGCCGCAGGGCCAGGCCCTGAAGGACAAGGCGCGCGCCGTGCCGCAATCGATCCTGGCCGCGTCGGACTGCTCGGTCTCGGAACTGGTCGCGATGAAGGATGAGATTGTGGCGCTGAGGGACCGGTTGAATGCGGTGATCGGGGAGTAGGGGAAGAGGTGCGCTCTTAGGACAGCCGCTTCTTTGTGAAGGCCCGGCCGGAGTGAGACTTCAGGTACGCTTCAAAAGCGAGCGCTTTGTACTTGTCACGGAAGGCGCAGTACCAGATCAGCTTCCAAGGCTTGAACTTGGCGGTGTGGGTGGATTTGCCAGCATTGTGCTCTGGAATCCGGCGCTTCAGATTTTCCGTGGCCCCAACGTATTCCTGCTCGGGAAATTCGATGCTGCGGAGGATGTAGACGGACCACATTGACGATTATCGCCTGGGCAGCCGCTGCGTGGGAATCTCACCAGCCCGTCTTCGCCCTTCGGGCTTCGCCGGACACCACGCTTCGCCCTTCGGGCTGTGCGCGGCTGCGCCACGCGTAGCCCGAAGGGCGAAGCGTGGTGGAGCCAGGCGGGATCGAACCGCCGACCTCTTGCATGCCATGCAAGCGCTCTCCCAGCTGAGCTATGGCCCCTTAACCGTCCGACGCGCCTTGGGCGACGCGTCGGGAAAGACCCAGAACCACAGTTCTGGAATTATCTCAAGTCTCTTCGTCACCGCCGACATCACCAATGATGTCGGTGACGTCCTCATCGCCCTCTTCGTCGTCGGCGATAAAGGTCGAATCATCGTCGTCATCGTCCTCGATGGTCTCATCGACTTCGATGTCGTCCTCGGATTCGGGCACGACGGCCTTGACCTTGCCGGTGTTCTCCTCGGCATCGGCCTCCTCGAGCGAGACCTCCTCGACCTCCGCCGGCTCCGGCGTGGCGTCGGCGGCAGCGGCTGCGTGGCGGGCTTCGGCGCCGCGGGGCGCGCGCGCCGGCGCGATGGGCGCGATCGGCACGACTTCTCCGGTATAGGGCGAGATCACCGGATTCTTGTTGAGGTCATAGAACTTTTTGCCCGTCGTCGGGCAAATACGTTTAGTTCCGAGTTCGGACTTGGCCACGGCAGAGGAATCCTGGAAATGTCTGAAAAGCGGTGCTTCACTTGGCTAGTTGGCGGCCCGCTGTCAATAGCGCATTACGGGAGAACGACATGCCCGTGACGGCGGGGAGACCGTGTGGTACCTGCCCCGCGAGTCCCGCAGGGACGTTTCGGGCCTATCCAAGGACACAAACTTGACCGATTCCGACAAGCCGACGCCGCTCCAGTCGCGCGCCAGCGGTCCCCTGACCGGGAAAGTACGGGTGCCCGGAGACAAGTCGATCTCCCACCGTGCCCTCATCCTCGGCGCGCTCGCGGTCGGAGAGACACGGATTTCGGGCCTCCTGGAGGGCGAGGACGTCCTTAACACCGCCAAATCCATGCAGGCGCTTGGCGCCAGGGTCGAGCGCACCGGAGATTTCGCCTGGAAAGTCGACGGCGTGGGTGTCGCAGGCTTCGCGGAGCCCAAAGCGCCGCTGGATTTCGGCAACTCCGGCACCGGCTGCCGGCTCGTCATGGGCGCCGTCGCCGGCTGCCCGATCTCTGCGATTTTCGACGGCGATGCCTCGCTGCGCACCCGGCCCATGCGCCGGATTCTGGACCCGCTGGAAAAGATGGGCGCGAAGGTCGTCGCCGGCGGCGAGGGCGGCCGTCTGCCGTTGACGGTCCAGGGTGCGCGCGATCCGCTGCCGATCACCTACAAGACCCCGGTCGCCTCGGCGCAGATCAAATCCGCCGTGCTGCTCGCGGGCCTGGCCGCGCCCGGCATCACCACGGTCATCGAGACCGAGGCCAGCCGCGACCACACCGAGCTGATGCTCAAGCATTTCGGCGCCGAGATCACCTCGGTGCGGGAAGGTCAGCACGGCCGCCGTATCACGCTCGTGGGGCAGCCGGAGTTACATGGCGCCAATGTCGTCGTGCCCGCCGATCCCTCATCGGCGGCGTTCCCCATCGTTGCCGCGCTGATCGTCGAAGGTTCCGAAATCGTTCTGTCCGACGTCATGACCAATCCGCTGCGCACCGGTCTTTTCACCACGCTGCGCGAAATGGGTGCCTCGATTGAGGAAAGTGAAGT
Source organism: Bradyrhizobium sp. i1.15.2 (assembly GCF_040548425.1). Lineage (NCBI taxonomy): Bacteria > Pseudomonadati > Pseudomonadota > Alphaproteobacteria > Hyphomicrobiales > Nitrobacteraceae > Bradyrhizobium > Bradyrhizobium sp. i1.15.2. The sequence goes on along the minus strand of NZ_JBEPRQ010000001.1, from coordinate 854,336 downwards.
TCGCAGCGACGCCGGCGAGCCGATGGCGAAGCTGCGCGTACGCGCCTCGAAATTGCGCGGTGTCGAGGTGCCGCCGGAGCGCGCACCGTCGATGATCGACGAATATCTGGTGCTGGCGGTGGCGGCCGCCTTTGCCGAGGGCACGACCATCATGCGCGGCCTCCAGGAGCTGCGCGTCAAGGAATCCGACCGTCTTGAAGCCACCGCCGCGATGCTCCGCGTCAACGGCGTCAAGGTCGAGGTCTCCGGCGACGATTTGATCGTCGAAGGCCGCGGCCATGTTCCCGGCGGCGGCGTCGTGGCCACCCACATGGACCATCGCATCGCGATGTCCGCGCTGGTGATGGGCTGCGCGTCCGACCAGCCGGTGACCGTCGACGACACCGCCTTCATCGCCACCAGTTTTCCGGATTTCATTCCGATGATGCGTTCGCTTGGGGCCGATTTTTCATGATCATCGCCATCGACGGGCCCGCGGCGTCGGGCAAGGGCACGCTCGGCAAGCGCCTCGCCCACCATTACGGCTACCGTCATCTTGATACCGGCGTGATCTATCGCGCGGTGGCCTATTCCCTGATGCAGTCCGGTCATGATCTCCGGGACGAGGCGGCGGCGGTCGCTGCGGCGCTGGAACTCGATCCCGAGAAGTTCGGCAATCCCGCCCTGAAGACCCAGAAGGCCGGCGAGGGCGCCTCCATCGTCTCGGCGATCCCAAGGGTGCGCGAAGCCCTGATCAGTTTTCAGCGGCAATTCGCCGCCGATCCGCCGGGCGCCGTGCTCGATGGGCGGGATATTGGAACCGTGATCTGCCCCCATGCCGACGTGAAGATCTTCGTCGTCGCCGACCCCAAAGTCCGCGCCCGCCGCCGGACCATGGAGGCCAAGGCGAGGGGTGAGGAGGCCGATGAGGCCGCCGTACTCGCCGACATCATCCAGCGCGACGAACGCGACAAGAACCGGGCGATCGCGCCCCTGAAGCCGGCCGCGGATGCTTACTTGCTAGATAACTCCCAACTGGATATAGAAGGCGGCGTCCGGGCCGCCATCGACATTATCGAGGCCGTCCGAGCGGGCCGGTCGCGGGGTTAAGCCGCTGCCGTCATTGGAGGAAGCGCCCGCTCCCGCTCTTTGAGGTCGATACTCTCGGTCCCTGCTTGGGGCCGACGCGATCCAGGCTCCGGACAAAAGATTTCCACGTATCGCACGCGCGGGCCTCAGCCGGCCCGCTTCCGCTGTTCCGTCCTCCAGGTCGGAGCAGCGAGCGGTCGCTCGAAGGTTCTGCGGACCTTCCGACACTGCGCGTACGATGCGCCCAAGAACCCAACGGCCGGCACGACATCCGCAACTGGAGAACAAATGGCTTCGACTTCTGCTGATACCTATAGCCCGTCGCGCGACGATTTCGCCGCGATGCTCGACGAGTCCTTCGCAGGCGGCAACCTGCAGGAAAGCTCAGTCATCAAGGGCAAGGTTGTTGCAATCGAAAAGGACATGGCCGTCATCGACGTCGGCCTGAAGACCGAGGGCCGCGTTGCCCTGCGCGAATTTTCCGGCCCCGGCCGTGACAGCGAGCTCAAGGTCGGCGACGAGGTGGAAGTGTTCCTCGATCGGATCGAGAACGCCCTCGGCGAAGCCGTGCTGTCGCGCGACAAGGCGCGCCGCGAAGAGAGCTGGGGCAAGCTCGAGAAGGCCTTCCAGAACAACGAGAAGGTCAACGGCGTCATCTTCAACCAGGTCAAGGGCGGCTTCACCGTCGACCTCGACGGTGCCGTGGCCTTCCTGCCGCGTTCGCAGGTCGACATCCGTCCGATCCGCGACGTTGCGCCGCTGATGAACAACTCGCAGCCGTTCCAGATCCTCAAGATGGACCGTCGCCGCGGCAACATCGTCGTGTCCCGCCGCACGGTTCTCGAAGAGACCCGCGCCGAGCAGCGTCAGGAGCTGGTGCAGAACCTCGAAGAGGGTCAGGTCATCGACGGCGTGGTCAAGAACATCACCGATTACGGTGCGTTCGTTGATCTCGGCGGCATCGACGGTCTGCTGCACGTCACCGATATCGCGTGGCGCCGCGTCAACCATCCGACCGAGGTGCTCTCGATCGGCCAGACCGTGAAGGTCAAGATCATCAAGATCAACCACGAGACGCACCGCATCTCGCTGGGCATGAAGCAGCTGTTGGACGATCCGTGGCAGGGCATCGAAGCCAAGTACCCGCTGGGTGCCCGCTTCACCGGTCGCGTCACCAACATCACCGACTACGGCGCGTTCGTCGAGCTCGAGCCGGGCATCGAAGGCCTGATCCACGTCTCCGAGATGTCGTGGACCAAGAAGAACATGCACCCCGGCAAGATCGTTTCGACCTCGCAGGAAGTCGAAGTGCAGGTGCTCGAAGTCGATTCCGTCAAGCGCCGCATCTCGCTCGGCCTCAAGCAGACCATGCGCAACCCGTGGGAGGTCTTCGTCGAAGGTCACCCGACCGGTTCGACGGTCGAGGGCGAGGTCAAGAACAAGACCGAGTTCGGTCTGTTCCTGGGCCTCGAAGGCGACGTCGACGGCATGGTCCATCTCTCCGACCTCGACTGGAAGCAGCCGGGCGAGCAGGTGATCGACAACTACAAGAAGGGCGACATGGTGAAGGCCGTGGTGCTCGATGTGGACGTCGAGAAGGAGCGCATCTCCCTTGGCATCAAGCAGCTCGAAGGCGACCCCTTCGCCGAGCCGGGCGACGTCAAGAAGGGCGCTGTCGTGACCTGCGAAGTGATCGACGTGAAGGAGAGCGGTATCGAGGTGAAGATCACCGGTACCGACTTCACCACGTTCGTGAAGCGCTCGGAGCTCGCCCGTGACCGCAACGATCAGCGCGCCGAACGCTTTGCCGTCGGCGAGAAGGTCGATGCCCGGGTGATCCAGTTCGACAAGAAGGCCCGCAAGGTCCAGGTGTCGATCAAGGCGCTCGAAGTCGCCGAAGAGAAGGAAGCCATCGCGCAGTACGGCTCCTCCGATTCGGGGGCGACGCTCGGCGACATTCTCGGCACCGCGCTCAAGAACCGCGACACCAAGTAAGCGAAACGCAGGTTTCGCTGCACCAAAGCCCCGGCGCGAGCCGGGGCTTTTTTGTTGTTGAGGTCGTAGCCCGGATGGAGCGAAGCGCAATCCGGGAAAGCCTCTCCGTGAGGCGAGAACCCCGGATTACGTTTGCGCTCCATCCGGGCTACGCCGCTACCGGCCTTGTTTTCTTCTAATTGCGCCGCAATTGATGTATCCAGATAAGCCAATGGTGACGCTGCGACGGCACAACGCGCCTGGCCTTTCATTTGGAGATATCTCGATGTCGCTCGATTCGGACATCATCGTCGATCGCCGCAGGATCCGCCGCAAGCTGACGTTCTGGCGCGTCTTGGCCGCGCTGATCGCGATCGCGGCGATCGCTGGCTTCGCACTGGTCGCGACGCCGGGTGCGCGCGGCACGTTCGCGTCCGCCGGCTCGATCGCGCGGGTCCAGATCGACGGCCTGATCCGCAGCGATTCCGATCGCACGCAGGCGCTCGAGCGGCTGGAGAATTCGCAGGCTGCCGCCGTCATCGTCCACATCAACTCGCCGGGCGGCACCACCGCCGGCTCCGAGCAGCTCTACGATTCCCTTGTGAGTCTGAAGGCGAAGAAACCGCTCGTAGTCGTCGTCGAAGGCCTCGCGGCTTCCGGCGGCTACATCACCGCGATCGCCAGCGATCACATCATCGCCCAGCAGAGCTCGCTGGTCGGCTCGATCGGCGTGCTGTTCCAGTTTCCGAACGTCTCGGAGCTGTTGAAGACCGTCGGCGTCAAGGTCGAGGAGGTAAAGTCCACGCCGCTGAAGGCCGCGCCCAACGGTTTCGAGCCAACCAGCCCCGAGGCACGGGCCGCGCTCGATGCGCTGGTGAAGGATTCCTATGCCTGGTTCAAGGGATTGGTGAAGGATCGGCGTGGCATGGATGACACGCAGCTCGAGAAAGTGGTTGATGGCCGTGTCTTCACCGGACGCCAGGCCATCGATCTCAAGCTGATCGACCAGATCGGCGACGAGAAGACCGCCGTGACCTGGCTGGTCGAGCAGAAGGGCGTCAAGAAGGGGCTCTCCGTGCGCGATTACAAGCTGCAGCCGCGCTTCAGCGATCTGCCGTTCCTCAAGACGGCGGCCGCAGTGACGCTGGAAGCACTGGGTTTAGGCTCGATTGCGCATCAAATCGGACAAACCGGCGTCGCACAGGCGGTCGATCGGCTCGGAATGGATGGAATGCTCGCCTTGTGGCAGCCGGCGGCGTCGAACTGACGGAACCGGGCGAGCCCCGGAGGTTTTTCCCGTTCGGCGCGTGCAGGGCCAGCCTGCTTTTTTGGCATTTGTCACGTATTTTCACGACGCTCAACCTTCATTTAGCGTCTTGACAGATCACGGTATTTTCACGGAAATGGTCGTCCGCACGCTCCCGGGTCCTATCTCTCGATGATCAAATCCGAACTTGTTCAGCGTATCGCCGAGCACAACCCGCATCTGTACCAGCGGGATGTCGAGAACATTGTGAATGCGATTCTCGAAGAGATCGTAGCGGCTCTCGCGCGCGGTGACCGCGTCGAGTTGCGCGGCTTCGGTGCCTTCTCGGTCAAGCATCGCCCTGCGCGCGCAGGGCGCAATCCGCGCACCGGCGCCCATGTGCCTGTCGATCAGAAGAGCGTTCCGTTCTTCAAGACCGGCAAGGAAATGCGCGAACGGTTGAATCGCGACCATCCGGATCCAGGCGCGCCAGACTGAGGTCCACCTCAGGGTTTCCGGCGGTCGCCACCGATGCGGCCGCAACTTTGATTCAAGGCGAGCGAGCCGAGATGCGAAAATTCCTGACCGCGCTGGTCGTGATTCCGCTGGGCCTGATCCTGATGATCTTTGCCGTCGCCAACCGGCATTTCGTCACGGTCTCGTTCGATCCCTTCGTGTCCAACGACCCGTCATTCTCGGTCACGCTGCCGCTGTTCCTGCTCCTGATCGTGGTGGCCGCGCTCGGGGTTCTCGCGGGCGGTTGTGCCGTCTGGTTCGGCCAGCGGCACTGGCGGCGTGCGGCGCGCCGGCATGACGCGGATGCCCGGGCCGCGCGAGGCGAGCTGGCCGATCTGCGGGCCCAGGCGGCCGCAGCAAGGCCCGAGTCCCAGCGCCTCCCCGTTCCCTCCGGGGTGGGGCTTTACGGGCCCGTCGGGCGAGACAAGCAGCGCGCGACGTTGTAGAAGCGGCCGCGACCGAAAAGCCCGTTTTCCGGCCGCGGACCTGCGGCCTCCATTTGCTTTGAGCCCATATCCGTCGAGAACATGTCCCTGCTCGTCAAAATCTGCGGCCTGTCCACGCCCGAGACGCTCGAAACGGCGCTCGAGGCGGGTGCCGACATGGTGGGCTTTGTGTTCTTCCCGCCGTCCCCGCGGCATTTGTCGCTGGAAGCCGGCCGGGGGCTCGGCCGGCAGGTGAAGCGGCGCGCGCTCAAGGTCGCCCTCACCGTCGATGCCGACGACGCCACGCTCGACAACATCATGGACGCGCTGTCGCCGGACATTTTCCAGCTTCATGGCACGGAAAGCGTGGCCCGGCTGCGCGACATCAAGCAGCGGTTCGGTCGCCCGGTGATGAAGGTCGTGCCGGTCGCAACGTCAGCCGATCTCGCCGTGCTGCCCGGCTACGCAGAGGTGGCCGAACGCATCCTGTTCGACGCGCGCGCACCGAAGGACGCGACCCGGCCCGGCGGCCTCGGTGCACCGTTCGATTGGCATTTGCTCGGAAACCTGGAGCTTGCGTTGCCGTATATGGTCTCGGGCGGCCTCAGCGCCGACAACGTCGCCGAAGCCGTTCGCGTCACCCGCGCCGGTGGTGTGGACGTCTCCTCCGGTGTCGAGAGCGCCCCGGGCGTGAAGGATCCCGGGATGATCAAGGCCTTCATTCGCGCCGCGCGCGCAAGCCAAGATGCAAGTCAAGAGTTGAGCGTCCGATGAATGTTGTAAAACCCAATTCCTATCGCAGCGGCCCCGACGAGCGCGGCCATTTCGGCATTTTCGGCGGACGCTTCGTCGCCGAAACCCTGATGCCGCTGATCCTCGATCTGGAGAAAGCCTACACCGATGCCAAGGCCGATCCGGCCTTCCAGATCGAGATGAACGGCTATCTCAAGAATTACGTCGGCCGGCCCTCGCCGCTTTATTTCGCCGAGCGTCTGACCGAACATCTCGGCGGCGCCAAAATCTATCTCAAGCGCGAAGAGCTCAACCACACCGGCTCGCACAAGGTGAACAACGTGCTCGGCCAGATCATGCTGGCGCGGCGGATGGGCAAGAAGCGCATCATCGCCGAGACCGGCGCCGGCCAGCACGGTGTCGCCACCGCGACGCTGTGCGCGCGCTTCGGCCTGGAATGTATCGTCTATATGGGCGCCGTCGACGTCGAGCGGCAGCAGCCCAACGTCATCCGCATGGAGATGCTGGGCGCAACGGTGGTCCCGGTGCAGTCGGGCACGCGCACGCTGAAGGACGCCATGAACGAGGCGCTGCGCGATTGGGTCACCAACGTGCACAACACGTTCTACTGCATCGGCACGGTCGCAGGGCCCCATCCCTATCCGACGCTGGTGCGCGACTTCCAGTCGATCATCGGCAATGAGACCAAGGCGCAGATGCAGGAGATCGAAGGCCGCCTGCCGGATTCGCTGGTCGCCTGCATCGGCGGCGGCTCCAACGCGATGGGCCTGTTTCATCCGTTCCTTGACGATTCCTCGGTCGAGATCTTCGGCGTCGAAGCTGCGGGCCACGGGCTGACGCAACTGCATGCGGCATCGATCGCGGGCGGCCGTCCCGGCGTGCTGCACGGCAACCGCACCTATCTCCTGATGGACGCGGACGGCCAGATCCAGGACGCGCATTCGATCTCCGCCGGCCTCGACTATCCCGGCATCGGCCCCGAGCACTCCTGGCTGCACGAGATCGGCCGCGTGAACTATCTCTCCGCGACCGACGACGAGGCGCTCGCAGCGTTCCAGCTGCTGTCAAAGCTGGAAGGCATCATCCCCGCGCTCGAACCGGCACATGCCATCGCCAAGGTGATGGAGCTCGCGCCGAAGCGGACAAAAGATCACCTGATGGTCGTCAACCTCTCCGGCCGCGGCGACAAGGACGTCCCGCAGGTCGGCGACATCCTGAGGGGCAAGAGCAAGTGACCACGCGTATCGACACCCGTTTCGCAGAGCTGAAGAAAGCCGGCCGCTCGGCCTTCGTCACCTTCGTGATGGCCGGCGATCCCGATCCGGCGACCTCGCTCGAGATCATCAAGGCGCTGCCGAAAGCGGGCGCCGACGTGATCGAACTCGGCATGCCCTTCACCGATCCGATGGCCGACGGTCCCTCGATCCAGGCGGCAGGTCTGCGCGCGCTCAAGGCCGGCATGACGCTGAAGAAGACGCTCGATCTCGTGCGCGGCTTCCGCAAGGACGACAACACGACGCCGATCGTGCTGATGGGCTACTACAACCCGATCTACATCTACGGCGTCGACAAATTCCTGGTCGATGCGAAAGCCGCCGGCATCGACGGCCTCATCATCGTCGATTTGCCGCCGGAAGAGGACGACGAGCTCTGCCTGCCCGCGATGAAGGCCGGCCTTAATTTCATCCGCCTGGCGACGCCGACCACCGACGACAAGCGCCTGCCGGCCGTGCTCGCCAACACCTCGGGCTTTGTCTACTACGTCGCGATTACCGGCATCACCGGTGCGGCGGCTGCGGACGCCTCCGCCGTCGGCGAGGCCGTTATCCGCATCAAGCGGCACACCGAGCTGCCGGTCTGCGTCGGCTTCGGCATCCGCACGCCGGAGAATGCCCGCGCGATTGCCTCGCATGCCAATGGCGCCGTGGTCGGCACCGCGCTGGTCGATGCCCTCAAGAACAGCCTCGATGCGGACGGGCACGCCACCGGCAAAACCGTCAACGCCGTCGCTGAGCTGACGGCGGCACTCGCGCAGGGCGTCAAAGGCGCGCAACAGGCGGCGGAATAGGCCACAATTTCGCTGCCAAGTCCGGCGAGCAAGTCCGACGAGCAAGGCCGACGATATGGCGGCTTGCCGGGCCGGGTCCCGGCCGCCATATATCTCTTCAGGCGGTCCCCAGGCGGGATCGCACATCGGAGCAAACCATGAACTGGCTTACCAATGTGGTCCGGCCGAAGATCCGCAACATGCTGCGGCGGGAGACGCCGGAGAATCTGTGGATCAAGTGCCCGGATTCCGGACAGCTCGTGTTCTACAAGGACGTCGAGGCCAACCAGTTCGTCATCCCCGGCTCGAACTATCATATGCGCATGAACGCGGTGGCGCGTCTGAAGTCGATTTTCGACAACGAGACCTGGTACGACGTCGCGCTGCCTGACGTCACGCCCGATCCGCTCAAGTTCCGTGACGAGAAGAAGTACGTGGATCGCATCAAGGATGCGCGCGCGCGAACCAACCTCAACGACGCGATCAAGGTCGGCTACGGCAAACTCGAAGGTGCCGCCGTCGTCGTCGCCGTGCAGGATTTCGACTTCATGGGCGGCTCGCTCGGCATGGCCGCGGGCGAAGCCATCGTGCGCGGGCTCGAGCTTGCGGTCGAGAAGAAATCACCCTTCATCGTGTTCGCCGCCAGTGGTGGCGCGCGCATGCAGGAAGGCATCCTGTCACTGATGCAGATGCCGCGCACCACGGTCGCGGTGCAGATGCTGCGTGAAGCGAAACAGCCCTACATCGTCGTGCTGACCAACCCGACCACCGGCGGCGTCACCGCGTCTTACGCGATGCTCGGCGACGTGCAGATCGCCGAGCCCGGTGCGCTGATCGGTTTTGCCGGCGCGCGCGTGATCGAGCAGACCATTCGCGAAAAACTTCCCGAGGGTTTTCAGCGCGCCGAATATCTCAAGGAGCACGGCATGGTCGACATGGTCGTGCATCGCCACGAATTGCGCCCGACCCTGGCGCGGCTCTGCCGTCTGTTGACCAGGGCGCCGGCGCTGGAGAGTGGATCCAAACCGGTGCAGCCGGTCGTGAGCCCGGCGCAGATCGTATCGGCTCCCGAAACGGCGCCGGCCGCGCCGCACGCGTGAACGCTTCCTCTGACAGCGCAAAGCCGCCGCTCGGCGAATTGATCGGGCGGCTGTCGGCCCTGCATCAGAAACGCATCGATCTCGGGCTGGATCGGATGCACCGCCTGCTCGAGCGGCTCGGTCACCCCGAGCGCAAGCTGCCGCCGGTGATCCACATCGCCGGTACCAACGGCAAGGGCTCGACGCTGGCTTATCTGCGCGCGACGCTGGAAGCCGCAGGCCTGCGCGTCCACGCCTACACATCGCCCTATCTCGTTCGCATCAACGAATGTTTCCGGCTCGGCCGCGTCGGCGGCGGCGTGCTGGTCGATGACGACGAGTTGCGCGCGGCACTGGAAGAGGTCGAGCGTGTCAATGCCGGTGAGCCGGCCACCCTGTTCGAGCTCAAGACGGCGGCTGCATTTCACCTGTTCGCGCAGAACCCGGCCGATGTGGTTCTGCTGGAGGTCGGCCTTGGGGGCCGGCTTGATTCAACCAATGTGGTTGACGCGCCGGCGGCCTGCGTGATCACGCCTATCAGCATGGACCACATGGATTTCCTCGGCGATACTTTGACGTCGATCGCCGGCGAAAAGGCTGCAATCATCAAGCAGGGCGTGCCCGTGGTGTGCGCCGAGCAGCCGGGTGAGGCGATGGCCGTGATCGAGGCGCAGGCCAAGCGCATGCGGGCGCCGTTGTTTGCCGCGGGCGAGAGCTGGCATGTCAACGTCGAGCACGGGCGCCTGGTTTATTCCGACGAGCGCGGCTTGATGGATCTCACAGCGCCGCGCCTGTTCGGTCGCCACCAGTTCGACAATGCCGGTCTCGCCATCGCAACGCTGCGGGCCACCAACGCCTTCAAGATCAACCAAGCGGCGTTCGAGGCCGGGATCGTCGGTGCGGAATGGCCGGCACGGATGCAGCGCATCGCTTCGGGCGAGTTGCTCGCTCTCGGCCCGCAGGGCTCGGAGATCTGGCTCGACGGCGGCCACAATGCGGAAGGCGGCCGCGTTGCGGCGGCCGCGCTCGGCGATCTCGAAGAGCGGGTGTCGCGGCCGCTGGTCGTGATCGCCGGCATGATGGCCAACAAGGACGCGCAGGCTTTTCTCGCCAATTTCGCCGGTTTGACCCGTCACATCATCGCGGTGCCGATTCCCGACACCGACAACGCGATGCCGGTCGACCGCCTCACGGATGCCGCCCGCAGCCTCGGCATGCGCGTCGAGCCCGCGCCCGGCGTCGAGGCCGCACTGCGCGCCTTGGCGAAGCTCGCCTACGAAGTGCCGCCGCGCATCCTGATCACCGGCTCGCTCTATCTCGCCGGCCACGTGCTCGCCATCAACGGCACGCCTCCTGCATAGAGGTTGGGTAGCCCGGATGGAGCGAAGCGCAATCCGGGATTGTACCAAAAGCGACAAAGGCCCCGGATTACGCTTCACTCCATCCGGGCTACAGGAAGACCCATGCGTTTTGCAGCGATTGCCGACGTCCACGGAAATTACCTCGCGCTGGAAGCTGTGCTCGCCGACATCCGCGCGCAAGGCGTCTCCGACATCGTCAATCTCGGCGACATGCTGAGCGGTCCGCTCGATGCCGGCCGGACCATCGAAATCCTGATGCAGCTCGATGCCGTGCACGTGCTCGGCAATCACGACCGCTATCTGCTCGACCGTCCTCCGGAGAAGATGGGTTCGTGGGATCGTCCGGCCCATGCAGCGCTCGACGCCGCGCAACTCGACTGGCTGCGTGCCCAGCCGATGACGCGCGTCTTTCGCGAGCAGGTGTTCCTCTGCCACGCGACGCCCGACAGTGACGAAGTCTATTGGCTCGATACCGTGCATCCCGACGGCGCGGTGGCGCTGTCGCCGCTCGATCGCATCGAGCAATTTGCGCAAGGCATCACGCAATCGCTGATCCTGTGCGCCCACACCCATCTCGCCCGTGCCGTGCGACTTCGAGATGGAAGGCTGATCGTCAATCCCGGCAGCGTCGGCAGCCCCGGCTATCGCGACAAGCATCCGTTCCCGCATGTCGTGGAGGCCGGTACGCCGCACGCGCGTTACGCGATCCTCGAGCTGGCCGATGGTGCCTGGCAGGTCACGTTCCACCATGTCGTCTACGATCATGAGGCGATGGCCGCGCTTGCTCGCCGCAACGGCCAGCCGGAGCTGGCGAACGCGCTGGCGACGGGATGGATTGCCTAGCGCCGTCGCCTCGTAGCCTGGATGGAGCGAAGCGCAATCCAGGAATCGTGCCACAAATGACGACGGCCCCGGATTACGCTGCGCTCCATCCGGGCTACCGGTTACGGCTGTTTCAACAGCTTCATCGGATCGGCCACCTTCTGCTTCAGCTGCTCGAAGCTGCATTGCCGCGGGGCCTTGTCGGGACGCCAGCGCAGAATCGAGGTGCCGTGGCGAAAGCGCTCGCCGCTGAAATGGTCGTAGCAAACCTCGATCACCAACTTCGGCTTGAGCGGACACCACTTGGCCGAGCGCTCGGTGGACCAGCGGCTCGGCCCGCCCGGCGCGTTGCCGGTGAAGCCCGGCTCGCCGATCAGCGCCTCCAGCCGATCGGTCAGACCGGGCTTGTCCGTCGCCTTGATCGCCGAGGTGAAGCCGACATGATGCAGGAGACCTTCGTCGTCATAGAGTCCGAGTAGCAGCGATCCCACCACCTTCCGGCCGGCGATCTTGTTGGTGGCATAGCGGAAGCCGCCGACCACGCAATCGGCGCTGCGGAATTTCTTGATCTTCTGCATGCCGTCGCGATTTCCCGCCTGGTAGGGCAGGTCGATGCGCTTGGCGATGACGCCGTCCGAGCCGCCGCCGGATTGCGCCAGCCATTTCCTCGCAATGGCGTAGCTCGTGGTCGCCGGTGAGAGGCGGAAGATGCTGCCTTTCAGATGGGCCTTGGCAAACGCTTCCAGCGCCGGCCGTCGTTCGCTCAGCGGCTGCTCGGCAAGTTGTTTCTCCCGGGCCGTCGCAAGCAGATCGAAAGCGAGATAGAGCGCCGGCGTCTCCTCCGTGAGCTTCTTCACGCGGCTCGCCGCAGGGTGAATGCGTTGCAGGAGCGCGTCGAAGGAAAATCCCTTGCCGTGCGGCACGACGATCTCGCCGTCGAGCGTGAAGCGATCCGCCTTCAGCTTCAGCGCCGCGGCGACGATCTCAGGGAAATAGCGCGCGAGGTCTTCACCGGATTTCGAGCGCAGATCAATGCTGCCGCCGTTGCGCGACAGCAGGCAGCGGAAGCCATCCCATTTCGGCTCGTATTGCCACTCCTTGCCGCGCGGGATCTCGTCGACCGAGCGCGCCTCCATCGCCACGAGGGACGTCGATTTTCGCGCGCACTTTGCGGGAGGAGGAGGCAACAGGCGGGACTCATCATACGCTGGACATGTCCCATCAACGCAAAACGGCCGGCTTTCGCCGGCCGTTTCCAAAAATATTCTTGTGCGAGCCGGATCAGACCGCGGAAGTGATCCACTGCTGCAGCTTCGCCTTCGGCGCCGCGCCGACCTGGCGGGAGGCCATCTCGCCGCCCTTGAAGATCATCAGGGTCGGGATCGACATCACGCCATATTTCGACGCGGTCTTCGGGCTCTCGTCGACGTTGAGCTTCACGATCTTGACTTTGTCGCCCATCGCGCCGGCGATCTCGTCGAGCGCGGGTGCGATCATGCGGCAGGGGCCGCACCATTCGGCCCAGAAATCGACGACCACGGGGCCGTTTGCCTTGAGCACTTCGGCTTCGAAATCGGTGTCAGAAACCTTACCAACGGCCATGGGAGTACCTCGTACCTGAGAGAAGGGCGCGACGGGAATCGCGCCCGAGATCATGGCGTCAACCTATGAATGGCTCCTTGCCGGGTCAAGGACGCTCACACCGAGATGAAGAGATGCCAGCGCCGCGTCCAGCGCGGGAGCCGAAATCTCCATATATTCAAGGGCCTCGGTCCAGAGCAGGACGGCGCGGATCGGCTTTTGGGGATAAAGCCTCGATAGCACCGCCCGGTACAGCGCCAGCTGCCGGACATAGGCGGCGGGCGCCGCATGGGCGCTCTTGGAAGCCGCCTGATTGGTCTTGAAATCGACGATCAAGACCTCATCCGGCCGAACGACCAGCCGGTCGATCTGGCCGGACACCAGCGCGGGAGCGTGGCCCGGCCGTTCCAGCCTGCCGACAATCGCGACCTCCGCCCGGCTGCCGGCGGCAAACACGGGGGCAAACCGTGGTTCGGCGATCAAGGCGAGCACCTTGTCGGCCAGCGCGGCCCGGTCGGCCTCCGCCCAGTCCGCGGCATTGCGCGCCATGAAGCCGAGCGCGGCCTCGCGCCGACGCTCGGTGGGGATGTCGGGGAGCGATTGCAGCAGCCGGTGCACCAGCGTGCCGCGTTGCAGCGCGAGCGCGCGGGACTGCACTGATTCGCCCGACAGCACGGTGCGGCCTTCCCCGGACGGCTGGCCGGAGGGGCGCACCGGATCGTCTTCGATGGTCTCGGGCGGTACCGGCGTCCGCAGCCAGACCGGGAGCGCGGTCGTCTGGTCCAACGAGATCGCGGGCGTGCCCAGCGCCACGACATCCTCCGGTCGGGAGAAGCGCGTTACCTTTCCCAGCGGCGTCTCGATCGTCTCTTTCGCCAGGCCCGAGCCGGCGAGCCCGGTGTCGACCAGATCGTACCAGCTCAGCTTGCGGACCGTCTTCATGTTGCCGGGCATGCAGCCGCCGACGATGAGCCGGTCGGCGGCGCGCGTCATCGCGACGTAGAGCAGGCGGCGGTATTCGTCCTCGGTCTCCTCGAGCATCGCCTTGCGGGCGTCGGCGACGGGCTTGGGATCGTCCGCCTTGCGTCCGGCCCAGACCACCACCTCGCCGCCATTGCCGCGCGGGACCTGGATCAGCCGGAGCCGCTGCGAATCCGCGGGCGACGATGTGGTGTCGACCATGAACACGACCGAGGCCTCCAGGCCCTTGGCGCCGTGCACGGTCATCACCCGCACCTCGTCGCGCGAGATCTCCATGTCGCGCTTCACCTCAGTATCGGCCGAGCGCAGCCAGGCCATGAAACCCTGCAGCGAGGCCGGCGCCTTGCGCTCGTAATTCAGCGCCAGCTCCAGGAACTCATCGAGCGCGTCATTGGCCTCATGGCCGAGCCGGCGCAGCATGCGCGCGCGTCCGCCGTCGCCCCCGAGCAACCAGGCGTAAAAGGCGAACGGCGTCTCCTCGCGGGCTCGGGTTTCGCAGGCTTCGAGGCGTCGCAACGCCGCAGTGAATGTCTCGCTTGTCGGGGCATGTTCGCCGAGCGCGCGGCGCAGCGATCCCTTGCGGTCATGGGCCAGCTGGAACAGATCGTCGTCATCGAGCCCGAACAGCGGGCTCTTCAGCGCCACCGCGAGCGCGAGATCGTCCTGCGGCAGCAGCAGCGCGTCCGCAAGATTCATTAGGTCGATGATTCCGATGTGCTCAGTGAGCTTGAGCCGATCGGCGCCGGCGACCGGAACGTTGGCGTGCTTCAGCGCCTGGATCACTGCATCGAACGCGTTGCCGCGGCGGCGCACCAGGATCAGCATGTCGCCATAACGCAGGGGACGCCGCTCGCCCTCGTGGCCCGTCAGCGTGCCGCTCTCGACCAGCCGCTTGATCTCGGTCTGGATCCGGCGCGCGAGCTTCACCTCTGGGCTGGTGGCGGCGACGCCGTCGAACGGCGCGCGCCAGCCCTCGATCTCCTGCCTGTCGTCGGCTTCCGCAAGGTCCCAGAGCTCGATCACGCTGGGACCTGCATCGCCGAGAGCGTTGTGCAGGGGATGACCGGTCTCGAGCGAATGGATGCTCTTGTAGATCGCGGGCTCGCGGAAGACGTGGTCCACCGAATGCAGGATCGCGGCGCCGGAGCGGAACGAATAGGTGAAGGCGACCGGATCGAATTTCAGTCCGGCCGCCGTGAACTTGCGGTGCAGCTCGCGTCGGCGTGCGTCGAACTCCCGGGGCTGAGCACCCTGAAAGGAGAAAATCGACTGCTTCTCGTCGCCGACAGCGAAGACGGTGCGATTCAGGCCTTCGCGCGCACCTTCGCCGGCGGTGAATTCCGAGATGATGTGCGCGACGATGTCCCATTGCCGCGGGCTGGTGTCCTGGGCTTCGTCGATCAGCACGTGATCGACGCCGCGGTCGAGCTTGTAATGCACCCAGCCCGAGGAAACGCGGTCGAGCATCGCCAGCGTCTTGTCGATCAAATCGTCATAGTCGAGCAGGCCGCGCTCCTGCTTCTCGCGACGGTAGTTTGCGGCGGCGGCGGTTGCGATATGCAGCAGGGCCGCGCTGCGGTCGCGCATGGTCACCGCGCGGCGCTTCTCGATCAATCCTGCCAGGCGTTGCGCCTCGTTCTCGAACAGGCGGGCGACGGATGGTTTCTGCTCGCCGAACTTCTTGGTCAGCACCGCCTTGCGCGGCAGCTTTTCGTCGGTCAGGAAGACGCAGAGATAGGCATCGACCTGCGCGGCACCGGAAAACGCCTTTGCTTCGCGGAGCCGGCTGGCCTGGTCGTTGTCGGACTTGCTGCCGTCTTCCAGCGCGAAGGCGATGTCGTCCCAGCGCGATCGCGGCAGATACGGGCCGTCGAGAATCTCCGTCTCGACATCCTCGATGCGGTCGTTTGCGTCCACGCCCAGCACGGCCGCCATCTGCGCAGCAGCGGCCTCGGCGTTGCCGGCCTCATCGGTCCAGGCCATGAAGTGGTCGCGGCTGAGACATGCCTCGCGCACGACCTCCTTGAAGGTGACGTCGGCGGCGCTCGCCATCGCGGTCTGCAGCGCGCGGCCGGTGATGCTTTCAGGGTCGCGCGCGGCCTCCAGCAGCACCTTCAGATTGGCGCGCTCCATCATGTCGGTCTGGTCGCGCTCGTCGATCACGGCAAAGCGCGCGGGGACATTGGCCTCGAACGGAAACTGCTGGAGCAGGCGCGTGCACAGCGCGTGGATGGTCTGCACCTTCAACCCGCCCGGCGTCTCCAGCGCGCAGGCGAACAGCTTGCGCGCTTCGCGCCGCAGTTTTCGGTCCGGATGGGGAATGCCGACGTCACGGATCGCCGCATCGAGCGCGGTGTCGTCGAGCGTCACCCAATGCCCGAGCGTGGTGAACACGCGCTCGGCCATGTTGGCGGCAGCCGCCTTGGTGAAGGTGATGCAGAGGATCTTTTCCGGCGGCACGCCCGAGAGCAGCAGGCGGATCACGCGCTGCACCAGCACATGCGTTTTGCCCGAGCCGGCATTGGCCGACACGAAGGCCGACGCGGTCGGATCCGATGCGCGCGCCTGTCGCGCGCGCAACTCATCCGGGATGGGGCGCGGTGCCTTCACCATTCCTCGATCCCCAATCCACCGGCCGCGGACCATTCCTTGATCCGGGCGAGATCGTCATAGGCGCCGTAGCGGTTGGTCCACATCGGCAGGTTCAAGGAGGTATAGGGCTGGTTCTCGTCGTCGAAGGCGCGAATCAGCGCCTCGAGCTTGGCCCTGGCCTCAGCAGCCGCGGTGTCCGGCGGCTGCGGCTCGTCGCCTTGCCTATACTTGAGCTCGAGAACGCGCTCCTCGCCCGGCGGATTGTTGCCGCTCAGGCGAACATAGACGAGCTGGCTCACGGACGCACCAGCATCGATGTCGGGAAAACCGCCCTCGCGCAGGATCGCGGCTTCCAGCGTGAGCTGCGGCGACAGGCCCATGCGGACCTGCTTGCCGGTCGGTGGCTGGCCGGTCTTGTAGTCGAGGATAGCGTAGCCGCCGCCTTGGCGCCGTTCGATGCGGTCGGCGCGAGCGGAGAGACGGAAGCTGCGCCCATGGTCGAGCGGGATCGAGATTTCGCCGCGGGTTTCCGCGGTGATCACCTCGATCGCGCCGCGCCGCGCCGTCTCCCATTCGCCGAACCAGCGCGCGATGCGCTGGAAGCGCGGCCACCACAGCGCCCGCGCCTCGGGTCGCTCCATCAATGGCGCAAAGTATTTTTCGCCGATCGCGCGCAGCACGCGTGAGGGATCATCTGGCAGATCGGTGGCGTAGCGTTCCGTGAACTCGCCGAGCGCATCATGGATTGCCGAGCCGCGGTCGGCGGCCGACAGCGGCATGTCGACGGGATCGAGCGCGTCGAGCCGCAAAATGTGTTTTGCGTAGATCGTATAGGGATCGCGCAGCCAGTCCTCGATCCCGGTCACAGACATCCTGAGCGGCCGGGTCGCGCGGGGCGGTCGCGGCTCGGGCTGCTTGATCGGTCTCACCTCGTCGGGCTGGTCCAGCGCGGCTGCGAACCGCACGTATTTCTCGCCCGCGCGAATCGCGGCCTTCCAGTGCGCATCGCCCGCGACCGCCTCTAACCGATGCAGGAAGCGCGAGGCGACCGCCGGCGCACCGCCGGCCTTGGCGGAGTGGGTGAGGATGACCTCGTCGCCACCGAGCAGTTGCGCAAAATCGTGGGCGGAGAGGCCGATGCGGCGTTCCGGCAGATCGAGGCCGAGCTGGTGCCGCATCGGTCGGCTCAGCCACGGATCGATCCGCGGCGCCGGTGGCCAGACCCCCTCGATCAGGCCGCCAACGATGATGCGGTCGGCCTGCATCAGGCGCGATTCCAGCGGGCCGTAGATCTGCAAGCGCGCGCCCGGCCTGTCCCGCCGCCGCACCGCGCGATCGCTGAACGCGGTCTGGAAGACGTCTGCGTAGTCGGGCAGCGTGACCATCAATCCGCTGGTCGTGCCGCCGCGCAGGAGATCGTCGAAGGCGCTCGCGAGCGCGAGGCCTTCGCGCTCCTCGAACGCCAGCGGGATGCCCTGCTCGTCGCGCGACAGCTCGATCATGATCTCGCGATGCCGATGCGCGAGTTCGGCGAAGTCATATGGTCTTGATGATGCAAGACTCTCGATCGGCGCCAAGGCTTGTCGTAAGCCATCGATCAGCACCTGAATGCGATCGAGGTCTTCGGCCTTGAGACGTGCACGCGGCTCGGCCTTGTGCAGCGCGGAGACCTCGCTGCGCCACAGCTTTGCCAGTTCCTCGCGAAAGCGATTGAATTCGCGCAACAGGCCGGCGGTGCCCGCGGGCGGGCGCGTGCCGCGCAACAAAGCGAGCTCCAGGTCTTCGATCGCCGCCTTCCATGCACCAGACGCCCGGCCGATCCGGCATAGCGGATGCTTCAGCATCGCCAGCAGCGTCGGCGGCTCCAATCCCTTGGTCGCAGCCTCCGCTGTCAGTCGCGCAAAGACGCCGGCGGCGGTTTCCATCAGGACATCGCCGCCGGAATCATCGAATGCGAGATCCCATCGTGTCAGCGCAGCCATCACCCGCCGCGCCAGCGCGCGATCGGGCGTGACCAGCGCCGCGGATTTGTCGAGGTGCCGCGCCTCGCGCATCGCGATGGCGATGGCGAGCGCTTCCATTTCCGGGTTGGGGGCTTCGACAACCGCGAGGTTCTTCATGCCGCCGGTGATCTTCGCGGCCACATCCGGCTGCTTCAGCCGGTCGTGCCATATCTCGGTCTTGGCCGAGGGCCGCATCGATTCCGACGCCAGCAGATCGCGACCGCCTTCCGCCGGTGGCTGGAGACTATCGACGTCGCTGCGCTTGATGCCAAACCGATCCAGCAGCGCGTGCATGGCATATTGCGGATGGTTCGAGACCGGGTGCTCAGCGAACTTGCCGAGCGAATCGCGTACGCCGCCGATGCTGCGCCATGCATCGTCGTCGAGATCAGTGTCGAGGCCGGGCAGCACCACGGCGCCATGCGGCAGCGAGGCGACTGCATGGAGAAATCTTGCCGTGGCCGGCATCGAGCCGGTCGAACCGGCCGCGATCACGGGGCCTTGGTGATGCGCGATCAGCCGCTTGGCTTCGGCATCGATCAGGAGGTCGCGGCGGGCAGCGGGCTCGATGCGTTTGATTTCGGCGAGATGACCCGGCCAAGCGATGCGCGCGATACGCAAAAATTCAAGCGAGTGCTGCCAGTACCGGTCGAGCATATCAGGTACGAGGCCATCGAGCGCGCTCCAGTCGACGCCGCGCGTGACCATGTCGTCGATCAGACGCGCGAGATCGGAAGCCAGCGCCAGCGTCGAGGCGGGGCCCCCGACGACCAGCGGAGACAGCACCGGGCCCTTGGCCCAGGCCGCGACGAGCTGCGCCAGTGTCAGCCGCCGTTCGAGCTCGCCGAGCCGCGGCGGAATGTCGAGCGGCGTTGCGCCGGAAAACTGTTCGCCCTCATCGGCGAAAGCGAGCTCATCCTCGTCGATGTCGCCGAGCGCGACGATGCGCGGCAGCACGACCGCATCCGCCTTCATCTCGTCGAGGAAGATCTCGCGGACGACGCGCATGGCGCGCCGTGTCGGCAGGTACAGCGTGGCGTCCGCCAGCCGCGCCGGTTCCTTGCGCGCCTCAAAGCCCTCGACCAGCCGGCCGTCGAGCAGGCTGGAGACGACGGTGCGCAGGAACGGAACTGAGATGGGAACGCTGAAAACGCGCATGAGCTGCCTGATTCGGGAATCAGGCGCCAATATAGGGAGGCGGACTCAAATGGATATGGGTGGAGGGAGATAGTCCCCGCTGTTCGCCGGACCAGAACAGGTGCCGTAGGGTGGGCAAAGGCGCAACGCGCCGTGCCCACCATGTTTCCGCGAATTTCAGCTTAGATGGTGGGCACGCTTCGCTTTGCCCACCCTACGGCACCGTGCGCGAGAGCGGCCCTACGCCACGCTCTCCAGAAACGCCTCTTCGGCCGCGTGGACGGCATCAGGCGTGCCGACATGCATCCAGACGCCGTCGAGGCGAAGGCCGAACAGCCGCTCCTGCTCGTTGGCACGGTCGAACATCTTGGTCAGCGAGAACTCGCCCGTGGGGGCATCGGCGAAGATCGACGGCGACAGGATCGCCGCGCCGGCATAGACGAACGGAACGACCTCTTTTTCCTTGCGCTTGCGCAGGGCGCCGTCCGCCAGCATGCCGTAATCGCCGCGGCCGCTATAGCCGATGCTGGTCGCCGTCGGCGCCATCAGCAGCAAAATGTCCATGCGCTCAGGGTCGAAGTTTTCGGCGAGCCGCGTCAGGTTCGAGCGCACGCCGTCGATCCACAGCGTGTCGGAATTGACGTGAAAGAACGGTGCGTCCCCGAGCAGCGGCAGTGCCTTGACCACGCCGCCACCGGTGCCGAGCACCTGGTTGCGCTCGTCCGAGATGGTCACGCGCGGATGCTGGCGGGATGCGGTGTGATCGATGATCTGGTCCGGCAGATAGTGCACGTTGACCACCGCCTCGCTCACTCCGGCGTGGGCGAGCTTGTCGAGCACGTGGTCGAGCAGCGGCTGGCCGGCCACCGGAACCATCGGTTTCGGCATCTTGTCCGTCAACGGACGCATGCGCAGGCCGAACCCTGCGGCGAGCACCATGGCTTTGGTCGGTTTGACGGACATCCTTCGCTTTCTCAGACCTACTGATTTCGCGTTCGCAGCAATCCTAACACGAGGTTCGACTGACCGCACCGCGTCTTAATCGCCTTAACCACCTGCCGTGACGCTTGTACGACGGGTGTTGCCGTTACGCCCCGATGGATGTGGAACGCGTCTTTTTCTTC
Organism: Bradyrhizobium sp. i1.15.2; assembly: GCF_040548425.1. NCBI lineage: Bacteria > Pseudomonadati > Pseudomonadota > Alphaproteobacteria > Hyphomicrobiales > Nitrobacteraceae > Bradyrhizobium > Bradyrhizobium sp. i1.15.2. Next base: position 833,627 of record NZ_JBEPRQ010000001.1, on the reverse strand, counting down.
TTGTCGCCGAGCTTGAGAAAGTTGACGCCGATCTGGTCGCCATTGACCCAGGCGAGCTCGCAGCGTCGGTACGCAAGTCCGGTGGACGACAGCAGCAGAAAAAATTCCTTCAGATGCAGGCCTTCGACCGAGCCGTCGATGGTCAGCTTGGCGCCGCTGTCGGACACGTCCTCCATGGTGCAGTCGCGGCGCCAGGTGCCGTCGATACCCATCATCTGGGCCGCGATCCCGCGTTCGAAAACAACCCGGCTGTTGCCGCGCTGGTCCGTCTTCACCGCCATCTGCCCTGCTCCAGCCCCGTAATCATCCGGCTGCCTCGCCGCTAGATTACCGGTGTCTTGGCTAACAGCCGGTAAATCGGGCCCCGAATCAGCCTTTTCCGCCCCTGCTAGCCTTTTCAGCCTTGGGCCTCAGCCTTGGGCCGGCCTTTGGGGTGGCGGGACATTGGCGAGATACCAGTCGCGCAGATGGGCGAGCGCGGGATGCGCCAGCGAGCGCTGGAGATAGGTCCAGATCCGCGGCTGGTGACGCAGATAATGCGGCTTGCCGTCGCGGCGGTTGAGGCGGGCGAAGGTGCCGAGCAGACGCGTGTTCCGCTGCGCCGACATGATGGCGTAGAGCTCCGCGAAGCCGGCCGCGTCGAAGCTCGCGGCGCTGGCGCGGCGCGCCTTGATGTAGCGCGACAGCAGCGTCAGTTCGATCGCCTCGGGCACATCGATGCGGGCGTCCTGGAGCAGCGACACCACGTCGTAGGATTGCGGCCCCAGCACGGTGTCCTGGAAATCGATCACGCCGACGCGTTCGATGCCGGTGCGATTCCCGAGCCAGATCAGGTTCGGCGAGTGATAGTCGCGGATGATCCACGTCTTCGGCGAGGACTGCGGCTTCTGCAGCAGCTCGCGCCACATCGCGAAAAATTCGGCGCGCTTCCCGTCGTCCAGCGGCGCGTTGCGATCGGGCAGGTACCATTCCGGCATCAACCCAATTTCGGTCAGCAGTGCCTCGGTATCGAAGACGGGAATGGCGTAGGTCTGCCCCCCGAGCGGCAGCGTCTCCGGCAGCGTCTTGCCGTGCAGCACGGCTAGCAAATCGACGGCGGCTTCGTAGCGTTCGGTGATCGGGCGGGGCGGATCGCCCTCAATCACGCCTTCGCTGCCGAAGTCTTCGCTGATCAGGAATCCGTGGTCGAGGTCGGAATGATGGATCGCGGGCGCGGAGATTCCCTGCGCGCGCAGGCCCTCATCGATGGCGACGAAGGGTTTGATGTTTTCGGCGAGATGCACCGCGGCGCTGTAGGATTTTCCGTTGTACATCGCAGCGCCATCCGGGCGCTGCGGCGAGTTCATGAGGATGACGATCTCGTCGTCGCGCAGCAGCCGCGCATAGGAGCGCGTCGAGGCGTCGCCTGCCATCCGCTTGCGCGTTGCCTCCATGTAGCCGGATGCATCGAGGAATTCTCGCAGCGCCTTTAGCCGCGCGACGATGGCGGCAGCCTTGCCATGGCCGGTGATGTCGGCGGCGCGTGCGTTCGAGCCCAGTGCCGGCCGGTGCGTCAGCGCGATGTCGATGCGGTCTTGAGGCATCGCCGAGGGCGCGCGCTCCGGCCATTCGATCAGGACGAGGGTTGCTTCCGGCAGCGGCGACAGCCCGATCTCTTCGAGCTCGCTCTCGTCCTCGACGCGGTAGAGGTCGGCATGCATCACCGGGAATGGCGGCAGCTCGTAGCCCTGCACCAGCGTGAAGGTCGGGCTCGGCACTTCCAGTGCATCGTCGCCGGCGAGGTAGCGGATCATGGCCCGCGCCGCCGCGGTCTTGCCGGCCCCGAGATCGCCGGTGAGCGTGATGACGTCGCCGGGGCCGACCAGCAGCGCGAGGTCGGCCATCAGTTGCGCAGTGGCCGTCTCGTTGTGGAGCGCGACGCAGAATGTGGCTGGCGCAGTCATTCGGCGGCGTCGCGATGCGCCGCCTGGTCGGTCGGGAAATCACAGATCACGACCGTGCCCCTGCCCACGATCGAATCGACCCGGATGTTGCCGCCATGCAGCTCGACGAAGGAGCGCACCAGCGACAGGCCGAGCCCGGCGCCGCGATGACGCGAGCCCTGCGAGCGGCTCTCGAACCAGTTGAACACCTTGTCCTTCATGTCGGCAGGTATTCCAGGCCCGGAATCTGTCACCGTGAAGACCACACTGCGTTCGGTGCGGCGGGCGCTGATGCCGACGGTGGAATCCGGTGGAGAAAACCCGACGGCATTGGCAAGGAGGTTATAGAGCACCTGCACCACGCGCTTCTCGTCGCCGGTGAAGCTGCCGACATCGGGCGCGATCTCGACCTTGAGGCGGATGCGGTCGGTGGCGAGCCGGTCCTGGAGACCCTCGGCGGCAAGCTCGATGGTCTTGCTGACGTCGACCGGGCCGAGTTCCAGCTTCATGGCACCGGCGTCGATGGTGGCGAGATCCAGGATGTTGTTGGTCAGCGCCAGGAGCGCATTGGTCGATTTGGTGACGTAGTCGAGATATTCGGCCTGTTTCGGCGTCAGCGGCCCGGTCGAGGGATCGCTGAGGAAATGCGCGAAGCCGATGATGGTGGTGAGCGGCGAGCGCAGCTCGTAGGAGACATGGTGGACGAAATCCACCTTCATCTGGTCGGCGGCCTCCAGCGCCTCGTTGCGCTCGCGCAGCGCGCGCTCGACGTTCTCGGTGTCGGTGATGTCCTGGAACGTCAGCATCGTTGCGCCGTCGTGCAGGGGCCGGATCATGCCGTCGAGCACGCTGCCGTCCTTGCGCTCCAGCTTCAGCGGAACGTCGGCGCGGCTCTCGATCGAGGTGACAGCCTCGCGGATCTGGCGCCAGACGATCGCGTCGTCGAACAGCTGATGGCACCAGCCCTCGACCGTCTGGATGTGCGGCTCGTCGCGCATGGCGTCAGCGGACAGCTTCCACATCCGGACGAAGGCCGGGTTGAACAGCTGCGCCTTGCCGTTGCTGCCGAACACCGCGACGCCCTCGGCGAGGCTGTCCAGCGTCTCGCGCTGGACCCGGATCATGCCGTCGAAGCGGCGGGCGAGCTCGAGGCTCTCGGTGACGTCGTCGAACAGATAAGTGACGCCGCCTTCGGGGTTCGGCGTGGTGACGACGGAGAGCGCGCGGCCGTCGGGCAGGTACCAGGTGTCCTTGGCAGCCTCGACCGCCCGATAGGCCTCGTGCAGCTTCGCCTTCCAGGCGCGGAAGTCCGGCTGCTCCGGCAATTTGCGCGCGGCGCGGAGCTTGTCGAGCACGCTGGAATCGTCAGGGTTGGCGTCGAGAAAGCTGCGGTCGAGGTCCCACAGCTGACGGTAGGAATCATTGTAGAAGGCCAGTCGGCGCTGGCCGTCGAACACGGCAACGCCGGAGGAGAGCTGGTCGAGCGTGCGGCGATGCGCTTCCGCCATCCGCACCAGCGCCGAGCTCAAGGCATCCGCTTCGCTGGCATCAATGGCAACGCCGACATTGCCGCCGCCGACATTGACGGCGCGCACGTCGTAGATGCGCCGCTCGCCGCCGATCACGATCGGCAGGCGCGAGGTGAAATTGGCCGTTTCCTTCAGCCCCCGCTCCATCGCGGTGCGGTCGGCGCTGTCGAGCAGCTCGAGCTTGCGCTCCTGGGCGTCGGTGATGCTGGCCGCCTCGGTCGCACGGACATAGGCGGGGTTGGCGTAAGCCAGCGCGCCGTTCTCGCCCTTGGCCCAGATCGGCCAGGGTGCGGCGGTCGCGAAGCCGCGCAGCATTTCCGTCTCGTCGGAGAGGGCCTTGTAACGCAGATTGGTCTCGGCCAGATCGCGGCGGAGCCCTGAGAGCTCGCGAATCCTGACGATGGCCTGGCCGCCGATGGCGCGGCCGATAGCCTCCAGCGTGTGGCCATGCGCGGTGGTGAGCGTCAGCTGGAACCCGTCGCCGCGGTCGCGCAGCGCATCGACGGCGTGATCCATCCGGAGCGCCGGTTCCGGCGGCAACCAGGTTCCAAACGCGAGCACGCGCTGTGGAGAGGAGTCGCGCGGCAGCACCATGGAGATGTCACCGGAGATCTGCGCGCGATTGTCGCCGGCCGGCCAGGAGATCAGGATCTGCGGCTCGGCGAACAGCAGTGCGCCGAAGCGGTCGGCCTGGAGCTGGAGTTCCCCGATCCGGGCGCGCAGCCGCGCCTCATTCTTCGCCGTGCGCACGCGCGTGCGCATCAGGAGGATCGCGGCGACCACCGAGAAGCCGAGCAAGGCCAGCGCGGTGGCCAGCACCGCGAGCTCCTGCCGGTTGAAATCCAGCAATGCTGAGAGTGTGTCGACGAGGTCGGCGGCCTCAGCCGGCGCAGCCGGCAGCAGCGCTGCGAGAGCGCTTCCCAACAAGCCGTTGCGCACGAGCGATGTGCACGACAGCAGCGTCCGACGCATCGACACGATCACGCCTGACATAGTTGCCCCAAGATCGCACGAATTTGCGCGCGGCGACCCCCGTCGCGCGCGAATCAAACGACAATACCCTCACCGTGACTCCACCGGTAAGAGTCCAGACCGTGAACGCAACGGCGACCCCAAAAAAATGCGGGGCGCGGTGTTCCAATTCACGTAGTTCCTCGGGTGATTCGAGTGGAATTGCCGTGTGATCGCGCGTCATGCGGAGCTTACCGCGAAGCCGGTGCGTTCCCTCCCCCGCTCGCGGGGGAGGGTTGGGGAGAGGGTATCTCGGCAACGGGACAATCCCCCAGAGGATAGAACCCTCACCCGCGCCTTCGGCGCGACCTCTCCCGCAAGCAAGCGGGAGAGGTGCACACCCAACGCTCACCCCGTCTTAGCGGCCGGTCGAGCCGAATCCGCCGGCACCGCGGTCGGTCGCGGACAGGGTCGCCACGGGAACCAGCGCGGCCTGCACCATTGGCGCGATCACCATCTGTGCGATGCGCTCGCCGCGCTTGACCACGAAGGCGGTCTGGCCGTGATTGATCAGGATCACCTTGATCTCGCCGCGATAGTCCGCGTCGATCGTGCCCGGTGAGTTCAGCACGGTGACGCCGTGCTTGGCGGCAAGGCCCGAACGCGGCCGCACCTGCGCCTCGTACCCGGGCGGCAACGCTATCGCGAGGCCCGTCGGCACCAGCGCATATTGGCCGGGCGCAAGCGTCAGCGGCTCGTTCTCGGCCACCGCCGCCATCAGATCGAGACCGGCGGCATCATTGGTCTGATAGGCCGGCAGCGGCAGCCCTTCCGCGTGGGACAGGCGTTGCAGTTCGACGGTGACTTTGGTGCTCAAGATGCGGGCTCCCGGGATTTGCCGGTCACGCTCTTTGCGATATGCGCGACCAGTTCAATGGCGACCTGTTCCTTGGTCATCGCCGGCCAGGAATCAACTGCAATCTCGCCATCCTTCTTATCGTTCTTCTCACCATTGTTACGGCTGATGAGGTGCACGGTGTTGCGGTCCCCGCCCATCACGCCGGTTGCGGGAGAGACGTCGTTGGCGACAATCCAATCGCAGCCCTTGCGGGCAAGCTTCGACTTCGCGTTGTCGATGAGGTGCTCGGTCTCGGCGGCAAAGCCGATCACCAGTGGCGGACGCTTGTCGGTCAGTTTCGAGATCGTCGCGAGGATATCGGGGTTCTCGACCAGCTGGAGCGGCGGCATGCCGGCCGAGGTCTTCTTCAGCTTCTGCTCGCCTTCATTGACGACCCGCCAGTCGGCGACTGCGGCGGCGAAGATCGCGATGTCAGCGGGAAGCGCGGCCTGCACCTGCTCCAGCATCTGCCGCGCCGATTCCACATGCTTGACCGTCACGCCCTGGGGATCGCTGAGATCGACCGGGCCGCTGACCAGGATCACCTCAGCGCCCGCGGCCTGTGCGGCGGCGGCGATCGCAAAACCCTGCTTGCCGGAGGATCGGTTGGCGATGTAGCGCACCGGGTCGATCGGCTCGTGGGTCGGGCCTGCGGTGATCAGCACGCGCTTGCCGGCGAGTGGGCGCGGCACCGGCGGCCGCAGCAGCCGCTCGGCGGCGGTCGCAATCTCGATCGCTTCGGACATGCGGCCGATGCCGGCTTCACCTGCTTCCGCCATCTCGCCGGAATTCGGCCCGATCAACATCACGCCGTCGCGTTGAAGCTGCGCGACATTGCGCCGCGTCGCCGCGTTGTTCCACATCAGCGGATTCATGGCCGGCGCGAGCAGGACCTTGCGGTTGGTCGCGAGCAGGATGGCGCTGGCGAGATCGTCGGCATGGCCGTTGGCCATCTTGGCCATCAAATCCGCGGTCGCAGGCGCCACCACGATCAGGTCGCACTCCCGCGCCAGCCGGATATGACCGGCGTCGAACTCGCTCTGGGCATCGAACAGGTCGGTGTAGACGCGCTCGTGCGAGAGCGCGCTCACGGCCAGCGCGGTGACGAATTGCTGCGCCGCCTTGGTCAGCACGCAGCGGACCTCGATCCGCCGCTCCTTGAGCCTTCGAATCAGGTCGAGCGATTTGTACGCCGCGATCCCGCCTCCGATGATCAGGGTGACGCTGGCTTCTGGAACGGCGCCGGTGCGTTGAGGAATCGGGGTGGTGAAGGCCGCGGGCGGCGCCGTGAACGGCGTCAGGGGCTCCTCACGGCCTTCGATCAGCTCTCCGAGGATGACCCGGACCTCTTCCTCGACCGACCTGCGGTTCTTGGCCGAGCGCAGCCTGAGGTAAGTTTTGATGCCTTCATCGAGCTTGCGAATGGTCAGGCTCGCCATGACGCCCCTCCAGCACAAATGATAGCGATGCTATCATTTGTGTGATTGCACTGCAATCAAAGATTCCGGACGGCGATCAGGATGCCGATGAAGGTCGCGGCAATGATCCAGAGCGCCACGGTGCGCCAACGGTTCTTGCGGCCCTCGCTGCGGCCCATCGCCGCGATGCTCTCCGGCGACAGCCGGATGCCCTCCCGGGTCATGGTCTCCAGCTGTTCGAGCACCGCAACCGAGCGCTCGGCGATGTCAGGCAGACGCATCAGGATGCGCGCGAGATCGCCGGTCCCGGAGATCGCGCCCTGGACCCGGCCGATCGGGCCGAGATTGCGCTCGATCCATTCCCGCACCACGGGGTCGGCGACCTTCCAGATGTCGAGCTTGGGATCGAAGCCGCGTGCCACGCCCTCGACCACCACCATGGTTTTCTGGAGCAGGATCAGCTCGGGCCGCGTGGTCATGTCGAACAGGCCGGTGACCTCGAGCAGCAGCGTCAGCAGCCGCGCCATCGAGATCTCTTCCGCCGTGCGGTTGTGAATGGGCTCGCCGATGGCGCGGATCGCTTGCGCGAAGTTCTCGACCGAGTGATGCGCGGGCACATAGCCCGCCTCGAAATGCACTTCCGCGACGCGACGATAGTCGCGGGTGATGAAGCCGAGCAGGATTTCGGCGAGGAAGCGCCGCTCCTTCATGCCGAGCCGGCCCATGATGCCGAAATCAACCGCGACGAGGCGACCCGCGTCATCCAGGAACAGATTGCCCGGGTGCATGTCGGCATGGAAGAAGCCGTCGCGCAGCGCGTGGCGCAGGAAGCTCTGAATCACCTTGCGGCCGAGATCGGGCAGGTCGACCTGCGATTCTGCCAGGCGCTTGTGATCGTTCAGCGCGATGCCGTCGATCCATTCCATCGTCAGCACGTTATGCGTGGTACGGTCCCAATCGACGGTCGGTACGCGGAAATCAGGATCGTCGCGCGTGTTCTCCGCCATTTCCGACAGCGCCGCGGCCTCGAGGCGCAGGTCCATCTCCATCGCGACCGAACGCGACATGGTGTTGATGACCTCGATGAGGCGCAGGCGCCGCGCCTCGGACGAATAGGATTCGGCCTTGTATGCGACGAAGAAGAAGTCGGAGAGGTCGCGGCGGAAGCGTGCGGCCACGTTGGGCCGCAGCACTTTCACGGCGACCGCCTTGCGGATGCCGTCGCGCAGGACTTCGCCGCGATGTACCTGTGCGATCGAGGCGGCTGCGACCGGCGCACTGAGGCTCGCGAACACATCGGTCAGCGGCCGTTCCAGCGAGGTCGCGATCACAGCTTCCGCTTCGGCTTGCGAGAACGGCGGCAGGCGGTCCTGAAGGCTTTCGAGGTCGCGCGCCATGATGACGCCGACGACGTCGGGGCGGGTCGCCAGAAATTGCCCAAGCTTGAGATAGGCCGGGCCCATCCGGGTCAGCGCACGCGACAGCCGCGGGCCGTGCTTCGGACCGCGCCGCTCGATGATGCGCGCAAGCTTCAGCGCGAGCTGCCCGGGCGGCGGCACCAGGCTCGGATCGACGGCGCCGAACACGCCCTCGCGCGCAAAGACGAACGCGGCGCGCATCAGGCGCGCACTATGGGTTATGGCAGAGATCACAAACGCCAGCCCGAATGCAGTGCGACGATGCCGCCGGACAATATCTGCCAGTTCACGCGGGCGAAGCCGGCGTCACGGATCATGTCGGCGAAGGCGTTGGGTCTTGGAAACTTGCGGATCGACTCGACCAGATATTGGTAGGACTCGGCGTCACCCGTGATCATGCGCCCGAGCGGCGGGATCACCTTGAACGAGAACAGGTCATAAAGGCGATCCAGCCCGGGCATCTCGACGGTGGAGAATTCCAGGCAGAGGAAGCGGCTGCCTGGCTTGAGCACGCGATAGGCTTCGGCCAACGCGAGATCGATCCGCGGCACATTGCGAATGCCGAAAGCGATCGTATATGCGTCGAAGCTGCGGTCGGCGAAAGCGAGCGCTTCGGCATTGCCTTCGACGAAATCGACCTGGGTCTCGAGATGCCGCTTGGCGGCGCGCTCGCGGCCTACCTCCAGCATCCCGGAATTGATGTCGCAGACGGTGGCATGGAAGCCGGGGCCTGCGGCGTTGGCGGCGCGGAAGGAGATGTCGCCGGTGCCGCCGGCGACGTCGAGCAGCGCGAACGGCCGGTCGCCTCGCGGCGGGTCGAGCGCGGTGATCATGATGTCCTTCCAGACCCGATGCAGGCCGCCGGACATCAAATCGTTCATCAAATCATAGCGCGACGCCACGCTGTGAAACACATCGTTCACCAGCGTCTGCTTGTCGCCCAGGGGCACGTCCCTGAAGCCAAAATGCGTGGTTTCGCCCGGCCGATCCATTACTCTACTCCACGAGGCGGACCATAGCGCGCCCGCCGCAATGGCGCTATCACACCGCCCTCATAAGGTGAATGCCTGACCATGCCCGAATTGCCCGAAGTCGAGACCGTCCGCCGCGGCCTTCAGCCTGTCATGGAGGGCGCAAAAATCCTGGTCGCGGAGGCCCGCAGGCCCGATTTGCGCTTTCCCTTCCAGCCGGATTTCGTGGCCCGACTGAAGGGGCAGGTCGTCACGGGGCTCGGCCGCCGTGCAAAATATCTCATGGCCGATCTCGCCTCCGGCGACGTGCTGTTGATGCATCTGGGCATGTCGGGCTCGTTTCGCGTCATCAAGCCGGACAACGAGGTAGCGCCCGGCGAGTTTCACTATCCGCGAGCCAAGGACTCCACGCACGATCACGTGCTGTTTCGGATGTCCTCCGGCGCCGACATCATCTTCAACGATCCGCGCCGCTTCGGTTACATGAAAGTGATCGCGCGCAGTGCGCTCGACGACGAGCCACTGCTGCGCGGGCTCGGCCCCGAGCCGCTCGGCAACGAATTCGACGCTGCGATGCTGGCGCGATCCTGCGCAGGCAAGACCACGAGCCTGAAAGCCGCGTTGCTCGATCAGCGCGTGGTCGCCGGGCTCGGTAATATCTATGTCTGCGAAGCCCTGCATCGCTCGCATCTGTCGCCGCGCCGGATCGCGGCGACACTCTCGACCAAGAAGGGCGAGACGACGGACCACGCAAAGCGATTGGTCGGCGCGATCCACACCGTGCTGAACGATGCGATCAAAGCCGGCGGATCGTCATTGCGCGACCACCGCCAGACCTCGGGCGAGCTCGGCTATTTCCAGCACTCGTTCAAGGTCTATGACCGCGAGGGCGAGAAATGCACCACGCCGCGATGCGGCGGCATCGTCAAGCGTTTCACGCAGAACGGCCGGTCGACCTTCTGGTGTCCGAAATGTCAAAAATAGCTGCTCATGCAGACGCCGCAACTTGAAACCGAACGGCTGATCCTGCGTCCGCTCGCGCTATCCGACGCGCCGGCGATCCAGCGCCATTTCGACAACTGGAATATCATTCGGCATCTCTCCACCGTCGTACCCTGGCCGTATCCAGCCGATGGCGCAGAAGCTTTCGTCCAGCTGCAGTTCGACAAGGTCTCAGCCGGAGAGGAGATTTATCTCTGGGTGCTGGTGCTGAAGGGCGGCGATGATGAGGCGATTGGAAACATTCATTTCCGGCCCCGTGCCGAAGGCCTGAAAGGCCATCGCGGCTTTTGGCTGGCCGAGCCTTACTGGCGCCGCGGGTTGATGACGGAAGCGGTCGCCGCGGTGAACGACTTCGCCTTCGTTACACTGGGCCTCGATCATTTCTACGTCTGCAACGCGGCCACCAACGAGGCCTCACGCCGGGTCAAGCAGAAGACCGGTGCAGAGTTCGTCGGCTTCGTCGAGCTCGCGCATCACGGCGGACGGTCGAAAGCAGAGAAATGGATCGTGCGGCGTGAAGCCTGGCTGCGCGATAAGGGCAATGTGCGGTTGGATTGAGCCAGAGGGGCGCGATGGTGCGATCCATCCAGGCTACGAAAGCGAATTCGTCGTGCTCGCAATGCCGATGGATGGAGTCCTCTCAAAAACGCGAAGCGAAGCAATCCGGCCGGGCTGGTGGCCGGATTGCTCCGTCGCTGGGGCCCTTCCGGATGGTGAAGGGCCGGCTGGCGTCTGAGCGATTGCCCCGCTCAGGACGCCAGTGTCGTGGTCTCGTCGGCCGCTAGCTCGGCGGCCACGTGCAACATTCCGTCCGCGGCCGCGATGACCTGGTCGATCAGGACATTGGTGGTGGCGGCGAGCTCGAGCCGGGTCTCGATCCAATGCCAGAGGCCGCGGATCTCCTCGGTCGACTTGCCGTTCGGCGCGAATTCGCTCACCGCAAGGCCGCTCGCGAGCGAGTCCTGGTGGTCGTTGCGCATCCCGATCAGCGGGCGCGCGAGCACCTCGGCGAGATCGAGCGCTGCTTCCTCGGCGAGGGTGTTGGCGGCATTGTCGATGCGCTGACCGCGGATCGGAGTCTGGTTCAGGACGAAGCTGTAAGGCCGCTTCCAGGCACGCGCGACGCTCAGCGTCGAAACGGTCGCCTCGATGTCGGCGACGCTCGGGCGGGCCGGGATCAGGCAGAGATCAGAATGGCGGATCGCGGCGGTGGTCGCGGCGCTGAGGCCGGCGGCGGTATCGACGATCGCGAGCTGGAGGCCGCTGTCGGCCAGCATCTTCAGGCGCGGCTCGATGTCGGCGGCGTGATAGATCGGCTCGACGACGAGATCGTCGGTGGTGCGGCGGCGCTGCCAGTTGGACAGTGTGCCCTGCGGGTCGGTTTCGATGAGGCGAACGGTGAAGCCGGCCTGCTTGGCTGCCAGCGCGAGGCCGATGGCGAGCGTGCTCTTGCCGCTGCCGCCCTTTTGGGTGGCCAGTACGATCGTGTGCATTGAAGGTCCTTTGGAGTGCTCGGGTCAGGGAAACGCCACGCGAACGTGCATCGATCTCGATGCTGAGCTCTTCTCGCTCAGGACGTGCCGGCCCGATCCAAAGGGGATCGCGGAGGTCCGAATCAGCAGTCACGATGATGGCGGAATCGGAAAAGCCAGCGAATCCGTACCATTACTGGACCCGTACTCGTACGTGTGCTGTGTGCGCTGACGAGTTGATCGCGTGCCCCGGACACAGCGCAGCGGCATCTCATGCCGCACCGCGCCCGTGACACGAGAGTTACTTGCGCACGCAGATCACGCGCACAACGGCGGCTGTCGCATCTGTGGAAGTGCCGTTCGCCGCGACACCATTCGCTTTCAGGAAATCACGCACCGTCTCCGCGGAGACCATCACCGCCTGCGATGCCGGCACCGCTGTCGCGGGTCCTGCGACCATCGCCGGCTTCAACAGTGCGATCCCTGCGAACTTGCCGTCGGTGTCGATGGCGGGGCTGCCGGAGAAGCCGACGGCCGGCGGCGGTGAGAGCGGGGAATCGCCGCCACCGACAGATGCCAGCGCGGCCTTGAGGCTTGACACACCGGCGGCTCCGCCCTGGCTCTGCGGATCAGCGATACCGATGACATCGATACTCGTCTTTGCCGCGCCGGCGGCGAGGCTGAAGGGCTTCAGGCCGCGGGCACCGTAGATATGCAGCAGCGCGAGGTCGTGTTCCCGGTCCTCGGCGAGCCGGTCGGCGCTGCCATAGCCGGCGATCGTGATCGCGAGACAGGAATCGGTGACGAGGCGGTCGGTGACGATCGCGCCATCGTCGCTGACGACGAGACCGGTGCCATACTCGACGGTCTTGCGCGGCGGCGGCCCGGCTTGCGGCCCTGACGGAAACGCGTTGAACGCGCTCGACATCGCGATCACGACCGGCTCGACCGTGTTCTCGGTCGCCTGATCGTAGAGGATCGTCATGATGCGGACTTCATCACCCCGAGAAGTGCCGCGCATGTAAAATTTCTTCAGGCCCTGCAGACCCGACAGCACGAAGAAGTCGGGCTTGACCACGGTGTAGTCGACCTTGCGACCCGGCTCCTTCTTCTCCGCTTCGGCAAGCTTGGCTGTGGTCGGGCTCGCCTCCTTGCGGCGGCTGAGCAGCACCTGCACCGTGCCATTGGGCGAGGTCCATTTCGAGCCGTTGGCGTCGGTCGCCTGCTGCGGCACCAGCTTTGAGGGAATGCCAAGCCGCGCGCCGCTGGTCATTTCCGTCACGATCTTCCAGCCGACGCTGTCCTGCTTCCGCCGCGCCGTCTCGGCGAGCGCGGCGCGTTCCTGCGGATTGAGTACGCCGGTCGGCTTGCCGCCCTTGGCCTTCTGATACTCTTTGATCGCCTCGACCAGGCGCGCGCTGACGTCACCGGTGATGGCGCCGTTGTACTGGCCGACCCAGGCGAGGTCGGACTGCAGCGACAGCCGCTCCGCCTGCGCCATGGCATCGGCCGTCGCAGCCGGCGTCTGCAATGCAGGAGGCCGGATCGGAACGGTCTGGACCGGCTTCGGCTTGGTGCCGGGCATCTGCGGTGTCGTCATCTGGGCGTTCGCGCCTGTCGCAGCCGCAAACATCAGTGTTGCCGCAAGCATCGATCTCATGACAAATCCAGCCAGCCCATTGAACGCAATGCCATTGAAGCACATCTCGTTGGTCGCGAACAATGTTGCGGTGGTTCAGGCCGGCGATAGAAGCCGTGGACTCAGGCCCTCATCCTGAGGAGCGGCCTCAAGGCCGCGTCTCGAAGGATCGCCCGCGGCGATAGCAGGGCCTGCATGGTTCGAGACGCGCGTTCCGCGCTCCTCACCATGAGGATCGACAGCGAGAGCGTAGTAGGAGAGGCGTAGGACGATGCTGAGCCCGGACGAACTCGAACGCTATGCCCGCCATATCGTGCTGCGCGATGTCGGTGGTCCCGGCCAGGCTGCGCTGAAGCGGGCCTCCGTGCTGGTGATCGGCGCCGGCGGGCTCGGTGCGCCCGCGTTGATGTATCTGGCGGCCGCCGGCATCGGTACGCTCGGCGTGGTCGATGACGATGTGGTGTCGCTGTCGAACCTCCAGCGCCAGGTCATTCACACCACGCCCGATATCGGCCGGCACAAGGTCGAGAGCGCGGCCGAACGGATCACGGCGCTCAATCCGCATGTCCGCTTCGTCGGCCACGCCACCTGGCTCAATGCCGACAATGCGCTGGCGCTGATCGGCGACTATGACCTCGTGCTTGACGGCTCCGACAATTTCTCGACCCGCTATCTGGCCTCGGACGCCTGCTTCTTCGCCAAGAGGCCGCTGATCACGGCGGCGCTCGGCACCTTCGATGGCTCGCTGACCACCATCCGTGCGCATGAGAAGAACGAGCAGGGCGAATTCAATCCGACCTATCGCTGCCTGTTCCCGGAGGCGCCGCCGCCCGGGACCGTGCCGGCCTGCGCCGAAGCCGGCGTCATGGGCGCGCTCGCGGGCGTGATGGGCTCGATGATGGCGCTGGAGGCGATCCGCGAGATCGTCGGCTTTGGCGACGGCCTGGTTGGCCGTCTCCTCATGATCGATGCGCGCGCGATGCGCTTCGAGACGCTGCGTTACGCGCGCGATCCGGCCAATCCGCTCAATGGCGATGGGCCTGTGATCACCGATCTCAGCGCCCATCGCACCTGATCGCAGCCGCTACGCCGTGGCCGGCTTCTCGCTGTCGAGATGCGCCATCTGCTCGGCCGCGTAACGCGTACCGGCGGCGACATCGGGCGGGAAGGCCTTTGCCAGCACCGCGAGATGAGCCGGCGTCAGCGTGACCTCGGCCGCACCAAGTGCCTCGCTGAGGCGGTTACGGGTGCGGGCGCCGACCAGCGGCACGATCTCCTTCCCTTGCGCCGCCACCCAGGCGATCGCGACCTGTGCCGGCGTCGCGCCAATCTCGGCGGCGATGGTGCGCAGCTGCTCCACCAGAGCCAGATTGACCTCGAGATTCGATCCCTGGAAGCGCGGCGTCATCAGCCGGTAATCCTTGCCTGCCTTGCCGGAGTCCTTCGACCAATGACCGCTGATGAGGCCGCGCGCCAGCACGCCGTAAGCCGTGATGCCGATGCCGAGCTCGCGGCAGGTCGTCAGGATGTCGCGTTCGATGCCACGCTCGATCAGCGAATATTCGATCTGGAGATCGGCGATCGGGTGCACGGCATGCGCGCGGCGGATGGTGTCGGAGCCGACCTCGGACAGGCCGATATGTTTGATGTAGCCGGCCTTCACGAGATCGGCGATGCCGCCGATGGTTTCCTCGATCGGAATGTTGGGATCGAGCCGCGCCGGACGGTAGATGTCGATGTAGTCGGTGCCGAGCCGCTGCAGTGAATAGGCCAGGAAGTTCCTCGTTGCGGCCGGCCTCGTGTCCATGCCGGTGAATTCGCCGGCAGGACCGCGCAGCGCACCGAACTTGACGCTGATCTGCACCCTGTCGCGCGGCACGTCCTTGAGCGCTTCGCGCACCAGCATTTCATTGTGGCCCATGGCGTAGAAATCGCCGGTGTCGACCAGGGTGATGCCGGCATCCAGCGCCGCGTGGATCGTGGCGATGCTCTCGCCGCGATCGGCGGGGCCGTAGACCTCGGACATGCCCATGCAGCCGAGGCCGAGGCTTGAGACGGTGGGGCCGGTTGAACCGAGTTTGCGCTGTTCCATGATGGCTCTCCTCGAAAAGGCGGTGACTGCGCCGCGTGACGAGGCCAGATATGCGCCTGATCGATTACGCCGATAAGCTGGACAATCGAGAATGGCTTGTTCACATTGGCGAACAATGCCCGAGCCCGACCTGCGTGATCTCGACGTCTTCGTGGCGGTCGCCCGCACCCGCAATTTCCGGCGTGCGGCGATCGATATTCGCGTGTCGGTGTCGAGCCTTAGCCAGCGATTGCGGGACCTGGAGGAGCGCCTCGGCGTCCGCCTGATGAACCGCACGACCCGTAGCGTCGCCCTGACCGAGGCGGGTGAGTTGCTGCTGTCGCGCGTGGCGCCGGCGCTGCGCGATGTCGGCGACGCCCTGGATCAGGTCCGGGGCCTGCGCGAGGTGGCCTCGGGCCGGCTGCGCATCAACGCGCCGCCGCCTGCGGTCGATCTCGTGCTGGCGCCGATGGTCGGGCCGTTCCTCAAGGCCTATCCGCAGGTCGACCTCGACATCGTCTCCGAGAGCGGGTTCGTCGATATCGTCAGCGCGGGCTTCGATGCCGGCGTGCGTTATGGCGAGCATCTCGCGCAGGACATGGTGGCGATCCCGCTGAGCGGCCCGCAGAGCTATGTCGTGGTCGCTTCGCCCGATTACCTCGCACGCCGCGGCAAGCCTGAGCATCCGAAGGATCTACTCGACCACGATTGCATCCGCGCCCGCTACTCCAGCGGTGTCATGCATGATCTGGAGTTCGAGAAGGCCGGTCAGCTGGTGAAAGTCGACCCGCCGGCAAAGCTGATCTCGACCAACATGGGCCTCTCCATGCGCGCGGCGCTCGACGGAGCCGGCATCTGGGCGACGCTTGATGGTTACGTCGGCGAAGCCCTGAAGTCGGGCGCGCTGGTCAGGCTGCTTGAAGACTGGTGCGAGCCGTTTTCCGGACCGTTCCTGTACTATCCAAGCCGGCGCCAGACGCCGCCGGCGCTGCGGGCCTTCATCGATTTCGTCGCCGACTGGCGCAAGCGAAACGCCCGAGGATAGCAGACCCTCATGGTGAGGAGCGCGGAACGCGCGTCTCGAACCATGAAGGCCCGGATCTCGCCTGCGGCAATCCTTCGAGACGACCGCTACGCGGTCTCCTCAGGATGAGGCAGGAGAGCTTATCGCGCAGAAAGTTGAACTCAGAGCATGCTCGGCAGCACGCGATCCGGCGGCTTGTGCGCGTCGAGGAAGGTGCGGATGTTGATGATCACCTTCTCGCCCATCTCGACGCGGCCCTCGATCGTGGCCGAGCCCATATGCGGCAGCAGCGTCACCTTGCCGGCCTTGGCGAGCCGCACCAGCTTCGGGTTCACCGCGGGCTCGTGCTCGTAGACGTCGAGGCCGGCGCCGCCGATCTCGCCGCCTTCGATCAGCTTGATCAGCGTGTCCTCGTCAGTGACCCCGCCGCGCGCGGTGTTGACGAT
Source organism: Bradyrhizobium sp. i1.15.2 (assembly GCF_040548425.1). Lineage (NCBI taxonomy): Bacteria > Pseudomonadati > Pseudomonadota > Alphaproteobacteria > Hyphomicrobiales > Nitrobacteraceae > Bradyrhizobium > Bradyrhizobium sp. i1.15.2. Next base: position 816,866 of record NZ_JBEPRQ010000001.1, on the reverse strand, counting down.
GTAGGCGTCCTTGCGGATCAGCTTCAGCCGGCGCGCCGACAGCAGATGGTAGGTCGCCGGCGTGTGCGGACAGTTCACCGAGATGATGTCCATTCGAGCCAGCATCTGGTCGAGGCTTTCCCAATAGGTCGCGCCCAGCTCTTCGGCGATCTTCGGCGCCACCGGCCGGCGGTTGTGATAGTGGATCTGCAAGCCGAAGGCGCGGGCGCGGCGTGCGACCGCCTGGCCGATGCGGCCCATGCCGATGATGCCGAGGCGCTTTCCGCCGATGCGATGGCCGAGCATCCAGGTCGGCGACCAGCCCGGCCAGGGTTTTCCTTCCGTCAGGATCGAGGCGCCTTCGATCATCCGCCTGGGCACGGCGAGGATCAGTGCCATGGTCATGTCGGCGGTGTCTTCGGTCAGAACCTTCGGTGTGTTGGTGACGGTGATGCCGCGGGCATGCGCGGCCTCGACATCGATGTTGTCGACGCCGTTGCCGAAATTCGCGATCAGTTTCAGCCTGCAGTCGGGCTGGTTGACGATGTCGGCGGAGATGTGATCGGTCACGGTTGGGACCAGCACATCGGCCGTGCGGGCGGCTTCCGCGATCTGCTCGGGCGACATCGGCGCGTCGTCGAGATTGATCCGCGCGTCGAATAGCTCGCGCATCCGGGTCTCGATCGAGTCCGGAAGCTTGCGCGTCACCACGACGAGGGGCTTTTTCTTCACCGACATGTCCTGCCCTCATGAGGCGTTGCGAGCCGCCTCTGTCGCCAAAGGCCGGCCGTTGAGGCCTCATTAACCCGGTTGTTCGACACTGCAACTGCCGTGTCGTCCCCGGCGTTTCCTTCAAGCTCTCCCGACATTTCCGGCCGGAAAATCGGGACAAACCGGTTGTTCAGATGCCCGTCCTCTCTAGCAGAAGGCCGGGCCAAGACAAGAACCACGGGTAAAGGGCTCGGGAACACCCGCATAGGCGGGTCACAGGGGCGGCAGCGGCCTGGTTTTGGAATTTTGGGGCGAGGGCCCGGCTCGGCCGGACCTTCGACAGGAGACGGGTTGATGGCGTTGGGGCGTTTTTGTTCGGTGATGGCGCTCGTTTGCACCTGGTTGAGCGCTTCGGTCAGCCCGGGGCATTCGGCAAAGGACAGCACACCCCAGACTGCCTCGGGCCTCCCGGTGCCGCGCTACGTCAGCCTGAAATCGGATCACGTCAACGTCCGCGCCGGCCCGACCAAGGACAATGACGTCGCCTGGGTCTACACCCGCTCCGGCCTGCCGGTCGAAATCACCGCCGAGTTCGAGAACTGGCGCCGGGTCCGCGATTCCGAGGGCGCCGAGGGCTGGGTCTATCACTCGCTGCTGTCGGGCCGCCGTACCGCCGTCGTCACGATGAAGCACAAGGACGAGCTTGCGCCGATCTATGACCGCGCCGATCCCGACAGCGCGGTGGCCGCAAAGCTCCAGGCCGGCGTCGTCACGCAGGTGAAAAAGTGCACCACAAACTGGTGCCACGTCACCGGCAACGGCTTTGACGGCTGGATTCAGCAGGAGCGCCTCTGGGGCGTCTACTCGGACGAGCAGGTGAACTGACCCAACGGGTCATCCCGGGGCGATGCACAGCATCGAACCCGGGATCTCGAGATTCCGGGCTCGGTGCTGCGTACCGCCCCGGAATGACGGCGTAAAACAATATGGCCGGGAAATCCCGGCCATGAAAATCAAATCAGTGATGTAAGACGATCTCAGCGCTTCTTGCGCAGCCGTACGACCATGTCGATGCGGGCGATCTCGTAACCCGCGGGCACCTCCGGCATCTTGGACAGCGCCAGATGCGGATCCTCGATGTCGACCAGCTCGTGGCTGTTCTCGAGATAATAGTGATGGTGGGTCGTGACGTTGGTATCAAAATAGGTCTTGGTGCCGTCAACGCTGACCTGACGCAGCAGACCGGCGTCGGTGAGCTGGTTCAGCGTGTTGTAGACGGTGGCAAGTGAGACCGGCACCTTGGCCAGCGTCGCTTCCTCGTAAAGCATTTCAGCCGTGAGGTGTCGCGCACCCTTGCCGAACAGGAGCCAGCCGAGCGCCATACGCTGGCGCGTCGGGCGAAGCCCGGCGGATTGGAGCATTTCGTTGACGTCGTGCCACGGGCAACCGGTCAAAGCCGGCTGGCGGCCCGACATAAGAGCCGCCGCATGAGCCTCGTCGTCGCGATGGGGCGCGTTATTTTCGTTCATTTCCAGCTTCGGGCACGCGTGAACACTGTGGTCTCCAACATATATGGAGAGATAGATGCAGATGCAAGTTTCTCGCAACTAGAGTGGTTCTAATTAGCAGGGGAACCGGGCCGGCGGCCCGTCATTTTACCTTCATGAGAGCGCTTTGCTACCCGAAATGGCCTGTGTTAGAGAGCCCGCGGTTCCGCTTAACCGATTTTGGCGCGACCCGGCATTGAAGGCCGTTCGCTATCTATCCGGGGTCCTTCGTTATTCTCGTCTGAGAATGGCAACAGATGTTGCTTTTCGAACAGGATGGGGCCCATTTTCGCCGGAAACGCCGCTCAGTCGGGGTTAGAACACAAAGGCTTCCGCATGCTGAACAGGCGCAACGGTTACGAATATGAAGATCTGCTGGCATGTGCCCGCGGCGAGATGTTCGGCCCTGGCAATGCGCAATTGCCGCTGCCGCCGATGCTCATGTTCGACCGCATTTCGGACATCAGCGAGACCGGCGGCGAATTCGGCAAGGGGGTAGTGCGTGCCGAACTCGACGTGAAGCCCGACCTCTGGTTCTTCGGCTGCCACTTCAAGAACGATCCGGTGATGCCCGGCTGCCTCGGCCTCGATGCGCTGTGGCAAATGGTCGGCTTTTATCTGGGCTGGAGCGGCGGTGAAGGTCGCGGTCGCGCGCTTGGCCTGAACGAGCTGAAGTTCAGCGGCCAGGTGCTGCCGGAGGCCCGCAAGGTTGTGTACAACATCGATATCAAGCGCGTGATGCGTTCAAAGCTGGTGCTCGGTATCGCCGACGGATGGCTTTCGGTCGATGACCAGATTATCTATCGCGCGAAGGATTTGAAGGTCGGCCTGTTCAAGCAGGGCACGAGCCTGGGCTGAGCGCATCACCACGAAGATAACGATTGAGGCGAGGCTGTCATGAGGCGGGTTGTGGTCACCGGGATGGGCATTGTCTCTTCCATCGGAAACAACACCCAGGAAGTGCTTGCGAGCCTTCACGAGGCGAAGTCGGGCATTTCGCGGGCTGAGAAATATGCCGAGCTCGGCTTCCGTTCGCAGGTGCAGGGTGCGCCGACGCTCGATCCCTCGACGGTGGTCGACCGCCGCGCCATGCGTTTCCTCGGTCAGGGCGCGGCGTGGAATCACGTCGCGATGGAACAGGCGATCCAGGATTCCGGTCTTTCGCCTGACGAAATTTCCAATATTCGCACCGGCATCATCATGGGATCCGGCGGTCCGTCCGCGCGCACCATCGTCGAGGCCGCCGACATCACCCGCACCAAGGGACCGAAGCGCGTCGGGCCGTTTGCAGTGCCGAAGGCGATGTCCTCCACGGCCTCCGCGACGCTTGCAACCTGGTTCAAGATCAAGGGCGTGAACTATTCGATTTCGTCGGCCTGCGCGACGTCGAACCATTGCGTCGGCAACGCCTATGAGACGATCCAGATCGGCAAGCAGGACGTCATCTTCGCTGGCGGCTGCGAGGAGCTGGACTGGTCGCTGTCGGTGCTGTTCGACGCCATGGGCGCGATGTCCTCGAAGTACAACGACACGCCCTCCACGGCCTCGCGTCCCTACGACGTCAACCGCGACGGCTTCGTGATTGCTGGCGGCGCCGGCGTGCTGGTGCTGGAAGAGCTCGAGCATGCCAAGGCGCGCGGCGCGCGCATTTACGGCGAGATCGTCGGCTACGGCGCGACGTCCGACGGCTACGACATGGTCGCACCATCAGGCGAGGGTGCCGAGCGCTGCATGCGCATGGCGATGTCGACCGTGAAGACCAAGGTCGACTACATCAATCCGCACGCGACATCGACGCCGGCCGGCGATCCGCCGGAGATCGACGCGCTCCGCAGGGTGTTCGGAAGCGGCGAGAAGTGCCCGCCGATCTCGGCGACCAAGGCGCTGACGGGCCACTCCCTGGGCGCAACCGGCGTGCAGGAAGCGATCTATTCGCTGCTGATGATGAACAATGGTTTCATCTGCGAGAGCGCCCACATCCAGGAGCTCGACCCCGTGTTCGCCGACATGCCGATCGTGCGCAAGCGCATCGACAACGTCAAGATCGGCACCGTGCTGTCGAACTCCTTCGGCTTCGGCGGCACCAACGCCACGCTGGTGTTCAGCCGGCTTGATGCGTGAGGTCCTTGCGGACGCGCTGGTAATTTTCTCGTCATGGCCGGGCTTGTCCCGGCCATCCACGTCTTTGCTCACGTCTTGGCCTCCGGCTTCGAAGGGCGTGGATGCCCGGGACAAGCCCGGGCATGACGAAAGCGGAAAGTGAAAGGTGACCGTGAAATGGAAGGTTTGATGAAAGGCAAGCGCGGTCTGATCATGGGCATCGCCAATGATCATTCGATCGCCTGGGGCATGGCGAAGACGCTGCATGCCCATGGCGCCGAGCTTGCCTTCACCTTCCAGGGCGAGGCCTTGGGCAAGCGCGTCAAGCCGTTGGCGGAGCAGCTTGGCGTCGACATGGTGCTGCCCTGCGACGTCGAGGACATCGCCAGCGTCGATGCCACCTTCGATGTGCTCCGCGAAAAATGGGGCAAGCTCGACTTCGTCATCCACGCGATCGGCTTCGCCGACAAGAACGAGCTCAAGGGCCGCTACGCCGACACCAGCCGCGAGAATTTTTCGCGCACCATGGTGATCTCCTGCTTCTCCTTCACGGAAGTGGCAAAACGCGCCGCCGAGCTGATGACGGAGGGCGGCAGCATGATCACGCTGACCTTCGGCGCTTCGGAACGCGCGATGCCGAACTACAACGTGATGGGCGTGGCCAAGGCGGCGCTGGAAGCCTCGGTGCGCTATCTCGCCTCCGACTTCGGACCGCGCGGCATCCGCGTCAACGCGATCTCCGCCGGCCCGATCCGCACGCTCGCCGGCTCCGGCATCGGCGAGGCGCGCGCGATGTTCGCCTTCATGCAAAAGCATTCCCCGCTCCGCCGCGGCGTCACGCTCGACGAGCTCGGCGGCTCGGCGCTGTATCTGTTGTCGGATCTCTCCGGCGGCGTGACCGGCGAGATCCACTATGTCGATAGCGGCTACAACATCGTCCTGATGCCGAGGCCGGATGATATGAAGACGCAGGACTAACCCGCCGCGATCTGCTCCGCGCGCTGGAACGCCGGCCGTGCCATGCAGCGGGTGAGATAGGCCTCGAAGGCCGGGCGCGACGGCACCATCTTGAACAGGCGCACCGCGAAGTTCAGGCCCGAGCCGATCGTGATGTCGGCGGCGGAAAATTCCTCCCCGAGGACCCACGGCCCCTTGGCAAGCGCGGCTTCCAGCACGTCGAAGACCTGCGTTGCGCTGCCCCAGGCCGCGGTCGATGTCGGGATCTCGATCTTCGTGAAGATCTGGATGATGGCGGGTTCGATGCAGCCCGGCGAGAAGAACAGCCATTGCAGGTAACGCGCACGGCGCGGGTCCGTCACGGCTGGGGCTAGCCTGGTCTCGGGATAGCGATCGGCAATGTAGGCGCAGATGGCGGCGGCTTCGCCGAGCGCGGCATCGCCGTCGGTCAGCGCCGGAACCTTGCCCATCGGATTGACCTTCAGGTAGTCCGGCGCCTTCTGTGCGCCGGTCGAGATGTCCGTCAGCACGCGCTCATACGGCAGGCCACTCTCTTCCATCAGCCAGAGCGTCGTGAATGAGCGCGAACGGGGCGACCAATAGAGCTTGATCATGGAAGCGGACCTTTCATCGGTGGCAGCCGAACAGCGCGCAATTTCATGGCGCGTCCGCAGCGAATCCGCAATGCACTACGCCAGGTATGGAATGCTCCGGCTCAATCTTCCTTGAGATAGCCGGGGAGTCCGCGGTCGAGCCTATCTGCGACGAGTGTTCGTGTCCTCTCGCGCAGCGTCGCGTTGGCTGAAGCTGCCGCGGGCGGCTCGGGGAACAGCGAGTTGTCGAGCTTGGTGAGCGGGTCTTCGGTCAGCCGCAGACTTGCGGCGAAGTTCGCGCCGAAATTCACAAAGGGGCGCTTGATTTCCTCATAGCTTCTGCCGTCGATCAGGTTGATCGAGATGTTGGCGAACAAATGCGAATGCCGGATCAGATTTCCGAGCCCCTGATTGAATGTGCCGATGCCGTTTAACATCAGGCGGGTGCCCGGCAGTTCTCCCTTGTACGTGGTCGCAACCAGATAGCGAGCGCAGCTCCCGTTCGGAGTGATGCCGCGCACGATCGCTGGCAGGCGTTCGTTGGGATCGGGAATGAATCGCGATTTCGGATTGTAGAAGGGTTCGAAGGCCCCCTTGGGGTAGGCGATCCTGCGAACACCGGGATCGCCACCCGTTGCGGCTTTAACCCGCGCAAACACGAGATCGTCGAGACCCCAGTCGATGGGAATCTCGGTCTCCTCGCTCTCGAAAATGGTCAGCCCGAATTTCTGGACGGAATAGCGCTCGCCGATCACCGAGATCACGCCAAGCCGGCACGGGCCGCTCTCGACCGCGACCGGCTGCTTCGCCACCGGTTTGGCCTTCGGCGCGGCCTTCTTGGCAGCTGGTTTTGCCGGTGCGGGAGATGCGGTGGTTGCGGAAGGGGTTTGCGCTACTGCCGGAGCCAGAAAGGACAGCAGGACGAGCAATGAGGCAGCAGATCGAAACATGGATTCCAGGGGAGCAGCGGCAGGAGGACATCGGAGATGCCACACTAAGTTGGGATCGTGACAACCGCAAGCTGCATCAGAAGATCGTTGTCTATGCGGAGGGCCGCTGCCGCTTCCATCTATAATACTTCATCACAAACCCGTTCGAGGGCTCGATCTCTTGCTTCTCGAACACAAAGCCCTCGCGCTCGTACCAGCGCCAGGCTTTCTCGTTCTCGCGGACGCAGCGCAGATACATCTCGTCCGGCATTTGCGTACGCGTGAAGGCGAGCAATTGGCGGCCGAGCGATTGGCCCTGATAGGCGGGCGCGACGAACAGCATGTCGAGATAGAGTTTTGGCAAATGCAGCGCCAGCATTGCGGCGATCGTGCCGTCGTCGTCGGCGACGAACAGGCTCCAACCGTCCTCGATCTCGCGCCGGACGCGTGCACGCAGGTTTGCGAGCAGGAATTCACTCGTCTCGCCGAGCCCGGTCGAGACCCAGCTCTCCATCCAGACGCGGCCGATCTCGTCGTATTCGTCCGCGCGGGCCGGGCGGATGATGGGATGCGACATCGAGGGCTCAAATCGGCTTGCTGCGCACGGATGGGCGCGCGCGCACCTTGCCCGCCGACAGGCACACCACCTCGGAGATTTGCAGGAGTTGCCGCGCCAGCGGGCTGGTCTTGCGCCAGACCATGCCGATGGTGCGTGACGGCTGCGGGTCGCGGAAGCGCGCGAGCGAGACCGAGGCCGATCGCGTCTCCACCGACACGGCCATCTCTGGGATCAAGGTGACGCCGATGCCGGCGCTGACCATCTGGACCAGCGTCGACAGCGAATTGGCATCCAGCATCTCGCGCGGCGGCGCCGATTGCATGTTGCAGAATGACAGCGCCTGATCGCGGAAGCAGTGCCCCTCTTCGAGCAGCAGCAGCCGCATCTCGCGCATCATCTCCCGCGACGGTGCCGGCGTTCCCTCATCTGCGCTCGGCCGCACCAGCAGGAATTTTTCCTCGAACAGGGCGACCTCGGTGAGCGAGGGCTCCGACACCGGGAGCGCAACGATCGCGGTATCGAGTCGGCCTTCCACCAGTTCCTGGATCAGCCGCGGCGTCATCGTCTCGCGCACGCGGATGTCGAGCTCCGGATGCATGCGCGTCAAATTCTTGGTGATCGTCGGCAGCAGATAGGGCGCGATCGTCGGAATCATGCCGATGCGCAGCCGTCCGGAGAACCGGTCCTGCGAGGCGCGGGCGAAATCGCCGAGTTCGTCGACCGAGCGCAAAATGTCGCGGACGCGCTGCGCGAGCTCCTCGCCAAATCGGGTCAGCGCCACCTGCCGAGCGCTGCGCTCCAGCAGCAGGCCGCCGAGCGCCTCCTCCAGCTCCTTGATCTGCATTGACAGGGCCGGCTGCGAGATCGAACAGGACTCAGCCGCGCGGCCGAAATGATTGTGACGCGCCAGGGCGTCAAAATACCGGAGCTGGCGCAGCGTGAGATTTAGCATCAGAAAATCTTATCGCTGCGATCATTAAAGTCAACTTCCCCTGATCGAACGTGAAGCCTAGAGTGCTTCTACCTGGTCAATGGCGCGAGTTCGACGCCACCAGAGGAGGTATTCATGGACGACACTTCAAAGTGCCCGTTTTCGGGTGGAAAACGTGTGCCGGCGAACCGCGATTGGTGGCCGACCCAGCTCAGCATCGAGATGCTGCACAAGAATTCGGCCAAGTCCGACCCGATGGACAAGGACTTCGACTACGCCAAGGAATTCAAGTCGCTCGACCTGAACGCGGTCATCAAGGACCTGACCGCTCTGATGACCGAATCGCAGGAATGGTGGCCCGCCGACTTCGGTCACTACGGCGGCCTCATGATCCGCATGGCCTGGCACAGCGCGGGCACCTATCGCACCACCGACGGTCGCGGTGGCGCCGGCGCCGGACAGCAGCGTTTCGCGCCGCTCAACAGCTGGCCCGACAACGCCAATCTCGACAAGGCACGCCGTCTGCTCTGGCCGATCAAGCAGAAATACGGCCGCAAGATTTCCTGGGCCGATTTGATGGTGCTGGCCGGCAACGTCGCGCTGGAGTCGATGGGCTTCAAGACCTTCGGCTTCGCCGGTGGCCGCGCCGACGTGTGGGAGCCGGAAGAGCTCTATTGGGGTCCCGAAGGCACGTGGCTGGGCGATGAGCGCTACAGCGGCGAACGTCAGCTCGCCGAGCCGCTCGGCGCGGTGCAGATGGGCCTCATCTACGTCAATCCAGAAGGCCCGAACGGCAAGCCGGATCCGATCGCCGCGGCAAAGGACATCCGCGAGACGTTCGCCCGCATGGCGATGAACGACGAGGAAACCGTCGCGCTGATCGCCGGCGGCCACACCTTCGGCAAGACCCATGGTGCCGGCGATCCGTCGCTGGTCGGACCGGAGCCGGAAGCGGGCGCGCTCGAGGATCAGGGCCTCGGCTGGAAGAGCAAGCACGCTTCGGGCATTGGCGGCGATTCCATCACCAGCGGCCTCGAGGTGACCTGGACGACGACGCCGACGAAGTGGAGCAACAACTTCTTCGAGAACCTGTTCAAGTACGAATGGGAGCTGACGAAGAGCCCGGGCGGTGCGCAGCAGTGGACGGCCAAGGGCGCCGAGGCGATCATTCCCGACGCCTTCGACAAGTCCAAGAAGCATCGGCCGACGATGCTGACGACCGATCTGTCGCTGCGTATGGATCCGGCCTATGAGAAGATCTCGCGCCGCTTCCTGGAGAATCCCGATCAGTTCGCGGACGCCTTTGCCCGCGCCTGGTTCAAGCTCACCCATCGCGACATGGGCCCGATCCAACGCTATCTCGGCCCGCTGGTGCCGAAGGAAACGCTGATCTGGCAGGACCCGATCCCGGCCGTGAATCACGAGCTCGCGAGCGAGCAGGATATCGCCTCGCTGAAGACCAAGATCCTGGCTTCGGGTCTGTCGGTCTCGGAGCTGGTCTCGACCGCCTGGGCGTCGGCCTCGACGTTCCGGGGCTCGGACAAGCGCGGCGGCGCCAACGGCGCGCGCATCCGCCTCGCCCCGCAGAAGGATTGGGAGGTGAACGAGCCGGCTCAGCTCTCGAAGGTCCTGGGCAAGCTCGAAGCGATCCAGAAGGACTTCAACGCGTCATCCGGTGCGAAGAAGGTCTCGCTGGCGGACCTCATCGTGCTCGGCGGCACCGCCGCGGTCGAGAAGGCCGCCAAGGATGCCGGCGTCGACGTCAAGGTCGGCTTCACGCCGGGCCGCATGGATGCCTCGCAGGAGCAGACCGACGCCGCTTCGTTTGCTCCGCTGGAGCCGCGGGCCGATGGCTTCCGCAACTTCATCGGCAAGCGGCAGCAGTTCATGATGCCCGAGGAAGCTCTGGTCGATCGTGCGCAGCTGCTCCGGCTTACCGGTCCGGAGATGACGGTGCTCGTCGGCGGTCTGCGCGTACTCGGTGCCAATGCGAACGGTTCGAAGAACGGCGTCCTCACCTCGAAGGTGGGAACGCTGAGCAACGACTTCTTCGTCAACCTGCTCGACATGAGCACGCAGTGGACGCCGGCCGGCACCGACGGCACCTATGAGGCCCGCGACCGCAAGACCAACGCGGTCAAGTGGACCGGCACGCGCATCGACCTGATCTTCGGCGCACACTCGCAGCTTCGCGCCTACGCCGAGGTCTATGCCACGTCGGATTCCAAGGAGCAGTTCGTCAAGGACTTCGCCAAGGCTTGGACCAAGGTGATGAACCTCGACCGCTACGACATCGCGGCTTGAGGTGTTTGACCTCTCCCGCTTGCGGGAGAGGTCGACGCGCTCCGGGCGATGCGAAGCATCGTCCCGCGCGGCGGGTGAGGGCTCTCTCCTCATTGGGAGTCTCTCTGCGGAAGCAACCCTCTCCCGGACCCTTTCCCGCAAGCGGGAGAGGGAGCGCAGATCGGCCGGAGCAGGCACAAACGAACACAAACAAAAAGGGCGGCCGCGAGGCCGCCCTTCGTGTGTCTGGCAGGTAGCGAGATTTACTCGCCGGCCGCTTCGCGCGCGGGCTGCTGGCTCTCGCCCTTGCCCTCGAGGTCTTCGCCGGTCTCCTGGTCGACCACCTTCATCGACAGGCGGGTCTTGCCGCGGTCGTCGAAGCCGAGCAGCTTGACCTTGACCTTGTCGCCTTCCTTGACGACGTCGGAGGTCTTCTGCACGCGCGCCGAGGCGAGCTGGCTGATGTGGACGAGACCGTCCTTGGAACCGAAGAAGTTCACGAAAGCGCCGAACTCCATCACCTTGACGACGGTGCCGTCATAGATCTGGCCGACTTCCGGATCGGAGGCGATCGACTTGATCCACTTGATCGCGGCCTTCATGGCCTCGCCGTCGTTGGAGGCGACCTTCACGGTGCCGTCGTCCTCGATGTTGACCTTGGCGCCGGTCTTCTCGACGATCTCGCGGATCACCTTGCCACCGGTGCCGATCACTTCGCGGATCTTGTCGGTGGCGATCTTGAAGGTCTCGATGCGCGGCGCGTATTCGCCGAGCTCGGCACGGGCGTTGGTCAGCGCCTTCGACATCTCGCCGAGGATGTAGATACGCCCATCCTTGGCCTGGCCGAGCGCGACCTTCATGATCTCTTCGGTGATGCCCTCGATCTTGATGTCCATCTGGAGCGAGGTGATGCCCTGCTCGGTACCGGCGACCTTGAAGTCCATGTCGCCGAGATGGTCCTCGTCACCGAGGATGTCCGAGAGAACCGCGAAGCGCTTGTCTTCGAGGATCAGCCCCATCGCGATGCCCGCGGTCGGCCGCTTCAACGGCACGCCGGCGTCCATCAGCGCGAGCGAGGCGCCGCAGACCGAAGCCATCGACGAGGAGCCGTTGGATTCGGTGATCTCCGATACCACGCGCGTGGTGTAGGGGAATTCGTGGTGCGGCGGCAGCACCGGGTGGATCGCGCGCCACGCGAGCTTGCCGTGGCCGATCTCGCGGCGCTTGGTGCCGCCGAGGCGGCCGGTCTCACCGACCGAGTAGGGAGGGAAGTTGTAGTGCAGCAGGAACGTCTCTTTGTACGTTCCCGACAGCGCGTCGATGTACTGCTCGTCCTCGCCGGTGCCGAGCGTGGTCACGACCAGCGCCTGGGTCTCGCCGCGGGTGAACAGGGCCGAGCCGTGGGCGCGGGGCAGCACGCCGACTTCGGCGACGATGTTGCGCACGGTCTTGGAATCGCGGCCGTCGATGCGCTTGCCGGTGTCGAGGATGTTCCAGCGAACGATCTTGGCTTCGAGCTCCTTGAACACGCCGCCGATGCGCAGCTTGTCGTATTTCGGCTCCTGGCCTTCCGGGAAGTAGTGCGCGATCACCTTTTCCTTGACCTTGCCGACCGCGGCGTAGCGATCCTGCTTGACCGGAATGGCGTAGGCGGCGCGCAGTTCCTGCTCGACCATGCCGAGCATTTCCTTTTCGAGCGCCGAATTGTCGATCGTGGTGACCTCGCGCGGCTCCTTCGCGGCCTTTTCGGCGAGCTCGATGATCGCGTTGATCACCGGCTGGAAGTGGCGGTGACCGAACATCACGGCGCCGAGCATGATCTCTTCGTTCAGCTCCTTGGCTTCCGATTCGACCATCAGCACGGCGTCTGCGGTGCCGGCGACGACGAGGTCGAGCTGGGTGTCGACCATCTCGTCGAGCGTCGGGTTGAGGATGAACTCGTCATTGGCGAAGCCGACGCGCGCGGCGCCGATCGGGCCCTTGAAGGGAGCGCCCGACAGGGTCAGCGCAGCCGACGAGGCCACCAGCGCGACGATATCGGGATCGTTCTCCATGTCGTGCGAGAGCACGGTGACGATCACCTGGGTCTCGTTGCGCCAGCCGTCGACGAACAGCGGACGGATCGGGCGGTCGATCAGGCGGGAGACCAGCGTTTCCTTCTCGGTCGGACGACCTTCGCGCTTGAAATAGCCGCCGGGAATGCGGCCGGCTGCGTAGGTCTTCTCCTGGTAGTCGACGGTCAGCGGCAGGAAGTCGACGCCTTCGCGCGGTGACTTCGCGGCAACGACGGTGGCGAGCACCACGGTCTCGCCGTAGGTCGCGACGACGGCGCCGTCGGCCTGGCGGGCGATCTTGCCGGTTTCGAGCTTGAGAGGGCGTCCACCCCAGTCGATCTCGACTGAATGCTTATTGAACATAGAGGTCTTCTTTCATGGGTTCTCGAAAGAAGGACGGGTCGAAAAACAAAAACCATGCGCAAGATTGCGGGACGTTGATCGAAGCGGGCGATCAGCGTCCTGCGATCCTGCCATGGTTTTTGGATTTCGGATGGCGTCCATCCCTTCGGGTCATACGGGCGCCTTGCCCGTTGTGCCCAGCCGCCGGATTGCTGCTGGACTGTCAGTCGGCACGAACGCGAACACCGAAGCGCGGTGTTCGCCCATCATGCCCGGATGCTCGCCGTCAACGGCTCGCATCCGACGCGCACGCAGCCTCGACGAAAAACCTTTAAACAAACGCTTTCGTTCGAAATCACGCGCGAAAACGCGCGCCGGTTGGCGCGCGCAAGAACTCTTAACGACGAATGTTGTGCTTCTCGAGCAGCGCCTTGTAACGCGCCTCGTCCTTCTTCTTCACATAGTCGAGGAGCGAGCGGCGGGTCGAGACCAGCTTCAAGAGGCCGCGACGCGAATGGTTATCCTTCACGTGGGTCTTGAAATGGTTGGTGAGGTTGGCGATGCGTTCCGACAGGATCGCGACCTGAACCTCTGGCGAGCCGGTATCGCCGGCCTTGTTGGCATTCGTCTTGATGACTTCCGCTTTGCGTTCTGCGGCAATCGACATCGGTCAATTTCTCTCGTTGCGATCGGCGCTGGCAGTCAGGCCGGTCAGGTTGAACACACGCTTGGGGATGATTTCGCCATTGCCGACTTCGGCAAGCGCGAGAAGCCGGCCTGCCACCGTGACATAGACTGTGCCGCTACAAGTGGGCGCATCCCGTCCGCGCAACAAAACGGCTTGGCCCCGATGGAGCCTTGCCGCATCAGCCCGAGTGACGGCCAGTGCCGGGATGTCGTCCAGCGCGGTCTCAACGGGCATAAGCGCGTCGGCGAGGCTACCCTCGCCGGACGCGGCTCTATCGCACAAAGCCTCCAACTGATCCAGCGGAATCATGTCGTTCTCGCCAAATGGGCCGACCAGGGTCCGCCGCAGCGCGCAGATATGGCCGTAAGTGCCGAGAATCCGGCCCATATCGCGGGCCAGCGCGCGGACATAGGTGCCCTTGCCGCACTCGGCCTCGAACACGGCCCGGTCACTATCCGGTTGATCTACAAGGCTTAAACGGTGAATCTCGACGGGGCGGGGGGCCAGTTCCACGATCTCGCCGTCGCGGGCGAGGTCGTAGGCGCGCTCGCCCTGGACCTTGATCGCGGAATAGCGCGGCGGGATCTGCTGGATCACCCCGGTGAAACGGGGCAGCAGGGCCTCGATGGCCTCCCGGGTCGGGCGCTGGTCCGAGGTTGCGGTCGCCCGGCCCTCGATGTCGTCGGTGTCGCGCTCCTCGCCCCAGCATACCGTGAAGCGGTAGCGCTTGCGGCCGTCCATGACGAAGGGGACGGTCTTGGTGGCCTCGCCGAGCGCGATCGGCAGGCCGCCGGAGGCGAGCGGATCGAGCGTGCCGGCATGGCCGGCGCGTTTAGCGTTGAACAGGCGCTTGAGCACAGCAACGGCCTGCGTCGAGGTCATGCCGATCGGCTTGTCGAGCACGACCCAGCCGTGGACGTCGCGGCGGTCGCGGCGCGGCTGGTTGCCCTTCTGCTTGTTGGCGCGCGGATCGTTGTTGACGCGGCGCGGCTCCTGGTGCGGCTGAGAATTGCCGCTCACATCCGCAAAATTATTTTTCTGCACGTCGAGCTGATCGGCCTCTTCGCCGCCGATCGTGCCGTGAGCCGGGTCCATCGTCATCGTTCTTCTTCCCGATCCGTATCCGGATCCTGTTCCAGGTCCTTCTGCACCGCGGGTGTTCGCAAAAGCTTCTCGATCCGTTCCGCTTCGTCGAATCGTTCGTCGACGCGGAAGCGAAGGTCAGGTGCAAATTTCAGGTTAACGCGCCGCGCGACCTCGCCGCGCAGGAATTTCTTGTTGCGCTCGAGCGCAGCGAGGACGACCTCGGTGTCGCGGCCACCGAGCGGCATCACGTAGACTGTCGCGAGCTTCAGGTCGGGCGACATCCGCACCTCCGGCACGGTGATGATGTGGCCTTCGAGGTCAGCATCATGCACGCTGCCTTGCGCCAGAATCTCGGCTATCGCATGGCGAACCTGCTCGCCGACCCGCAACTGACGTTGCGAGCCGCCGGACGCGGAACTCTTTTTCTGATGATGGCGGGGCATGGTCTGAAAATCACCTCGTCATGCCCGCTTTTGGGACACGGGCATTGTCATTTGTCTTGCTGAAACGAAGAGGGGTGGATGGCCGGAAAAAATCCGGCCATCGCACTCCCGCAATTCAGTTCAAAAAAGATCCAGGCGCTTCGGTAAGATTTGGACTTACAGGGAGCGCTGGATCGTCTCCACGCGGTAACACTCGATGACGTCACCGGCGCGCATATCGTGATAGTTCTCGAAGGCCATGCCGCATTCCTGACCGGACTGGACTTCCTTCACTTCGTCCTTGAAGCGCTTCAGCGTCGACAGCTTGCCCTCGTGCACGACGACGTTGTCGCGGATCAGACGCACGTTGGCGCCACGTTCCACGGTGCCATCGGTGACGCGGCAGCCGGCGACCTTGCCGACCTTGGAGATGTTGAAGATCTCCAGGATCGCGGCATTGCCGAGCATGGTTTCCCGCAGGGTCGGCGCGAGCAGGCCGCTCATGGCCTTCTTCACGTCGTCCACGAGGTCGTAGATGATGTTGTAGTAACGGATCTCGATGCCGTTGCGCTTGGCGGCCGCAGCGGCCTCCTTGTTCGCACGAACCGAGAAGCCGATGATCGCGGCGTTGAAGCCTTCCGCGAGCGTCACGTCCGATTCCGAGATGCCGCCGACACCGGCATGCAGGATACGCGCGGCGACTTCGTCGGTGCCGAGCTTCTCCAGCGAGCCGAGGATCGCTTCCAGCGAGCCCTGCACGTCGGCCTTGATGATCAGCGGGAATTCCTTGCGGCCCGCCGTCTTCAGCTGAGACATCATCTGCTCGAGCGAGCCGCGCATGCCGGAGATCGAGGCAGCCGCGTTCTCGCGCTTCTGGTGCGCGCGGTAGCTGGTGACCTGGCGGGCGCGGGCTTCGTTCTCGACCACGGCGAGACGATCGCCGGCTTCCGGCGGACCGTTGAAGCCGAGCACCTCGACCGGCACCGACGGACCTGCCTCCTGCACCGTCTCGCCCTGATCCGAGATCAGCGCGCGGACGCGGCCCATTTCAGCGCCGGCGACGATGATGTCACCGACACGGAGCGTGCCGCGCTGGACCAGAACGGTCGCGACCGGACCGCGGCCACGATCGAGCTTGGCTTCGATCACGGTGCCTTCGGCCGGACGATCCGAATTGGTCTTGAGGTCGAGGATGTCGGCCTGGAGCGCGATCATCTCGAGCAGCTTGTCGAGATTGGTCTTGTTCTTCGCCGACACTTCGACGTCGACGACTTCGCCGCCGAAGGATTCCACCTGCACCTCGTGCTGGAGCAGCTCGGTGCGCACGCGCTCGGGCTTGGCGTCGGGCTTGTCGATCTTGTTGATCGCAACAATGATCGGCACCCGCGCCGCCTTGGCGTGGTTGATGGCTTCGATCGTCTGCGGCATCACGCCGTCGTCGGCCGCAACCACCAGCACGACGATGTCGGTGACCTTGGCGCCGCGGGCGCGCATCGCGGTGAACGCGGCGTGGCCGGGCGTGTCGATGAAGGTGATCTTCTTGCCGCTTTCGGGCGACAGCACCTGATAGGCGCCGATATGCTGGGTGATGCCGCCGGCTTCGCCGGAGACGACATTGGCATGACGGAGCGCGTCGAGCAGCGAGGTCTTGCCGTGGTCGACGTGACCCATCACGGTCACCACCGGCGAGCGCGGCTCGGTGTCGGTGGAATCGTCGATGGCGTCGAACAGGCCTTCTTCAACGTCGGACGCGGCAACGCGCTTGACGGTGTGACCAAGCTCCTCGGCGATCAGTTGCGCAGTGTCGGCATCGATCACGTCGGTGATCTTGTGGATCGCGCCCTGCTTCATCAGCATGCGGATGATTTCCACCGCGCGCTCCGACATGCGGTTGGCGAGCTCCTGGATGGTGATCGCTTCCGGAATGACCACCTCGCGGATGAGCTTTTCTTTCGGCTCGTTCGCGGCATGGCCCTTCAGGCGCTGGGTGCGGCGGCGGAACGAGGCGATCGAGCGCTCGCGGACGTCGTCGGCATTGAAGGCGGTGACGACCGTCAGGCGGCCGCGCTCCTTCTGCGGGCCGGGCTTGTGGGTGGGCTTGGGAGCGACCACAGGCCGCGCAGCGCCGCCGGGGCCGCGACGGATCTGGCGCGGACCTTCGTCCTCGTCCGGTCCGGCTGCGACAGCGGGGGCGCGGCCCACCGGGCCTCCCGGCCGCTGCGTGGTCGTTCCGGGCCGCGCGGTCGTTGTTCCCGGGCGTGCCGTGGTGGTTGTACCGGGCCGCGCCATCGGCGCTCCTGGCCGCGCTGCAGGAGCGGCCGAGGTCGCCGTTGCAGGGCGGCCCGCGGATTGCGGTTGCTCGCCTTCGCCAAAACGCTTCTTGGCCTCGGTTTCGGCCTTCCGCTTGGCTTCCTCTTCGTGGCGGTGACGCTCCTCCTCGGCCTTGCGACGGGCCTCGGCAGCCTCGCGATCGGCACGCTCGGCGCTTTCGCGGACCGCGCGGCGCTGGGCCTCTTCCTCGGCATGGCGGCGCTCTTCGACTTCGCGCACCTTGGCATCGGCCAGCGCGCTGGCGCGGGCGGAACGTTCGTCCTCGGTCAGCGTACGCAGCACCACACCGGAGCCGGCGTTGCGCGGCGGCGCGGGGCGGGCCGGAGCAGGCTTGGGCGCGGCGGCGGCCGGCGCGGGCTTCGCCACCTCGGCCACCTGCGGCTCGGGGCTGCCGTCGACACGGCGCTTGCCACGCTTCTCGACCACGACCTGCTTGCTACGGCCATGACTGAAGCTCTGGCGCACGGTGCCCGTTTCGACGCGCGGCTTGAGCGATAGCGTCTTGCTCGGAACGCTCAGCTTCTTGTCGCCAGGGGTCTTGGTATCAACCATTAAGCAGTCCTAATCCTGATCTTGTTGTCTTGTGCGTTGCCGCACCGTGCTATCGGGTGGTCGTTGTCTCTCAGAAATCCTGGCCGGGCTTTTCGGCAGTCCTGTCAGCGTCCGCCATCCGGTATCGGACCAGCATCTGGCTACGTGACAGGAATGACTTGCTCGCCGGGCCCGCGAGCAGGGCAGCATGTATCACATTTGACCGGGTAAGTGCCAAATCCAATTCTGTCGATTTTAGTGCGGTGACGACGGGAATCGGCGGCTTGGCGCCGCGATTTCCCTCATTTTGACGCGCCAGCATGTCCAATTTGCGGATTCCGTCCGCGGCCCCGTCGCTGGCATGGATCAGGACCTCGACCGTACCTTCCCGAAGCGCGCTTTCGACCTTGCCGAAACCGGCGACGATCTGGCGCGCTTTGGCCGCAATCCCAAGGGCTTCGACCACGCTCCGGACCAGGAGCGCCTCGATCTCGGCGGGAAGCGTCTGAGGGATGCGCAGCTCGCGCTTGAAGGCTTTGGTAAAATGGTGACGCCGAACGGCTTCCGCAACCACCTCGCGCGAGGCGGTGACCCACATGCCGCGTCCGGGCAGCTTGCGCTTGAGATCGGGAACTATGTGCCCTTGGGGCGAGACGACGAAGCGGATCAGCTCGTCGATCGGCCGGACCTCGCGGCTGACCGCACACATCCGCATGGTCGCGGACCTTTCGGTCCGCGGTCCATGGTCGAGTTCGGGGTCAGTATCGGCGAGCATCCGGGTGACATCCTCCTTCGCCCTAAGCCGGCTGATCTTCGGTCGCCTCGGCCTCTTCAGCGGGCTTGGCGAGATCGGCCTCGGTGATCCAGCCGGCCTTGACGCGGGCCTGCATGATCATCGCTTCAGCATCGTCACGCGAGATATCGAGGCCATCGAGCGCGCCCGGATATTTGGTCTGTTCGCCGCCTTCCTTGCGCTCGGTCCAGCCGACCAGATCGTCCGTGGCGCAGCCGGCGAGATCGTCGACCGTCTTGATGTCGTTCTCGCCGAACTTCACCAGCATCTTCGAGGTGACGCCGGGCACGTCCTTGACGGCGTCCTCGACCCCGAGCTCCTTGCGCCTGGCCTCGAGCTCGGCTTCCAGCTGTTCGAGATATTCACGGGCGCGGTTCTGGAGCTCCTGCGCGGTCTCCTCGTCGAAACCTTCGATGCCGGCGAGTTCCTTGACGTCCACCATCGCGAGTTCCTCGACCGACGTGAAGCCTTCCGACGCCAGCAATTGGCCGACCACTTCGTCGACATTGAGAGATTCCATGAAGACGCGGGTGGAGTTCTCGAAATCGGCCTGGCGGCGCTCCGATTCCTCCTGCTCGGTCAGGATGTCGATGTCCCAGCCGGTGAGCTGCGAGGCCAGACGCACATTCTGGCCGCGGCGGCCGATCGCCAGCGAGAGCTGGTTGTTGGTGTCGGGCACGACGACCTCGATGCGCTCGCGGTCTTCGTCGATGACGACCTTGGAGACTTCGGCCGGCGCCAGCGCGTTGACCACGAAGGTCGCGATGTCGGGCGACCAGGGGATGATGTCGATCTTCTCGCCCTGCAATTCGTTCACCACCGCCTGCACGCGCGAACCGCGCATACCGACGCAGGCGCCGACCGGATCGACCGAGGAATCACGGGAAATCACGCCGATTTTCGCGCGCGAGCCTGGATCGCGGGCAACCGCCTTGATCTCGACGATGCCGTCATAGATCTCGGGCACTTCCTGCGCGAACAGTTTGGCCATGAACTGCGGATGGGTGCGGGAGAGGAAGATCTGCGGCCCGCGGGTCTCGCGGCGGACGTCGAAGATGTAGGCGCGGACGCGGTCGCCGTTGCGGAACACTT
Source organism: Bradyrhizobium sp. i1.15.2 (assembly GCF_040548425.1). Classification (NCBI taxonomy): domain Bacteria; kingdom Pseudomonadati; phylum Pseudomonadota; class Alphaproteobacteria; order Hyphomicrobiales; family Nitrobacteraceae; genus Bradyrhizobium; species Bradyrhizobium sp. i1.15.2. Next base: position 796,938 of record NZ_JBEPRQ010000001.1, on the reverse strand, counting down.
CGCGCGGCAGCATCTCGTCGCGGCGGATGATGGCCTCGCCGCGGCCGAGATCGACGATGACGCTGCCGTATTCGACGCGCTTGACGACGCCGTTGACGATGTCGCCGATGCGGTCCTTGAATTCCATATATTGCCGGTCGCGCTCGGCTTCGCGCACCTTTTGCACGATCACCTGCTTGGCGGACTGCGCGGCGATGCGGCCATATTCCAGCGGAGGCAGGGTGTCGGCGATGGTGTCGCCGACCTGGGCACCGGGATTGGCGCGCTGCGCATCCACCAGCGAGATTTGGTTGGAATGGTTTTCGACCGTCTCGACCACCAGCATGTGGCGCGACAGCCGGAGCTCGCCCTTCTTCGGGTCGATCTCGGCGTGAACGTCGGTCTCGCTGCCGTAACGGGCCCGCGCCGCCTTGGCGATGGCATCCTCCATCGCCGCGATGACGATGCCGCGGTCGATCGATTTCTCGCGCGCAACGGCGTCGGCGATCTGAAGCAATTCAAGTCGATTGGCGCTGACTGCCATGGCTAGTCTCCTTCGTCAGGATCGATCTCGCCCCGCCGCGCGCGTTCGGCGGCCAGGCGATGTTTCTTGGTATTGGTCGGAGCCGGCTTTTTCGTCGCGGCCGGCGCCGGCTTCTTGGTCGGTTTGGTGTTCTTGGTCGTTTTTTCGCTGATGCTGGCGTGCGGCGCCGCCGGCGGCTCGAGGCCGAGATTGCGGCGCATCTCGCGTGCCTGGGCCTTGCCGCGGCGCATGGATTCCGCAATCAGCTCGTCGGTCAGCACCAGCCGGGCCTCGGCGATGTCTTCCATCGTCAGGAGAACGTCGGCAGTCTCGCCCGCCTTGACGTCGTCGCGATGCAGATGCACGCGGTCGCCTTCGACGGGGCCGATCGTGCCGCGGAACCGCTTTCGGCCCTCATGGGCGACCGCCATCTCGACCTTCACCAGATGGCCGACATAACGCTCGAAATCGGAGCGGCGCACCAGCGGGCGGTCGATCCCCGGTGAGGAGATTTCCAGCCGATAGGCGCGATCGACGGGATCGGCGACGTCGAGCACGGGCGACAGCGCCCGCGAGATCGCCTCGCAATCCTCGATCTGCATGGAGCCGTCCGGCCGCTCGGCCATAACCTGCACGGTGCAGCCGGATTCCCCGGAAATGCGGATCCGCACCAAGCGGTAGCCCATGCCTTCGAGCACCGGTCCGGCGACCGCGGACACCCGTGCCGCCACGCCCGGCTCGACTACGAGCCTCGGCTCGGCCAGCAATTCGGCATCCGTGGAACCAGGGTTCGGTTCGGTCATGGCAGAGGTCAAGGCGCTCGATATGGTTAAGGCTTGGTTTAAGATCTCAAAGCTCGCTTCGGAACTCTCCCGACAGATCGCCGGGCCGCACATCTTTCACCAAGCCGCGTTCAGGTAATAAAAAAGAGCGGGTCCTTTCGGGCCCACTCTCACTACGCGGATCGTATGAGAAGATGAATTGGCGCTGATATAGCCCTTTCCGTCTTCCCGGACAAGGCCCATGCAGGGCAGGCTGGGCTTTTTGCGCCCTGCCTGCGGCCCCGCGCAACGCTTCCTTCACCTCCGAGGCCTAAATTCCCCGATTGTGGGGCGGCTTGGACCAAGGGCGCACCCGCGGCGTGCCCCGTACGAGTTTGCGTTTTCATGACCGTTGCCACGTCGCTCATTCCCGGACTGGACGATATCGTCAAACGCGGCGACCCGCGGCGTCGCGGCGAGATCGCGCACGCCATCTCCCAATTGTTCTTTCAGGACGCCGAGAACCTCCGTCCCGATGTCATCGATCTCTTCGACAATCTGCTGATCGATCTCGTCCCGCATGCCGAGCTTGCCTCGCGCGTCGATCTCGCCGAACGCTTCTCACGCCTGAGCAACGCGCCCCGGCATCTCGTGAGTCAGCTCGCGCGCGAAAACGAAATCGCGGTGGCGGGTCCCGTGCTGCGCCATTCCCCCGTGCTCGACGACGATGCTCTCGTCGAGATCGCGCGACTGAAGGGCCAGGGCCATCTGCTGGCGATGAGCGAGCGCCCCACGCTGTCGGCTGTCATCACCGACGTGCTGGTCGAGCGCGGCGATCGCGACGTGGTGCGCCGCGCCGCCGGCAATTCCGGCGCGGAGTTCTCGCCTGGCAGCTATTCCGAGTTGATCAAGCGTGCCGCGCAGGATGGCGTGCTGACCCTCAGGATCGGCCAGCGTAGCGATCTTTCGGGCGAGAACCTGAAACAGCTTCTTGACGGTACGCTCGACGTCATCCGCCGTCGCCTCTCGAGCGTGGTCAATCCCGTGCGCCAGGTCGAGATCAAGCGCGCCATGGCGGCCATCGAGGAAGCCACGCTGCCGCCGGGCCCGCGTCGCGATTTCTCGGGAGCGCAACGTACGATTCTGGCCTTGCATCGCGGGGGCCATCTTGGCGAGAGCGCGCTGTTTGGCTTCGCGAAGGCCCACAAATACGAGGAGGCGATCGCGTCGCTCTCGGCGATGTCCGGCGTCCGCCTCTCTGTCCTCGACCGCCTGATCACGGGTGACCGCTACGATCCAATTCTGGTTCTGGCACGTGTGCTGAATGTCAGCTGGCCGACGGTGCGGGAGCTGATCCTGATGTGGTACGGCCCGAATCGCACGCCAGCCGATGCCGACCTTGAGCAGGCGCGCGCGAACTTTACTCGGCTGATGCCGACGACCGCAGAGCGCGTCGTGAATTTCTGGCGCAACCGGCAGACGATCTAGACCCGCCTGAATCGCAGATACGCCGCCTTGCGGCCTTCGCGCGTGGCCTTTCGGCCGTAGCGCGTCATCGTGTATCCGTCCCACGGCAGGCGAAAATCATCGGCGCGCTCCGCGAGCCAGACAAAGTCCTGCGAACGCGACAGATGCGACAGCGTCCAGGCGCAATAATCGTCGATGTCGCAGACGAAACGAAATTCGCCGCCGGCTTTCAGCACGCGCGCCATCGCGGCGATGGTCCAGTCCTGCACGAAGCGCCGCTTCCAGTGCCGCCGTTTCGGCCAGGGATCGGGATGGATCAGGTCGATCCGCGACAGCGAAGCCTTCGGCAGCCAGGCCAGGAGCTCGGCGGCATCGCCTGCGAACAGGCGGATGTTGCCGATCTCGGCGGCCTCGATCTGCGCGAGGATCTTCGCCATGCCGTTGACGTAAGGCTCGCAGCCGATGAAGCCGGTTGTGGCGAAGTTTTGCGCTTCTGCCGCAAGATGCTCGCCGCCGCCGAAGCCGATCTCAAGCCGCAAATCGTCGACGGCGGGGCCGAAGAGCTCGCGGGCATCCGCCGGTGCTTCGCGGTCGATGGCGAGCGCAAGGCGCGGCAGCAGATGATCGATCAGCTCGGCTTGGTGCTGCCTGAGCTTGTGGCCCTTGCGGCGTCCGAAGAAGGCGCGCTCGCTGTCCTCGCGATCGGGATCTGATTTGCGCTCACTCATCGTAGCGTCTGGTACAGGCGATGGAGCAGCCGCGCGCGCGGTTCGAGCGACGAGACATAGAGCTGCTCGTAATGGGTGTGCGCGCCCTTGCCGTCGACGCCGAGCCCGTCGAGCGTCGCGGTGTGGGCGGCGGTGAAATTACCGTCCGAGCCGCCGCCGGTGTGAACGTCGAGCAGCTCGAAACCGATCTCCGTGGCAACGGTCTTTGCATGTTCGTACAGCGAGGCGCCTGCATTGCTCTTCTCGTAGGGCGGACGATTGAGCCCGCCCGTGACCTTGACGGTGACGCCATCCGTCTTCGATGTCAGGGCGAGGATCTTGCCGACGAATTCATCCGCGTCCTTGAAGCTCGGCACGCGCAGATCGATTTCGGCATGGGCTTCTTCCGGCGTCACGTTGGGCCGCGTGCCGCCGCGCACCACCCCGACATTGACGGTGACGCCGCGCGCCAGATCGTTCATCGCTTCCAGCGCCAGGATGACATTGGCGAGCTCGCGGATCGCGCTGCGGCCATCCTGGGGCCGCGTGCCGGCATGCGCGGGCACGCCCTTGATGAACACTTCGAATCGCCCGACGCCCTTGCGGCCGGTGACGATCTTGCCACCGTCGCGGGCCGGCTCCGTCACCAGCACGTATTTCGCCTTGCGCCCTTCGGTCTCGATGAGTGCGCGAGAGGTGGGGCTGCCGATCTCCTCGTCGGAGGTGAACAGATGGGTGATGCCGAGCGGCGGGCGATCGGCCGTGGCACAAAGCGCGCGAAAGGCGTGATGGGCGATGTAGGCGCCGCCCTTCATGTCGTAGATGCCGGGACCGAACGCGCTGTCGCCTTCGACCTTGAACGGCAGGCGCTCGATGAATCCCATGGGATGAACGGTATCGAGGTGGCTCAGCACCAGGATGCTGGGCCGGTCCTGGCCCCAGGTCGAGCGCGCCACGAGATGATCGCCGCAGCCGTCGACGCCGGCGATGCGCTCGAGCGTAACAGGGAGATCGCGGTATTGCTCCGCGACCATCGAGACCAGCTTGTTGACCTGTTCAGGTGCGTCCGTTGGCGTCTCGACCTCCACCCAGCGGCGGATGCCATCGAGAATAGTTTGGGAATCGAACCAATTGGAGCTGACCATGAGCGCATCTGTGCCTTTGAATCGCATCATCGAGGAGGACGCGCATCAAAGCGCGGCCGCAAATGACGACATAGGCCAGATTTGACGCAGTCTCAAATCGGATTGAGAGGGCGCGTCAGCGCTTGTCGGGGCCTTCGCGGGCAGCGATCTGCTCGACGAGATCGACGATCGAGCGGCGCATCTTCGAATCCGTGATTCGGGTGAACGCTTTGGTCAAAGCGAGTCCTTCGGAAGTTGCGAGGAAATCCGAGACGTAAGACGGCGATGCGCCTTCCGCGAAGCCGTCCGGCCCCGCCACGCCGCTCGGACCGCCCTCGAACAGGAAGGACACCGGCACCTGGAGAATTTCGGCAATTTGCTGGATGCGGCTCGCGCCGACCCGGTTTGTGCCCTTCTCGTATTTCTGCACTTGTTGGAAAGTCAGGCCCAAAGCTTCACCGAGCTTTTCCTGGCTCATGCCCAACATGATGCGGCGCATCCGCACGCGACTGCCGACATATTTGTCAACAGGGTTGGGCGCTTTCGACATTTCCTCAGCCCTCCAAACATCACCTTCGGCGCAATCAGGAATGCCTCAGGTGTAAGCAACGTCAAAATCAGACCCTGTTATTGGAAAACATTGCGGAGAAATTTAGCAATGCCCACTGTCTTTTGCAGCCGGTGCAGAATGAGGAGGCCGCGTGCAGTCTGTCAACCGTGGGACTACGGTTGTCAAAAGTTATCGGCCGCGGCTGCGTGATCAGGGGCGCCGCTTGGCAACACGTCGGCGGACCGCCAGAAACACGGCGAGCGCGACGAGCATGGCCGCGGGGACATCGCCCACGCGCGCATAGATGGTCGGCGGGATCGCGGCGGGCAGATTTGCATCCAGAACGCCTTCGATCCCGAGACCGAGGCTGGCGACGATGCGTCCCACCGGATCGATCACTGCGGAAACGCCGGTATTGGCGGAGCGAACCAGCGGCAATCCGAGCTCGATCGCGCGCATCCGCGCCTGTTCGAGGTGTTGGTAGGGGCCGGTCGAGATTCCGAACCAGCCGTCATTGGTGAGGTTCACGATCCAGCCCGGACGCTCATTGCGTCCAGCCACCTCGCCGGGAAAGATTGCTTCGTAGCAGATCAGCGGCAGCGCGGAGGGCGCGCCGGGGACCGCCAGCGCATGCCGCACGGTGCCGGGAATGAAGCCGCCGCGCACACGCGTGAGTTGCTCGAAACCGAGCTTCTCCATCAGACCCTGGTAGGGAAGAAACTCGCCGAACGGCACCAAATGCAGCTTGTCGTACATAGAGAGCACGCTGCCGTCGTGATCGATCACATAGATCGAATTATAGGCGCGGGTGATCGGCGTGCCCCGCGGCAGGTCGGGCGCGCGGACCGAGCCCGTGATCAGCACCGTGCCCTTGGGCAGAAGCTCCGCGATTTGCGCCATCGCATCGGCTTCGCGAGTGAGGAAGAACGGAAAGGCGGATTCCGGCCAGATCAGGATGGTGGCATCACGCACGCCGGTCGATCGCGGTCCGGAGGCGCGGTCCGACAAGGCCAGATATTTCTTCATCACCTCCGCCTTGGCGGCGTAGTTGAATTTCGCGTCCTGCTGGAGATCCGGCTGCATCAGGCGCAACTTGGTGCCGGCGACCATCGTGGTCGGATGCAGCGACAGGCGGATCGCGCCGAAGATACCCATGACAAGCAGGAGCGCCAGGGCCGCGGCCGGTGCGCGCCACGCCAGGCGGCGATCGGGCGTGCGGTCGATCAGCGCCGCGGGGCTCGCGAAGATCGCAACCGTCAGGAACGTCATGCCCCACAGGCCGATCAGCGACGCCGTTTGTGCCAGCGGCAGCGGCTCGGACAGCGCATAGCCGAACGCGTTCCAGGGAAAGCCGGTCAGCGCATGACCGCGCAGCCATTCGGTGATGGTGAGGCTTGCCGCGAGCGCAAGCACGCGCGTCGCGTTCTTGGTCCAGAGCAGGCGGGCGAGCGCAAAGCCCATTGCTGTGAAGATGGACAGATAGGCCGGCAGGCCCAGCACGGCGAACGGCGTCAGCCAGGCGAAGACATCAGCGTCGACGAAGAAGGCGTAGCCGATCCAGTAGAGGCCGGGCACGAAATAGCCGAGTCCGAACCAGTAGCCGGTCAGCGCTGCGGCGGGGACGCCGCGATATCGTCCCGCGCCGGCGCCGTCGATCAGCCAGACCAGCACCGGAAAGGTGATGAAAAGCACCGGGAAGGCGTTGAACGGTGCCAGCGCCAGCACCGAGAGCGCGCCGGCAGCCATCGCGACGAGCGCGCGCTTCCATCCCCAGGTCAGGATGATGGCAAGCGCGATCTGGCGAAATCGCTGGAAAGGGCTCACTGCGGACCGGTCCCGTCGCTTGGCGGCGGGGTGGGGGTGTCGCTGGCCGCCGGCTGGCTGCCATCCGGCGCGGCCTCGCGGCGCCGGCTCTCGCGCTGGGTGCGCGGTGCGGGACGCTCCTTCCGCGTCGAGATCCGCAGTCGCTTGACCCGGCGCGGATCGGCATCGAGCACCTCGATCTCGTAATGGCCGGGGCCCGAGATCACCTCGCCGCGCACCGGCAGGCGCCCGACGAAACTGACGAGATAGCCGCCCAGCGTCTCCACTTCCTCGCCGGCCTCGCCGGTGACGAAATCTTCGCCGATCACGGTGCGGACGTCGTCGAGGCTGGCGCGGGCATCCGCGATGAAGGCGTTGTCGGGCAGCCGCACGATCGAGGGCGGCTCGTCGCTGTCATGCTCGTCGTCGATCTCGCCGACGATCTGCTCGACGATGTCCTCGAGTGAGACCAGCCCGTCGCTGCCGCCATATTCGTCGACCACCAGCGCCAGATGGATGCGAGTGGCCTGCATCTGCGCGAGCAGGTCGATCGCCCGCATCGACGGCGGCACGTAGAGCAGCTTGCGGATGATGCGCGCTTCCTCGAGCGGCAGCGCGAGATCGACCGTACGCAGATCGAGCCCGGCCGGCAGCGGTTTCTTGCGCTTGGTTTTCGTGACCCCCGACACGCGCGCACGCGCGGTCATGAAGGCAAGCAGATCGCGGATATGGACGATGCCGACGGGATCGTCGAGCGTCTCGTTGTAGACCACAAGGCGCGAATGGCCGGCGCTCTCGAAGCGGTCCATCAACTCGCCGAGCGGGATGTCGCGCTTCACCGCGATGATGTCGGCGCGATGCACCATGACATCGGCGATGCGACGCTCGTGCAGGCCGAGGATGTTGCGCAGCATGGTGCGCTCGACCGTCGAGAAGCCGGTGTCGTCGGGCGTCGTGGCGTCGAGCACGACCTGGAGGTCGTCGCGTACCGAACCCGCCTTCCAGCCGAACAGGCTGCGAATGGCACGCAGCAGCCAGCCTTCCGCGGTCGGGCGCATCACCTCGCCTGAGGTCACCACGACCGGTAAATTGGCCGTGTTGCGCGGATTGTCGTGAATCGGGTCCGAATCCGGCATCTCAATGCGTCCCTGGGCGGTCGGCATAGGGATCGGGAATGCCGAGATGAGCCAGGATCTCTCGTTCGAGCGCTTCCATTTCCTCGGCGTCGTCTTCGTTTTCGTGGTCGTAGCCGACCAGATGCAGGAAACCGTGCACGGCGAGATGGCTCAAATGATGATCGAACGGCTTTTGTTCCTCGTCCGCCTCACGCCGCATGGTCTCGTAGGCGATCGCGATGTCGCCGAGCATGCGCGGCGCATCGCCCGGTTTCCATTCGCCTTCCGGCTGCAGCGCGGGAAACGACAGCACGTTGGTCGGCTTGTCGATGCCGCGCCAGTTGCTGTTCAGCGTGCGGATGCCGGCATCATCGGTCAGCATCACCGCCACTTCCGCCTCCGCAACGTCTTCGTCGACATTCTCGGCGGCGGCCGCCACGGCGCGCTGGATCACGGCTTCGGATTCGGGCTCCCGCTGCCAGCAATCGGCGACGACGAGGACCTCGGTGATGGGAAGATTGGGGTGTGACATTGTCCTTGTTCCGAACGAAGGGGCGCCGTGTCCGCGCCCATATGGTCCGGTTGCTGCCTCGTCAGGATTTACCGGCGGCCGGCCGCTGCGGCGCCCCTTCGTAGGCGGAGACGATCCGCGCCACGAGCTCGTGGCGGATCACGTCTTCGGCCTTGAAATGAACTTGCGCAATGCCTTCGACGCCGCTCAGCAGGCGCGTCGCTTCGGCGAGGCCCGAGGTCTGGCCGTTCGGCAAGTCGATCTGCGAGGGATCGCCTGTCACGATCATGCGGCTATTCTCGCCGAGGCGGGTCAAAAACATCTTCATCTGCATCGACGTGGTGTTCTGCGCCTCGTCCAGGATGATGGCCGCGTTGGTCAGCGTGCGGCCGCGCATGAAGGCGAGCGGCGCGATCTCGATCTCGCCGGTCTGCAGCGCGCGCTCGACGATGCGCGCGTCCATCAGGTCATAGAGCGCGTCGTAGATCGGGCGAAGATAAGGATCGACCTTCTCGCGGAGATCGCCGGGCAAAAAGCCGAGCCGCTCGCCGGCTTCCACCGCCGGGCGGGACAGGATGATCTTGTCGACTTCCTTGCGCTCGAACAGTTGCGCGGCATGCGCGACCGCGAGCCAGGTCTTGCCGGTGCCGGCGGGGCCGATGCCGAACACCAGCTCGTGGCGCTTCAGCGCGCGGATGTAGGAATCCTGCGCCGCCGTGCGCGCGCGCACCGGGCGCTTGCGCAAATTGATGCTGTCGAAGGTGGATTTGGCTGACTTGGCGTCGAACTCGAACAGCGAGCCCTGCGCGATCACGGCACGGATCGCGCCCTCGACCTCGCCCTGGTCGAGGTCCTGTCCCTTCATGGCCTGGGCGTAGAGCGTCTCCAGCACGCGGCGCGCGGCATCGCAGCCGTCACGCGAGCCGCCGATGGTGATGTGATTGCCCTTGGAATCGACGACGACACCGAGCCGCCGTTCGATCTGTGCCAGATGCTGGCCGTAAGGGCCGACCAACGCGGATGCGGCGCGGTTGTCGTCGAAGTCGATGACGACCTGGGTCTCGGGCGGAACCTGCATGTCGCGGTCAAATTTGCGGCTGGGAGCGATGGAAGAAGACGAATCCGATGCGCTTTTGGGCAAGGGTTCAGGCTCCAGTGGCGATGGGCGATAAAGCGGGCTCGTGCGCCATGGCGAGCTCACCGAGGAAGCTGTAGCGTTCGAGGCTGTCGATCCGGACCGGCAGGATTTGTCCGATGATGTCGGGCGAGGCCATCACATGGGCGGGCTGGAGGAATGCGGTGCGGCCGACGATCTGGCCATCCTTGCGGGCCGGACGCTCGAACAGGACATCGACCGTTGAGCCAATCGCAGCCTTGTTGAAGGCCGATTGCTGGCTGTCGATCAGTTCCTGGAGCCGCTCCAATCGCTGGTCCATCTCGGAGGGGGACACCGTCTCCTGCATGTCCGCGGCCGGCGTTCCCGGCCGGGCGGAGTATTTGAACGAATACGCAGCAGCGTAGCCGATTTGCGTGACAAGCGCGAGGGTCGCGAGAAAATCTTGCTCGCTCTCGCCCGGGAAGCCGACGATGAAATCTGATGAGAAAGCAATGTCTTGGCGTGCGGACCGGAAACGGTCGATGACATCAAGATAATCATCGGCGGTATGTTTCCGGTTCATGGCGGCCAAAATCCGGTCCGAGCCCGACTGCACCGGCAGGTGCACGAACGGCATCAAGGCATCGAGATCGCGATGGGCTGCAATCAGACTGTCATCTACATCGCGGGGATGGCTGGTTGAATAGCGTAGCCGCGCGACGCCCGGAAGCGCCGCGAGGTGCTCCAGCAGCCTGCCGAGCGGCCAGCTTTTTCCGTCCGGCCCCTCGCCATGATAGGCGTTGACGTTCTGCCCGATCAGCGTGAGCTCGCGCACGCCGTTCTCAGTGAGCCGCTTTACGTCATCGACGATCTTTGCCACCGGCCGCGAGACTTCCGAGCCACGCGTGTAAGGCACGACGCAGAAGGTGCAGAACTTGTCGCAGCCTTCCTGCACCGTGACGAAAGCGGAAATGCCGCGGGCGCGGATCGCGCCGGGCTTGGGCTGCGCGAGGAAGCCGAACTTGTCCTCCGCAGGGAATTCGGTCTCGATGGCGCGGCCTTCATTGCCGGCGCGCTTCAGCAGCTGCGGCAAATGATGATAGCTCTGCGGTCCCACCACGACGTCGACCGCGGGCGCACGGCGCACGATCTCCTCGCCTTCGGCCTGTGCCACGCAGCCCGCGACCGCTATCTGCATGGTGCGCCCATCGCGCGCGGCGGCGTCCTTGGCGACGCGCAGGCGGCCGAGCTCCGAATAGACCTTTTCCGAGGCCTTCTCGCGGATATGGCAGGTATTGAGGATGACGAGGTCGGCGTCGTCAGCGCTGGCCGTCTCCACGAATCCTTCCGGGGCCAGCGTGTCCACCATGCGCTGGGCATCGTAGACGTTCATCTGGCAGCCATATGATTTGATGTGCAGCTTGCGCGGCGGCGTCATGGAACCCGGAAATGAGGTGGGAGGACCGCCCTCAGATATAGGCTGGGGCTGCGGAAATCCAGCGATTGGGGTCTTTTTGGTCGCATTCCGGGGCGCGGCGCAGTCGCGAACCCGGAATCCAGAGGTTTTGGCACGAGATTCCGAGTTCGATGCTGGCGCATCGCCCCGGAATGACGCCGAGAGGAGGGATTCAGCCCGCCAGAGTGTCCGCAGCGACCCGCCGGACCAGCTCCGGCAATTGCCGCATATCGTCGAACGTCAATCCGGCCCCCGCGCTCCGTAGTCTTTCGGCGTGGCCTGGCGGGCAATGGCTGCCACCGTGAAAGCCCAGCACGGTCATCCCGGCGGCATGCGCGCCGGTCACCCCGGGGACGCTGTCCTCGATCACGAGGCACCGCTCCGGCGCGACTTTCATCTGCGCGGCGGCGAACAGAAAAAGATCGGGCGCGGGCTTGCCGCGCGCGACCTGGCTCGCGGAAAAGATGTTCGGAGCGAGCAGATCGTAGAGACCGGCGCAGGTCAGGCCGTGGTGGATCTTCTCCGGCGTGCCGCTCGACGCAACGCATTTGGGCAGATCGATTGCACCAATCGCTGCCGCCACATGGGTGATCGGCTGCAAATCGCTGGCATAGAATTGCAGCGTCGCCGCATTCACCTGGCTCTCGAGATCGTCGGGAAGATTGCGGCCGATCTCCTGTTCGACCATTCGCCGCGCATCTTTCTCGGATACGCCGAGGAAGCGGACCAGCACCTGCTCCGATGTGATCGGATAGCCGTGCCGGGACAGCACATCCGCATGCGCGCGACAGGAGATCACCTCGCTGTCCACGAGCACGCCGTCGCAATCGAAGATGACGAGATCGATCGCCACTTAACTTGTGGGTTTGTCGTCGTCGAGCGGGACGCAATAGAGTTCGAGCCGATGATCGACCAGCTTGTAACCGAGCTTGCGGGCGATCTCCGCCTGGAGCTTCTCGATCTCCTCGGAGGTGAACTCGATCACCTTGCCGTCGCGCAGGTTGATGAGGTGGTCATGATGGCTGTCGCGCATCTGCTCGTAGCGCGCGCGGCCTTCGCGGAAATCATGGCGCTCGATGATGCCTGCATCCTCGAACAGCTTGACGGTCCGATACACGGTCGAGATCGAGATCTTGTCGTCGACTGCGACACAGCGGCGGTACAGTTCCTCGACGTCGGGATGATCGACCGCCTCCGCGAGCACGCGGGCGATGACACGGCGCTGCTCGGTCATGCGCATGCCGGTGGCGGCACAGCGCGCCTCGATGCCGGACGCCTTGGAAGCGGGGGAAGGTTTAAGACCAGTCATGTAATGTCCGCCTGACGGGGCGCTTTCTGCCATCAATGTTACGACAAGTCACGTCGCATCAGAAGTGCGTTCAATTGTTCCCCGTTCGGCTGCTTATAGTAGCGTTCGCGGCGTCCGACCACCATGAATCCGGTTCGGTCGTAGAGCCGCCGCGCCGGCTGGTTGTTTTCTTCGACTTCGAGAAATATTGTACGGACGCCGCGTCCTGCCAGGTGGCCGAGATGGGTCATCAGCAGTGTGCGAGAGAGGCCGCGGCCGCGATGGGCCTGGTCGACCGCGATCGAGAGGATCTCCGCTTCGTCCGCGCCGATCCGCGACACCGCGAAGCCCACGGTGTTGCGGCCGAGGCGCAACCGGTGCACCAGCGTGTTGCGCTCGCTGAGCATGCTCTCGAACTCGCCTTCGCCCCAACCGCGCGCGAAGGAGGCGCCGTGGAGCTGCGCGAGCCGTGCAACGTCGCGCGCGACAGCCGGCTCGACGACGGGCGTCCCGCCGCGCCACCATTCCGAGAACCATTTCATCATGAGCTTGCGGCTTGTGCTGCAAGCGGCAGTTGTGCGGGCGGCTTTGCGTCGGGCGCCCGCAGATAGAACGGCCGCGCCGGATTTGTTGCGGGATCGGCCGCGGCGCCAAGCCATGCCACCCAGCCGATGTCGGGCGCGGGCTGCGCGTCCACCGCGACCGGCTGCGGCATATCTTTCGGCCAGCGCTCGGCGAGGATGTTTGCGGCATTGCCGACCAGATGCGGTGCGCCGAATTGCGACGCCGCGATCGCTTCGTCGATGGGAGCGACGCCCGGCCGCACCAGCTGACTGCCGTCACCGGCCACGATCTGGAAATAGACGTGGTCGTGCCGCGCGTCGATCGCCGAGATCACCGGCGCCGCTCCGCTCTGGCCGACGACGGCGGCGGCATAGGCCGACAAGGTGGTCAGGCCGACGGCGGGCCGCTTCGCAGCGAGCGCAAGGCCGCGGGCCGCCGAAATGCCGACGCGCAGGCCGGTGAAACTTCCGGGGCCCATGGTGACCGCGATGCGGTCGAGCGCGGTGAAGGCGAGATTGGCTGACTGCATCACGCGCGCGATCATCGGCATCAGCGCTTCGGCGTGGCCGCGCTTCATCAGAAGCTGCTCCTGTGCGAGGAGCTGGCCGGAATCGGTGTCGAGAACGGCAACCGCGCACGCTTCCAGCGCGGTATCGATGGCGAGGATCAGCATGGAACGATCGTAGCACCATCTGTCATGGGATGCTCGCCATCATGGCCGGGCTTGTCCCGGCCATCCACGCCTTTGCGGACCAGCCTACATCGGTCGGACTTCGACCACGTCGGGGACGAAGTGCTTGAGCAGGTTCTGGATGCCGTGCTGGAGCGTCGCGGTCGATGACGGGCAGCCGGCGCAGGAGCCCTTCATGTTGAGATAGACAATACCGTCCTTGAAGCCGCGGAAAGTGATGTCGCCGCCGTCATTGGCGACCGCCGGCCGCACGCGGGTCTCGATCAGATCCTTGATCATGTCGACTGTCTCGGCATCGGCCTCGTCGAAGAATTCGTCCTCGTCGTCGAGATCGGAATCGCTCGCGGCGGCACCGTCGGCGAGCAGCGGCGCGCCGGACATATAGTGCTCCATGATGGCGCCGAGGATCGCGGGCTTGAGCTGTTGCCATTCACCGTTCGCCTTGGTCACGGTGATGAAGTCCGATCCGTAGAACACTCCGGTCACACCGGGGACCTCGAACAGCTTTTCGGCGAGCGGCGAGCGTGCGGCCGATTCGCGGTTGTCAAATTCCATCGGTCCGCCGTCGACCACGACGCGGCCGGGAATGAACTTCAGCGTGGCGGGATTGGGAGTGGCTTCGGTTTGAATGAACATGGTTTTCTCCAGACGTCGCCGGTTCAAGGCCGGCGCGTGCTCTATCCACTAGCAGATGGCGACGGCGAACGCACGGTCAAGGGGTAAGCTGGCCGTTCACCTGTTATATCAGCGGGTTAGGGTGCCCGCTTCTCCCTCCGCAGACCAACGAGGCGAGGTGAAGAGCAACAGCCTAAGACAGCGAATCCACGCTCTGGTCGCTCAGCGCGCCGGAAATGACCGTCACCGGCACCGGGAACGTGCCGAGCGCGTGCGCGAGCAGCGAGACCAATGGCCCCGGGCCCTCCGCGCCCGGGTTCGCGGCGAGCACCAGCATGGCGATGTCGGGATCCTCGTCGATCACCGCCAGCAGCTGTTCCATGGCGGCGCCTTCCCGGATCACCCGTTCCGGGGTGATCGCGGCGATGCCGTTGGCGCGGCCGGCGGCACGGTCGAGCGCGGCTTCCGCCGCCTCCTGCGCTTCGGCGCGCATGATGTCGGCGACCCCCAGCCATTCCTGGCTCTGCTGTTCGGGCTCGATGATGCGGAGCATCACCACACCGCCGCCGGCGCGGATCGCCCAGCGGCTGGCGTAATAGACCGCACGGTCCCACTCGGCAGTGTCGTCGACGATGACGAGGCATTTGGGCTTGTGACCCGGCTCGAAACAAAGTCGCTTGCTGGTCATGCATGTCCCGGAATGTGCACGGCTGACATGCTGCCACACTCCGTCGTGCTTGGGGAGAGCGGAAGCGGCCGGCGCCGTGACGTCGGCCGCGTTTTCGCGAACGCGCTTTAGCGCCGGCGGATGAAGCCGACGATGTCCTTCGAGAGCTTCATGGTCTCGTCGGCGATCGCGCGCGCCCGGTCGGCGCCGTCGTTCAGGATCGCGTCGATATGGCCGGGGTCGGCGACGAGGCGCTTCATCTCGCCGGCGATCGGCGCGAGCTTGGTGACGCACAAATCCACCAGCGCATTCTTGAAGCTGGAGAACTGGCCGCCGCCGAAATCCCTGAGCACGTCAGCCTTGGAGCGGCCGGAAAGCGCGGCGAAGATGCCGACGAGATTGTCGGCCTCGGGACGCGCTTCCAGACCCTTCTCCTCGGTCGGCAACGGCTCCGGGTCGGTCTTGGCCTTGCGCACCTTCTGCGCGATGGTGTCGGCATCGTCGGTCAAATTGATGCGCGAATTGTCCGACGCGTCCGACTTCGACATCTTCTTGGTGCCGTCGCGCAAGCTCATCACGCGCGTCGCCGGGCCCGTGATCAAGGGCTCCGGCAGCGGGAAGAACAGGCCGTCATTGGCGCCCTGGCTGCGGATCGACTCGGCGAAGTCGTTGTTGAACTTCTGCGCGATGTCGCGCGAGAGTTCGAGATGCTGCTTCTGGTCCTCGCCGACCGGAACGTGGGTGGCGCGGTAAAGCAGGATGTCGGCGGCCATCAACACCGGATAGTCGAACAGCCCGACGGACGCGTTCTCGCGGTCTTTGCCGGCCTTCTCCTTGAACTGGGTCATGCGGCCCAGCCAGCCCATGCGCGCGACGCAGTTGAAGATCCAGGCGAGTTCGGCGTGGCCCGAGACCTGGCTCTGGTTGAACACGATGTGCTTGCTCGGATCGATGCCGCTGGCGATGAACGCCGCGGTCACCTCGCGGGTGTTGCGTGCGAGTTCGACCGGTCCACCCCAGACGTCCACGCCCTGCGTGATCGCGTGCATATCGACGACGCAATAGATGCAGTTGTGGGTTTCCTGCATCTTCACGAAGTTGACGATCGCGCCGAGATAATTGCCGAGGTGCAGATTGCCCGTCGGCTGGACGCCCGAAAAAACCCGTTCAACGAATGCCATGGCAGCTTTCCTGCAAGATACGGGGCGTCGTTTCCAACAGCGGCGCTGCCCCGTCAAGGGTATTTCGCTAAACTCGGGCGCCGGGATCGGGCTGGGCGGGGCGCTTCAAGGCACCGGCCGCCTCGCGCCAGGACGCGACGCGGAGGATTTGCAGGAGCAAGCCATAGACGACGATTCCGGCGGCGATCTGTGATCCCAGCGCAATGAAGCGGATGAGCCCATGGGCCTCCGAAGGCAAGAGGCCCGCCGTCAGCCACAGCAGGCCGCCCATGACGAGCGCGGCGAGCACGATCCGCGGCAGCCGGTTGCGGGCGGCGGCATCGACCGAGAAGCCGAATTCACTGTTGCCTTTCCGGAGCAGCGAGATCGCACTGCTCCAGGCGCCGGCGGCAATGCTGGCAGCGATCCCGCTCGCGCCGAAGAAATGACCGAGCAGGACCGCGAGCGCGACCGCGACCACGAACCCTTTGGCAGTCGCAAGCAGCGGCGTCATCGTGTCGCCGCGGGCAAAATAGGCTGGCGAGAGCGCCTTGATCAGCACATGCGCCGGCAGTCCCAGCGCCAGCCACATCAGGGCGCACGCCGTGGCCGCACTGTCCTCCGCGCCAAAGGCGCCATGCTCGAACAGCAGCCGCACGATCGGCTCCGCCAGCACGATCAGGCCGAGCGTCGCCGGCAATGCCAGCCCGGTCGCGAGTTCCAGCGCGCGCGATTCGGCATGCGCAACCGCGTCACGGTCACCGCTCCTCACCGCGTGCGTCAGCTCCGGCACCAGCACCGTACCCATGGCGACGCCGACAATGCCAAGCGGCAGCTCGATCAGGCGGTTGGCGAAATAGAGCCAGGAGACCGCGGCGGGCGTGGCGGAGGCGATGATCGCACCGGCCACCATCAGCCATTGCGGGCCGGAGCTCGCGATCATGCCCGGGATCGCCTTGGCGAAGAAGCCGCGCATGTCCTTGTCGAAGCTCACGCGCAGCGGGTTCGCCAGACGCGCACTTCGCTGCGACAGCAGCATCAGGAGCTGCAGCAGGCCGGCGATGCCGACGGTGGCCGCCAGCATCCACGCGGCGAAGGTTGCATCGGCGTGCCCCAGCAGGAGTGCTGCGATCGCGGCGATCAGCGCGATGTTGAACAGCAGCGGTGAGAACGCGGTGAGTGCAAAGCGTCCCTGCGCGTTGAGCAGGCCCATCAGTACCGTGACGGGTCCCGCGAAGGCGAGATAGGGCAGCATCAGCCGCGCATTCTGGACGGCGAGATCGAGCGATGCGCTGCCGACGAAGCCCGGCGCGATGATCATGATGATCAGCGGCATCAGAAGTGCAATTACGACCGAGATTGCGATCAGGCCCGCGCTCACCGTGCCGAGCACGCGTCCCGCGAACGCCGCCGCAGCCGCCTCGCCTTCGCTGTCACGAACGCGCAGCCAGGCCGGGATCAACGCCGCATTCAAGGCCCCCTCGCTGAGCAGGCGCCGCACCACATTGACGAGCTGAAATGCCGCCAGAAACGCGTCCGCCACGGCGCCGGTGCCGAGCAGCGCCGCGATCAGGGAATCGCGTGCAAAGCCCAGCAGCCGTGAAGCCAGTGTCCCCGTCGAGACGGTCAGGAAGGAGCGGATCATCGGAACTGCATAATACCGTTGCTTGCCCGCGGAGGGCCGGCCGTGATAGGCCGCGAGCCAGATTTCAGACCGACAGGAAGCGGATTTCCGCGGGTATCGCAATCCGCCAAACAGGATCAAGGTGAATGGCTGACGTGAAATATGACGTTCTCGGCATCGGCAACGCGCTGTTCGACGTGCTGGTCAAGACCGACGAAGCCTTTCTGGGCAAGCACGGCATGACCAAGGGCAGCATGTCCCTGATCGACGAGGCGCGGGCCGCCGCCATCTACAAGGACATGGGTCCGGCGACGGAAGTTTCCGGCGGTTCGGCTGCCAACACCATCGTCGGCATCGGCAGCCTCGGGGCGCGCGCCGCCTATGTCGGCAAGGTCAAGGACGACCAGATCGGGAAGCTCTACGTCCACGACATCCGCGCGGCCGGCGTCGCCTTCAACACGCCCGCGGCGAAGGACGGCCCTGCGACCGGCTGCTCCTACATCCTGGTGACCGATGACGGCGAGCGCACCATGAACACCTATCTCGGCGCCGCGCAGGATTTGTCGCCCGCCGACATCGACCCGGCCGAGATCGCCGCGGCCGGCATCGTCTACCTCGAGGGCTATCTCTGGGACCCCAAGAACGCCAAGGACGCCTTCGTCAAGGCGGCCAAGATCGCCCATGATGCCAGGCGCAAGGTGGCGCTGACATTATCGGATTCCTTCTGCGTCGATCGTTATCGCGACGAATTCCTGGGGCTGATGCGCAACGGCACCGTCGATATCGTGTTCGCCAACGAGTCCGAGCTGCATTCGCTCTACCAGACCTCGGACTTCGACACGGCGCTCAAGCAATTGCGCAACGACGTCAATCTCGGCGTGGTCACCCGCAGCGAAAAGGGCTGCATGGTGGTTTCGGCTGAAGACGCCGTCGCAGCGCCGGCGTCTCCGATCGCGAAACTCGTGGACACCACCGGCGCCGGCGACCTCTTCGCTGCCGGCTTCCTGTTCGGTCTGGCGCGCAACCTGCCCTACAAGCAGTGCGGCGAGCTCGGCGCGCTCGCGGCCGCCGAAGTGATTCAGCACATCGGCGCGCGTCCGCAGGTGTCGCTGAAGGAGCTGGCTGAGCAGCGCGGGTTGACGGTTTAAGGTGGACTCTCTCTCACCCGTCATTGCGAGGAGCGCAGCGACGAAGCAATCCAGACTGCCTCTGCGGAAAGATTCTGGATTGCTTCGCTGCGCTCGCAATGACGATTGAGTTGGCAACCTACGCAGTCTTCGCGGCCTTCAGTCCAAGCCGTTGCTCCACCTCGTCGCGCATCAGGAATTTCTGGATCTTTCCGGTCACGGTCATCGGAAACTCGTCGACGAATTCCACGTATCGCGGAATCTTGTTGTGGGCGATCTGGCCGTCGCAGAAGGCGCGCACCTCTTCCATCGTCAGCGTCTCGCCGGACCTGACCCGGATCCAGGCGCAGAGCTCCTCGCCATAGCGGGTATCCGCAACGCCGAAGATCTGCACGTCCTGAATCTTGGGGTGCCGATAGAGAAATTCCTCGATCTCGCGTGGATAGAGGTTCTCGCCGCCGCGGATCACCATGTCCTTGATGCGGCCGACGATGTTGCAATAACCCTGGTCGTCGATGATGGCGATGTCGCCGGTATGCATCCAGCCATTGGCGTCGAGCACATCCGCGGTCTTCTCCGGCTCCTCCCAATAGCCCAGCATCACGCTGTAGCCACGGGTGCAGAGCTCGCCCCGTTCGCCGCGCTTGACGATCTTGCCGTCGAGATCGACGACCTTGACCTCGACATGCGGATGGATTCGCCCGACCGTCGAGACGCGGCGATCGAGCGGATCGTCGACGGCGCTCTGGAAGCTGACCGGGCTCGTCTCGGTCATGCCATAGGCGATCGTGACCTCGCCCATGTTCATCTCGCTATTGACGCGCTTCATCACCTCGATCGGGCAGGGTGCACCGGCCATGATGCCGGTGCGCAACGATGTCAGATTGAAGTTCGAGAATTCGCTGTGGTCGAGTTCGGCGATGAACATCGTCGGCACACCGTACAGCGCGGTGCATTTTTCCTGCTCGATCGTCCGCAGCGTCGCGAGCGGATCAAACCCCTCGCCGGGATAGACCATGGTCGCGCCGAGCGTGACGGAGGCGAGATTGCCCATCACCATGCCGAAGCAATGATAGAGCGGCACCGGAATGCAGATGCGGTCCGCTTCGGTCAGGCGCATGGCGCGGCCGACGAAATAGCCGTTGTTGAGAATGTTGTGATGGGTCAGCGTCACGCCCTTGGGCGATCCCGTCGTTCCACTGGTGAACTGGACGTTGACGGCATCGTCGAATTGCAGGGAGGCACCGAGCGCGGCGAGCTGCTCACGGTGCGGGGGTCCGGCCATGCCGGCGACCTCGTCGAACGGAATCGTGCCCGGACAGGCGGGGCCGCCGATCTGGATCACGATGCGCAAGTCCGGCAGCCGCGCGGCGCGCAATTGCCCGGGCTTGGCGGTCGCAAGCTCCGGCAACAGCGTGTTGAGCATGTCCATGTAGTTGCTGGTCTTGAACGCCGTCGCGGTGACGATGGCGCTGCATCCGACCTTTTGAAGCGCGAATTCCAGCTCGCTCAGCCGGTAGGCCGGATTGATCGTCACCAGGATAAGGCCGGCCTTGGCGGCGGCGAATTGTGTCAGCGTCCATTCCGGCCGGTTCAGCGACCAGATGCCGATCCGTTCGCCGCGTTCGAGACCGAGCGCGACAAAGCCGGCGGCGAGCGCGTCGACCCGCTCGGCAAACTCCCTCCATGTCCACCTCACGCCGTGGCTGGGCGAGACCAGCGCCTCGCGATCGCCCCAGCGCCGCGCGGCCTGATCGAGGCTGCGCCCGATGGTGTCGCCGAGCAGCGGCGTGTCGGAGATGCCGCAAACGTAACTGTCGGCTTTGTCTGCCAAGATCATGTCCTCCAGTCAGGTGCGTGACGGCCGGGACAACAAGCCCGGCCGTGACGCGTCGTGAGAGTCAGGCGCGCCTTACGCCGCCTTCTGCCCGCTGCCGGCATCGAGCCCGGCATAGACACCGCGCTCGAAGCCGGCAAAAGCCTCGAGACACTTTGCGTCGGCGAATGGCAGCAACTGCATCAGGATCACGCCGGTGACGTCGCGCGCCGGGTCGATCCAGTAGTAGGTGTTGGCGAGGCCCGCCCAGGCGAGGCTGCCCGCGCTGCGCCCCTCGGCGGTCTTGGCGGTGTTGATCATGAAGCTGAGGCCCCACTTCTTCACCTGCTCCGGATAGAGATCGACGTCATTGGTGTACATCGGCGCCGCCGTGGTCATCTTGCCCATGGCGAGATCGCCGATGTGGTTCTGCCCCATCGTCGCGATGGTCTCGGCCTTCAGCACCTGATTGCCGTTGCCGCGGCCCTTGTTGAGGATCATCTGGGTAAACCTGATATAATCGGCCGCGGTCGAATAAAGGCCGCCGCCACCCATATGGAATTCCGGCTCCTGTTCGAGCTCGAACGGGATCGCGGCGAGCTGGCCATCCTCGCCACGCGCATGCATGCCGACCAGGCGCTTGCGCATGTCGGCGGTGATCTTGAAAGCGGTATCGCTCATGCCGAGCGGTGCGAACAGATTGTCGCGCAGATAGGCATCGAGGCGCTTGCCGCTGACGGCTTCCACCGCCTTGCCGACGAAATCGATATTGGTGCCGTATTCCCAGCGCGTGCCGGGGTCGGTCATAATAGGCGTCTTCAATGCCGCGTTCTGGCAGGTGGTGATGGCGGGGATGCCGTTCTTGTCCAGATAGACCGCGAGATCGCCGTTCCACATGTTGTAGCAGAAGCCTGCCGTGTGGGTCATGAGCTGGCGCAGCGTGATCGGCCCCTTGGCTGGCCGCAGCTTGGCCTCGCCCTTGGCGTCAAAGCCTTCGAGCACCTGCGGCTTGGCGAGATCAGGCAACACCTCGCCGATCGGCGCATCCAGCGACAGCTTGCCCTGTTCGACGAGCTGCATCGCGCCCGCTGATGTCACCGCCTTCGTCATCGATGCGATCCAGAACACGCTGTCGGCGGTCATCGCATCCGGCTTGGACAGGTCGCGTTTGCCGAACGCGCCCTGATACAGCACGTCGGTACCGCTGGCAGCAATGGCGACGACGCCGGGAATCTCTCCGGCTTCGCTCTTCTGGCGCAGAATCTGATCGATCTCAGCTTTGCCTTGCATACGCGTTTCCTCCGGTTTGATTATTGTTGGAAGCGATCGATTGTCCTCCCGCGTCCGCCGCCCGGCAAGCACATCCGCGTACCTGCCGCGGTCGCGATGTCGTGACTTGACGGTCCGTCACCCACGCAGGACGACAATAGGCCGAACCGCAACACGCAGTCACAATCTTCGGTGGATGTCCGCAACCAGCCGTGCCCTTGGATGGGCCTGGGCGAAATGTTTCGAAAGTTTTCGAGCACTTGAAACATTTTGTGAGTTGTGGCGTTCAGCACCGGGCCCAATCGCGGGCAAACGTTAAGACTTGATGCAAATTTGGCGGCCGCCCACCGGCCGCCAGGGGGACCTCAGATGATTTCGACCTGGAGCGAATGGAAGCGCTATCCCCGTGCCGGACGGGGCGAAAACCTGGAAGCGCCGATCGCGCCTGGGATCTATGAGGTCCGCATCGCCGGCACCGGTGCGCTCTATTCGTTCGGCGCGGTCGACAATCTGGCGCAGGCGCTTGCGCTGCTGCCGGTCGGCTCGAAGTCCTGGTTCGGCCGCCGCAACGCGTCCGACGTCCCCGATCTCGAATACCGGACCTGCGCGACCTCCTCCAAGGCCGACGCCAAGGCGGCCGCCGAGCGCATGATCGGGCGGCGCGAGACCTATCTGAGCGGCGCGGCGTAAGGACGCGCCGCTCCTAGCCTGGCTCCCAGCAGATGTGCGTTGCGGGACGGTGCATTGCGCGCCGCTTCTCCCTATATTCCGGCCGAACCGGAACAGCCCGCAAAAGCCCCGCAGGAGCAACGCCATGACCCCGTCCGCCGCCGCACGTGCCCAGCACGCCACGTCCAATTTGCGCGACCGGTTGAAGGACCCGTCGCTGCTGAAGGAGGCCTGCTACATCGACGGCGCCTGGGTCGGCTCGCCGGTCTTCGCGGTCAACAATCCCGCCACCGGCGTCGAGCTTGCAAAGGTTCCGCAGCTCTCCGCGGATGATGCCACCAGGGCCGTCGAAGCAGCCGAACGCGCCTTCCCGGGCTGGGCCAAGCACACCGCCAAGCAGCGCTCCAATATCTTGCGCAAATGGTTCGAGCTGATCATCGCCAATCGCGAGGACCTCGCGCTGATCCTCACCTCTGAGCAGGGCAAGCCGCTCAGTGAAGCGCTCGGCGAGGTCGACATCGGCGGCGCCTATGTCGAATTTTTCGCCGAGGAAGCCCGCCGCGTCTATGGCGAGACCATTCCGACGCAGCGGCCGGATGCGCGCTTGCTCGCGATCAAGCAGCCGATCGGCGTCTGCGGCGCGATCACGCCGTGGAATTTCCCGAACTCGATGATCACACGAAAGGTTTCGCCGGCGCTTGCGGCCGGCTGCACCGTGGTGCTCAAGCCCGCCAATGAAACGCCGCTGTCGGCGCTGGCGCTTGCCGCGCTCGCGGAGAAAGCCGGCGTGCCCAAGGGGGTGTTCAACATCATCACCGGCGATGCCGCGCCGATCGGCAAGGTGCTGTGCGAGCATCCGGCCGTGCGTTTCGTCGGCTTCACCGGCTCGACTGCGGTCGGCAAGATTCTCTACCGGCAGGCCTCCGTCGGCGTGAAGCGGCTCGGCCTCGAGCTCGGCGGCAACGCGCCGTTCATCGTGTTCGACGACGCCGATATCGATGCGGCGGTCGAAGGCGCCATCGTCTCGAAATACCGTAACATGGGCCAGACCTGCGTCTGCGCCAACCGCATCTACGCCCAGGACAAGATCTACGACGAGTTCGTGCAGAAGCTGTCGAAGAAGGTCGCGGCGATGAAGATCGGCGACGGTACGGAAACCGGCGTCACGCAAGGCCCGCTGATCAATTTGAAAGCGGTCGACAAGGTCGAGCGCCACATTGCGGACGCCGTGAAGCGCGGCGCCAAGGTCGTCACCGGCGGCAAGCGCAGCGAGCTCGGACGCTCGTTCTTCGAGCCGACGGTGCTCTCCGACGTCAAGCCGGACTCGCTGGTGGCGCAAGAGGAAACCTTCGGCCCGCTCGCGCCGGTGATCCGCTTCAAGGACGAGGCCGACGTGATCGCGATGTGCAACGCCTCGCCGTTCGGGCTCGCCTCCTACTTCTACTCCCGCGATCTCGGCCGCGTCTGGCGCGTCGCCGAAGCGCTGGAGTCGGGCATGGTCGGCGTCAACACCGGCCTGATCACGACCGAAGTCGCGCCCTTCGGCGGCGTCAAGGAAAGCGGCCTCGGCCGCGAAGGCTCGCATCACGGCATGGAAGAATATGTCGAGATCAAATACGTGATGATGGCGGGGGTGTAGGGCTCGCCATCATTCGCGGATGTGATGAACGCAATGCCCCCTCCAGGGTCGTCCTGGCGAAAGCCAGGACCCAATACCCCGGCGAGGCGTTTGGCGGAGATTGGTGGTCCGGTACTTCCACCGCCTGCGATAGATAGATTCCGCGGTATGGGTCCTGGCTTTCGCCAGGACGACATCCAATGTGTGGTGCGCTAGTTGCGCTACGGCCTCGCTACCGCCGCAACACCGCGATCGTGCGGTTCGCGAATGTCAGCCGCTCCGCCATGACCGACACGAAATAGGTCAGCAGCTTGTGGCTGAGTGCGGGATCCTCGACCTTGATCGCGTCGAACTGGTGCGTATTCAGCACGTAGAGCACGCTGTCGACTTCGGCCTGGATGGTGGCGCTGCGCGGTGTCTGTGACACCAGCCCCATCTCGCCGATCGTGGTGTAACGGCCGAGGCTGCGCACGCGCGTGGTGCGGTCGTCGTCGGCAGGAATCATGATACCGACGCGGCCGTCGAGGATGAAATGCATGGAATCGGCGGGATCGCCGGCTTGCACGATGACCTCGCCGGCTTCGACCTCGATGCGCTGGCAGCGGCGGATCAGTTCGTCGGCGCCATCCTCGCTGCCAAGCATTCGCGTGAACCAGTCGCGCAGGCTGGCTTCTTCCTGCGCCAGCTCCTGATGCTGCGAGATGAGCTCGTTCTCGCACCATTCCAGCGCGCGATCGAGCTCGGGGATGATGGTGACGCCCTCGCCGACGAAGTCGCTGGAGCGCAGCACCTTCTCGGCCGTGGCCGACAGATGCACCAGGATCAGCTCGACGCCGAGTTCGCCGGCGCTGCGCTTGATCTGGGCGAAGCTATAGGCAGCCGATGAATCGACGCCGGTGACGAGCTTGAAGTCAAACAGCAGATAGCGGCATTCGGGCCGCTCCTGCAGCAGCCGCTTGACGTGCTGGTAGAGCCGGTTGGCGGAGCCGAAGAACAGATAGCTCTGGAGATTGAGTCCCTGGATCTTGCCGCCATGGGCCAGCAGCACGTCCTGATCGTCGCGCGAGCGGTCGAGCGAGGAGCGGTACTCCGAGCCGTCGAAACTGTACTTGATCGACTCCACCCGTGCGGCGCTGAACGCAAACGTCGCGCAGCCGATGATGACGCCGATCAGGATGCCCGGCACAAAACCCCAGGCGACGATGATCGCGATGATGGTGATCAGCGACAGATATTCCAGCTTCGACAGCCGCTTGCGCGACTCGACGATCCATTTGTGCAGCTGGTCGGCGCCGAGATAGAGCAACAGGCCGCCGAGCACGAATTTGGGGATGAAGCCAAGCAGCTCGGGTGCGACGGCGAGCACCAGCAGCGACAGCGCTGCGGCCGTGAGGCCGGACAGGCGCCCGCGGCCGCCGCTGGAGAAATTGAGCATCGAGCGGCTGGTCGAGCTGCAGCCGGGGTAGCCGCCCAGCACGCCGGTCAGGATATTGGCGGCGCCGGTGACGTTCAGCTCAGATTCCAGATTGGCTTCGCGATGCGTGGCCACCTCGATGCCGGTGGTGTTGAACAGCGTGCTCGATGCCGTGACGAAGATGACGGCGACGACATTGCCAAGCAGGTCCGGGATGGCAAACCAGGGATATCGGGCGAGATCGTCGCTGTGCCAGGGCAGCATGAAGACCGCTTGCGGCGGGGACTGAAAGGTCCAGCCCAACGTGCGCGCGTCGTCGAAGGAAACGCCGGTGATCCAGAATGCCAGATGCGCGGTGAGCACGCCGCCGACCAGGATGATCGGCAGTCCGAACGGGCTGCGCGAGCGGTGCCAGGTGAAATACAGCACCAGCGCCATCGCGCAGGCGGCACCCAGCTCCAGCAGGATGGTACGGTTGGCGAAGTGCGACAGTGTCGCGAATTGCAGGGGATGGTCGGTGATCACCCGGACCGCACCCATGACGATGAGAAGTCCGGTTGCGCCGAGGAAGCCGCCGACCACCGGATAAGGCACGTAGCGGATGGCGCGGCCAAGCCGGGTCAGGCCCAGTCCACACAGCACCAATCCTGTCAGCATCGTCGACAGGCCGAGCGTGATCAGGACCGGTGACAGCAACGGCGCTGGCAGGTTCGCCGTCTCGATGCGTTCGACCACGGAGGCCGCCAGGATACCCGTCACCGCCGCGGTCGAGCTGTCGGGGGCTGCAATCGCGAAGGGCAGGGAGCTGCCGAGCGCGACGACGGCCGCAAGCACCGCAGAGCTGACGAAGGTTGCCGTGATGCCGTAGGACAGATAGGGCGACAACGGCCCCGCGAAGATCAGCAGCGAGTAGGACAGTCCGAATGTGACGGTCAGGACGCTGGCGGCGCTCCCGCCCAATATATCATTCAGCGCGCGCTTGAGAGCCGGATTAAGCCCGGTCGACGGAGTGAAGCCAATCGCTGGATCTGTCACGCCGTGACACTCGCTCGTGAATATTCCCCTCCGAGAGGTAGACGACTGCGAGCCCAGCGCAACAGGATTCTTGCAAGCCGGATGGAAGAAACCGAAGCGCCCGCCATTCGTCGTCGTCCTGGCGAAAGCCAGGACCCATTACCCCGGGGAGCAGTTTGGCGAAGTCTGTGCATTCGGGATTTGCACCGAACGCACGCGAGAGACCTCGCGGTATGGGTCCTGGCTTTCGCCAGGACGACGCCGGGGAGGCATCGAGCCGGCGGGCAATGACGGAGCGGGACGAAACAGCCGAGCTAAATCTTCAGCTCACTCCCCGTCACCCGGCGGTATGCTTCCAGATATCGCTTGCTGGTCGCGTCCACCACGCTTGCGGGCAAAGGCGGCGGCGGGGCGTCGCCATTCCAGCGGCCGGCGCGGCGTTCGACGTCGAGATAGTCGCGCAGCGGCTGCTTGTCGAAGCTCGCCTGCGGCTGGCCGGGCTTGTAGGCGTCGACGGCCCAGAATCGCGAGGAGTCCGGCGTCATGACTTCGTCGATCAGGATGATGCGGCCGTCCTTGTCGCGGCCGAATTCGAACTTGGTGTCGGCGATGATGATGCCCTGCTCGCGGGCGAGCTCCTCGCCGAGCGTGTAGATCGCGCGCGTCATGCTCTCGAGCGTGTAGGCCGTCTCGTCGCCGACGACCTCGCGCATCTTCGCGATGGTGATGTTCTCGTCATGGCCGGTCTCGGCCTTGGTCGCCGGGCTGAAGATCGAAGGCTCCAGCTTCTCGCTTTCGACAAGGCCTGCTTTCAGCTTCTCGCCGGCCAGCGTCCCGCTTGCCGCATATTCCTTCCAGGCCGAGCCCGAGAGATAACCGCGGATCACGCATTCGATCGGAAATACCGTAGTGCGGCGGCACAGCATGGCGCGGCCGAGAATTTCGGCGCGATGCGGCTTCAAGGCCGGCACAGCGGCGATGATCTCGTCGGTGTCGGCGCTGATCATGTGATGCGGCACCACGCCTTCGAGCTCGCCAAACCAGAAGGCGCTGATTTGCGTCAGCACCGCGCCCTTCATCGGAATGGTCTCGCCCATCACGACGTCGAAGGCGCTGATGCGGTCGGTGGTGACGAGCAGCAGGCGGTCGTCGTCGACGGCGTAGATATCGCGCACCTTGCCGCGCCCGATCTTAGGCAGGGGCAGGTCGCTGGAGAGCATGGCGGTCATCGGCAGAACTTTCGGAGCAAGGCCTTGCGACAGGACATCCGGCCGCGCCTGATCGCGCGACCGGAAACCGGGATAGCCTATTCCGGCAGCGGAATGAACTCATGTTCCTGCGGAACTGCGGCGAAGCGGCCGGTTTTCCAGTCCTGCTTGGCCTGCTCGATCCGCTCCTTGCTGGAGGAGACGAAATTCCACCAGATGTGGCGCGGGCCCTCCAGGGCGTCGCCGCCCAGAAACATCATCCGCGTGGCCTTGAGCGCCCTCACCGTGATGCGGTCGCCCGGACGGAAGATTAGCAGTCGCGGCCCCTCGTAGCGCTCGTTCGCGATCTCGACCTCGCCATCGACGACGTAGATGGCGCGCTCCTCGTGATCGGGATCGAGCGGCACGATCGCGCCCGCGACCGCCGTGACCTCGGTATAGAACCAGGGCGACACCATCGAAACAGGCGAGGTGACGCCGAAGGCCGAGCCCGCGATCACCTTCGCGGTGAAGTCGCGCTCGGAGACCATCGGCAGGTCACCCGCGCCGTAGTGCTGGAACGACGGTGCGATCTCTTCCGATCCGGCCGGCAGCGCGATCCAGCTTTGCAGGCCCAGCATCTTCTGCCCCGAGGCGCGCTGCACATCCGGCGTGCGCTCGGAATGCGCGATGCCGCGGCCGGCTGTCATCAAATTCATCGCGCCGGGCTGGATCTCCTGGATGTTGCCCTCGCTGTCGCGATGCATGATCGCGCCGTCGAACAGATAGGTGACGGTAGCAAGCCCGATATGCGGGTGCGGCCGTACGTCCATGCCCTTGCCGGAGACGAATTGCACCGGCCCGAAATGATCGAAGAAGATGAAGGGTCCGACCATCTGCCGCTTGCCGTGCGGCAGCGCGCGCCGCACCGCGAAGCCGTCGCCGAGATCGCGCGTGCGCGGCACGATGACGAGATCGAGCGCATCGCAGGACATGGGATCGCCGAGCACGGGATCGTTCGAGGGTTGCCAGCTCATGGTAGGGCTCCTTTTGGCTTTTTCGAGCTAAATCGTAGCAGGATTTCGTGCGGCCGTCGCGGCTAAGCCTGGGCCACACACTCCGCCGTCATCGCCCGCGAAAGCGGGCGATCCAGTACGCCGCGGCCTATCGGTTCGATCACTGCCGTCTCGGCGTACTGGATCGTCCGGTCAAGCCGGACGATGACAGCTGTGGTGCGGATGGTGCTTGAAAACATACGCCTGACGAAGGATGTTTGGCTGATGTCAACCGCGACCCATCGCATCACCCGATGACCCTTGCCGCAACCGAGCTCGCCTTTCGCGCCGCCGCCGTGGCGCTGCTGCTGGTGCTGGCAGCGTCATTGCTCTCGGATTTCCGCAATGTGCTGGCAGCCCGGCTCGGTGCGGCCTTTGCGCTCGGCTCGGCCGCGCATGCTGTGAGCTATTCCGTCGGAACTTCATCGCTGGTCCCGGCATGGCATGCGCCGCTGATCGCGGTGTCGACCGGCAATATCGTGGTGTTCTGGCTGTTCACGCGCGCATTGTTCGACGATGAGTTTCGCCTGCGCCGGTGGCACGGATTGACCTGGGGGTTGGTGACAGCGTTCAGCTTCGTCAGTTGTCTCTGGATCGCACCCGGCGGGCATGTCCGGTTCGCCGTCACCGCGGTGAACCTGATTGTGCTCGGCTTCATTGCGCTCGCGATCATGCAGACGATCGGCTCATGGTCGGCCGATCTGGTCGAGCGCCGCCGCCGTGTTCGCATCTTCATCGTCTGTGCTGCCGCGCTCTATGGCGGATTGAACGCGCTGCTCCAGATCCTTGTCGCCGGCAGCGAGGTCGGCGATGTCGCCAACACCGTCAACGCCGGCGTGCTCGCCGGCATCGTTGTGGCCATCGTCTATGCGATGATGCGGGTCGACGGCGCCGACCTGTTTCCGGCCGCCGCGGAGGCTGCGCCGGCGATCGCGGCGAGCCAGCCTGTGGGCGAGGACGCCGCCGACCAAAAGCTGATCGACGCCCTGATGCGGCTGATGGCGCACGAGCGGATCTATCGCCAGGAGAACATCAGCATCGGCGTGCTCGCGGGCCGGCTGAAAATTCCCGAATACCGGCTCCGTCGGCTGATCAACCAGGGGCTCGGCTACCGAAATTTCAATGTGTTCCTGAACAACCACCGGATCGAGGAGGCCAAGGCCGCGCTGGCCGATCCCGCTCAGGCCGAGGTCCCCGTCATCACCATCGCGATGGACTCTGGCTTCCAGTCGCTCGGCCCTTTCAACCGCGCCTTCAAGGCCGTGACCGGCGTGACGCCGACGGAATACCGGCGGCTCAAGGTGAATGCTGTCTAGGCCTTAGTGCACTGAAATATCTAGAGTATCTCAGAATCGGCGAGCGTCTCGCGGTTTCCAGCTACGCCGTTTTCCAAATTCGGCGAGCGGGCATCGCGTGAATGCCGCTTCGTCTCCGGCACACGCCTCAAGCCGGAGCAAGCCCGTGACCCGCCGCAAGATTGTCCTTCTCACCGCCACCATCGTCTTTGCCGGCCTCGCGCTCGGCGCGGTTCGCGCCCATGACGTGCCCAAGGTCGCCACCGGCTTCATCGCCGACGTGCTCTGTTCCGAGACGTTTGTCTCGGGCCTCGATGTCAGGCGTAATTTGACGGAGACCATTGATGCG
This sequence comes from Bradyrhizobium sp. i1.15.2, assembly GCF_040548425.1. Taxonomy (NCBI): domain Bacteria; kingdom Pseudomonadati; phylum Pseudomonadota; class Alphaproteobacteria; order Hyphomicrobiales; family Nitrobacteraceae; genus Bradyrhizobium; species Bradyrhizobium sp. i1.15.2. The sequence continues at coordinate 766,424 of NZ_JBEPRQ010000001.1, read as the reverse complement.
ATGCCGGGCGCCGGTTTGCTCACCTGGGCGATGGACTATCAGGTCGATCGCGCGCGCAAGGACGTTACGGTGACGCTGTTCGGCATTGGCCGCAGCCATGCCGTGTATCGCGAGGGCCTCGGCTGCACGCTTGAGCACGGTGCGGAGATTGCCGACGTCCGGCTGCCGCCTGATGACAGGCAGCCGGCGTTGTTGCCCGAGATCGCCGGCCCCGCAATCGTGTCGCCGCAAAGCCCGGAGCTGTCAGCCGCGCTCGATCGCGCCTTCGCTGAGCCGACATCGCCGCCATTCCGCCGCACCCGCGCAATCGTCGTCATGAAATCGGGTCGCGTCATCGCCGAGCGCTATGCGGACGGCATCGGACCGGAGACGCCGCTGCTCGGCTTCTCCATGACCAAGTCCGTGATCTCGGCTCTCACCGGGATTCTCGTGCGCCAGGGCAGACTGAAGCTGGACGGGCCCGCACCGGTCGCCGCCTGGACAAATCCGGACGATCCGCGTCACGCCATCACCCTCGATCAATTGCTGCGCCACACCGCCGGCCTGGCGCTCGGCAGCTCGCTGCAGGCCTCGCTCGGCTCGGCGTTCGAGCCGGTCAATCGCATGAAATTCGTGGAGGCCGACATGGCCGCCTATGCCGCGAGCATGCCGCTTGCGACCGCGCCGGGCACCGTGTGGAATTATCACGATGGCAACACCATCATGCTCGCGCATCTGATCCGCAAGGCCGCCGGCGGCAATTCCGAAGGAGCGCTTGCCTTCGCGCACCACGAATTGTTCGTGCCGCTCGGCATGCGCCACGTCACGCTCCAGCTCGACGGCGCCGGCACGATCAAGGGGTCGAGCGAGATGCTCGCATCCGCGCGCGACTGGGCGCGGTTCGGCCAGCTCTATCTCAACGACGGCGTCGCCGGCGGCAAGCGCATCCTGCCCGAGGGCTGGGTGAATTATTCGGTGTCGGCGACGCCCAATGCCTGGGTCGGTATCGGCGCCGGCTTCTGGACCAACCAGGGCGACAGCTTTGGCGCGACCTTCCGCGTCGAGCACGGCTGGCCGCGTGATGCCTTCTTCGCCAAGGGCACCATCGGTCAGTACACGATCGTGATTCCGTCGGAACGACTCGTGATCGTGCGGTTAGGCCGTTCGCCGAACGCGCCGCCGGAAGCCGACGGTGTGTTCGATCTGGTGCGCGACGTGGTTGCGGTTACGCGCGAGAAGGGAAAGCTGGCGGGGGTGAATTGAGGTGCTTCACCTCCCCAGCTCCGTCGCCTTCGCCACGCGATCGAACCGCTCCAGCGTCATGATCGCGTCCGCGAATTTCTCCGCGCGCGCGTTCAGCACCGGGCGGGCCAGCGTCAAAAACTTCTGCTGCATCGCCCGCGCATCGGGGAAGGAGGTCGGCTCTCCCGAGGGATCGGCATAGAGCCGCTCGTGCACGCCGTCGTCCGTCGTGATACTCACGCGCGCGCCAAAGGGGTGAGTGCGGCCGACTTCGAGACGATCGTCCTGTACCACGTCGAACTTGTCGGCGAGCGCGTCGATGGCTGCGTCCCCAAGGCGGGTGTAGTCGTCCCAGCCAAATGACCCCTGATCGAGCGCGAGCGCGCCGGTGAAGAACATCGAGAACTGGCCGCCGACGATCGAGGTCGGGTGCCGCTTGGTCGCGGCGTCGCCGGTGAGCGTGATGCCGTTGCGATGCAGGCCGATCTCCACCCGCTTGACCTGATCGGGTGTCAGATTGTGCTCGCGCCGCATCGCGATCAGCGCGTCGATCGCGGCGTGGGTATAGCGGCAGCTCGGATACGGTTTGACGCCGATCTTCATGGTCTCGTAGGTCTTGCCGAGCTCGGCGACCGCCTTGTCGGGATGCGCATCGTCGGTGTAGCCGGCGAGCAGGCCATGCTTGCCCTCGACGGATTCCGTCGCGCCGACGAAATCGTTGCGCGCCAGCGTCGCGGCGATCACGCCATTCATCGCGGCGGCGCCGACCTGGTAGCGTTTGTTCCAGGCGCCATTGACCAGGAATTGCAGCGAGCCCGCGGCTTGGCTGCCGGCGACTCCGAAGGCGGCGATGAGCTGTTGCTCGGAGAGGCCGAACAGTTTGCCGGCGGCCGCGGCTGCGCCATAGGTGCCGGCGGTGGCGGTCGGATGGAAGCCGCGGGCATAATGCGAGGTCGGGTCGAGCGCGTTGCCGAGCCGGCAGCAGACCTCATAGCCCGCCACGATCGCGGTCAGCACGTCGCGGCCCGACGCGCCGACCATCTCGCCGACGGCGAAGGCGGCCGGAACGACCGGCGCGCTCGGATGCAGCGAGGAATCCGCATGCGTGTCGTCGAAGTCGAGCGAATGGCCGAGGGCGCCGTTGAGCAGCGCCGCGACCGCCGGCGTCCAGGTCTTGGTGTCGCCGAACACGGTGGATTCGCCCTTGGTATCGAGCGCAAGCGCCTCCAGCATCTTCAGGATCGAGGGGGTGGATTCCGCTTCGCTGCGGGCGCGGATGGCGCTGCCGAGGAAGTCCAGCGTCAGGACTTTTGTCCGATCCAGCACTTCCGTCGGAATATCCTGGAATTTCAGGTTGGCGACATAGGCGGCGAGCGTTGCGGTTTCGTGAGCCATCGTGTTTCCTCGTTTTGGCGCGCAAGTTAGGCGGGCTGATTTGGCCTTTCAAGCGGCCTCGGGGCTGCGGGCATCAGCTATGCTTTTGGCTGGCTTACGAGGGTTGGACGGGGATACGCGACCATGGCATTCGCAGGAGAGCTGTTCGACCGGGTCTGGTCGCGAAAGACCCAATTGGGGCTGGCGGTCCGGGTCACGGTGGCGGCCACCGGCGCCTACGCGCTCGCCACCGCGCTGCATCTCTTGTTGCCGCTCTGGGCCGTCCTCACGTCCATCATCGTGACCCAGATGAGCGTCGGGCGCTCGCTGAAGGCGACACGCGACTACATGCTCGGCACCATCGGCGGCGCGATCTATGGCGGCGCCATCGCAATCCTGATCCCCTATTCCGGCGAACTGGGCCTGCTGGGTCTGCTGGTGCTGGCCGTGGCGCCGCTTGCCTTTGTCGCATCGATCTATCCGAATCTGAGCTCTGCAACGGTGACGGCCGTGATCGTGCTCGTGCTTCCCTCGATGCATCATGCCGATCCCATGGCCTCTGCGATCGATCGCGTCAGCGAAGTCGCGGTCGGCGCGGTGACGGGGCTGCTCGTCTCCTTCCTGGTGCTGCCCTCGCGCGCGGTGCGGCAAATCCGCGCCAGCGCGGCAAAACTGCTCGAATTGATCGCGGAGGCCTTCACCGAATTGCTCGCGGGCCTGACGCGCGGCCGCGACAATGACGCGCTGCATCGGATTCAGGACGGTATCGGCACCGCAATGGTGGGCATGAATACCATTGGCGCCGAAGCCGAGCGCGAGCGCTCGGCGCGATTGTCGAGCGGGCCGGACACCGGCCCGTTGTTGCGCACGATCTTGCGGCTGCGCCATGACGTCGTGATGATCGGCCGCTCGACCGTGGTGCCGTTGCCGGCCGAGGTGCAGACACGGCTTGCCGCACCGCTGACGGAAGTCTCGACCGTGATCGCGCGCTTCCTGCGTTCGGCGGCCGCAGCCTTGCGCGAGGGCGCCGGCGCGCCGCCGATCCACCCCGTGCATGTCGCGCTTCAGCACTATGCCGAGGCAGTCGCCGCCGTGCGTCAGGATGGCCTGATCCGCGGCCAGCCCAGCGACACCGCGGAGCGCTTCTTCGCGCTCGGCTTTTCGCTGGAGCAGATGCACCAGAATCTCTGCGATCTCGATCGCGTCGTCGGCGAATGGTCGGAGGCCGCGACCGACAAGCCCGCGCGCGTGGCGGAGTGAGCTAGCGCCGCGTCAGGCCCTTGTCCTGCATGCGCCAGACCAGCAAATCGATGCGGTCCTGGCCGAAGAACGGCTCGTTCTCGAACACGAAGGTCGGCACGCCCCAATGGCCGGAGGCGGCGTGGTCCTTCTCGTTCTCCGTGATCACCTGCTCGTAGCGATCCGGGTCGGCGGTGATCGCGGCATCCATCGCGGCGAGATCGAAGCCGGCCTTGTCGGCGGCGCGCGCAAGATGATCGCCTTCGTTCCAGCCCGCCACCGAGCCGTCCCACAGCACGCGGGCGATCGCGTCGGTGAATGCGAGCGAGCGTCCCTCGAGCTGCGCCATGGCACCAAGCCGGGTCAGGCGGTGGATGTAGGGTTGCTCGGCCGCGACGTCGAATGTTGTCTTGTCCTGGACGATCGGATCCGGCCTCGGAAAGCGGAACGGAATGCCCTCGTGCTGCGCCACGCGCCTGCTGTCGAGCACCACATAGCGAATGAAGTTCGGGCTGGCCTTCTTGAAAAACCCGGGCACTCGGACTGCGAGCGGATAGACCGGCCGCAAATTCACCGCCAGATCGTAGTCTTCGACGAGCTTCAGCGTCTTGGGCAGCGCCAGATAGCTGAACGGGCTGCGAAAGGAGTAGAAGAGGTCGACGGAGAGCGTCACCGGGCCGGCTCCGCAATCCGCCCCATCATGCTGCGGGCCACAAGCTTGTGGAAGGGCGTGATGAGCGCGAGGTAGGCGCGGCCCAGCCGATTGTTAGTCCGCACCAGCGTGGTCAAGGTGACGTGGCGCGGCACCGCTTCGCCGGCCACATCGACCACGATGCGGAAGTCGAGATGATAATCATCGAACCCGGCGACCAGCTGCTCCGGCGTTTCGCTCAGCACCGGAAACAAGCCGATCAAACCGCCCGGCGCTGGCGTGCCCTCGCCCGATGTCTTCAATCCAAAGGGCGTCACCAGAATGTTGCGCAGGCGTGTCAGTGCACCGATCCAGCGCGGTCCCTGCAACACCATCCTGGTGCAGGCCTCGCGGGCATTCACCGGTGCTGTGCCGATCTCTACGCGAAAGGCGTCGATGAACTGCGCACCGGCCAGCAGCGTGCCGGCGTCAACATCGGGGGTAACTTCGCGGACAGTCCCGTTCATCCCGCCAGTCTGCGCGTCAGCATCCGGAAGCGCAAGATCAGAAGTCCGGCATAGACGAACGATCCGATCGACAGTCCGATCCAGACACCGACCGCGCCGAGATCGGCGTGAAAGGCAAGCCACCAGGCGATGGGAAAGCCCACGCACCAATAGCCGATCGCGGCGAATACCAACGTCATCCTGGTGTCATTGATGCCGCGCAGCGCGCCGCCCATGATGGTCTGGATGGCATCGGCAATGAAGAAGGTCGCGCCGACCAGCAGCAGCGTTGCGGTCAGCTCCACGGTCGCCATGCTGGCTTCGCTGCTGCCGAAGAACAGCCGTCCCAGCTGATAGCGGCCGAGAATGATCGCAACGGTCAGCGCCGAGACGAACGCGATCCCGATCACGGCGGCGACGAGACCTGCGCGCTTCACTGCGGCCGGGTCGCCGCGGCCGAAGGCGTGGCCGACCCGCACGGTGGCCGCCATGCCGATACCGAGTGGGACCATGAACAGCACGGCGGTGACCTGGAGCGCGATCTGATGCGCCGCGAGCGCAGTGATCGAGATCAACCCCATCAGCAGCGCCGCCGAAGAGAACAGGCCATATTCCAGCAGCAGCGAGAACGAGATCGGGGCGCCGATCGCGATGAGTTTGCGCATCAGGGGCCAGTCGATTCGCCAGAGATGGGCAAGCGGACGATAGTCCGCGAACGGCTTGCGCAGCCCCGCAATGGCGAGCGTGGCGACGAACGTGCCGAGATTGACGATGGTGGTCGCAAGCCCCGCGCCGAACAGGCCGAGCTCCGGCAGGCCGAACAGGCCGTGGATCAGGGCGTAGACCAATGCGGCATTGACGGGGATCGCCGCGAGCGTGATCCACAGCGGGGCCTGCGGCCGGTTCACCGCGCTCATCATGCTGCGCAGCGCGATGAAGCCGAGCGCCGGCGCGATGCCCCAGGCGAGGCCATTCAGATAACGCTGGGCGAGCGCGGCCGAGTGCGGCGCCTGACCGAGTGCGACCAGGATGTGCTCGCCATAGAGCGGCGAGGCCATCATCGGCAGCGAGATCAGCAACGCGACCCACAAGCCGACGCGCAAGGAGCGGCGGATGCGTCTGATATCGCCGGCGCCAAAGGCCTGCGCGACCAGCGGCGACACCGCCGCCATCAATCCGAGCCCGAAGGTGAAGCTGACGAAATAGACCGTATGCGCCAGCGCTGCTGCTGCGACCGCGCTCTCGCCGAGCCGCCCGATCAGCGCGAGATCGGTCGTGATCATCGCGATCTGCCCGAGCTGCGTCAGCATCATCGGTACGGCCAGCCGCAGCGTCTCGACGAATTCGTCGGCGAGAGGATTTGGCGGCACGCCGGCTTGCGGCTGCGAACGAGGCTGGATGGTGTCGAGCATGGCCGGGTCAATAGCACAGCCGGGCGACGAAAACATGGCCTCGCGCGTGTCCCGGACGCGCTGCAGCGCGAAGCGATGCTGCGCAGAGCCGGGACCCAGAAAATCGCGAGCGCAGTTCTCAGCCGCATGGGCCCCGGCTCAGCAGCGCATCACTGGCGTGCTGCGCTGCGTCCGGGGCACGAGACCATTCTTCGATCTCGAGCCGGAAAGCGCCTCACCCCTTCCGCTCGGGCACGCGCCTGATCTTCGCGCCGAGCGCATTCAGCCGTTCGTCGATGCGCTCGTAGCCGCGCTCGATCTGGTCGGCGTTGTTGATGGTCGAGGTGCCCTCGGCACAGACGGCCGCGAGCAGCATGGCCATGCCGGCGCGAATGTCGGGTGAGGTCATCGTCGCGCCGTGCAGCCGGCTTGGACCGGCAATGATGGCGCGATGCGGATCGCACAGCACGATGCGCGCGCCCATCGCGATCAGCTTGTCGACGAAGAACATCCGCGATTCGAACATCTTCTCGAACATCAGGATCACGCCCTCGCATTGCGTGGCGGTGACGATCGCGATCGACATCAGATCGGCGGGGAAGGCCGGCCAGGGCTGGTCCTCCAGCTTCGGCACGTGGCCGCCAAAATCGTCCTGGATCTTCAGCGTTTGGTTCGAGGGCACGATGAGATCGTCGCCCTCGATGCGGCAGACGATGCCGAGCCGCTCGAATCCCATGCGGATCGAGCGCAGATGCTCGACGCCCGCGCGCACGATGCGAAGCGGCGAACGCGTCACGGCTGCGAGCCCGATCAGCGAGCCGACCTCGATATGGTCGGGCTGGATCCGGTAGGTCGCGCCGCCCAGCGTCGCCGGACCGTGCACAATCATGGTGTTGGTGCCGATGCCCTCGATCTCAGCGCCGAGCGCAACGAGGAAGTTGGCGAGGTCCTGCACATGCGGCTCGGACGCGGCGTTGCGCAAATAGGTGGTGCCTTCGGCGGCGACGGCTGCGACCAGCGCGTTCTCGGTCGCGGTCACGCTGGGCTCGTCCAGGAACACGTCGGCGCCGGTCAGCTTCGAAGCGCGGAATTCGAGCCGGTCGGTCGCGGTGACCTTGGCTCCCAATTGCTCGAGCGCGAGCACATGCGTGTCGAGCCTTCGGCGGCCGATGACGTCGCCGCCGGGCGGCGGCAGCATCACTTCGCCGCAGCGGGCGAGCAGGGGGCCCGCGAGCAGGATCGAGGCACGGATGCGGACGCACAAGTCCGGATCGAGATCGGCCGCGCGGATGCTCTTGGCGTGAATATGAAGCGTGTTGCGGGCGGTCCATTCCGCGGCAGCGCCGACTGAGCGGATCAGCTCGACCAGCGTCTCGGTGTCGCGGATCCGCGGCACGTTTTCCAGCGTCACCGGATGCTCGGTGAGCAGGGCTGCCGCGATGATCGGCAGCGCGGAATTCTTGTTGCCGGACGGCTCGATCGAGCCCGAGAGCCGGTGACCGCCCTCGACGATGTACTGGATGGGCGCCACGTGGTCTCTCGCTGTGTTTTTGGGTGGGGCGGCTGGTTTGGAGGCGGAAACTACCGAGAATTGAGCGCGGGAGCAATTCTGCACTTGTCGCGGCTCGATCGCTTCGCAGCCCCGACACAGGTGCGCTCCCTCTCCCGCTTGCGGGGGAGGGCTGGGGAGGGGGTGCTTCAGCGATGGGATTGTCGAAGTTTACGGAGCGTATCCCGGCGAGGAGAAAGCCCCCACCCGGCGCTTCGCGCCGACCTCCCCCGCAAGCGGGAGAGGTTGCAGCGAGCGCTTGGCCAGCAGTTCGAAATCCAAAAGCCAGCGGCCTCAGATATCGATCGTCGCGCTCAGCGAATGTTCCTGGATGAAGTCGCGGCGCGGCTCGACCACGTCGCCCATCAGCTTGGTGAAGATGTCGTCGGCCTCATCGACCTCCTTGACCTTCACCTGGAGCAGTGATCGCGCATTGACGTCCAGCGTCGTCTGCCAGAGCTGCTCCGGATTCATCTCGCCCAGCCCTTTGTAACGCTGCAGCGAGACGCCCTTGCGGCCGGCGTCGGTGACCGCTTCGAACAGATCGACCGGGCCGTAGACCATGTGCTCGGTGTCCTTGCGCCGCAGCTTGCCGGGGCGGGCATAAACGTCCTGGAGCTTGACCGTGTACTCGTCGAGCTTGCGGGCTTCGACCGAGCCCAGGAACGCGTCATCGATGAGGGCGACGTCCTTGACGCCGCGCACCGTGCGCTCGAACTGGAAGCCATGGCCTTCGACGTATTGACCGATCCAGCCGCGCTCGACCTCGTCGGCGAGCGTGTCGAGGCGGGCGGCGATGTATTGCGCGGCCGCGGCGGCCTTCTCCGGATTGCCGTAGATCGCCTTGTTGAGCACGCCGGTGATGGCGGCCTGCTCGATCACCTTGCGATTGTAGCGGGTGTGCAGGCTGCGCAGGACGCCACGGACGGCGCGGGCGTCGTCGACCAGCGAGCGCAGGTCGCGGCCGGTGCGATCGCCGCCGGTGCCGGGAATATAGACGCAGTCGTCGAGCCCGGTATCGATCAGATAATCTTCCAGCGCCCGCTCGTCCTTCAGATATTGCTCGGACTTGCCGCGGTTGACCTTATAGAGCGGCGGCTGGGCGATATAGAGATAGCCGCCGTCGATGATCTCGCGCATCTGCCGGTAGAAGAAAGTGAGCAGCAGCGTGCGGATGTGGGCGCCGTCGACGTCGGCGTCGGTCATCACGATGATCTTGTGATAGCGCAGCTTCTCGATCGAGAATTCGTCGCTGATGCCGGTGCCGAGCGCGGTGATCAGCGTGCCGATCTGCTCGCTGTGCAGCATTTTGTCGGGACGCACACGTTCGACATTGAGGATCTTGCCGCGCAGCGGCAGCACGGCCTGGAATTCGCGGTTGCGGCCCTGCTTGGCACTGCCGCCTGCCGAGTCACCCTCGACGATGAAGAGCTCGGATTTCGCCGGGTCCTTCTCCTGGCAGTCGGCGAGCTTGCCGGGCAGCGAGGAGACCGACAGCGGGCTCTTGCGCGTCAGCTCGCGCGCTTTTCGCGCGGCTTCGCGGGCGGCCGCCGCCTGGATCACCTTGCCGACGATCATCTTGGCTTCGGAGGGGTGCTCCTCGAACCAGGCCTGCAGCGCCTCGTTGAGCACGTTCTCGACCACGGGACGCACTTCCGAGGACACCAGCTTGTCCTTGGTCTGCGACGAAAACTTTGGATCCGGCACCTTCACCGACAACACGGCGGTGAGGCCTTCGCGGCAATCGTCGCCGGTGAGCGCGATCTTTTCCTTTTTCGCGTTGGCCTCGGCATAGCCGTTGACCTGGCGCGTCAGCGCGCCGCGGAAACCGGCGAGATGGGTGCCGCCGTCGCGCTGCGGGATGTTGTTGGTGAAGCACAGCACGTTCTCATGGTAGCTGTCGTTCCACCACAATGCGGCCTCGACGCCGATGCCGTTGGATTCCGCGCGTACCATGATCGGCGCCGGCACGATTGCCTTCTTGTTGCGGTCGAGATATTTGACGAATTCCTCGACGCCGCCGGAATAGTGCATCTCCTCGCGCTTCTCGACCGCGTGACGCATGTCGGAGAGGGCGATGTTAACGCCGGAATTGAGGAAGGCGAGCTCGCGCAGCCGGTGCTCCAGCGTGGCGAAATCATACTCGATGTTCTTGAAGGTTTCCGTCGAGGCCTGGAACGTCACCTCGGTGCCGCGCCTGCCGGGCGCGTCGCCGACCACCTTGAGCGGCGCGACCGCATCGCCATGGGCGAATTCGATGTAGTGTTCCTTGTTGTCGCGCCAGATGCGCAAGCCGAGCTTGCTCGACAGCGCGTTGACGACGGAGACGCCGACGCCGTGCAGGCCGCCGGAAACCTTGTAGGAATTTTGGTCGAATTTACCGCCGGCATGGAGTTGGGTCATGATGACCTCGGCCGCCGAGATGCCTTCGCCCTTGTGGATGTCGACGGGAATGCCGCGGCCGTCGTCGCGCACGGTGACAGAATTGTCGGCGTTGAGGATCACGTCCACGCGCGTGGCGTGGCCCGCGAGCGCCTCGTCGATCGCATTGTCCACGACTTCGTAGACCATATGATGCAGGCCCGAGCCGTCATCGGTGTCGCCGATATACATGCCCGGGCGCTTGCGGACGGCGTCGAGACCCTTGAGCACGCGGATCGATTCCGCCCCGTAATCGCTCGGATTTGAGGGTTCGTTTTCGGCAGGCGTCTGCCGAGCAGGTTCTGTCATGAGAGGCCTTCGAGATGTCGCCCGAATCAGCCGCGCAAAAGGCGCTGATATGCGGGCTATTTGTGCCACGAAAGACGGATTGCGCCTAGCGCAAAGTATCTCCCGGCAAGTCTTTGATTAGATGGGATTTTTTGGCCGGTTTTCAAGGCTTTCGAAGGCCAATTCGAGGCGCTGAAAAAAGCGCGATTCGAGAGGCCGTTCGGGGTCGCTGAAAGGCGCGGATATTGCGGGGAACGAAGGGTGTTCCGAGGCGCTTGGAACGCCCCGGAACGGCCTTGCAGGCTCAATACATCTGCAGCGGCAGCACGTCTCCGTTTGGCCCCACCAGGAGGCCCCAGGCATCGCCGGCGGCCACGGTGAGGGTTTCGGTGCGGGCAGGGCGCCCCGGCAGACGCAGCGCGTACTGGTACTTGCCGGGCGGCAGATCGAGCATCGGGCCTTTCGGCGATTGCGGTCCGCCGGCACCAGCCGCGATCTTCACCGTTTGATTGTTGATCGTCAGCGATGCTTCCTTCGGCCCCATATTGCCGAGCATCAGCCTGGCCTGTCCCGCCTTCGGCATGATGTCGGCCTTTGCCGCGGCCTGCGGATTCCGCTGCACCAGACTGACCGTCGTCTCGTCCCTGGCGCGGCCGAGCTTCAGCACGGCCGGTCCCTCCGGCGAGGTGAACGCGAGTTCCGCCCGCTCGGCCGTTACGATTGCGCCGTCGGCCTTCTCCTGCCAGCCGCGGTTGGTCAGCTCCGTGCGATAGAAGGCGAGGACCTCGCCAAGCTCGGCGGGGATGCTGGCTTCGAGCTCGGTCCGGAACGACTGCTCGCTGCCGGGGAATTTCGTGGAGCTGATGCCGGTCGAGCTGTGCTGCGTCGGCACCGGCAGGGCCGAATCGGGATCGGGCGTGAGCGGCTCCTTCGATTTGGTCTGGACCACCTTGGCTTGCCTCGATTTGGCCTCGACGGGCTTCGCCGCGGCGATAACAAGACCGGAGCCGTTGGCGCTAACGTTTACCTTCGGCCCCATCTGCATCACGGTCATCGAGATCGACTTCCCGCTCTTGGAGAATTCCATCATCGCCATGTTGGGCTGGTTGATGACGGAGGGCTGCTCCTTCCAGCCCGCAGGCTTGAGCGATGCGCGATAGAACGCCGTGAGCGCCTTCACGCTCGATGACGAGGAGAATTCGAGCCTGCCCTCGCCGCCTTCGAAGTTCACGCCTTCGGCGTTTTCAGGCAGCGGCAGCGGGGTCTTGCTGTCGGCGAGCGCGTTGAGCGGCGCGTCCGACAATGCGGCCGCCTGCACCTTGCGTCTGGCTTCGTCGGCGGTGATGAGCTGCTTGGCCGCGCCTAGCGCATCCCCAAGGAACTTGTCGTCGGCCTCTTTCTTCGCCTTGGCGCGGGCGGCAAGCGCGGAGTCCTTCAACTGCGCCGTCAGGCTGACCATGGTGAAATCGTATTTGCGGCCAAGCCGCAGCAGGCCGGTTTCCTCCGCGGAAGAGATCTTGATCGCGACCTCGTCGCCGGGCGCGAGCGGTGCGCTGCCGTCCTCATGCCAGCCGCGCGCGGCGAGCTCGCGGTGATAGAAGGCGAGTACCGCGGGCAGCTCGGCCATCGCGGCGGCCGACATCTCGCGCTTGTTGTCGCTCGCGCTGCCGAGGCCCATGGCCGTCTTGGTCGGGCTCGGCCGCGGCAGGCCGGCCAGATCGCTATCGGCTTTGAGCTCGCCGGGCAGCGCGAAGGGCGCGACCCGGATATCGACATGGGTGCGGCCATCGTCGCGGCGCGTCAGCGTCAGCATCACGGGCTTCTGCTGGTAGAAGCCGGTCTCCTTGCTATCGGCATGCGCGTAGAACGCGCGCAGGCCGTTGGGAACGGTTTCATCCAGGCCCCTCGTCCAGCGCGCGGCGGTTTCCGGCGTGAGCTTCTGCCAGCCGATGGCAGCCATCTGGCTGCTGTAGAAATCCGACGTTGCATCGAGCGGCGTCGGCGCGATGCAGCCGAGATAGGGCCGGGTCCCGTCGAACACGATGTCGCTTGCGCCCTCCGGAAACGGCACGTTCCCGTAGATCCGGTCGGTCGTGTAGTAGACCACGGACTGGTCGGGCCGGCCCGGGGCCTGCGTGAAATGAACGGAAAGGCCCTGTCGTCCCTTCCTGAACTTCAGCAGGCTGCTTTTCTCCTCCAGCGGCATCACATAGGGCACCCAGCCGTTGTCGCTCAGGAGCTTTTGGACCGCGGGCAGCGTCACGGCCTGCCGCGTCGGTACGCGATATTCGACGCTATAGGGATCGGGGCGCGAGATGTCTTCCACCGCACCTTCGATCTGGGGCAGCGCGTGGACGTCGACGATTCCCTCGTCGGCGCCGGCCGCGATCGAGCAGCTCGCCATCAGGAAGAGACCGCATGCAAGCAGCCGCCATCGTGCCGGGACTTGCATCCCGCGCGGGATCATCGCCATCGTTACGTCTCCAGGATGCCGCGCGGCGCTTGGGCGCGCGCGATTGCAACGGCTGCAACACCGTCGGCGGGGCCTCAGACCAGAAGTCGCGGCAGGAACCGGGCAGGTTCAAAGCTCCCGGACTAGTCAATACAGTTGGAGTGGCGACCATGCCTCGCCGTCGCGCCCGACGGTGAGCTCCCAGGCGTCGCCGGCCGCGACGGTGAGGATGTTGCTGTGGGCCGGACGGCCGGGGACGTTCAGTTCGTAGGAATATTTGCCGGGCGCCAGATCCAGCGATACGGCGTTAGCGCCGGCGGCGCGCTTGATGATCCGCGCGTCGATCCCGAGCACGGCTTCCGTCTCGCCGATGTTGCTGAACACCAGCTTCGCCTGGCCCGGTTCGGGCATGACGTTCGCCCGGATTGCTGTATCCGAGTTCTTCTGCATGAGATGGACCGAGGTGTTGCTGTCCTTGCGGCCGAGCTCCAGCATGGCCGGTCCGAGCGGAGAGACGAACGCGAGCTGGACGTGATCGGCGGAGACGACGGCGCCATCGTGCTGCTCCTGCCAGCCGAGCTTTCCGAGCTCCCTGCGGTAGAAAGCGAGGACGTCGCCGAGCTCGGCGGGCACGGTGGCTTCGAGCTTGACGCGAAGCGGCGCTTCGACGCCCCGCATCAGGGTGGTGTGGATTCCTCTAAAGCTGTAGCGGGTCGGTGCGGGCAGCGTGACATCGGGATCCGGCGTGAGATCGGCTGAAAACAGCGGCTTCGGCATCCAGGCGCCGGCGCTTGCAGCGAGCATGCACGTCGCGAGCAAGACGAGGCCGCACGCAAACGCCCGCCATCGTGCCGGAGCTTGCGCCCCGGACCTCGCCGTCCGCATCTCACTCTCCCGGGTATCGCGCGTGATGTTTCATTGCGCGATTGTAAAAACCGGCTGCGTCACCGTCGGCGCCGCCTCCGGCAACTAGTCGCGGCGGAAATGGGGCTGGTTCAATGGCGGCGACTACCGCCGGGCCGATACCTGTCCGCTTTCGACGTCAAAGATCTCGCCCCCGGCGCCGATCTCGGCGAAGGCAGCGGGATCTGCGCCGGTCAGCCACACCTGCGCGCCGAGCTTGCGCAACTCGTCGAACAGCGCAGCGCGCCTGCCGGGATCGAGATGCGCGACGACCTCGTCGAGCAGCAGCAGCGGCACGATGCCGGTCATCTCGGCGACCAGACTCGCATGCGCCAGCACCAGCCCGATCAGCAACGCCTTCTGCTCGCCGGTCGAGGCATCGCGCGCCGGCATGCTTTTCGGCGCGTAGATCACCTGGAGATCGGTGAGATGCGGACCATCCGTGGTGCGGCCGGCGATGGCGTCACGCGGACGATTGTCGCGCAGGATCTGGCGGTAGCGGTCCTCGACCGACGTCGCGGTCTCCGTCAGCAGCGCGTTCTCCATCCAGCCGTCGAGCGCGATCTGTGCCGAGGGGAAGGCGGAGGCCTGCGCGCGTGCATTCAGCATGCCGGTCAGCCGCGCCGCGGTCTGGCCGCGGGTTGCGGCGACGGCGACCGCAAGCTCCGCGGTCTCGCGCTCGATCGCGTCACACCAATGGTCGTCGTAATTGCGCGTCTCGAGCAGGCGGTTGCGCGAGCGCAGGGAACGTTCGAGCGCGGAGATGCGGCTGGAATGGTCACTGTCGATGGCAAGCACCAGGCGGTCGAAGAAGCGCCGCCGCTCGGACGCCGCGCCCATGAACAGCCCGTCCATCGCCGGCGTCAGCCACACCATGCGGATGTGGTCGCCGAACGACGCCGCCGAATTGACCGGTTCGCGGTCGATGCGGCAGCGCCGGCTGACCGGGCTATCTGCGCGCGGCGGATCGATGCCGGTGCCGAGCGTGGCAAGGCCCAGCGCGCCCTCGACCTGTGCCGACACCGCCCAGGAGCCGTCGCCCTGGTTGTCGGCGACGTCGTCCAGCGTCGCGCGCCGCAGGCCGCGTCCCGGCGACAGGAACGAGATCGCCTCGATGCAATTGGTCTTGCCTGCTCCGTTCGGCCCGACCAGCGCCACCATGTCAGCCTTAGCCTCGAGCCCCGCCGCCCGGTAATTACGAAAATGCGTCAGCGTCAGGCGATGAATGCGGGAGGGGGTCATTGTCTTTGTCGTTGCCGGGCATCCACGTTTGGGTCCTCCAAAGACGTGGATGGCCGGGACAAGCCCGGCCATGACGGATGTAGTCGATGCGAAGGGGAGCCGGTAGCCCTCACACCCGCATCGGCATCAGCACGTAGAGCGCGCTCTTGTCGTCGCGGTCTTGCACCAGGGTCGGTGAGCCCGGGTCGGCGAGCCGGAGCGTTGCGACGTCGCCTTCGATCTGGGCGGCGATGTCGAGCAGATAGCGGGAGTTGAAGCCGATATCGAGGGCGTCGGAAGCGTATTCGACTTCGAGCTCTTCGGTCGCACTGCCGGAATCCGGATTGGTCACTGACAGCACCAGCTTGCCCGGCGACAGCGAGAGTTTCACGGCGCGCCCGCGCTCGCTGGAAATCGTCGAGACGCGGTCGACCGCGTTCTCGAAATCCTTCTTGTCGACGACGAGCTCCTTATCGTTGCCCTGCGGGATGACGCGGCCGTAATCGGGGAAGGTGCCGTCGATCAGCTTCGAGGTCAGCACCACATTGCCGATGGTGAAGCGGATCTTGGCCTGCGACAGCTCGATCGTGACCTCGGCCTCGTTGTCCTCGATCAGGCGCTGCACCTCGCCCACCGTCTTGCGCGGCACGATCACGCCGGGCATGCCCTCGGCGCCCTTGGGCTGGACCAGGTCGAGCTGGGCGAGGCGGTGGCCGTCGGTGGCGACGCCGCGCAGGGTGGCGGCTTTGGCGGAGCCCGCGGCATGCAGATAGATGCCGTTGAGATAGTAGCGGGTCTCCTCCGTGGAGATCGCGAACTGGGTGCGGTCGATCAGCCGCTTGACGTCCTTGGCGGCGAGGCTGAACGAATGCGACATGTCGCCGGCGGCGAGATCCGGAAAATCATTCTCCGGCAGGGTCTGCAGGGTGAAGCGGGAGCGGCCGGCGCGGATCGCCAGCACGGCGCGGTCGCCGTCGGCTTCGAGCACAATCTGCGAACCGTCCGGTAGCTTGCGCACGATGTCGTAGAACATGTGCGCCGGCACGGTGGTGGAGCCCGCGGTCGCGGTTTCCGCCGCGAGCGTTTCGGTGACCTCGAGGTCGAGGTCGGTCGCCTTCAGCGACAATTTCGCATTCTCGGCCCTAACAAGCACGTTGCCGAGGATCGGAATCGTATTGCGGCGCTCGACCACGCGGTGGACGTGGCCCAGCGACTTCAGGAGTTGCGCGCGTTCGACCGTAACCTTCATTGCACTACTCGCCCGATCCCCAAGGAAACACAAATCTGGAAAAGCCGGGCGGCGGGACGCGCGCCACGGCACCGAAGACCCCGGAAAGCCGGATCATCCAGCCGATATGACCAAAGCCGTCAGGGTCGCGCAAGGTGGCGCGTAAAGTCATCCGTTTCAAGGGATTGCGCGATGGTTCCCCACGATTTACCCGCAAAGACGGGGCCCGCCGCCCAGGCAGAGGAAGGCCGCCGCCCAGGCAGGGCCGGGGCGGCGGGAAGGAAGGAGAAGGCCTAGGCGTTTATTCCTGAAGCTGGCGCTTGAGCGATTCGACCTCGTCCGACAGCGCCGTGTCCTTGGAAACCAGGGCCTCGATCTTGCGCACCGCGTGCAGCACCGTGGTGTGGTCGCGCCCGCCGAAGCGGCGGCCGATTTCCGGCAGCGATCGCAGGGTCAGCGTCTTGGCGAGATACATCGCCACCTGACGCGGACGAACCACGTTGGCGGTCCGGCGCGAGGACAAGAGGTCGGAGCGGCTGACATTATACTGCCGTGCCACCACGCGCTGGATGTCCTCGATCTTGATCCGCTTCGGCTCCTGCGGCCGGATCAGGTCGCGCACCTCGTGCTCCGCCATCTCCAGCGTCACCGGCCGGTTGTTGAGCTTCGAGTGTGCGAGCAGGCGGTTGATCGCGCCTTCGAGATCCCGGCCGTTATGGGTGATGGCGCGGGCCAGATAGGTCAGCACCTCCTCCGGCACCTCGAAGGTCGCATGATGGGCGCGGGCCGCGGCGACGCGCGACTTGAGAATACCGTGCCGCAGCTCCTCGCCAAGCGAGGCCATCTCGACCACGAGGCCGCCGGCCAGCCGCGAGCGCACGCGGTCGTCGAGGCTTTCGAGATCGGACGGCGGACGGTCGGCCGCGATCACGACCTGGCGGCCGGCATCGATCAACGCATTCAGCGTGTGGCAGAACTCGGCCTGAGTCGATTTGCCCTGCAGGAACTGGAGATCGTCGATCACGAGCACGTCGATGCCGCGCAGCGCTTCCTTGAAGGCGAGCGCCGTCTGCGTCTTCAGCGCGGCGACGAAGCCGTACATGAATTTCTCTGCAGTGAGATAAAGCACTTTGCGCTCGTTGCCGGAATTGCCGGCCCAGGTCACCGCCTGCAGGAGATGCGTCTTGCCGAGGCCGACGCCTGCATGAATGTAGAGCGGATTGAACATGACGGGATCGCCGCGACGACCCTCGGCGACCTGACGCGCAGCCGCATGCGCCAGCGTGTTGGAGCGGCCGACGACGAAGCTTGCAAACGTCAGGCGCGGATCGAGCGGCGAGCCGCCGAGCGCATCATGATTGGCGGAGACCGGCGCGGTCGCGGTCGAACGCAGCTCCGGCGCAGGCGAGCGGCGCGTTTCGACCGGCGCGGGCGCTTCCTTCTGCTGCATCACGGGGCGCACGGCCGTGCGAACGGTGAGATCGATGCGATGCACTTCGGGCATCTCGGCCTGCCAGCACGACAGCACGCGCTCGGCATAATGGGCCTGGATCCAGCTCTTCAGGAAGCGGGTCGGCACCGACAGACGCACGCTCTCGTCCTGGACGCCTTCCAGATCCATGCGCGCAAACCAGCTCGTATAGACGTCCTCGCCAACGTTCGAGCGCAGCCGACTCTTCACGCGTGACCAGCGATCCTGTTCCGGGGTTGTCATCATTTGAGAACTTTTCTTGAGAGATAAGGTTGCGTGGTGAGCGCCATGCAGAGTTCCTGCCAGGGATACCTGCCGGGATATTTGCAATGGCGGGACCTCAAGCGATTTCACCTGCAGGCATGGCTCGACCGTTCGGCGGAAACGCCGCATCCGATCAGCAATGTCTAGAGATGGAGGGGTCGCGAGGTCAGCGCGTACTCGGCGCTCCGTGACACGCGGGAGGCTTGGTGTCCGACGAATCTAAAACGGCGTCGCTGGAAGTCGAAATGCTGGAAGTCGAAATGTGTTTCAATACCGCGTTGAGTTCGTAAGACAT
This sequence comes from Bradyrhizobium sp. i1.15.2, assembly GCF_040548425.1. Classification (NCBI taxonomy): domain Bacteria; kingdom Pseudomonadati; phylum Pseudomonadota; class Alphaproteobacteria; order Hyphomicrobiales; family Nitrobacteraceae; genus Bradyrhizobium; species Bradyrhizobium sp. i1.15.2. Next base: position 747,970 of record NZ_JBEPRQ010000001.1, on the reverse strand, counting down.
GATACCTCCCCATCCTGCCGTGATTGCTCGCGACAAGGTCCTGCGTGTCCAAACGACACCCGCGTCTTCATCGGATGCCCGCCCGTGTACTCGTCGTCCGCTCGGCCTCGCCATCATGCCTGTCGGGGCAGCTTTCAAGATGTCTCTTAAGCGCGAGAGAAAGATCCCGCTTGGAGACATTCAGACAAAGAGCTACCGTTCCCACATTGCTGTGGGTTTTGATCCGACAATCGCTTGTTGAAGCGCCGCCTACGTGCACATCGCCGCCGATTTGCACGCTCGCCCCGTTTCCGATACCGCGCTGGTCTCAAGATCGTGGGCGCCGCTGACGCCTTAAGGAATACACTATGCGGAAAGACTCGCAACGGAATTGATTCAGACTTGAGGCATCAAAAATCTTGATCTGCGTTAACGCCACGCGGACTTGTGCACAGGCTTCAGAGCAAGTTTTTGGATTCGTGCACAGAATCGAAGATGCCGCGTTTGATGTGACAATTCTCCGTCACCGCCAAAAATTTTTTACAAAAGCGTCACGCGCGCGACGCGCGGGCGAGTTTTCCAAATGCTTGGCGTCACTATGTCGATAAGTTGTTAGCGAGACATCGTTTTTTGAGTCTCGTTTCACAGGGTAACTCCATTGCGTCTCGCGATCCGGGGAAACTACGGTGTGCAGAACTCGCAGGCGCGCGAATTCAACTTGTGCCCACCTCGCAAGGACTTTTTGCACCGCGGTGGAAGTTTCCGCTGTTGCAAAACCATTCGCAGGTAAAACTACGGGCGCATCATGGTGCAAACGTCGCAATCCTCCGATCGAAGGTCGCTCGCAGCGTGACTACTTGCGTGAATATGACAGGCAACAAAAAAGCCCGGCGCGATGCCGGGCTGTTTGACGTGTGCGATGTGCGGCCGGATCGTCCGATCGAACGACGCGATCGGACGGCGTGCCAGAACGCTCGCGAGCTTACTTGGCGAGCTTGGCGATCTGCGCGGTAAGCCGCGAGACTTTGCGGCTGGCATTGTTCTTATGAATGATGTTTCGCTGCGCGGCGCGCATCAAGGCGGGCTCGGCATTCGCCAGCGCCGTCACGGCAGCGGCGCGGTCGCCGGTCTTGATGGCTTCTTCGACGTTACGCACGGCACCGCGCATCTGGGTGCGGCGCGACTTGTTGACGGCGGTGCGGCGGGCGATCTTGCGCGTCGCTTTCTTGGCGGAAGTGGTATTGGCCATGGTCTCAATGTCCTTTGCGGGTACCGGTCGCGTCTTGGTCGGGTAGCGCCGGCTTGCTTGACCGCGTAATCGACGCTCGGAATTAGGGTGTTCGGTTGCTAGGCTGTTCCCGGAACGTGAGCGACAGCCTTGCGGGCCGTCTCTGAGGCCCAGGGAGCCTCTCAGCCCAAGGAGCCTGCATCTGCTCAAAGAACAGCGGCGGCAGGATTGCGCCCGCCGCCAGTTGGCGCCCTTATAGAGAGGGTCTTTGGCACCGTCAACGCTTTCCCGGGCTGGACAAGCAGCCCCTCAGGCCAGGGATGAGTGCCGTAACGCCCTGAAGAGGTTGAATTTCTGCCGTCTCCCTTGTATTGGCTGGCGGCGTTCCGAGGGTCGTCCGATCGGACGACTATAGAGGGTGAGGCATGATCCGCGGCTTTTTCCGACTGATTGGGCTGTTGCTGCTCGCCGGCGGGTTCATCTTCATGGTCTATGACGGCGCCCGCTGGGTGGCCGACCAGACCCTGCGGTTCACCCGCTTCGGCCAGTTCTGGAACGACATCAATCAGGCCAGCCAGACGGCGTTCCGGACCTGGGTCGAGGCCAAGGCGCCCTGGATCTGGACCTCGGTGATCCGCCTGGTGCTGGATCAGCCGGTTTTCGCCGTCCTCGGCATTCTCGGTATCCTCCTGATGATCCTGTTCCGCCCGCGCAAGCCGTTGATCGGCTATTCCCGGGATTGAGCTTTCAATTCCCGGGATTGAGCTTTCAATTCGCGCGACTGAAGCGGCCGCGCGCGGCGTAACAGGGCTGCCCCTTTGCGCGTAAAGACCTATATTCCCACCTGATCGCGAGCACGTCGCCTGAGCGCTTGGTTCATCGCCTTGGCTCAATAGCTTGTCCTCGGCGACGGACAGCTCGTTCCCGGAGATCCGTCCATGCTGTTCATGCGCAAGACCACCGCATTGCCGAGCGCCAATGAAGCGCTGCCGGGCCGTGCGCAAGCCATTCCGACCGCGACCACCCATTTCGTCAACGGCACGAAGTTGCAGCCGCCTTATCCCGCCGGCCTCGAGCAGGCGGTGTTCGGGCTCGGCTGCTTCTGGGGCGCCGAGCGCAAGTTCTGGGAGCTTGGCGACGGCGTTTACACCACCGCCGTCGGCTATGCCGGCGGCCACACGCCGAACCCGACCTATGAAGAGACCTGCTCGGGCCGCACCGGTCACACCGAAGTGGTGCTGGTCGTGTTCGATCCGACCAAGGTGTCCTACGAGAAGCTGTTGAAGACGTTCTGGGAGAGCCACAACCCGACGCAGGGCATGCGTCAGGGCAACGACGTCGGCACGCAGTACCGAAGCGCGATCTACACCTATTCAGACGCGCAGAAAAAAGCGGCCGATCAATCGAAGGCGCTCTATCAGAAAGCGCTTGCTGCAAAAGGTCTCGGCACCATCACCACCGAGATCGCACCCGCCGGCCAATTCTACTTTGCCGAGGACTATCATCAGCAATATCTGGCCAAGAATCCCGCCGGTTATTGCGGCCTTGGCGGCACCGGCGTGTCCTGCCCGATCGGCGTCGGTGTGAGCGCGTAAGCCAGCCGCGAAGGTGGTGCACCTCTCCCGCTTGCGGGAGAGGTCGGCGCATTTGAGAGCAGTTTCCTGTGGCCCATCCTTCGAGATGCCCGCTTTAGGCGGGCTCCTCAGGATGAGGACGGCGTCTGCGGCAATAGTGCCAGCAGGCACCGATGCCGATTAGCCTCATCCTGAGGAGACCGCGGAGCGGTCGTCTCGAAGGACGAGGCGCTTGTTCAGCTTGGCCCAAAAGGCCATATGCGCTAGCCGCGCCCGCAAGCGAGAGGGAGCGCACTGCGCCGCAGCCGCATCGTCGCGCCGCCCGCCCCTCAACGCTTTATTAACCATAACCGGTGCATCACTGGATCTGTCTCGTTTCGAGGGATAAGTCCGGTGCCGGTTGCACGCGCGTTTCGATGGTCGATCTTGGCAGCGTCCCTGGCAGCGTCCGCCGCGCTTGGCCTTGGCGGCTGCATGCAGACCGCCGGCCCCGTCGCGGTGATGCAGCCGCGCGCCGATCTCGACTCCATGGCCTATGGCCAGCCCTATTACGCGCCTCAGCCGGTCGTCGTCGGCGACGGTGGCGGCGCCATCGGGGCGTTGCGCAATTCCTTTGCCTCTTCGCCCGCGCCCATGCCGGTCGGTTATGCCGCGCCGATGGCGGCGCCGGTCCGCTACGATTCCTCCTACCATCTCGACGCCGGCGACAGGCTGCGCGTCGTGGTCTACGGCCAGGAAGGTCTCACCAACAGCTACGCGATCGACGCCGGCGGTTCCATCACGATGCCGCTGATCGGCGGCGTGCCGGCACGCGGCCGCACGCCGGCGGGTCTGGCCGGCGAGATCGCCGCACGGCTGCGCAACGGCTACATCCGCGAGCCCTCGGTCGCCGTCGAGATCGAGGCCTATCGCCCGTTCTTCATTCTCGGCGAAGTCTCCGCGCCCGGCCAGTATCCGTACGTGCCGAACATGACGGTCGAAAGCGCCGTGGCAATCGCGGGCGGCTTCTCGCCACGCGCCAAGCGCGATGTGGTCACCGTCACGCATACCGAAGCCGGCGGCGCCATGCGCGCCGTGGTGCCGCTCGGCACCCCACTGGCGCCGGGCGACACCGTATTTGTCGGCGAGCGCTGGTTCTAGAGCGTTTTCGAGCGAAGTGGATACCGGTTCGCGTGAAGAAAACGCGTCAAAAAAGAATCTAGAGCCTCGGTTCTGATGCAATCAGAACCGAAGCTCTAGCTCACCTTCTGAAATCCAGCCGCCCGTTCGGAAAACATCCATCGATGCGCGCGGCATCGACCACGCGCCCGATCCATGGCCGCGTGATCGCTGGATTGGTTAGGTTGATGTATTTCCCGACCAGGCGCGCGCCCTCGCGCGCAGCATCGATCAGCCCGTGCCGTCGGCCGTGATCCCAATCGAAGCGCAGATAGATGCGTCCGCCTGCGACCCGCACCTCCGCGCGCCCGTCTTTCCACGTCTCCGGCGTATCGCCGGCGATGGTCGGATCGGCGCCGCCATTCCAGCGGCTGGCCCACGGGCCTTCCAGAGGATCGGACGGCGCCTGAATGTCTGCCCAATGCGCCGCGTTGACGTCGGCCGCATCGCCCGAAAGTAAGGCGGTTGCGGCATAGTCCATGACCTCGCGATCGTCAGGACCGGGAACGTCCATGGTGCCGAACGGATTGCGGATGACGATGTTCGTATTGGCCTGCTGCATCACGATCTCCCGGCGTGAGTTGGCTTGATCAGCCAGCTCTATCGCCGCCCGGCAGGATGCAGCCACCCGATTCCTGCTCTCCGCCCTCGTCATTCCGGAGCGCGAGCCCGGAATGACGGTGGAGAGATCAGCCGCGCTATCGCAAATGCTTCGCGAAAAATTCCATGCTGCGCGGCCAGGCGATGTCGGCGCTGGCCTTGTCGTAGCTCGCCCGCTCGTCGCAATGGAAGCCGTGCTGCGCGCCCGGATAGACGAAGATTTCCACGTCCGGCCGCTTCGTCTTGATGGTCTCGACGTCGGTCAGGGGAATGCCGGCATCCTTTTCGCCAAAATGCAGCTGTGTCGGAACTTTTGGTGTTTCGTCGGCAAAGCGCACGACGGCGCCGCCGTAATAGCCGATCGCGGCCTTCAGGCCCGACAGCCGCGTCGCCGCGACGAAGGCGACGCTGCCGCCCAGGCAAAAGCCGATGATGCCGACCGGGCCGACGCTCTTCACCGCATCGATCGCGGCTTGCGTGTCGCGCAGCATCGCGTCCCAGTCGGGATTGGCGACGAATTTGCGCGCTTCGGCGATCTCGTCAGGCGTGTAGCCCGACTGGAAGCCCGGCGAGGTCCGGTCGAAGATCGACGGCGCGATCGCGACATAGCCTTCCCCGGCGAGGCGATCGCAGACCGAGCGGATGTGATGGTTGACCCCAAAAATCTCCTGGATCACCACCACCGCGCCCTTCGGGGGGCCTGCGGGATCAGCGCGATAGGCGCCGAGCTGGAAATTATCGGAGGCGGTCAGTCTGATGTCTTGTCCCACGCGGGTTGTCCTTCTTGTTGATCGTCGATCACGAACTCCGCTCTCTCTCCTCATCCTGAGGAGCGCGCTCTTCGCGCGCGTCTCGAAGGATAGAGGCCGAGATGCAGCAGCGGGGCCTTCATCCTTCGAGACGCTTGCTTTGCAAGCTCCTCAGGATGAGGGGAGGCGGTTGCGCGCCCACCTCACTCCCACATCCAGTTCTCGCCGTAATCCTCCTTCCATCCCGCCAGCCGGCCATGACGGAACTGCAGGAACAGGCGGTGACGGTTGGAGATCAGTCCGCTGCCGCCGATGTTGCGAAGCGCGAGATAGATCTCGTTGCCGGGGCGTCCGCGCACATATTGCAGAGGCTGGCCGAGGGCGCGCGCGGTTTGCCCTGCATCCATGCCGAAGGCGAGCGGCGTGTTGTTCGACAACGTCGCGACGAAGGGCAGGCGGGGCGGTGTCCCGCCGAATTGCTCGGCCTGCGCGGATACCGACAGCAACACCGCGCCCGCAGCCAACATCGCTCGCTTCATTGCCGTGTTCCCGTCCGATCGTCCTATTCCGGCAAGTTCTTCAGGAAAGGCAGCACCGCGTCAATAAAAGCCTTGGGCTGGTCGATGTTGACGGCGTGTCCGGCGGCGGGGATCACGACCTTTTGTGCGCCGGGAATTTTCGCGGCCATGTAGTCCGACGCGGCGAGGAACGGTGTGTCGTCGGCGCCGACCACGACCAGACTGGGCACCTTGATCTCCGGCAGCAGCTCGATCACCTTCGCATCGCGCTGGGTCAGCATGCCGCGTGCGGCGAGCGCCAATCCCTTGGCATTGCGATGGCTCGCGGTGGCGCGCTCGCGCGTTGCGGCCTTCAGCACGTCGAGCCCTTCGCGATCGAGCTTGTCGGCAGTGGCGAGCGCCCGCGCGTTCCAGGCCTCGCGTGCATCGTCCTTCTTGAATCCCGGTCCGGTGTCGATGATCAGCAGCGCGCGAACGCGCATTGGATGCGCGCGAGCGAAGGCAAGCGACATATAGCCGCCGAGCGACAGCCCGCCGATGATGGCGCGCTCAGTGCCGACCGCATCCAGGATCGCCGCGATGTCGCCGACCGTGAGCGCTTCGCTATAAGCGGCGGGATCGTCGGGATAATCGGACTGGCCGTGACCGCGCATGTCCCACAAGATCAGCTTGTGGTCCCTGGCAAGCGCCTCGACCTGCCAATGCCACATCGCCGAGGTCGATGAGTAACCGTGAGTCAGCAGCAGCGGCGGGCCTTCGCCATGGATCTCGTAATAGATTCCGACGCCGTCTCGATCGATCCTCGGCATTGTTTCCACCCTTTTTGTTTTCTTATTCTCTCTCACGACGCCGAAGCCGTGAAGGGCGTGATGAAGACGTAAGGCTAGCGTGCTGAACAAGATGATCCGCCGGAGGTCAACCTCCGGCGGATTAGTTTGCATTTTCAGGCGGCCATGACGGAGAAATTCCCCTTTGTCATCAATGGCCCGCCTACTGTGCATGGGGTTGTTTTCGCCCTTTTTGCGCCATTCCTGCCATGGAACCCGAGATCCCTAAAATTGCACTCAATTCCGGAAGGCTCCATTGAGCACGCCTCTTAAGGGCCGGAGAACCTGATCCGGCTTAGGCTTCTGCCCGAAACACGCCCGTGCTCTTGGGGAAGCCATGAACGCCTCAGCCAAACCCGCCGCCAAACGCCGGCTCCTGCTCGCCTCCGACCGGAGCGACGAGAGCAGCGAACTCGCCAGCATCCTCAAGGCCGTCGGCGACGTTGCGACAGTGACGACGCAGGAACTCCCCGAGCAGCCCTCGCGCGATCTCTCCGGCCTCGTGGTCGACATCAATCTGCGCTCGCCCGAGAGCGTGCAACGGGTGCGCAACAAGCTGCGCGGCGATGCCTATCGTTCGATGCCTCGTCTGTTCGTGCTTGCGGACGCCCTGCATCACGGCACCATGCAGGCCTGGGCGCTGGGCGCCACCGACACCATCTCGCGGCCGCTTCAGCCCGAGGACATCCTGCAGCGCATCCGCGCAGCCTTCCCCGACACCGCCGTCTATGACGCCACCGATCGCGGCAAGACGCTCAACCGCGGCGTCGAGGCCGCGCATGCGGTGCTGAAGAAGATGTTCGAGAAGCTGCCGCTCGGCGTGCCCCTGACCTTCGACGACGTCATCGCCGCCGAGAGCAAGATCCTGAAGGCGATCAAGCACTCCTCGCTGCGCGAGTGGCTCACCACGGTGGGCTGCCACCATGTCGGCAGCTATCGGCACTGCCTGTTCGTGACCGGATTTGCGGTCTCCTTTGCCCAGCATCTCGGCATGCGCGAGGACGACCAGCGCCGGCTGACTCGTGCCGCGCTGCTGCACGACGTCGGCAAGGCCTTCGTTCCCTCCGCGCTGCTCGACAAGCCCGGCAAGCTCACCGACGAGGAGATGGCCGAAGTCCGCCAGCATCCGCGCCGCGGCTATGACGCGCTCGCAGCTCAAGGCGGCTTCCCGCCGGAGATGCTGGACGTTGTGCTGCATCACCACGAATTCCTCGACGGCTCCGGCTATCCCAACAATCTCTCGTCGAACCAGATCAGCGATATCGTGCGGGTCACGACCATCGTCGACATCTACGCGGCACTCGTGGAGAAGCGCGCCTATCGCATGCCCTTCACCCACTCGCGCGCGTTCACGATGATGGAAGGCATGAGCGGCAAGCTGGACCAGCAGCTATTGCAGGCGTTCCGCCCGGTGGCGCTGGGGTCGTTCTGAGCTCCCGTGTCGTAGCCGTAGGGTGGGTTAGCGTAGCGTAACCCACCATGCTTCCACATTTGCCGGACGAAGTTGGTGGGTTACGCCTTCGGCTAACCCACCCTACTTTACGCCTCACCCCACCATCTTCCTCAGCTCCGCCTTCGCCACCTTCTCCAGCGTCGAGCGCGGCATGTCGTCGACAAAGCGGATCTCGCGCGGCACCTTGAAGTCGGCGAGGCTCTTGCGGCAGGCAGCCATCACGTTGTCATGCAGATCGGGCCGCGCAGCGGTGACGCCGCCCTGCGGGATGATGAAGACGACCGGCACCTCGTCCAGCATCGGATGCGTCTTCGCCACCACGGCGGCCTCGCGCACGCCGGGGACCATTGCGATCACCTGCTCGATCTCGGACGCCGCGACGTTCTCGCCGCCGACCTTGAGCATGTCCTTGCTGCGATCCCCGAAGCGAATATAGCCGTTCTCCAGCCGCACCACGCGATCACCGGTGAGGAAGAAGCCGTGCTCGTCAAAGCACTCGCGCGTCGCCTTCTCGTTGTGCAGATATTCGGCGAACAACGACAGGCCGACAATGCCCTTGATCGAGAGGTTGCCGGTGTCGCCGACCTCGGTCGCCCGTCCGTCATCGTCGGTGATGCGGATCTGGTATTCGCTCGCGGCGCGGCCGATCGACATCGGGATGTTGGGCTGGTCGATCTCGCCGACGATGCCGTGGGTGATGGTCTCTGTCATGCCCCACCAGCCGATGATCTTGACGCCGAAGGCGGCGAAGGCCGGCGGTTCGTTGATCGCGGTGCCCCACAGGCGGAATTTGTGATCCCTCGGGATCTCCTGCTCGAGCAGCGCCTTCATGCAGAACGGAATCGTCGAGGTCCAGGTCGACCCGTGCTCGCGCGCGGCGCCCCAGAACCGGCTGGCGGAAAAGCGCGGCTGGATCACGCAGGTGGCACCGACCCATAGCGTCGCCAACATCGAATAGGCCAGCGCGTTGGTGTGGAACAGCGGCAGATAGGCCTGGTGCACGTCGCCGGCGTGCAGGTCCTCATGCGCGGCGTTGATCTTGGCGCCCCACAGCGCGTTGGCGTGGGTCCACAGCACCGCCTTGGGGCGCGATGTCGTGCCCGAGGTGTATTGCACGCTGCACGGCGCGAGCGGATCGGTCGCACGCCTGGGACGGTCGGCGCTGTCGGCGAACAGCGATTCGAAACTATCGCCGCGCGAGACCGGTTTTGCGGGCGCCGTGCCGGAATCATGCGAGGTCACCGCCATCCAGCGGATGTTGCGGCAGTTCTGCGCGACGATCTCGGCATAGGCCGGCTGCGTGATCGCGGCGACCGCGCCGCAATGATCGGCAAAATAGTCGAGCTCGGCCGGTGCCGAGCGCGTGTTGGTGGTCACCGCGATCGCGCCCAACTCGACACAGGCGAACCAGGCCAGCAGCGCCTCGATGCAATTGTCGAGATGGATGAGCACATATTCGCCCGGCTTCACGCCGCGCTTCGCCAGTCCCGCCGCGAGCGCGCCGACCCGCTCGTGAAACTCGCCATAGCTCCAGCGCCGCGCGGGCGCGTCGAACGGCGCCCAGATCAGGAACGGATGTGAGCTGCGCACCTCGGCCCGCATCTTCAGCAGCCAGGGCACGTCGAGCCCGTCGAATGGGCCGACGATTCCGGCGGCGGCTTGCGAATTCGGCATATGTCCTCCCGTGCAGCCTGCATCTTGCTCGCGGCTGCGTTTTGATGATTGCGTCTTCCTGCTCTTTCGGCCGTCTTGCGAGCGTAGCGAAGCAATCCAGAATCCCTCCCCGGAGAGAGTCTGGATTGCTTCGTCGCAGGGCTCCTTGCAATGACGGTGCGTGGGGCAGGCGGCTTGGCCTTACCGGCCGCCGTCCTCGTATGACGAAATTTCGATCAGGCTGCCATCCGGATCCCTGCAATAGACCGAGCGCAGCGTGCCGCGGGCGCCCTGCTTGAGAACCGGGCCTTGTTCGATCGCGACGCCATGTGCCTTCAAATGCGCCACCACCTCGTCGGGGCTTGCTGAGGTGAGGAAGCACAGATCCTCGCTGCCGGCGGTCTGGTGGTCCGCGGTGAACCACTCCACCTTGTCGGCATCGCGCGGCCGGACGTTGATCTTCTGGTTACCGAATTGAAGAGAAGTCCGCGGCGCTTTGCCGCCGCCGGGGTCGAACACCTTGACTTCCATGCCGAGAATCTTGCCGTACCACTCGGCGGTCACTGCGACGTCCGCGACATTGATCACGAGATGATCGAGGGCTTCGACCTTGATCGCCATGCCTTATCCTTTCGTCGTGATGCGCCCCGTGCACTTTCCGCCTGCGGCAAGCTTTGTTACAACCGCGCCGACGCCATTTTCAAGCTGTCTGGCTTCAAGAACAACACGTTGGGAGAACCCTTGAAATGATCACTCGCCGTACCGCGCTGAGCCTGCTCGCCGCCAGTCCGCTTGCAGCCAGCCCGCTGTCGAAGGCCCTTGCCGCCGATTACCCGACCCACCCGGTGAAATGGGTGGTCGGCTATCCGCCGGGCGGGGCGACCGACATCCTGGCGCGGCTGATCGGTCAGCGGCTGTCGGAGAAGTTCGGCCAGCAATTCGTGATCGAGAACAAGCCGGGTGCCGGCAACAATATCGCCACCGAATCGGTCGTCAACGCCGAGCCCGACGGCTACACGTTGCAACTGGTCAATCCGGCCAATTACATCAACGCCTCGCTCTACACCAACCTGAAGTTCAACTTCGTGCGCGACATCGCGCCGGTCGCCTCGTTCCAGCGCGTGCCGAACGTGATGACCGTCAACAAGGACGTGCCGGCCAAGACCGTCGCCGAGTTCATCGACTACGTGAAGGCCAATCCCGGCAAGGTCAACATGGCCTCCTCGGGCAACGGCACCTCGGTGCATCTGTCCGGCGAGATGTTCATGGCGCTGACGGGCTGCAAGATGCAGCACGTGCCCTATCGCGGCGCCGCGCCCGCGATCACCGACATGCTCGGCGGCCAGGTGCAGGTGATCTTCGACAACATGCCCTCGATCATCCAGCACATCCGGTCCGGCTCGCTCCGTGCCATCGGCGTCACCACGGCGGAGCGCTCGCCGCAGCTGCCCGACGTGCCGGCGATCGGCGAGACCGTGAAGGATTACGAGGCGAGCGCGCTGTTCGGCATGGGGGCACCGAAGAACACGCCCAAGGAGATCATTGCCAAGCTCAACAGCGAGATCAACACGCTGATAAAGGAGCCGGACATGGCCAAACGCCTGGTCGAGCTCGGCGGCGAGCCGCGGGCACAGACGCCCGAGGCGTTCGGCGAGGAGATCAAGGCCGAGACCGAGAAATGGAAGAAGGTCGTCGAGTTCGCCGGCCTGAAGGTCGAGTAGCGATCTTGTGATGTCCGTGATTGGAGCCCTGCCCGTTCGGCAGGGCTTTTTTCTTGCGTATCAAGGTTTCTTGCGTGTCAGCGCCAGTCGATCTGGAATAAAACGGCGTGGCGAAACCTGATGTTATATGGCGCGTATCTCGCGCTGTGAGGATAGGAGTTGGGATCATGCGCAAGACGCAATTGGCACTGCTGGGCCTCGGCGCGACACTCCTTGCCGGCTTCTCCGCCGTCACGCCGGCAGCGGCGCACGACTATCCCTGGTGTGCCCAGGGCGGCGGGTACGAGTATCCCGGCGATTGCACCTACAGCACCTATGGACAATGTCAGGCCAGTGTGTCGGGCCGGCTCATGGCCTGCGGGCCCAACCCGCTCGTCGCCTACGGTCAATCGTCCCTGCCGCAACCGCGGCAGTCGCGGCGCACGCGGCCCGTGGCGCCGTATTAAGGAACCCTCGGTTTGACTGGTAGCCCGGATCGCGTTCGCGCCATCCGCGGCCGCGCAGACGCCGCCTGCCTTGCCGCTACCGCTTCGCCTCAGCCTGCTCCGTGCCGTTGCACGAGATCAGCATCGTATAGGGCCGCGCATTGCCGGCGATGTCGGTGGTCTTGATCTCGCCCTTCGGTTCGGCAGTCTGGTAGGGCACCACGGAGTTGTCGAGGAAGTCGCGCAGCGCGCCGGTCTTGATCGCGAAGTTGATGTTCTCGGGGATGTTGCCGGTCGCAGCGGCGACCCGTAACCCGTCCAGCTTTCCTGTAACGACGCCGACGATCTGCCCGGCGGTGTCGAACAGCGGGCCGCCGCTATTGCCGGGCTGCACCGGCGCACTGATTTGCAGGAAACGCGAATCGTTGCGCATGCCGCTGAGCGAGCTGACGATGCCAGTCGTCACGGTGAAATCCGAAGTCAGCAGCCCATGGAACGGAAAGCCGATCGCGACGACGGAATCGCCGGAGCGGATCGAGCGGTCGCGGATTCGAGCGAACTCCTTGAACGTGGTCGTCGACGGCGCCTGCAACAGAGCGAGATCGTTGTTGGCATCGCTCGACACGACGCGCAGCACCATCGAGGCGTCGCCGGTGAGATTGCCCTTGATGTCGCCGACGCAGCCATCGATGACATGGTTGTTGGTGACGATGTGTCCGCCGGCGCTCACGACAAAGCCGGTGCCGCTCTTGGCTCTGGCAGGTTTGCTGCCGTTGGCTGGCGGTGCCTGCTTGTCCGGCGTGGCCTGCGGCTTGGCGGCAACCTTTGTGAAATCGCCGGCCTTGCTCAGCCCGTCGGCTTTGACCTTGGTGACGCAATTGGCCAATGCCGCAATCACGGGCCCGGCCGAGGTCAGGTCGAAATTCAGCACGGTGCGGCCGCTCGTCGCGACCATCAGGCTCGCCTTCTGAAACGTTCGGACCACGTTCGCAGGCATGACGGAGCTGAGCATGTTCGTCTGGTTGGCCGTGGCGAACAGTCTGGCCTGCTCCTGTCCGTCAAAGATGACGTCGATCGCGGTGTTCTCGCCCTTGGTGAAGCGGTAGCTGGGACTCGCAAAGCTCAATATCCACGAGCCCCCAGAATTCTGGCCGACGACGAGAATGACTCCGTTGGCATAAGGCGCCGTCGCGGCACAATGCGAGAAGGCTCCCGTTTCGTCGTTGCTGAACGCACCGCCGACCCAGTTGCCGATTTTGACGCTGCCGAACGGCCCGGCCGCATGCGCTGCGATGACGACGCTCAGCTGCAATAAAGACGCAACGATGAATGACTTAAGCCACATACTTTTCCCCCCAGAACGCATTCGCGCGCATCTTATCTGCGGGAGGAGGTGTCGCGCAACCGGCAGTTGTCTGGCGAGGACAGGTCTTCTCGGGCGACGTTCGGGGCTTGCCTTTACTTTGCGATTCGATATACTTTGCGGTACAAAGTAACCGGACCGATAGTCCCGGCAAGCATGGGCGGAACGAGGTTTTGGCGTTGCCAATGCGCGATCTCGACAAGGCACTGGCCGACATCGTGGCGATCCGCAGCCAGATTGCGGCCGGCACGGCGTTCCGCGGCTACGGCCCGGCGACGATGGCTGCGACCGGCGCGGTCGCGCTTCTCACCGCGATCCTGCAATTCTGGCTGCTCGGCGATCCCACCGGCGAGCCGCTCGGTTTCTTCTTCGGCTGGTTCATTGCCGCCGCGCTCTCCGGCCTGATCATCGGTATCGAGATGCGCGCACGTTCGCGCCGCCATCATTCGGGCCTCGCCGATGCGATGATCCACCAGGCCGTCGAGCAGTTCCTGCCTGCAGGCGTTGCCGGTGTGCTGCTTGCGGTGGTGATGTGGAAGTTTGCGGGCGAAACGCTGTGGCTGCTGCCAGGCTTGTGGCAGATCCTGGTGTCGCTCGGCATTTTCGCCTCCGTCCGTTCGCTGCCACGCACCGTGGCGCTCGCCGGCGCATGGTATTTCATGTCCGGTTTTGCGGTGGTGGTGCTCGCGAGCCAAACCCACACGCTGTCGCCCTGGACCATGGGCGTGCCCTTCGTAATCGGGCAGTCGGTGATGGCGGGCATTCTGCATTTCGCATCCGGAGACCATGATGTCGAAGACTGACAGCGCACCCTTCTCTTATGAAGGACTGGACCGCGTGATCCACGAGAAGGCGAGGCTCGGACTTCTGACCTCGCTGATGGCGCATCCGAAGGGTCTGGCGTTCGCCGATCTCAAGCAGCTCTGCGGCCTCACCGACGGCAATCTCAGCCGGCATCTCGCCGTGCTCCAGGAAGCCGGCCTCGTCGAGGTGACCAAGGGCTATGAGGGCAATCGCCCGCACACGACCTGCCGCCTGACCAAGGCCGGCCGCCGCCGCTTCCTCGACTATCTCGCCGTGCTCGAACGCCTGGTGCGCGACGCCGCCAAGGCTGCCGGCCGCGAAGCGGCGCCGCTCGGCCGCCTCGGTATCGTCTCGACCTGATCCTCCCCCTTTTTTGACCGGAGACTTTGCAATGCAAAGTGACCTTGTGTCCCGCAACGAGAAGCTTCACGTCGGCATCATCATGGACGGCAACGGCAGATGGGCGACGCGGCGCGGCCTGTCGCGTGTGCGCGGCCATGAGGCCGGTGTCGAGACGATCCGCCGCATCGTCGAAGCCGCGCCCAAGCAGGGCATCGGCACGCTGACGCTCTACGCCTTCTCCACCGACAATTGGCGAAGGCCGAAGGCCGAGGTCGCCGCGCTGATGACGCTTCTGCGCTTCTATCTCGCCAACGAGGTGCAGAGCCTGGTCAAGAACGGCGTTCGCCTCACCGTGATCGGCCGTCGCGACCGCTTGCCCGACGGCATTGCCAATGCGATTTCGCGTGCGGAAGATGCCACCGCGCACGGAAGCTCGCTTCATTTGCGCATCGCCGTCGACTATTCCGCGCGCGATGCCATCCTCAACGCGGCGGCAAAGGCGGCGGCGCTGACCAGTCTCACCCGCGAGGCGTTTTCGCAGCTCGTCACGGGCGAGGCCGGTTTGCGCGATGTCGATCTCATCATCCGCACCTCGGGTGAGAAGCGGCTGTCGGACTTCCTGCTCTGGGAAGGTGCCTATGCCGAGCTGCACTTCACCGAGCGGATGTGGCCCGAATTCGACGCGGGCGATCTCGCCGCGGCCCTGGCCTCCTTCCACGGCCGCGAGCGTCGCTTCGGCGGCCTGCAGGCGATCGTGCCGGAGGAGGTGCCTTCACTCTCTCGCGTGTGACGCTCGGCACCGAGGAACGAACTGTTCGTTTTCGGCCGCAAGATTGGCAGCACCGTCCAAGCGGTCAGCGCGTGGTCTCGGCTAGGTCTGCATTCGATGCAACCTGCCGAGAGCCTCGCGCATGTTACGCTTATTGCTGGATGCCATTGTCGAGTCCGCCGAAGCGAACGCCACGGTCCGTATCAGGCCGGCCAGCGCGTTCGATGTCGAGGGCCTCTCGATCTATTTCACGAGCCTCTCCACGACATCGCGCAACAAGCGCTTCATGGGCGCGCGGGCGGACTTTGCAATGGTCGCGGCCGAATGCGTCGCCAGGATCAGCCATCCCGGTCACTTCACCCTGCTCGCCGAGATCAGGCACGAAGGGCAAGGCACGATCATCGGCGAAACCAGATACGCCTACGATGCGGCTGCACGGCATGGTGATTTCGCCATCTCCGTTGCCGATGTCTTTCAGCGCAAGGGCGTCGGCCTCCGCATGATGACAGCCATGGAGAAGCACGCGAGCGATCTCGGTCACGAGATGATTGCAGCCGAGACCGCGCGCGTGAACGCCGAGATGCGCGGCCTTGCAAAGAAGGCGGGGTTCGAGGATACCGGTCTAGGAGACTGGCAGTCGGTCCATCTCGCGAAGCGTCTGCGGCGGGTGCGGGGCTTGCCACAAATTTGAGCAAGCGCACGACGCCGATCGTGCCCTAGTATCTCCCTGCGACGGGAGCTTTGGTCGGATGCGCGCAGTTCTGGATTATTGCACCGGTGGGACTGAGCGGCAGGTTGCGGCCGGCACGCTTATCGTCGCCGAGGGCGGCACCACCGGTCATCTCTATGTGCTGATGCAGGGCAAGCTCGAAGTGCTCAAGGGCGAGATGGTGGTCGCCACGGTGGCCGAGCCCGGCGCCGTGCTGGGCGAAATGTCGGTGCTGCTGGGGCAGCCGCACACTGCGACCGTACGGGCCTGCTCTGATTCCGTCGTCTACGAATTCGAGGATGCCGCCTCGTTCCTCAAGCAGGAGGCGGGCGTGGCGCTTCTGATCGCCAAGATGCTGGCGCAGCGGCTCAATGTCGCCAACACCTATCTCGCCGATCTGAAGCAGCAATATGCCGGCCACGGCACGCATCTGGCCATGGTCGGCGAGGTGCTCCAGAGCATGATCAACCTGCCGCCGCTCGAGGTCTCGCCAGGCTCGGATCGGCAATCCGATCCAAGAATGTGAGCCAGTCGGGCGGCGTCTCGATCGGAGCGGCGGGCCGCTGCAGCGGCGCGCCAAGATCGATCCATTGCGCCTCGCCGGCCGCAAGCCAGAACGCCCTGTCCGCATCGAGGTCCAGCACGATATACGTTGGCGGTCGGCCCGGCTGCAGGCCCGCGTTGAACACCCAGGTCTGGCCGAGCCGGTCGAACCACGAACCATCGGTAATGAACGGCGATTGATGCACATGCCCCGAGATCACCATCGAGGGCTGATACTGCATGATCCATTGCACCAGCTCGACGTCGCCGAAGAAGCGTTTGCCGCCCCAGCTCGTCGGTGAATCCGCCGGCGGCGCATGATGGATCCAGATCCAGCGCCGTGGCCGGCCGGCCGCGGCCGCGCCGAGCTGCGCGACGAGGCGTTGCTTGACTAGAGGCCCATCCCACCATGGGCACACCGTGAACAGCGTGTCGCCGACGGTGAGGCCGTCGCCGTCGCAGGCAATGCCCAACTCGCGCACCTCCGAAATCCAGCGCGAGATCTTTTCGCCTTCCGCATTGCGCTCGTCGAGATCGTGATTGCCGGAGCAGAGGATCACGCGGGTCTTCGCTGCGAGCAGCGCGAGGTACTTCTTCACCACCACGATCTGCGCGCGAAAATCCACCATCGAGCCGATGTCGAGCGCATCGCCGGCGAAGATCACGAGGTCGAATTGCGGAGCGGCGCTGACGAGCCAGTCGAGCTGAGGCAGCGAATAGTGCAGGTCGGCCACGACCAGACAGCGCATTGGAAATCCAGGGGCGAGACGTCAAGAATGCTCGGAATTGCAAAATATCTGAACGCAAGAAGCAGACCAGCCGCGTCTCTCGCCAATTCAACGCGGGCAGTATGCTGCGGCGCATCCGCGGCTGCAAGTATCGAAGCGTCGCCGGGCTGGACCGGATCATCGAATTCTGATGTCGTGGCGTATCCTCAACAGCTCGTGTCCCCAACAGCTCGTCTCCCCATGACCTCCTTCAAGACCATTCGTGCGCGCGCCGAAAAACGCAAGGGCGGGGCCAAGGCGCTGGAAAAGCTGATGCCCGAAAAGCCCGACCTGAAGGGCCTCGCCAAACGCGGTGACGATCGCATCCTCGCCGAGATGACGAAGCGTGTGTTTTGCGCGGGCTTTGCCTGGAGCGTGATCGAGACGAAATGGGACGGGTTTGAAGAGGCCTTCCTGCGTTTCCAGCCGGCCAAGCTCACCTTCCAGCCGGAGGATTATTGGGAGGGCCTGCTGCGCGACGCGCGCATCGTGCGCAACGGTGCCAAGATCATGTCGGTGCGCGACAACGCGGCCTTCGTCCAGGAGATCGCAAGAGAGCACGGCAGCTTCGGCAGGTTTCTGGCGAAGTGGCCGCCATCCGACCAGATCGGCCTGCTCGATCTCCTGAGCAAGCGCGGCAGCCGGTTGGGTGGCAATACCGGCCAGATGCTGCTGCGGTTCGTCGGCTGGGACGGCTTTGTGACGTCCAGGGACGTCGTGGCCTGCCTGCGCGATGCCGGTCTCGACATCGCCGAAGTGGTCAAGTCGAAAGGCGATCTGGCAAAAGTGCAGGCGCAGTTCAATGCCTGGGCCGAGGAGACCGGGCTCCCCTACACATATCTGTCACGCATCTGCGCGCTGTCCGTCGGCGAGAACAGAAGCGAGTAGCGAATTCGGCTCTTGGAATTTGGCTCTTGGATTCGGCTCTGGGGATGCCGAATCATGTGCGTCCTGTGGCGATCTCGTGCCGCAAGCGCGGCAGGGCGCAACCCGTGATCACGAAATGTATTTTTCGGGAACATTTGTGCGGAGCACCTGTTCGGGAGATAGGCCAGGCGAACATCGGCGCAGGGAACGCCCGGTCTGGCTCAGCTCAATGAAACCGACGTGACAGAAACGGAGCAGCTCATGAAGCTCACATCCGAACAGGTGAAGCAGACCGTCAACCAGCTCGGCGCTCAGGTGCTGCCCGACGAGCATCCCGCCATGCCGCAGCTCAACAGCATGTTCGGCGAACACACTTTCTTCGTCGATGAGACAGGGCTGAAGGTCGTCGAGCCCACGGCGCCCCCCGGCACCGAGCGCCAGAGCGGCGAAGTCGTCAGCCTCGCCGATTGGGGCGATTCCGAGCTGACACGCCTGATGGCGCACGAGCCCGAGCCGACCGGCGTGATCGTCGTGTTCGAGCACGTGAGGCATTGATCGGGCCCAGGGGATCGACCTTCGGTGGCGAGTCTGAAAACCCGCCACCGTAGATTCGCGTGGCGAGCGCGCTCTACGTGGCTGTCTGCGTCCGCGGAAAGCCCGTCAGTTTGGTTCAGATGCCGAGAGTCAGTTGCGGCGGCTCCGCATCGTCCCCGGCCTGGAGGGAAGACAGCGAGACTCCTAGGAGCCTGACGCTCTTCGGCAGCGGCATCTCGCCTTCGAGCAGACCGCAAGCCAGCCGCTCAAGATCGTCCCGGCCTGCAACCGGCGAAAGAGCGGACCTGCTGCGCGTGATGATCTCGAAATCGGCAAACTTGATCTTCAAGGTGACGGTGCGGCCGCGGCTGCCCGTCGCCTCGCAATGGCGCCACACCTTGTCGACGAGCGGCTTGAGCTCGGCGACCAGCGTGTCGAATTCGGTGAGATCGCTTGAGAACGTGGTCTCCGCGCCGATGGACTTGCGGACCCGGTTGGCCCGGACCGGCCGTTCGTCGACACCGCGCGAGATCCAGTAGTAATAGGCGCCCGACTTGCCGAAATTCGCATTCATGAACTCCAGCGTCTGACGACGAATATCGAGACCGGTGAACATGCCGAGCGCGTTCATCTTCGCGCCCGTGGCCGGGCCTATCCCATGGAATTTGCCGACGGGCAGCGTCTCGACGAAGGCGGGTCCCATCTCCGGTGAGATCACGAACTGACCGTTGGGCTTGCGATGATCGGAGGCGAGCTTGGCCAGGAACTTGTTGTAGGAGATGCCGGCCGACGCGTTGAGACCCGTCTCGGCCTTGATCCTCTCGCGGATCTTGAGTGCAATGTCGCGTGCCAGCGGAATGCCTTGCAGGTTTTCGGTCACGTCGAGATAGGCCTCGTCGAGCGACAACGGCTCGATGATGGCGGTATGCTCCGCGAAGATGTCGCGGATCTGCCTGGAGATCGCCTTGTAGACCTCGAAGCGCGGCTTGACGAAGATCAGATCGGGACATTGTCGCTTCGCCGTCACGGACGGCATGGCGGAGCGAACGCCGAACTCGCGGGCCTCATAGCTGGCGGCGGCGACGACGCCACGTTCCGCGGAGCCTCCGACCGCGACCGGCTTTCCGCGCAGCTCCGGATGATCGCGTTGTTCCACGGACGCGTAGAAGGCATCCATGTCGATATGGATGATCTTGCGGACGGGCGAGGTCTCGCCGGTCACCGTGTCGGATTCGCTCATGGCAAGATGATACAATTGAGCGATGAGAAGCGCGAGGTGATGTGATTCAGCGGTCGACACAGGCTGGCCGCCGCTGCGGGATGTACCAGTCCATCAAAAAGCAATCTCAGGCTTGTGAGTGGCAAGCATGGGCATGCGCTCTAATATGAGCCGCCGGAGGACAGTCCATGCAATACAGCTCCGAACTCATTCGAACCATGCGTCAGGCGCTGGAGGCCGTGATGGCGAGCGTGCCGCCCGATCAGTCGGTCTTCGGTCTGAAAGCGGCCGTAGCCGAATGCATCCTGAAGGCGGCCGCACACGGCCAGACGTCGTACGACGGACTGGTCACGTCGGCTTCCGACCAGGTCCAGGCGATCATCTCGATGCTGAATTGAGCTTGCGCTGAGCCGGCGATGACTTGAGCGCGGGCGGTAACAAGGCCACTCGGGTGGGGGCTCCAGCGCGGACTGGAAGAGACTGGCGCACCCGACACGATTCGAACGTGTGACCTTTGCCTTCGGAGGGCAACGCTCTATCCAGCTGAGCTACGGGTGCTAGTCGAGGTTCATTTAGCCGATTGGCGGGGGCCGGGCAACCGCTTCCGCCGTCTCCTGCCAGGCTGATTCGGGCTAGGCTGATTTTCTGGCGACGCGGCCCGGAACCGGCACGCCGTCCCGCCCGAGCTTGGCGAACTCGGCGAGCAGCCGTTCGGCGCAGATGATCCGGTTGCGGCCGAGCCGTTTGGCCGCATAGAGCGCCTCGTCGGCCGCGGCCAGCAGACGGTCGGGGCTGCCGTCGGTTTCGCCGGGAATGTGGCTGGCGACGCCGACGCTGAGGGTGACGTGGTCACCGGCCCCGGTGGCGCCATGGGTGATCCGCAAGGCCATCACAGCGCAGCGGATTTCGTCGGCGATGGCGCAGGCGGCGTCGCAATCCATGTCCGGGAGGATCAGCGCGAATTCCTCGCCGCCATAACGGCTGGCGAGATCGAGCGGGCGCACGGCATGCCGGCTGACGACGGACGCGACCGCGCGCAGGCACTCGTCGCCGCTCTGGTGGCCGTGGCGATCGTTGAACAGCTTGAAATGATCGACATCGACGAACAGCAGCGCCACCGGCTTCTGCGTCCGCTGGGCGCGGGCCCATTCGCTCATCAGCATCTGGTCGAACGCGCGGCGGTTCGACAGGCCGGTCAGCCCGTCCTTGCTGGCAAGCTCCTTCAGGGCCATCTCGGCGCGCTTCTGGTCGGTAAGGTCGCGCAAAGTCTCCACCACCGCGATCAGATGGCCGGCCTCGTCGTGGATGGGGCCGGCGTCGATGGCGAGATAGAGCTGGCTGCCGAGCTTCGGCATCACGCACCAGTTCTCGGCGCTGAAGCCGAGCCCGTTATGGCCGCGCGCGGCATATTCCGAATAGAACTCCGGCAGCTGTTCCGGGCGGTCGAGCGCGACGAGGTCGGCGAGGCAAGGGCGCCTGGTCTCGTAGAAGGCCTGCCAGTGTTTATTGGTGCCGATCACCTCGGAGGCGGCAACGCCGGTCAGCCGCTCGCAGGCTCTGTTCCAGATCACGACGCGGCGTTTCGGGTCGACCACGAAGGTCGGCACCACCAGATGCTGCATCAGCCGCACGGCGTAGGAATCCGCAACGTCGACCGTCTTGGCTGACGTTTTCCCCGGCTTCGCCATGTCAGGCCACCGCCGCCACCGGCAAGGCATGGTTTGGGCCGAACAGCTTTCGCACTTCGCTGGCCGGCTTCGGTCTGCTGAAGAGATAGCCCTGCATCTCCGTGCAGCCGAGCGCGCGCAGCATCTCGCGCTGCGCCTCGGTTTCGACGCCCTCCGCGACCGTGGTCATGTTGCTGGCGGCGGCGATGTTCACCACCGCCTGCACGATCACGGGCGCGCCGCTCGTCTCGGCGATATCAGCGACGAAGCAGCGGTCGATCTTGATCTTGTCGAACGGGAAGCGCTTGAGATAGCTGAGCGAGGAGTAGCCGGTGCCGAAATCGTCGAGCGCGATGCGCACCCCGATGGCGCGGAGCTGGTGCAGGATCGAGAGCGCCGCCTCGTCGTCGCGGATCAGCACGGCCTCGGTGATCTCGAGCTCGAGCCGGCACGGGGCAAGTCCGGAATCCGCGAGCGCGCCGGCGATCCGCAGTGCCAGCGTCTCGCATTTGAGCTGCACCGGCGAGACGTTGACCGCGACACGCACATGCGCCGGCCAGGTCGCGGCCTCGTTGCAGGCCATGCGCAGCACCCAGTCGCCGAGCTCGTTGATCAAGCCGGTGTCCTCGGCAATCGGGATGAACTCCGCCGGCGACACCATGCCGCGCTCGGGATGCCGCCAGCGCAGCAGCGCCTCGCATCCCGAGACTTCGTTGGTGCGCAGGTCGACCAGCGGCTGATAGTGGATCTCGAAACCGCCGTTCACCAGGGCTTGGCGCAGATCCTGCTCCAGGCTCAGGCGCGCCTTGGCGCTCGCATCCATCTCCGGCTCGAAGAAACGGTGAGTGCGGCGTCCTTCGGCCTTGGCGCCGTACATCGCGAGATCGGCATTCTTGATGAGCTGGTCGAGATCGGTGCCGTCCTGCGGTGCCATGGCGATGCCGATGCTGGCGTCGGTGGAGAGCTGATGGCCGAAGCAATGATAGGGCCGGCGGATCGCCTCGAAGATCCGCGTCACGAATGACACCACGTCGGCGGATGATTTGATCCCGGTCTGGATCACCGCGAATTCGTCGCCGCCGAGCCGCGCGATCAGGTCGCCCGGTCCGAGGCAGCTGCGGATGCGGGCCGCGATTCCCTTCAACAGCTCGTCGCCGACGTGATGACCGAGCGAATCGTTGATGCCCTTGAACTCGTCGACGTCGATATAGAGCAGCGCAAACTGGCTGCCGCCGCCGACCTTCTCCAGTTCGCGCTCGATCTGCTCGCGGAACAGCGCCCGGTTGGGCAGGTCGGTCAGCGCATCGTAATGCGCCATATGCGCGATCTTCTCGTCGGCGCGCCGCCGTTCGGTGACATCTTCGACGACGTTGATGAGGTAACGCGGCTCGCCGGATTCGTCGCGGATTCCGATCCGGGTCGAGGTGATGTAGCGCATCCCCTTGGCCTGGCTCTGCCAGGCATGCTCGTCCTTGAACAATCTCTCGCCCGACTTCAGCGCCTTGCTGTCATCGTCGGTGACGACTCGGGCGGAGGCATCCGGGTATATGTCGAAGGGAGTCTTGCCAACGATGTTTTCACTCGATTGGCCGAATTGCTCTTCGGCGGTCCGGTTGACCAGCAGATATTGCCGCGTTTGAGCATCCTTCACGGTGATCTGCGACGGGATGTGGTCGATGATCTCGCGCAGGAACATGTAGTTGCGGTCGCGTTCCTGCTCCAGCTTGCGCCGCTCGGTGATGTCTTCGATCGTGGCCACCCATCCGCCCTGCGCGAGCGGAGTGTTGATGACCTGGAAAGCTCGGCCACTCGGCAAGTGATGGCTTCTCGTGGAGACCGTGCCCTCCGCGACGATCCTCATGACGTCGGCGCAAAATGCCTCGACATCGCCTTCGAACGCGCCGCGCTCCTTGCGATGATACATCGCCTCGCGGATGTGACAGCCGGGCTTGATGACATCGTGAGAGAGGCCGAACATATCGGCGTAGCGGCGGTTGCAGGTGACGATGTATCCGGCGGCATCGTACAGGATCAACCCTTGCGACATGTTGTTCAAGGCGGTGTCGAGCCGCCCGCGCTCCGCTTCCAGCCGTTGCTGCGCCTCACGGTTCTGCCGGTTGATCTGGCGAACGATCAGGAACAGGATCAGCGCAATCACGGTGGCCGAAAGCGCAGCGGTGGTGACCATGAAACCGGTCTGCTGCCGCCAGTCGGCCAGCGCGGCTCTCGTGGTGTTGGTCGCGACGATGACCAGCGGGAAGTGCGACAGCGAGGCCCCGGAGCCGAGGCGCTCGTCGCCGTCGATCGGGCCCCTGACGCGCAGGGTGTGCCGGCCACCTTCGGCCAGCATCTTGCGCATCAGCGGTGCGTCCTTGAAGTCCCTGCCGATCAGCTCTTCGACATGCGGGTAACGCGACAGCATCTTGCCATTGCGGTCGAACAGCGAGATCGCCGTGCCCTCCGCAAGCGCAACGGACGCGAAATAGTTCTGGTAGCTGTCCGGATCGATCCGGCGGACCATCGTGCCGAAGAAGCTGCCGTCCGCGCCGCTCAGCCGACGCGCGACAATCGTGGTCCATTTTCCGATGATGAAGCTGCGGACCGACTCCAGCGCCACCGGTTCGGCCATCGGATTCGATTTGAAGGTCTGAAAATAGGCGCGTGAGGAGATGTTGATCTTGGGCAGCGGCTGGGGCCGCGACCAGTTGATCAGTTCGCCGTCGGCATCGTAGATCGCGATGTCGCCGAGGTAGGACACCGGGCCGATCTTGCTCCGCAGCATCTGGTTCGTCGCGGGTCCGGACATGCGCTCGCGGAACATCGCGGCCGAACTGATCTCCGGCAGATTCATCTGCCCGATCACATCGGCGGCGACGATGTCGGAATCTTCAAATTGCTGATCGAAGTGCCGCGCGATCAGCTGCACCGTATTTTCCAGCTCGCGTTCGCGGTTGGTCAGGGTACGTTCGCGAAATTCGCCGACGGCCATGGCGGTCACCGCGAAGATCCCCGCGACCAGCAACACGCCGCACAAAGTGAGCCACAGCACCGGTCCGCGCCGAATGGCTGCCTCCCAGCCGTGCTTCGCGGCTAGGAACATTCCGGCTGCAATTCCTGCAAAGACCTGGCGCATTCCCCCTCCCTGGAGGGACAGGAATACAGCACACAAATGGCGTAAAGCTTAGGAAAGCCAGTTACCTGAGCGTTAATCTCGTTGCGTGATCGCAGTCGTGTCCAGCGAGCCGCCGCGCTGCATCATGAATCGCGCGTTAATGCGAGCTGCCCGCGCTCTTGTCGCTGCCGAGATTACGCAGCCGCCCGACCACGCCCGTCGGAAAGAAGTAGACGCTGGCGATGAAGAGCAGCCCGAGCCACAGCAGCCATCGGTCGGGATGCAACAGTCCGGGCAGCAGCGGCAGGCCGGCTTCCGACGCCGCCTTGGAGGCGACGCCCATCAGCGACTGCAGATAGTTCTGGGCGAGGATGAAGATGGTGGCGCCGATGATCGCGCCGTAGATCGTGCCCATGCCGCCGATCACGACCATCAGCAGGATGTCCAGCATGATCGAGAAGCTGAGCGAGGTATCGGGGCCGGCATAGCGCAGCCACAGTGCATTAAGAATGCCGGCGCCGGCGGCGACCAGTGCGGCGATGCAGTTGGCGTAGCTCAGGTGGAAGACGGTGCGGAAGCCGAGCGCCTCGGCGCGGAAGCGATTTTCGCGGATCGCCTGCAGCACGCGCCCGAACGGCGAGTTCACCACCCGCAGCAAAGCGAGGATCATCAGGGCCGAGACGGCGAACACCAGATAGTACGTCAGGATGCGGCCGTTGAACTCGAATCCGAGCACGTTCTTGGAGATCAGCACCGTGCCGGGCCTGAGCAGCTCGGGCAGCTGAAAGCTGCGTCCGTCCTCGCCGCCTGTCAGCCAGGACAGCTGCGAGGCCAGCACCTGGAAGGCGGATGCGACCGCGAGCGTGATCATGGCAAAGAAGATCGCAGCCACCCGCAGCGAGAACAGCCCGATCGCAAGCGCAAGCAGCGCGGCAAGCGGCAGGCCGACCACGATGCCGGTTGCAACCGCACCCCAATTCGGGCCCATCCCGTACAGCGCGATCGCGATCGCGTAGCTGCCGATCCCGTAGAACATGGTGTGTGCGAACGACACCGAGCCGGTATAGCCGAGCAGCAAATCGTAGGAGGCGACCAGCGCGGCGAAGACGCAGATCTTGGCCGCGACGTTCAGCGCCTTCGCCCCGGGAAACAGGAACGGCATCGCCACCAGCGCCAGGATGATGACGAGGAGAACGAGCGTGAGCACGCGGCTGCGCGGCGGATCGCCTGACAGGATCATCATCGGCTGGTCACCGCATAGAGGCCGCGCGGCCGCCACATCAGAATGGCGACCATCAGCAGGATGTTGGAGACGAGGGCGAGCTTCGGCACCAGGAAGCCGCCGTAATTGGCAATCATCGCCACCAGGATCGCGCCGATGAAGCAGCCGCCGATCGAGCCGAGGCCGCCGATGATGACGACGATGAAGATCAAGACGGTGAGGTCGTCGCTCATGGAGGCGTGGACCTGCTCGCGATACAGCGCCCACATCACGCCGCCGAGGCCGGCCAACGCTGATCCCGTCATGAACACGCCGAGGAACAGGCGGCGAATGCGATAGCCGAGCGCCTCGACCATCTCGCGGTTCTCGACGCCGGCGCGGATCAGAAGCCCGAGCTTGGTTCGGTTGAGCACGAGCTGAATCGCGATGAAGACGGCAAGGCCGATCAGCGTCGCCAGCACGCGGTATTTCGCGATCGCGACGTCGCCGAGGATGAAGGAACCGCGCAGCGACGTCGGCAGCGGCGTCGGGATGATCTGCGGCCCCCACACCGCATAGAGCGTCTGCTCGGCGACGATCAGGCCGCCCGTCGTCATCAGGATCTGCTTCAGATGCTGGCCGTAGACGGGCAGGATCAGCACCCGCTCGACGATCAGGCCGAGCGCGCCGGACACCGCCATCGACAGCAATGCCGCCGGCGCCAGCACCGCGAGATTCATCCACAGCGAATCCGCCTGAAGGGAGGCCGCGAACGGCGCCAGCACCAGGGTCGCGACATAGGCCCCGACCGCGATGAAGGCGCCATGCCCGAAATTGAGCACGTCCATCAGGCCGAACACGAGCGTGAGGCCGGAGGCCATGATGAAGATCATCATGCCCATCGCGAGGCTCGCGGCCGTCAGCGTCAGCCAGGTGCTGGGCGAGCCGATCAGCGGAATCATCACCAGGGCGACCGCGATCGGCAGCAGGATCGGCGCGATGTCACGCTTGGGCTTCGGCAGCGGATCGGTTGCGGCGAGCTCGGTCATTGATGCGTCTCCAGGCTCAGGCCGAGCAGTCGCTCCTGCAGCGGCACGTCGGCCGCCAAGGCCGCCATCTCGCCGCGATGGACGATGGTGCCGTTGTCCATCACCAGCACGTCGTCGCCGAGCTCGCGGGCCGCAAAGAAATTCTGCTCGACCATCAGGATGGTAGCGCCCTTGCGCTTGATCTCCTTCAGACACTCGATCAGCGCCATCACGATCGCGGGCGCCAGCCCCTTGGTCGGCTCGTCGATCAGCAGGAGCTTGCGCGGTTCGATGATGGCGCGGGCAATCGACAACATCTGCTTCTGTCCGCCCGAGAGACTTCCCGCGCGCGACAGCCAGAACCGGCGCAGCGCGGGGAAGAAGCCGAAGATCCAGTCGAGCTGGGTGTCCTCGAGCGGCCCGTCGCGCGCCGCCAGCACCAGATTTTCCTTCACCGTGAGATCCGAAAACACCGCCATGCTCTCCGGCACGTAGCCGACGCCGAGCCGCGCGATGTCGGGCGTCGCGCGGCTCTCGATGCGCTCGCCGGCGAGTCTGATCTCGCCGGAGGAGGCCTGCCAGAGGCCCATGATGGTGCGCAACGTCGTGGTCTTGCCGGCGCCGTTGCGGCCGAGCAGCATCGTTGTCTGCCCCTGCGCGACAGCGAGATCGATGCCCTGGAGGATGTGATAGCGGCCGATATGAGTGTGCACACCGGAGAGCTTCAACAGATCGGTCATGCTGCGCTCCCTCCAACTTTATTGGGCGCGACGCCGAGATAGGCTTCCTGCACGATCGGTGATGCGATCACCTCGGCCGGAGGGCCGTCCGCAACAAGCTGCCCGTTATGCAGCACGATGATGCGGTCGGCGAGCGATCGCACCACGTCCATCTTGTGCTCGACGAGGAGGATGATCCTGCTCTTGTCCTGCTTGAGCTGCGCGATCAGGTTCAGCACGACCGGCACCTCGTCGATGCTCATGCCTGCGGTCGGCTCGTCGAACATGAACACCTTTGGTTCGAGCGCCATCATCAGCGCGACCTCG
Organism: Bradyrhizobium sp. i1.15.2; assembly: GCF_040548425.1. Lineage (NCBI taxonomy): Bacteria > Pseudomonadati > Pseudomonadota > Alphaproteobacteria > Hyphomicrobiales > Nitrobacteraceae > Bradyrhizobium > Bradyrhizobium sp. i1.15.2. The sequence goes on along the minus strand of NZ_JBEPRQ010000001.1, from coordinate 720,114 downwards.
AGCTTGCGTTGGTCGCCATGCGACAGTGCGGTGGCGGCGACGCCGCGGCGGCCGCCGAGCGCGACCTGATCCAGGATCGTATCGGCGCGCGCAATCAGATCACGGCGGACCATCCAGGGCCGCAGCATGTCGTAGTGAGTGCCGTCAGCGGCCTGCACGGCGAGGCGGACGTTTTCCTCCACCGATAGATTCGGAAAGAGGTTGGTGAGCTGGAAGGCGCGCCCCAGGCCCGCGCGCGTCCGCATCGGCGCGGAATGCTGGGTGATGTCGGTGCCGTCGAATAGAATGCTGCCGCTCGATGCGCGGAGCTGGCCAGAGATCAGGTTGAAATAAGTGGTCTTGCCGGCGCCGTTCGGGCCGACGATGGCGGTGAGCTCGCCCGGCCGGAAGCTGCAGGTGACGTTGTTGACCGCGACATGGCCGCCGAAGCGGATGGTGAGGTCGCGGGTTTCGAGGGAGAGCGTCATCGAAACTTTCGATCGGGTTTGGTTGGAAGTGTATCCGCGATCACGCTGCGCCCCCTCCCTCGCTTGCGGGGGAGGGCTGGGGAGAGGGTGCCTCCTCAGGCGAGAACCCCCAAGAGGACAGCGCCCTCTCCCGGCCTCCCCCGCAAGCGGGGGAGGTGAAGGAAGAAAGATCAGCGCTTGTTCTTGATCGGAACGTCCATGTCCTCGATCTTCAGCTCGCGCACCGGCTCGAGCACGGCCCAGGCGACATTCGGATCGACCCTGACCTTGAAGTGATACATGCTCTGGAGCGCCTGATGGTCTTCCTTGCGGAACATCATCTTGCCCTTCGGCGTGTCGAACTCCAGGCCTTCCATGGCCGTGATCAGCTTCTCGGTGTCGGTCGACTTCGCCTTGGTGACGGCGGCCACGACAGACATCGCGGCGGCGAAACCGCCCGCGGTGAAGAAGTCCGGCGGCGCGTTGAAGCGCTTCTGGTGTTCGGCGACCAGCCAGTCGTTCACCGGGTTCTTCGGGATCGAATAGAAATAATAGGTCGCGCCTTCCATGCCGGGCAGGCCCTTATAGGCGGCGAGCGCCGGCAGGATGTTGCCGCCGGTGGACAGCTCGATGCCGTAGCGCTTCGGATCCATGTCCTGGAGTTTCGCCAGCGGATTGCCGGCGCCGGCCCAGATCACCCAGATCACCTTGCGGCCCGGCTTGTCCTTTAGCGCGTCGAACAGGCGCTGGCCGACCGCGGTGAAGTCGGTGGTCGAGGTCGGGGCATATTCTTCGGCGGCGAGCGTCGCGCCGGTCTTGCCGAGCGCCTCCTTGAAGGCGGCGACGCCGTCGCGGCCGAAGGCGTAGTCCTGCGCCAGCGTTGCGACGGTGACGCCCTGCTTGCCGATCGCGACCGCGTTCGAGATCGCGTCTTGCGACGAGTTGCGCGCCGTGCGGAAGATGTAGCGATTCCACTTCTCGCCGGTAATCTGATCCGCGACCGCGGGCTCCACGATCAGGATCTTCTTGTTCTCCTCGGCGACCGGCAGGATCGCGAGTGCCGCGGCCGACGAGGTCGTGCCGATCGCGATGTCGGCCTTGTCGTCCTGATAGGCTTCCGCGAGCGCGGCCTTGGAGAGATCGGGCTTGCCCTGGTCGTCCTTGGTGATGATGACGATCTTGCGCCCGTCGAGCGTCATGGTGCCCTTGGTGGCGTATTCAAAACCCATCTGCAGGCCGGTCTCGGTCTGCTTGGCATAGGCTTCGAGCGGGCCGGTCTTGCCATAGATCAGCGCGACCTTGAGATCGTCGGCCTGTGCGGAGGTGCCCGCGGCGAGGGCGAGGATGGTGGTTGCCATGACGAGTGATCGACGCACGGTGGTCCCTCCTGATGAAATGCTTTGGTCATAGCGATTTGCACAACCGTGCGGACATTGCAATTCCACCTTCCGGCGGACCACGCGACCGGCATGTGTGACATTGTCCCGGCCCGGCCGCGCCGGATCGCTTCCGCCGAAGAAATCGGCAGATGCAATTGTTGACCTCACCCCCGGAACGGGCTGCTCAGGCTTTGCAAAGTAACCAAAGGCGCGGGGTTACCGCCGGTATCCGTTCGCCCGGGAATAGCCCTGCCGGTTCTGTTGCGTCGAGCGGTTTGTGACACTGGCGCGTGCTTCGCTGGAGATCGGCGTTGCGAGCTTCAGCTCCTCCAGGAAGATCGGCCGGGAGAAATAATAGCCCTGCGCGTAGCGGATCTTGGTCGCAGCCTGCAGGTAGGCGAGCTCCTCGTAGGATTCGATGCCTTCGGCGATCACGGTCATGCCGAGCGCTTCGCTCAGGGATTCGATCGCGCGCAGGATTCCCTGGTTGCGTGGGCGCTTATGGATATCGGTAATGAAGGAGCGGTCGATCTTGATCTCGTCCGCGGTGATGTCGGCCAGCGCCGACAGTGAGGAATAGCCGGTGCCGAAATCGTCGATCGAGATGGCGACGCCGAGCTTGCGGAACATCGGCAGGATCTCGGCCTGGAAATGATTCTTGGCGACGAAGGCGTCTTCCGTAACCTCGATCATGAAGCGCTGCGGAAAGCTGGTGTCGTCGAGCGCCTGGGCAAAGCTGCGCATGAATTCGGGGTTGCCGGCCTGCTTGGCCGCGACGTTGATGCTGATGGTCGCTTCCGCACCGAACGTCTCGTTGATCAGGTCGATTGACTTGACGATCTCGGCGAGCACGAGATGGGTCAGCTCGTCGATCAGCCCGAGTTCGGTGGCAAGATTGATGAACGAGCCCGGCGCCTGGATCACGCCCTCGTCGTCGCGCAGCCGAACCAGGGCCTCGATGCCCTTCACCTCCTGCGTGCGGATGTCGACCTTGGACTGGAAGGCGCAGCAGAAGCGCTTCTCCAGGATGGCCTGCCGCAGCGACTGCTCGATTTTCATCCGCGCCAGCGCCTCGCGCTCCATGCTGGAGTCGAAGAAGGCCGCCGATCCCTTGCCGTCGTTCTTGATGCGGTACATCGCGATGTCGGCGTTCTGGCGCAGTGTCTCGAAGCTGCTTCCGTGATCGGGGTACAGGCTGATGCCGACGGAGGTTGAGGCGAACACTTCCGAATTGTCGATGAAGAACGGCGCCGTCAGCCGCTCCAGCGTCGATTGCATGAATTCGGCGACTTCCTCCTGATTCTTGATCGGCGACAGCAGCAGCAGAAATTCGTCGCCGGAGATGCGCGACAGCATGTCCGAATCGCGCAGGCCGCGTCCAAGCCGCTTCGACAGTTCGACCAGCAGGGCATCGCCCACGGTGTGACCGTAATAGTCGTTGATGTGCTTGAAATTGTCGACGTCGAGAAAGGCGAGCGCAAAGCGCTCGCCGGCGCGACCCTGCGCGAGCAGGCTGGTGGCGCGATGTTCGATCACCCGCCGCGAGGGCAGGCCGGTCAGCTCGTCGAAATAGGCCGAGCGGAACAGCTGGTCCTCGAAATTCTTCTGCTCGGTGATGTCGGAGGAGGCCGAGATCAGCAGCTCACGTCCGTCAAGGCGGATCGGACGATGGGTGGTCAGCAGCACCTGGCGTGCGGCTCCGTCGTGGAGCGCTTCCTCGGCGACCACCGCCTGACCGGAGCTCAGGGCCTGCCGGCAGGCTTTCTGGCGCGGCGCGAGATCGCGCGAGGGGCGGCTGCCGTCCATGCCGAGCTGGGCGGCCGCGACATCGTTGACCAGGAGAAGTTCGCCTTGCGCATCCTGCACGGTCAGGCCGGCAGGCAGCATTCTAACGATTTCCTTGAGGAATCCGAGTTCGGCTTCGCTCGCGCCGGAATATTTGTTGTCGTTCATAGAAGTCATGAATCTTGTTGTTTCAGCGCGCCTTTGCAATGGGCGCGATCTTGCGCGGTTCCCTCTTAAGTTTGGTTAAGGGGCCCGGAGAATTACGGTGGTGTTTTGCGGCGATGCGACGCGCGCAGCCCATCGTCATTAACGGGGCGTCAACGCGTCCGGCGAAACCGCGAACGACGCACGCGAACGGATTTCGTTTGCGCCGTGTCTAACCGTCCTTGGGGATACGGCATTGCATGGTGCAATGAAGTCCGGTCCTGAGATAGGAGACCTCCGTCTTGCCGTCGAAGGCCGACAGCGCCGACTTCAACAGCTTGGTGCCGAAACCCGGCTCGGAGATCTTGTCGACACTCGGGCCCTCGGTTTCATCCCAGGTCACGGTCAGACGGTCGTCGCTGACGGTCCATGACACCTGCAACAACCCGCGCGGCGCGGAGAACGCGCCATATTTCCCCGCGTTGGTGGCGAGCTCGTGAAACATCAGGGACAGCGTGACCGCAAGCTTCGGCGGCAGGAACAGCCGGTCGCCGTTGAGCGTGAAGCGGACATGGCCGTAAGGGCCGAGCTCGGAGATCAGCAGGTCGCGGATGTCGCAGCCGGCCTTGTCGATCCGCGAAATCAAATCGTCGGTCGCTGCAAGCGACCGCAGCCGCGGATCGATCCGGGCCCAGATTTGCGGCTGATCGTGCAGCACCTGATGCAGCACGGCATGCACTGTCGACAGCTTGTTCTTCAGCCGGTGCTGGAGTTCGTCGACCAGCAGCTTGCGGTAGTCTTCTTCCTCGATCAGGCGCCTGGAAATCCGGCGCTGCTCGACGAGTAGCGAGCGATAGTGCTCGACGCCCCAGATGGTGAGCGCGCAGACCGCCCAATAGAGTGCCAGCAGGGCGAATCGCGCGTTATCGGCAAGCGCATCGCCAAAGTTCACGACGACGCCGAGCACACCGCCGACCAGCGCCGTGATGATGCCGATGCGGAAGCCGCCGAACGCGGCCGCAAAGAACACGGCCGGGAAATACGGCGTGAAATAGACGTCGGGCCGCACATGGGCGAGAGCCCAGCGCGCCAGCGTCGCAACCAGCAGGCAGGCGACCGCAAACGCAAGGCTGAGGCCGAGCGATGGCGGTGCCACGCCCTGCCAGCCCTTGCGGAATTCGTCGATCAGCTTCGCCATGCGCAGTCCGGTCGCGATATGCGTTCGACAATCGAGCGGTCGCCAGGAATGTTACGCATGTCGCCGGCCCCAAGCAAAGCTTGCCTTGTCGGAAGCCGGCAGGAATAGTGCCTGCTGCGGCGCCGACCGTCGCGGCGCCGTCGTCGATCGGTGTCCGCCATTTGGCGTCAAGGGGTTCGAAAACAGGGACATTCCATGGGCAGGCTGGATGGCAAGGTCGCGGTGATCACGGGCGCGACGAGCGGGATCGGGTTGCGGACTGCAGAAGTCTTCGTTGCCGAAGGTGCCAAAATTGTGATCGCGGGGCGGCGTGTACCGGAAGGCGAGGCGCTGGCGAAGCAGCTCGGGTCGAATTGCGTCTTCCGCCAGACGGATGTGACGGCGGAAGCGCAGATGCAGGCGCTGATCGCGCTCGCGATCGAAAAATTCGGCCGCATCGACTGCCTGTTCAACAATGCCGGCGGCCCGGCGCAGACCGGCGGCATCGAAGGCCTCGAGGTCGAGCGCTTCGATGCGGCGATGGCGACCCTGCTGCGCAGCGTCATGCTCGGCATGAAACACGCCGCACCCCACATGAAGAAGCAGGGATTTGGCAGCATCATCAACAATGGCAGCATCGCCGGCCGTCTCGCCGGCTTCTCGTCCTCGATGGTCTATGGTGCGGCCAAGGCGGCGGTGATCCATCTCACCAAATGCGTGGCGATGGAGCTCGGCGAATCCAATGTCCGCGTCAACTCGATCTCGCCCGGCGCCATCGCGACCGGCATTTTCGGCAAGGCGCTCGGGCTTTCGACCGAGGCGGCGGAGAAGACGCAGGCGGTGATGCGCGAGATCTACAAGACCGCGCAGCCAATCCCGCGCGCCGGGCTTCCCGATGACATCGCCCATGCAGCGGTGTTCCTGGCCAGCGACGAATCCAGCTTCATCAACGGCCATGACCTCGTCATCGACGGCGCGATGACCGGCGGCCGCAACTGGAGCCAGCAGCAGCAGGGCTACGTGGCTTTGCGCAAGGCGTTCGATGAGGGGGCCGGATAGTTTCGTCATTGCGAGGAGCGAAGCGACGAAGCAATCCAGGCTGCTTCCGCGGACGCAGTCTGGATTGCTTCGCTTCGCTCGCAATGACGACTGCAATGCTCACACCGCCTTCACCCGCACCCGCAATCCGTCGCGCGGCTTCGGGATCGGCCACATCTGCCAGTCCGGCTTGTAGCCGGGCTCCAGCGATACCTCGATGTTCTGCAAGAAGTGCCGCGCGAAGCATTTGGCCTGCATGTAGGCGAAGTGCAGGCCGAGGCACATATGCGCGCCGCCGCCGAACGGCACCCAGGCGAAGCGGTGGCGGTTGCGCTGGGCCTCCTCGGTGAAACGCAGCGGATCGAAGCGGTCCGGCTCCGGCCAGATGTCCTTCATGTGGTGCGTGTAGAGCGGATTGACGCCGATCGCGGTGCCGGCGGGAATCGAAAAACCCTTGAAGGTGAAATCGCGCATGGCGCGGCGCGGCATCGAGGGCACCGGCGGCTTGATCCGCAGCGCTTCCTTGAACGCCATCTCTGACAGCGGCATCTTTTCGAGATCGTCGAAACTGCTCGGCGCGTCAGGGGCGAGCCCCAGTGCCATGACTTCCGCGCGAAGCTTGTCCTGCCAGCCGGGATTTGCCGCGAGCTCGCCGATGAACGACGTCAGCGACGAGGTCAGCGTGTCGTGCGCCGCCATCATCAGAAAGCTCATGTGGTCGATGATGTCCTGTTCCGAGAGCAGGGCGCCGTCCTCGTGGGTTGCGCGGCAGAGCTGCGAGAACAGGTCATCGCCGCCGTGATTGCCGCGTCGCAGCGGAATCTGCTCGCGGAAATAAGCGACGATGCGCTTGCGCCCCCTGACGCCGGCCGCCATCTGCGTGCCGGGCAGCGGTCGGCGGATCGGGGCGACGGCCGCGGCGACCATATCGATGAAGGCGCGGTTGATCTCGTCGACCTCCGGCCCGATATCGGCGCCGAGAAAGGATGCGGCGGCGAGATCGAGCGTGAGCTGCTTCATCGCCGGATAAAGCTGCATCTCGCCGGGTTTCGCCTTCCACTGCGTGACGCGGGCGGCGATGCCGCGGTCGAGATCGCTCAGATACGACTTCATCGGGCCGGACTTGAACGCGACCGACAGCGCCTTGCGATGCAGCCGGTGCTCCTCGAAATCCAGCAGCATCAATCCGCGCGGGAACAACAGGCCGAGCACCTTGTTCCAGCCATGGGTCGAGGAGAACAGCTTTTGCTGGTCGAACAGCACGAGCTCGTTGGCCTCGGGGCCGAGCAGCACGACATTGGTCTCGCCGAAGAAATGCGTGCGATAGACCAGGCCGTATTTGGCGCCGTTCGACTCGATGTGCCCCTTGGGGTCGGCGAGGACCTGAAAGGTCTTGCCGATGATCGGCCAGCCTTCGTCGCCGGGGATATGTGTCAGCTCGTTGCGCCTGGGCGGAGTGAAGCCGAGCGCAGGGGCGGCCACATTCTGCATCGACATGACGATTGCTCCGGTTGGCTGGACCCGGCCAACATAGCACAATTCGGTGACGATGATTCCGCGCTTACCGCTTCGCCGCTTCCTTCTGCAAATCCGGGGCATTGACGGCCGGAATCGCAACGCGGCCCGCGCCGGTCACCTTCAAAGCCTCGGCGGCCTTCTCGTTTTCCATGATCTTGGCCATCACGGCCTGTCCCGCACGCTCGAAGATCGCGCGGTTCTCGATCACGAATTTTTGCGACTTGCGCAAGCCGTCGATGTAGCCGTTGATCTCGGGCACGACATAGCGCGCGACAAGGTCCCAGCTCCGACGCGTGTTCTCCGGGTTAGCCCAGTCGTGCACGAAGCCGATGACGGCGCCGACGCCGCCGGAGACCTGCATCACGTTCTTGATCATCTTGACGAGGTCGTCGGGCGTGCCGATGACGGAGGCCGCGCCGTCGACGAACGCGGTCTTGTCCACGGCCTCGTCGGGTGAGGCGAACGCGGTGAGGCCCGGCCGCTGCAACGTGCCGACATTATATTCGTTGTGCCAGCGCATCAGCCCGGCGCCGGCCTCGCGACGCGCCTGCTCGCGGGTCTCGGCGATGTGCCAGGTCAGCAGCACGCGCCAATTCGCACGATCGACTTTGGTGCCGTGCTTTTTCGCCGCGTCCTCGGCGAACTGCCATTGCTGCTGCAGCGACATCAGCCCCTGCGTCGTCATCGAACCAAGCGAGATGATGCCAATGCCATATTTGCCGGCGAGCGTCATGCCAGAGGGCGAGATCTGCGAGGCCACCACAAACGGCATCTCTTCCTGCAGCGGCAGGAGCTGCAGCGCGGCGTCGTTCATGGTGAACCAGTCGCTCTTCGCCGTGACGCGCTCGCCATTGAAGAGGCGGCGGATCACGCCGATCGCCTCGTCCTGGCGGTCGCGCTGCGTCATCGGATCGATGCCGAGCGTATGCGCATCGGAGGCGAGCGCGCCGGGACCGGAGCCGAAGATGGCGCGGCCGCCGGTCATGTGGTCGAGCTGCACCATGCGCTGCGCGACGTTGTAGGGATGGTGATAGGGCAGCGACACCACGCCGGTGCCGAGTTTGATCCGCTTGGTGCGCTCGCCGGCCGCAGCCAGGAACATCTCCGGCGAGGCGATCATTTCCCAGCCGGAGGAATGATGCTCGCCGCACCAGAACTCGTCATAGCCGAGTGCATCGAGCTGCTCGACCAGATCGAGATCGCGCCGGAACTGGAGCATCGGATGCTCCCCGATCGGATGATGCGGGGCAAGGAAGGCTCCGAACTTCAGGCGCGCCATGGCGTTCTCTCCAGCTTACATTTTTTGTTTGTTTGTGGCGCGAAGCTACGTGCTGGAGGCAGCGAACGCAATCGCGCGATGTCCCGCACGGCGGAATGCAGCCATGCATGTGTCGTCTCCCTCTCGCGGGCACGCGGAGAGAGGCGGAGCGCGCGAGGATCCTACCTTCGAGGTAATCGCAGCGCCGCATTGGGCCTGCGATGATCGGCAAGGACATCCGAAGGGTCGCGCGCCGATGCACCAAACCGTCACAAAGCAGGTCGATACGTCCCGTCGCTGGTGGGTGCTGGCGATCGTCGTGGCCGCCCAGTTCATGTTCGGCGTCGATGCCTTCGTGGTCAACGTCGCCATTCCGACCATCGCGGTCGAGTTGAAGGCGTCGCCGGCGCAGATCGAATCCGTCATCGCGATCTACCTGATCGCCTATGCCACGCTGGTCGTCACCGGCGGCCGGCTTGGCGACATTCACGGCACCAGGAACGTATTCCTGGCTGGCCTGCTCGGCTTCACCCTGACGTCGCTGTGGTGCGGACTAGCGCGATCCGGTGCGGAGTTGATCGTGGCGCGGTTGACGCAGGGTGCCTCCGCCGCGCTGATGGTGCCGCAGGTGCTGGCGACGCTGCATCTCCTGTTCACCGATGAACAGCGCAGCCGCGCCTTCGCCATCTACGGCATCGTGCTGGGGCTCGCGGGTGCCGCGGGCTTTCTGCTCGGCGGTCTCCTGGTCACGATTGATCTCGCCGGCACCGGCTGGCGCTCGGTGTTCTTCGTCAATGTGCCGTGCGGTCTCGTCATCGCGGTGGCGGCTTGGCGCATCATGCCCTCAGTGCCGCACCGCGCCGGCACGCGGCTGGATATCACGGGCAGCATCGTCCTGTTTGCCGGATTGCTGTGCATGATCGGTCCGCTGCTGCTCGGTCACGATGTCGGCTGGGCACCGTGGTTGTGGCTGGTGATGGCGATCGGCGCCGTGATCCTCCTGGCGTTCCCGAAACTGGAGCATGCGGTGGCACGCGCCGGCGGCATGCCGCTGATTGATCTCTCCCTGCTGGCGGACGCCGCTTTCCTGCGCGGTCTCGGCGCCGCGTTCTTTTTCTTCTTCGCCAATCTCTCGTTCTATCTGGTCATGACGCTGTTCATGCAGCGAGGGCTGAAAATCCCGCCGCTCGCGGCCGGCATGGCCTTCATTCCGCTCGCGCTCGCTTTCGTCGTGGCCTCGCGCCATAGCGGCGCACGGGCGCGCCATCGCGGCACCAGGGTCTTGATCGAAGGTTGCGCGCTTCAGATCGCGGGCCTCGCGGCGCTTGCGCTTGTCGCGTTCTCTGTCGATGCGCCGTCCGCGCTCCTGCTCGCGCTCACCATGATCGTGTTCGGCTACGGTCAGGGGCTGGTGATGGCGCCGCTCTCCGGCGCGGTGCTCTCGACGGTGAAGCCCGTGGCCGCAGGTTCTGCCTCCGGCATTTACGGCACCACGGCGCAGATTGGAAATGCGGCCGGAGTGGCCGCAATCGGCGCGGTGTTCTTCGCCGTCGAAGCCGTGCAATCAGCGCGCGCAGGATTTCTCGTCTCGCTCGCGCTGTTTGTGACGTTAATCATGATCTGCGCCGCATTCCTGGCGTGGATGCGCCGTGTATCTGCACGAAGTTGAGGCATTGCGGTTAATACGTGCGGATTTCTGCAGGTTTTCCCGCGATTTACTCGTCATTGACAGCACACGGTCTTTTTATTTTGCGCTGCAGCAACTATTTGGTTTGGGTGGACGTTGGGACGTCGCCTGCCAGGAGCTGCCGTGTCGTTAACCAGAAATGTCGACCTCTTGAGACGTCTGCCAAAGCTGGACGGATTGCGCTTCGCCGACTTTGGCCGGAGCGCCGATGCCTCCAGTCCGTTGCAGGAGGTTACGGGCTTCGGCGACAATCCCGGCAATCTGCGCCTGTTCGCGTTCGTGCCGCCGCAACTGCAGAAGCCGCGCGCGCTCGTCGTCGTGCTGCACGGCTGCGGCCAGACGGCGGCAAGCTACGATCTCGGTGCCGGATGGTCGACGCTCGCCGAGCACTACGGCTTCGCGCTGTTGATGCCCGAGCAGCAGCGCGTCAACAACAGCAACACCTGCTTCAACTGGTTCAATCCGGAAGACACGGCACGGGACAGCGGCGAGGCGTGCTCGATTCGCGAGATGATCGCGCACATGATCGAAACGCATCGCGTCGATCCCAAGCGCATCTTCATCACGGGCCTGTCGGCCGGCGGCGGCATGACATCGGTGATGCTCGCGACCTACCCTGAAGTCTTCGCGGCCGGGGCGGTCATCGCGGGACTTCCCTACGGCATTGCGACGAATCTGCGCGAGGCGCTCGACGGCATGTTTCATTCCCCGGAGCGGCCGGCCCGCGAACTTGGCGATCTGGTGCGGCGGGCCTCGAATCATCGCGGGCCCTGGCCCAGGATCTCGGTGTGGCACGGCAGCGCCGATCGCACCGTCAATCCCGGCAATGCCAACGAGATCGTCAAGCAATGGCTCGACCTGCACGATCTGCCTGACGCGCCGATGGCAGAAACCAACATCGACGGCTATCCGCGCCAGGCCTGGTGGAACAAGGACGGCGAGACTCTCGTCGAATCCTACGCCATCACCGACATGGCCCACGGCACGCCGCTCGGCCTTGCCGACAACGACCAGCGCTATGGCGTGGAAGGCGCGTTCCTGATCGAGGCCGGCATCTCCTCGTCCTATCACATCGCCAAATTCTTCGGCCTCACCGGCTGGATTCCCGACGCGGCGAAGAAGGCCGAACCAAAGCCGACGCCGGCCCGCTCGCCCGCGCCGCATCTGGCACGCTCGATCCGCGCCGCGGTCGCCGAAGAGACGGCCGAGTCGAAGCGCGAGGAGGCCCGCGGCTTCGATCTCGGCCAGATCATCACGCGCGCGCTCACGGCCGCGGGATTGATGAAGTAACTCAGGCCGTCGCGCCGATAAGGCAAGAGTTTTGTGCCCGTCGTCGCTGCGATCCGCGAATGGGGCGACCGCAACCTGAACCAGCCCGCGGCGTTCGCAGACGCCGCGGAATAGAGCATGATCCGGAAAAGTGTGAAGCGGTTTTCCGAACAGATCATGCTCAAACAAAAGCTACATCTCGCCGGTGATGAACGGATTGGTCATCCGCTCCTGGCCGATGCTCGAGCCGGCGCCGTGGCCGCAGATGAAGCCGACATCGTCGCCAAGCGGCAGCAGCTTGGTCTTGATCGAGTCGATCAGGGTCGCGTGACTGCCGCCGGGCAGATCGGTGCGACCGACCGAGCCCGCGAACAGGACGTCGCCGACATGGGCGAAGCGCAGATCCTTGTTGAAGAACACCACGCTGCCGGGCGAGTGGCCGGGGCAATGATAGATCTCGAACTGGAGATCGCCGATCGCCACGCTGTCGCCTTCGTCGAGCCAGCGGTCCGGTTCGAAATTGCGCACCCCCGTCATGCCGAACCGCGCGCCGCTCTCGACCACGTTGTCGAGCAGGAATTTGTCCGCGACATGCGGGCCCTCGATCGGCACCTTCAGCGCGTCGCGCAGTTCAGCCGCGCCGCCGACATGGTCGATATGGCCGTGAGTCAGCCAGATCTTCTCCACGGTGACGCCGGTCTGTTTGATGGCGTCGAGGATCTTCGGCACGTCGCCGCCGGGATCGATCACCACGGCCTTCTTGGAAGGCTCGTCCCAGATGATAGTGCAATTCTGCTCGAACAGCGTCACGGGGACGATGATCGCGCCCGCTTTCGCGCCTGCCTCGGCTTGTGTCTCGTTTTGCTCTGTCATGGTGTCACAATGCCGATTTTTGCCATGCCGCCAAGCAAAAGATTTGTCCCCGGGGCACGGGAACGGCCGCGGACATCGTCACACGGCGGTCTCAATTCGCCTGCTGTTTTGAACCGGGGCGCTCCTTCCGCGTTCTCCCGCGCGAGAAGCAGTTTTTGGATGGATTTCCCGCATGACTCAGGGCGGCAGCAATTGGTGGCGCGACGGCATCTTCTATCAGGTCTACCCGCGCTCCTTTCAGGATTCAAACAGTGACGGTGTCGGCGATCTCGCCGGCATTTTGCAGCGGCTGCCCTATGTGAAATCGCTCGGCGTCGACGCGATCTGGCTGTCGCCGATCTTCCCCTCGCCAATGGCCGATTTCGGCTACGACATCTCCGACTACACCGGCATCGAGCCGCTGTTCGGCACGATGGCGGATTTCGATGCGCTTCTCGCCGCCGCGCATGACAACGGCCTCAAGCTGATCCTCGACCTCGTGCCGAACCACACCTCGGACCAGCATCCCTGGTTCGTCGAGAGCCGCTCCTCGCGCGACAATCCCAAACGCGACTGGTACATCTGGCGCGACCCGGGCGAGGGTGGCGGCGTGCCGAACAATTGGCTGTCCGAGTTCGGCGGCAGTGCGTGGCAGTTCGACGAGACCACCGGTCAATACTACTATCACGCCTTCCTCGCTCAACAGCCGGATCTCAACTGGCGCAATCCCGATGTCCGCGCCGCGATCTATGACGTGATGCGGTTCTGGCTGGAAAAGGGCGTCGACGGCTTTCGCGTCGACGTGATCTGGCACCTGATCAAGGACGCCGAGTTCCGCGACAATCCGCCGAACCCGCATTATGTCGAGAGCCGGCCGCCGAACGAAAAGATCCTCACGCAATATTCCACCGACCAGCCCGAGGTGCACGACGTCATCGCCGAGATGCGCCGCGTCACGGATGCTTATGATGCCCGCGTCCTGATCGGCGAGATCTATCTGCCGCTGCATCGCCTGATGGCCTATTACGGCAACGACCTCACCGGCGCGCAGATGCCGTTCAATTTCGCGCTGCTCTCGACCTTCTGGAGCGCGCGCTCGATCGAGAAAATCGTCGAGGACTACGAGAAGGCGCTGCCGAAAGGCGCCTGGCCGAACTGGGTGCTCGGCAACCACGATCGCCCGCGCGTCGCAAGCCGCGTCGGGCCGGAGCAGGCCCGCATCGCCGCCATGCTTCTGCTGACGCTGCGCGGCACGCCGACGCTGTATTACGGCGACGAGATCGGCATGCATCAGCTCGCGATCGCGCCTGAGGACGTGCGTGACCCCTTCGAGAAGAACGTGCCCGGCATCGGTGTCGGCCGCGACGGCTGCCGCACGCCGATGCAGTGGGATTCGTCCAACTTCGCCGATTTCTCGGAGGTCAGGCCATGGCTGCCGCTGCCGGAGGATCACATCCGCAACAATGTCGTCGATCTCGAGGCCGATTCACGTTCGATCCTGACGCTCTACAGGCGCCTGATCGCGTTGCGGAAGGGGTGTCCGCCGCTGGTCGCAGGCGACTATCATCCGATCGCGGCGCAAGGCGATCTCCTGATCTATCGCCGCGAGGCCGAGGGCAGGGCGGTGATCGTGGTGCTCAATCTCGGCCCCGAGCCGATCGCGGTCACCACCAGCGCGATCAAGTTCGGCAGCGAGATTCTGCTGTCGACATTCCTGGATCGCGAGGGGGAGCGGATCGAAGGCGTGCTGGATTTGCGCGGCAATGAGGGCGTGATCATCACGCCGCCCTGACCGTCGTCCTGGACAAGCGAAGCGCAGATCCAGGACCCATTACCCCAAGGAGTAGTTTGGCGAAGATCGTGGTTATCACTTCGTACGACAATCACCTATTGGGGCAATGGGTCCTGGCTTTCGCCAGGACGACAACGGAGTGTGTGGTCGCACCTCCTATCCCGGATGCTTGTTACGCCGCAACGTCTTGTCGATATCACTCCTCTTCAACAGATAATCCAATCCACCGACGCGATACCAGCGATACCCATAAGGCTCCAGCACGACCCGATGCTGGCCGCGCTTGTCGGCGTGGCTGTGGTCCTCCGCGAGCAGATTGATGAGGTGCGCGCCGGCCTCGCCCGGCAGCCCCACCGAGAACGCAGTCTCGCGCGGCTTCTCGTCGAGATTGTGCACGAACAGCACGGAATTGTTGCGCCAGTCGTAGCGCATGATGAACACGGCGGGATCGCGCGTCGCGATGATCGAAAAATCGCCCCAGCCGATCTCCGGCACCTCCTTGCGCATCCGGACGATGCGCTCGGTCCAGTTCAGCATCGAGTTGGGATCGCGCCGCTGCTTGGCGACGTTGACGTGCGGATAGCCGTACGGTCCTTCGTCGATGACGGGCAAGGCCGGCTTGTCGCTGGTGGTGAAGCCGCCATGCGGCTCGGTCGACCATTGCATCGGCGTGCGCGCGCAATTGCGTTCCGGCAGCGACAGATCATCGCCCATCGCGATCTCGTCGCCGTAGCGGATCACGGGCGTCCCCGGCAGCGTGCACATCAGGCTGTAGGCGAGCTCGAGCCGCCGGCGGTCGCCACCCAGCATCGGTGCCAGGCGACGGCGAATGCCGCGGTCGTAGAGCTGCATGTCCTTGTCAGAACCGAAGCTTTTGAACACGGTGTCGCGCTGCGCCTTGGTCAATCGCCCGAGATCGAGCTCGTCATGATTGCGCAGGAACAGGCCCCATTGCGCCGAGGCGGGCCGCGGCCTGGTCGCCTTCAGCGCTTTCCCCAGCGGGCGGGAATCGGACGAGGCCAGCGCATAGAACAGATGCTGGTTGACCTGGAAATTGAACATCATATGCATGCGGTCGGCATCGCGGCCGAAATATTCCATGTCCGTCTTTGGCAGCACGTTAGCCTCGGCGAGGATGATGGCATCGCCCTGCCGCCATTGCAGGAATTCACGAAACGTCCGCAGCATGTCGTACTGCTCGGCCGGCTTCTTCACCTTGGCGCCTTTGGTCGCGATGACGAAAGGCACGGCATCCATGCGAAAACCCGAGACCCCGAGCTGGATCCAGAAGCCCATGATCTTCAAGATCTCGGTCTGCACACGCGGGTTCGAGGTGTTGAGATCGGGCTGGAAATCGTAGAAGCGGTGGAAGTACCAGGCGCCGGTTTCCTTGTCGCGCGTCCATGTCGATTTCTGAACGCCGGGAAACACCATGCCCTGATTGGCGTTGGCCGGCTTCTTGTCGGACCAGACATACCAGTCGCGGTAGGGCGAATTCCTGTCGCTCCGCGCCGCCTTGAACCAGGGATGCTGGTCGGAGGTGTGGTTGACGACGAGATCGATGATGACGCGAATGCCGCGCTGCTTGCAGCCATGGGTGAACTCGACGAAATCGCCGAGCGTGCCGTAGCGGGCATCGACACTGTAGTAGTCGGCGACATCGTAGCCATCGTCGCGGCCGGGCGAGGTCTGGAACGGCATCAGCCAGATCGTGGTGATGCCGAGGCCGTGCAGATAATCGAGCCGGCGCAACAGGCCCTTGAAATCGCCGATGCCATCGCCGTTGGCGTCCATATAGGTGCCGACGGACAGGCAATAGATGATGGCGTTCTTGTACCAGAGATCGTCGATCATGCGCGCGCAGCCTCGGTGGTTCCGCCGAGGTGCGGCGGCTGCGTGATAAGTGCGTAGGGGAGGGGAGGTTCCGCGCCACTGTCGTCCTGGACAAGCGAAGCGCAGATCCAGGACCCATTGCCACAGGCCAAAATTTGACGAGGACTGGTGGTTATTAGCTCGTGCACCAACGAACTCTTGGGGTAATGGGTCCTGGCTTTCGCCAGGACGACGACGGAGGAATCGGTTATCCTCTCCCCATGGACAATCCCGCCCGCATTGCCCTCGTGCCACCACCCGACCGCCGTCAATCCGAGACGGCGCTGGCGATCGCGCGCGGCACGGCGCGGTTGCTGCGCTCGCTCGGCTTCACCTGCATCAGCGAATTGCCGCTGCCCTCGGGGCGGCGCGCCGATCTCGTCGCGTTGAATGAGCGCGGCGAGATCTGGATCGTCGAGATCAAATCGTCGGTGGAGGATTTGCGCGCCGATCAGAAATGGCACGAATACCGGGCGCATTGCGACCGGCTGTTCTTCGCCTTCACGCAGGACCTGCCTTGCGAGATCTTTCCGCAAGACACGGGTCTGATCATCGCGGATGCCTATGGCGCGCACCTGCACTGCGAGGCGCCCGAGCACAAGCTCGCTGCGGCCACGCGCAAGCAGATGACGTTGCGATTTGGCATGGCTGCGGCGTTGCGGATCAACCGGCTGGTCGATCCGCAGGGGCATGCGGAGTTTTGGGAGTAGCGGCGCCGCGCGCGGGATGTCGTAGGGTGGGCAAAGCGTAGCGTGCCCACCATCCACGTCAAAGATTGAAGCAGGCACGGTGGGCACGGCGCATTGCGCCTTTGCCCACCCTACGACACCGTTATCGCGGCGCGCGCTTGGCCAAAATCCGCTGCAACGTGCGCCGGTGCATGTTGAGCCTGCGTGCCGTCTCGGAGACGTTGCGGTTGCACATCTCGTAGATGCGCTGGATGTGTTCCCAGCGCACGCGGTCGGCCGACATCGGGTTCGCCGGCAATTCGGACTTGTCCGAGCCGGTCGACAGCAGCGCCGCGACGACGTCGTCGGCGTCCGCGGGCTTCGAGAGATAATCGACCGCGCCCATCTTCACCGCGGTGACGGCGGTGGCGATGTTGCCATAGCCGGTCAGCACGATTGCGCGGGCGTCGGGGCGCTTCTTCTTCAGCGCCGAGACCACGTCGAGACCGTTGCCGTCACCGAGCCGGAGATCGACCACGGCAAATGCCGGCGCCGCCTTGCCGATCTGCGCCAGGCCGTCCGAGACGGTGTCGCATGACGTCACCGCAAAACCGCGCGTTTCCATGGCGCGCGACAGCCGCTCCAGGAACGGCTTGTCGTCCTCCACGATCAGAAGCGAGCGGTCGGTCTGTTCGTTCAGTTCGGCGATGGCGTTCAAGGTTTTGTCCTCTCTCCAGCGCGTCTACATATGGCGGCGCAATCGGGCGGTGCCAAGGGCGCCAATAGTCGATCGACCCCGTCGTGCGACGCAAGGTCGCGGTCTATCCTATTGTTTCTTCAAAGGTCTCGATAGCCTCAAAACGCTCTCTCGGCCACGTGATCTGGACCACTGCGCCGTGGTCGGGAAAGGTCCGGTTGGTAAACGAGACCTTGGCGCCGGTGCGCTCCAGCAAGGTGCGCGCGATGAACACGCCGAGCCCGAGGCCGCCGCCTTCGTCCTGGTTGCGCCGCCGCGACAAATAGGGCTCGCCGATCCGGTTCAGGATGTCAGGCGGAATGCCGGGACCGTCATCGGAGATCACGAGCTCGATCGTATCCTTGTTCCACCACGCATTCACTTCAACAGTGGTGCGGGCGAAATCGACCGCGTTCTCGACGATATTGCCGACGCCGTAGAGGATCGCCGGATTGCGCGAGCCGACCGGCTCGGCCACGATGGCGACGGCGATGCGCACCTTGATGTCGACGCCGAAATCGCGATGCGGCGCCACCACCTCCTCGATCAGCTCCGACAGTTTCATGCGGTCGAACGGCGCGCCGGTGGAGGAGAGCTGGGTGATCTTGCTCAATATGTCGCGGCAACGCTGCGTCTGCTCGCGCAGGGTCTTCAGGTCGGCGGCAAAGTTCGGTTCCTTCACCGTCTTCTCGAGCTCGCGCGAGATCAGGAAGATCGTCGCGAGCGGCGTGCCGAGCTCGTGCGCCGCGGCCGCCGCCAGGCCGTCGAGCTGGGTCAGATGCTGCTCGCGCGTCAGCACTAGCTCGGTCGCGGCCAGTGCGTCGGCGAGTTTGCGCGCCTCCTCGGTGACCTGGAACGAGTAGAGGCTGGTGACGCCGATCGCGAGCGCGATCGAGAGCCAGACGCCGACGAGATAGATCGGCGGCAGCACCAGCGGATCGTCGGAATCCCAGGGCAGCGGCAGATGGAAGAAGAACAGGATCGAGGCGCAGGCGACAGCCAGCACGCCGAGGCCGAAGGTGAAGCGGGCCGGCAGCGCGGTCGCCGAGATCAGCACGGGCGCGAGGAACAGGAACGAGAACGGGTTCTGGAGTCCGCCGGTGAAGAACAGGAGACCCGCCAGCTCCACGATGTTGAGCGCGAGCAGTCCGGCCGCCTGCATGGGCTCCAGCCGCTGCAGCGGATTTGACACGGTCTGGAGCGCCAGATTGAGCGCCGCCGACAGGGCGATGATGCTGACGCAGGGGACGATCTCGACGTTGAATTCCAGCCCCTGCGCCACGATGAAGATCGCGGCGAGCTGGCCCAGTACCGCGAGCCAGCGCAGCCGCAGGATCGTATCCAGGCGGATATGCCGCTGCGCGGGGCGAAAGTCGGAAGCGGCAAGTTCGGTCATTTCGGCCAAGGGGGCGGTGCCTTCTCGATCACAAGCGCGCGGCTCACGGAACCACCGGATTACAAGCCTTGCGCTCTCCGCTGCAATAGCAGAAGAACGCCCAGCATGACCGAGAATGACCAGGGTTCAAGCTGGCCGACTGTCGCGGATCGCAGCCTCTCCGCGGCCATCGCGGTCGATCACCTCGTCAAGGTGTACAAGCAGACCCGCGCTGTCGACGACATCTCCTTTTCGCTGCCGCGCGGCAGCATCACCGGACTGCTGGGCGGCAACGGCGCAGGCAAGACCACGACCATCGCGACGATCATGGGCCTCGTGCTGCCGACCTCCGGCCGCGTGCAGGTGCTCGGGCATCGGATGCCGGAGGACAGCGCTTCCGTGCTGGGGCGGATGAATTTCGAGAGCCCCTATGTCGACATGCCGATGCGGCTCACGGTGCGTCAGAACCTCACCGTGTTCGGCAAGCTCTATGCGGTGAAGAACCTCTCCGACCGCATCGCTGAGCTGGCCTGCGATCTCGATCTCACCGAGTTCATCGACCGCGCCAACGGCAAGCTCTCCGCAGGACAAAAGACGCGCGTTGCGCTTGCCAAGGCGCTGATCAACCAGCCCGAGCTGCTGCTGCTGGACGAGCCGACCGCCTCGCTCGATCCCGACACCGCCGACTGGGTCCGGGGTCATCTGGAGCGTTATCGCAAGGCGAACAACGCCACCATCCTGCTGGCCTCGCACAACATGCTCGAGGTCGAGCGGCTCTGCGACCGGGTCATCATCATGAAGCGCGGCCGTATCGAGGACGACGATACGCCCGAAGCCATCATGGCCCGCTACAACCGCACCACGCTGGAAGAGGTGTTTCTGGACGTCGCGCGCGGAAGGGTGAACGGCGCGCAGGAGGCGGCGCGATGAGAAGGCCGTATGTTGCGAACGTAGCCCGGGTGAGCGAAGCGATACCCGGGAACGCCGCCAGCAAGGTCCCGGATGTCGCTTCGCTCATCCGGGCTACGGGAGTGCGCGATGAGTGAGGCCTCCCTCCACCGCGGCATCTCCCTCCATCGCATCGGCGCGATGATCCTGCGCTATTGGTACCTCCTGCTGTCGTCCTGGCCGCGGCTGCTCGAGCTGCTCTACTGGCCGGCGCTGCAGGTCATCACCTGGGGCTTTCTTCAGCTTTATATCGCGCAGAATGCAAACTTCTTCGCACGTGCCGGCGGCACCCTGATCGGCGCCGTCATCCTCTGGGACATCCTGTTTCGCGGGCAGCTTGGCTTTTCGATCTCGTTTCTGGAAGAGATGTGGGCGCGCAACCTCGGCAATCTCATGATGAGCCCGTTGAAGCCGATCGAATTTCTGCTGTCGCTGATGATCATGAGCCTGATCAGGCTTGCGATCGGGGTCATCCCGATGACGCTGCTTGCGCTGTTCCTGTTTCACTTCAACGTTTATGCGCTCGGCGTGCCGCTGATCGCGTTCTTCTGCAATCTAATCTTCACGAGCTGGTCGGTCGGCATCTTCGTCTCCGGCCTGGTGCTGCGAAACGGCCTCGGCGCCGAGAGCATCGTCTGGACCTTGATGTTCGGAATCATGCCGCTCGCCTGCGTCTACTATCCCGTCAGCGTGCTGCCGGTCTGGCTGCAATATGTTGCCTGGACGCTGCCGCCGACCTACGTGTTCGAAGGGATGCGCGCGCTGCTGATCGAAAACACCTTCAGGACCGATCTGATGCTGAGCGCGTTGGCCATCAACGCGGTGCTTTTGATTGCATCTTTTGGAGCATTCCTTGCCCTTTTGCGCAGCGCCAGGATGCAGGGCTCGCTGCTGTCAGGCGGCGAATAACGTAACTTTCTCGTGGATTCAGCCCGGTTTGGGCGACTGGGCCACGTAAATGTACGGAACCATGCATTGACGCAATATTACGCATTCGGCAGTATGCTGCGATGCGAAGAGGAATATAGCGATGCCGATTGGCGAGTTTGGCGGCGCGCCGCCCCTGGTGGCCGAAGGCAGTCCGGTCCTGACGACGCCGATGTACTGGATGTACGAGATGGGGCAAGCCTCTCTCAATCCGGCGCGTGCGATCACGGACGCGACCAAGCTGCTGTTTCAGAATCCCCTCAATCCATGGGCACGCACCGAGGTCGGCAAGTCGGTTGCCGCGGCCTGCGAATTGTTCGAACGCACCACGCGCCGTTACGGCAAGCCGGAATGGGGCCTCAACGACACCGAGGTCAACGGCATCCGCGTCCCCGTCGAGGTTCGCTCGGTCTGGGAAAAGCCGTTCTGCCGCCTGCTCTACTTCGATCGCAAGTTCACCCGTCCGCTGCGCAGCCCGCAGCCGCGCGTGCTGATCGTAGCGCCGATGTCCGGCCATTACGCGACGCTGCTCCGCGGTACCGTCGAGGCTTTCCTGCCGGGGCATGAGGTCTACATCACCGATTGGGCCGATGCCCGCATGGTGCCGCTCAGCGACGGCCGTTTCGATCTCGACGATTACATCGACTACGTCATCGAAATGCTGCATGTCCTCGGCGGTAACACGCATGTGCTGGCGGTTTGCCAGCCCTCGGTTCCCGTCGTCGCTGCCGTTTCCATCATGGAAGCGCTGCGTGATCCCTTCGTGCCGACTTCGATGACGCTGATGGGCGGCCCGATCGACACCCGCCGCAATCCGACCGCGGTGAACAACCTCGCCCAGGAGCGCGGTATCGACTGGTTCCGCAACCACGTCATCACCAAGGTGCCGTTCCCGCATCCGGGCATGATGCGCGACGTCTATCCGGGATTCCTGCAGCTCAACGGCTTCATCAGCATGAATCTCGACCGGCATATGGATGCCCACAAGCAGCTGTTCGCCAATCTGGTGAAGGGCGACGGCGACCTCGTCGACAAGCATCGCGACTTCTACGACGAATATCTCGCGGTGATGGATCTCTCCGCCGAGTATTACCTGCAGACCGTCGACACCGTGTTCGTGAAGCATTCGCTGCCGAAGGGCGAGATGACCCATCGTGGAACACGCGTCGATCCCTCCAAGGTCACGCGCGTCGCGTTGATGACGGTCGAAGGCGAGAACGACGACATCTCCGGCATCGGTCAGACCGAAGCAACGCACACATTGTGCAGCTCGATTCCCGATCATCGCCGCGTTCATTACGTCCAGAAGGGCGTCGGACATTACGGCGTGTTCAACGGCTCGCGTTTCAAATCGGAAATCGTGCCGCGCATCCATGACTTCATGGTCTCGGCGGCGAATCCGAGCTCATTGCAGGCACTCGCGGCCGAATAATCGCGTATTTCGGCTTTCCCGCTGAAAATTGACGCCCTGTCGGAGGCTCCGACAGGGGCGAGTCCCCGCCAGATTCGCGGTATTTAGGTAGCTTTGTAGGAGTGAGTCCAACCTCACCCCTTGGGGGTGCCGCATGCGCCGAACGGGGGCGAAAAAAGCCGGTTCCAACCCCAGTCTGTAGGGTCTCCCGGACGCCAGACCCCTGTATATTGGGCAAATGATTTGTTTTTGCGCCGAGCGCTTTCCCTGGCGGCGGTTATGGCAGAATCCGGGCGCTCTCCTGCCCCCCGGACTGACAGACATGGCCACTCGCGCACTCCTCTATCGGCGGCCCCACGAGCCGAAGACCCTCCTGATCACCCATGGATCGCAATATTTTGCGATTCGACTGCGCCGGCATCGCCGCGCGCGCCGTTACACGCTCAGAATTCATCCGAGTGATCGCGAAGCCATCCTCACCATGCCGCCGCGCGGCACGCTCGCCGAAGCAAAAGACTTCGCGCAGCGCCACGGCGCATGGATCGCGGCACGTCTCGGCCGTTTGCCGAAGGCCGCACCGTTTCAGCCTGGCACAGTGATACCGCTTCGCGGCGTTTCTCATCGCATCGTTCATCGCGCTGGCACGCGCGGTACGGTGTGGACGGAAGTGCGCGATAGCGGTGAACGCATTCTCTGCGTCGCCGGCGGCGTCGAGCATGCGGATCGTCGCGTCAGCGACTTCCTCAAGCGCGAGGCTCGCCGCGACCTTCAGCGTGCGGCGGAATCCTATGCCGGCGAGCTCGGCGTCAAGGTCAAGCGGCTCTCGATCCGCGATCAATCGAGCCGCTGGGGCTCCTGCACCTCGGCCGGCTCGCTGTCGTTCTCCTGGCGCCTGATCCTCGCGCCGCCCTACGTGCTCGACTATCTCGCCGCGCACGAGGTCGCCCATCTCGTCGAGATGAACCACTCGGCGCGGTTCTGGCGCGTCTGCGGCAGGGTCTGCCCGTCGATGGAGCGCGCCAAGAAGTGGCTCGATACGTACGGCAACGATTTGCACCGGTACGGGGTCGAGGATTAGGTCCTCGCTGCCAGCCTCCATCTGCCGCTGTCATCGCCCGGCTCGACCGGGCGATCCAGTATTCCGAGGCGGTTGTTGTTGAACCGAGAGGCCACGGCGTACTGGATTCCCGCGTTCGCGGGAATGACAGTTGAGAATGCGGCGAGGTCCGCGCGAACTCAATTCATCCCTCTGCTCAGGCGCTGACATCCGCGCTTGTCCCCGGCTGCGTGCGCGAGGCGAGATAGGATGACTGCAATTGCGCGGCCGCCTTCTGGCCCTCGGCCAGCATCGCCTGGAAGGCCGCATCGAGTTGATCGCGGCTATAGGTTGCGGAGCTGCTTTCACGCGGGGTCCATTGCGATTGCGTGATCGCGGTGGAAGCTTTTTCAACGGTGCCACCGAGCCGCTCGGCATAGCTATCGGCCCGCCACTGCGCCAGATCCGGTCCACTCAGACCGGGTGGATCCTCCAGCTTGCCGATCTTTGCAGCCGCCTCGTTGGTCATCGTCGAGGACCCGCCATTGTACAGGGTGGCGACCACCTTGCCGTCGACCTTCACCTGAGCATAGGTATTCTCCGGTGCACCGTCCGAGACGGCCGATTGAGTCGCGCTCGTATCATGGGTCATCAGCCAGTTCGTTGCCATGAGGTCGCGCAGGTGAGGATTGTCCGCCGCGGATATCGACTTGGCGCCTGTCAGGGGCTTGACCTGCGAGACGTCGATCCGAAAGCCGTCGGTCGCAGCATCAGTCGCATCCGGTCCCGCCGGCTGAAGACTCGATGTCCTATTCGAAGCGGACGTTGATGCGGGCCGCAGATGAGGCAACGCCGCGCTGGATACACCTGACATGATGGAACGCTCTCCGATACTTGCTCAACCTATGAGAGCAAATC
This sequence comes from Bradyrhizobium sp. i1.15.2, assembly GCF_040548425.1. Taxonomy (NCBI): domain Bacteria; kingdom Pseudomonadati; phylum Pseudomonadota; class Alphaproteobacteria; order Hyphomicrobiales; family Nitrobacteraceae; genus Bradyrhizobium; species Bradyrhizobium sp. i1.15.2. The sequence continues at coordinate 695,878 of NZ_JBEPRQ010000001.1, read as the reverse complement.
CCGGGCCGCCGCCCCGAGCTTGAAGAGACTGGTTTTTTTGCGTTCCGGGAGCTGCGGGGATCGGTCGATTTCGCCATGGTAGGCAGGACTTGCCGAAGACGAGACCGGTGGCGAACAGGGATAGCCGAGATAGTTGCCCCGTTCGGGATGATGGCGGGACGGTTCTGTTTTGCCCGACGTGTCAAATGGCCTTGCTGCCAGAATCAGCCGTCTTGCGACTCGCGTAAGCCGTTGATTCCGCTATCACTGGCTACTGTGCATGGGGTTGTTTTCGCGATTTTGTTTTGAGGCCACAAGGACCCACGCAGAACCTAGCGATTTCCGCCAAACAGCCGGTCCATCAGCCAGCCATCGAGTCCTGCGGCTGCTTCCGGTCGCGCATTGGCGCGCGTCGGCGGCGGCCGATAGCCGCCGTTGCTGGCCGGTGCCGGTACGGGCGCTGCCGCTGTTGGCGGGGACACCTGCGACGTCGCCTGCGCGAGGTTCGACAGGCCCCAGCTGCCTTGCGAGCTCGGCAAGGCTGCCACCGGCACGCCCTCGTGCGCCGTCTTCATGAAGCGGGACCAGACTTCGACCGGCAAGCCGCCGCCGGTCGCCTTCTTGGTCGGCGAGTTGTCGTCATTGCCGAGCCACACGCCGGTGACGAGGTTGGCGGTGTAGCCGATGAACCAGGCGTCGCGGTAGTCCTGGCTGGTGCCGGTCTTGCCGGCCGCCGGCCAGCCCGGGATCTCCGCCTTCTTGGCCGTGCCGCTGATCAGCGTTTCCCGCATCATCGCGTTCATCATGCCGACATAGCGCGGATCGACCACCTGGTTGTGCTCGTCCGCCTGGCGCATGTAGAGCAGCTTGCCACTGAGCGTCCTGATCCGCGTGACGACATGCGGCGTCGCCATGAAGCCGCCATTGGCGAAAGGTGCGTAGGCGCCGACCAGCTCGACCATCGAGACTTCGGAGGTGCCGAGCGCGATCGAGGCGTTGGGCTCGAGTTTCGACGAGATGCCGAGCCGGTGCGCGGTGCGCACCACGTTCTTCGGACCGACCTCGAGGCCGAGGCGGATGGCGACCGTGTTGAGCGACATCGCGAGCGCCTGGGTCAGCGTCACCGCGCCGAAATATTCGTGGGTGTAGTTCTCAGGTTTCCAGCCCTTGACCTCGATCGGCGCATCCTGGCGGAGCGTGTCGGGCGTCAGCCCCTGCTCGAGCGCGGTCAGGTACACGAATGGCTTGAACGAGGAGCCCGGCTGGCGCCTGGCGGTGACGGCGCGGTTGTACTGGCTCTCGGAATAATTCCGCCCGCCGACCATGGCGCGAACCGCGCCGTCCGGCGTCATCGCCACCAGCGCGCCCTGGCTGACATTGAATTTCACGCTCTTGGCCGCGAGCTCGTCGATGATGGCGGCTTCCGCCACGCTCTGAAGCTTCGGATCGATCGTGGTCTCGACCTTGATGCTCTCGTCGATCTGGCCGACCAGATCGTCCAGCACCTCGCCGATCCAGTCGGCGACGTAGTTGACCGTGCCGGCGCCGACCGGCTTCACATTGTAGGAGGGTTGGCCGATCGAGGCCTGCGCCTGCGCTTCGGTGATGAATTTGGCATCGGCCATCGCATTGAGCACGATTTTCGCGCGCGCTTCTGCGCCCTCGGGGTTGCGGTTCGGCGCGAGCCGCGAAGGCGATTTGACGAGGCCGGCCAGCATCGCGGCCTCCGCGATGGTGACGTTCTTGGCCGACTTGCCGAAATAGCGCTGCGCGGCGGCTTCGACGCCATAGGCGCCGGAGCCGAAATAGACGCGGTTGAGATAGAGCTCCAAGATCTCGTTCTTGGAATGCTTGCGCTCCAGCCAGATCGCGAGCTCCGCTTCCTGCAGCTTGCGCGCCATGGTGCGCTCCTGGGTCAGGAACAGGTTCTTCGCCAATTGCTGCGTCAGCGTCGAGCCACCCTGCGACACGCCACGATGGAGCACGTTGGTGACGAGCGCGCGCAGGATGCCTACGGGATCGATGCCGAAATGCGAATAGAAGCGGCGATCCTCGATGGCGATGAACGCCTTGGGCAGATATTGCGGCAGATCCTTCAGCGAGACGTTGGCGCCGGCCATCTCGCCGCGTTGCGCCAGCATGCTGCCGTCGATGCCGACGATCTGGATCGTCGGCGGCCGCTTGGGGATCTCGAGCGACTGGATCGGCGGCAGATGAGCGCCGACCCAGATCACGACGCCGATCACGGCGATCGCGCCCCACAGACCCAGCACCGCGCCCCAATAGACCAGGCGGCCAAGGTTCGCGCCGATGCGTGACTTGGATCGCCGCTTGGCACTGCCGCGACCGGCCGGCGCCTTCCGCTCGCGCGGCGGCTCGTCGCCGGCATCCTCGCTCTTGCGTTTGGCGGATGATTTCGTCGATTTCTTCGGCTTGTCATCGCCGCCGGGAATGCGGTCGGCCGCGGTCAGGCGCAGATCGGCGAGTGCCGCAGGCAAGCCGAACAACGGCTCCTTCCGCCCACCCTTTTTCTTTCCCAACCCCATACGCAAACGCCCGGTCAGCCCGCCCCGCCGCACGCTAGCGGTCGCTGTTTAAGGCCCGGTTACCCAGAGCTTAACGCGCGATTAGGAGGTGCGGCATTCGCTGGCCGCAGTTCCGCTGGTTTGCCGGCGGAGCTAGGATCGCCGGCATAAACAAGAGGGAGCACGCATGGGCCACATCGATCCGACCAAGGAGATTTTTTCGCAGTTCCGGGAGAACGACCGCCCCGGCCCGATCCACATGCTCAACCTGGTGCGCTTGCGCAAGGAGGCGGCCTATCCGGACGGCCGCAAGACGAGCGGCGCGGAAGCCTATGCGGCCTATGGCCGCGAGAGCGGCCCGGTGTTCGAACGCCTCGGCGGCCGCATCGTCTGGCAGGGCAAATTCGAGCTGATGCTGATCGGCCCGGAGACTGAGCGCTGGGACCATTGCTTCATCGCCGAATACCCAAGCGTCGCCGCCTTCGTCGAGATGATCCGCGACCCCGTCTATCGCGAAGCGGTGAAGCACCGGCAGGCCGCGGTGGAGGACTCACGGCTCATTCGGCACGCGGTGCTGCCGGTGGGAAAGAACTTTGGCGAGGTGCCGGATTGATTTTCCGTCATGGCCGGGCTGGCCCGGCCATGACGGCGTTGAGGCAGTTGCTTCCGAGAACTAACCCGCCGGACTCGCATCCTCAATGATCGGGCCGAACAGCTCCCAACGTTCGCCGTTGAACTTCATCATCTGAAGCTGCTTGTTGACGCGGTAGTCGGTCGGTGAGGTATTGGCCTTGATGCCGGGCAGCGCGGTGTCGCTGGTCACGTCCTTCAGCGAGGCGGCCTGCTTCATGACGTTCTCGCGCGTCAGGTCGTCGCCGCACTGCTTCAGCACATGGACCAGCAGCTGCGCCGTGCTGTAGCCGTAGGTGTTGAAGTTCGAGTCCTTGTCGCCATCAGGATAATACTTGGCCATGAAGTCGAAATACCTCTTAAGGCCGGCATCGTCCTTCCAGGTCGGATCGAGTGGTTCCTTGCCGTAATTGACGCTGATCAGGCCCTTGGCGGCGTCGAGGCCGGCTGGCTTCAGCACCGCGCCGACCGAGGTGGCGTTGATGTCAACGATCTGCACCGGATGCCAGCCCATCTCGGCGATCTTCTTGATCGCCTGCGCCGCCTGCTTCGGCGTGGTGGCGCTGAAGAACAGATCGGCGCCGGCGTCCTTGATCTTGAGGATCTGCGAATCGACAGTCGGATCGGAGACTTCGTAGGAAGCTTCAGTCACGATCATCTTGGCAGCTTTGTCGCCGAGACCGGCCTTGATGCCGTTCAGATAGTCCTTGCCGAGGTCGTCGTTCTGATAGAGCACGCCGATCTTGGCGTTCGGATGCTCCTTCAGGATGTACTGTCCGTAGATGCGGCCTTCGACGAAGTAGTTGGGGTTGAAGCCCATCGTCCACGGAAAGTTCTTCGGATCCGTGAACCTCGAGGCTCCGGTCGCCGCGAACAGTTGCGGCACCTTCTTCGAGTTGAGATATTTCTGCACGGCTGCGTTCACCGGCGTGCCGATGATCTGGAAGGTCAGCAGGACCTCGTCGCTCTCGACCAGCTTGCGAATCTGCTCCACGGCCTTCGGCGGCGAGTAGGCGTCGTCATACTGGATCAGATTGATCTTGCGGCCGTTGACGCCGCCCTGGTCGTTAATCATCTTGAAATAGGCGGCTTGGGTCTTGCCGATCGACGAATAGGCCGACGCCGGTCCAGAAAACGGCATCGTCTGGCCGACCTTGATCTCGGTATCGCTGGCACCCGGATCATATTTCTTCTGGGCATTGGCCGCCGGCATCGACAGCGCCAGGGTCAGCGCCGTTGCAGTGGCCAGATGCAGAATTCCATTCCTCATTCGCATTTCCTCATTGTTTATTGCCGGTGATCAATCGGGTGCGCTCATGCGCACCTGATGTCACCGCTGAGGGCGAGTGTGGATGAGGCGTTGTTGCAACGCAAGTTGGGCGTGCGCCCGCAGTTCGTAGGATACGCAACGTCTCAGTTCGTAGGGTGGGTTAGCCTTGCGGCTGCGCAAAGCGCAGTCCGCTGGGCGTAACCCACCACTTCTGTTTCCGCGGAAATCAAAAAGGTCGGTTACGCTGCGCTAACCCACCCTACCCAGTAACTAACCCGCTGGACCCGCATCCTCCATGATCGGGCCGAACAGCTCCCAGCGTTCGCCGTTGAACTTCATCATCTGCATCTGCTTGTTGACGCGGTAGTCGTTCGGCCCGGTGTTGATCTTGATGCCGGGCAGCGCGAAGCTCGGGGTGAAGTCCTTGATGTTGGCGACCTGCTTCATCACGTTCTCACGTGACAGGTCGTCGCCGCACTGTTTCAGCACTTGCGTCAGCAATTCGGCGACGGAATAAGCATAGGTGTTGACGGTATTGAGCTTGTCGCCTTCGGGGAAATACTTGTCCATGAAGGCGAAGAAGGCTTTCACGCCCGGATCGTCCTTCCACTGGGGATCGCCGGGCTCCTTGCCGTATTGGGTCGAGATGATGCCCTTGGAGATATCGAGGCCGGCCGGCTTCAGCGTCGCCGAGATCGGGCTCGCATTGATGTCGAGAATGTGCACCGGCGTCCAGCCGAGCTCGGCGACTTTCTTGATCGCCTGCGCCGCGAACTTGGGTGTCGAGGCATCATAGAAAAGATCGGCGCCCAACGACTTCAGCTTGACCACCTGCGAGTCCACCGTCGGATCGGTGACTTCGTAGGAGACTTCGCCGACGATCATGCCGGCGGCCTTGTCACCGAGACCGCTCTTGAGGCCGGCGAGATAGTCGCGGCCCATATCGTCGTTCTGGTAGAGCACGCCGATCTTGGCGTTCGGATGCTCCTTGAGGATGTACTTGGCGTAGATGCGTCCCTCGGACACGTAGTTGGGATTATAGGCGATGGTCCAGGGATAGTTCTGCGGATCGTTGAAGCGCGCGGCGCCGGTCGAGGCCAGCAGCTGCGGGATCTTCTTGCCGTTGAGATATTTTTGCACGGCGGCGTTCGCGGCGGTGCCGATGATCTGGAAGGTGAACAGCACCTCGTCGCCTTCGACGAGCTTGCGCACCTGCTCGACCGTCTTCGGCGGCGAATAGGCATCGTCATACTGGATCAGACCTGATCGTTGATCATCTTGAAGTAGGCGGCCTGGGTCTTGCCGATATTGGCGTAGACGGAATAGGGCCCGGAGAACGGCACGGTCTGGCCGATCTTGATCTCGGTGTCGCTCGCGCCGGTGTCGTATTTCTTCTGGGCGAGAGCTTGGTTGGCGGAGAACGCGAAGGCGAGCGCCGCCGTGGCAGTGATGAAGGCTCTGCGATTGCTCATGTGGGGTTGTTCCTCCTGACGGAATTTCCGACCGACGGTCTTGTCCCGTTGATTGCCAACGGTCGCCATCGCTGTCGCAGATTGTGGAGGAACGGCAGGCGACGCGCAAGGATCGCGGCGCCGCGCTATGGCGTCTCAGGTCAGGAACAAGACTGACAGTGCGAGCGCCGCCGGCAGCGCCTGCACCATCAGGATGCGCGTGCTAACGGTCGCTGCGCCATAAGCGCCGGCCACGATCACGCAAAGCAGGAAAAACGCCTTGATCTGGAACGCGAAGGCCGGATTGCCGTGCACCAGCCCCCATACCAGGCCTGCGGCCAGGAAGCCGTTATAGAGCCCCTGGTTGGCGGCCAGCACCTTTGTGATCGCTGCCTTCTCCGGCGTGTTGCGGAAGACCTTCAAGCCCTGCGGCTTGTCCCAGAGAAACATCTCCAGGATCAGGAAGTAAGCGTGCAGTGCGGCGACCAGCGCCACCAAAATATTCGCGATCCAGATCAAGTTGAGCTCCCCCAGCGTCAGCTTTCGGGTGGACGTTAGCACGGTGGGCGTGGCAAGTGCGATGGCGTGTTTCGATGCCATGGTGCTGCAATGCCCGCGCGACCGACCAACCCACCTGTAACCTTCGGCCTCGATCGGCTGGCGACGCCGATCGGGATTGCGCTGCTGGTCACCGACGCCGCGGGCGCCTTGCGCGCGCTCGACTGGGAGGATTACGAGCACCGCATGCGCGAGCTCTTGCGCCTGCATTACGGTGTGGTGGATCTGAGTGACCAACCCGCGCCCGCGGCCATGCGGACCGCGCTGTCGGGCTATTTCGACGGCGACCTCGGCCAGCTCTCAGGCATCGCCTGGCGCATCGCCGGCACGTCGTTCCAGCAGAAGGTCTGGAATGCGTTGACGCAAATCCCTGCCGGCACCACGATGAGTTACGGCGCGCTCGCTGCCAGGATCGACATGCCCAAAGCCATTCGCGCCGTCGGCCATGCCAACGGCTCCAACCCGATCAGCGTGGTGCTGCCGTGCCACCGTCTGATCGGCGCCGATGGTTCTCTGGTGAAGTATGGCGGCGGCCTCGCGCGCAAGCGTTGGTTGCTCCGGCATGAAGGCGTGGCGGTTTAGATATCCGCCTGTGGTCATTCCGGGGCGTGCGTAGCGCGAACCCGGAATCCATTTCTCCGCGTCACCAGTGGCACGATGGATTCCGGGTTCGCCGCTGCGCGACGCCCCGGAACGACGCGAGGAGAGAGGTGCGCAGCCGCCCTCACGCCGCCGGCTGAACCGCCTTGTCGCCGGCCATCACATGGGTCAGCGCGCTCTTGATCGCGGCCTGGCGTGTTGGCGCGCTGATCTGCGCGCCCAGGAGATCGGTGACATAGAACACGTCGCGGGCGCGCTCGCCGAAGGTCGCGACATGGGCCGAGGCGATGTTGAGGTTGAGCTTCGAGATCGCGGTGGTCAGCTCATAGAGCAGGCCGGGCCGGTCGAGGCCGGACATTTCGATCACTGTGTAGCGGTCGGACCATTGGTTGTTGATCGTCACTTCCGGCTCGATCACGAACGGCCGCGCCTTGCCGCGCACGGTGCGCCGCGCCACCACCTCGGGCAGACGCAGCTTGCCTTCCAGCACGTCCTCGATCATCTCGCCGATGCGCGTGGCGCGCCGTCCCTCGTCCTCGTCACGGTCGTATTCCCTGGAGATCGAGATGGTGTCGAGCGCGCGACCGTCGGTCGTGGTGTAGATCTGGGCATCGACGATGTTGGCGCCGGCCGAGGCACAGGCACCCGCGATGATCGACAGCAGCCAGGGATGGTCGGCGGCGAAGATGGTCAGCTCGGTGACGCCACGCACCTCGTCGAAGCCGACATTGATCGCAAGCTTGTGGCCGGCCTGCTCGCTGGCACGGACGAAGCGCGCATGGCGGATCTTGCGCGGCAGCTCGACCTTGAGCCAATAGGCCGGATAGTGCCGGCCGATATAGGCGTCGAGCTCTTCCGCCGGCCATTCCGCGAAGGCGTTACGGAATTCGGCGTATGCGGCCGTGAGGCGCTTGCCGCGGTCAACCTCCGAGAAGCCGCCCGTCAGCACCGGTTCGGTCTCGTAGTAGAGGGAGCGCAAGAGCTGCGCCTTCCAGCCGTTCCACACGCCCGGGCCGACGCCGCGGATGTCCGCGGTGGTCAGGATCGTCAAGAGCTTCATCTGCTCGACCGACTGCACCACGGCGGCGAAATTCTCGATGGTCTTGCGGTCGGAGAGATCGCGCGATTGTGCGACCGTGGACATCGTCAGATGCTCCTCGATCAGCCAGGCCACGAGCTCGGTGTCGGCCGGGCTGAAGCCGAGCCGCGGGCAGAGCCGTCGCGCCACCTTGGCGCCGGCGATCGAGTGGTCCTCGGGCCGGCCCTTGGCGACGTCGTGCAGCAGCGTCGCGATGTAGATCACGGAGCGATGCTCCGGCCGGATCTTGCGCATCAGGTCGCTCGCCACCGCGAATTCCTCGATGCCGCCGCGTTCGATGTCCTGAAGGAAGCCGACGCAGCGGATCAAATGCTCGTCGACGGTGTAGTGATGATACATGTTGAACTGCATCATCGAGACGATCTTGCCAAAGGCGCGGATGAAATGGCCGAGCACGCCGGTCTCGTTCATCCGCCGCAGCACGATCTCCGCGTTGTCGGACGTCAGGATCTCCATGAACAGCCGGTTGGCCTCGGGATTCTCGCGCATCTGCGCGTTGATCAGGCCAAGCGAACGCGTCACGTCGCGCATCGCGTCCGGATGGAAGGCGAGATTGTTCTTCTGCGCCAGGCGGAAGATCCGGATCAAATTGACCGGATCGTGCTTGAACACGTCGGGCGCCGCAACGTTGATGCGGTTGTTGTCGACGATGAAATCGTCGCTGTCGGGCACCCGCCGCTTCGCCGCGGTGGGGCGCAGCCGCGCCATCATCCGGCTCAGCACCGGCGCGGGCTTGGCCTGCTGGTCCTCGAGCTTGGCGCAGAGGATGGCAGTGAGGTTGCCGACTTCCTTGGCGACCAGGAAGTAGTGCTTCATGAAGCGCTCGACGTCCTGCATGCCGGGGTGCGAGGTGTAGCCGAGCCGGACCGCGATCTCGCGCTGAAGGTCGAAGGAGAGGCGCTCTTCGGCGCGGCCGGAGTAAAAGTGAAGATTGCAGCGTACCGACCAGAGGAAGTCGGCGCAGCGGCGGAAGGTGCGGTATTCCTGCGCGTCGAACACGCCGCGGTCGACCAGCTCGTCGGTGTCGCTCACGCGGTAGACGTATTTTGCGATCCAGAACAGCGTGTGCAGGTCGCGGAGCGCACCCTTGCCGTCCTTGACGTTGGGTTCGACCAGATAACGCGATTGACCGCCGCGGCGATGCCGCTCCTCACGCTCGGCGAGTTTGGCGGTGACGAACTCCGACGCAGTGCCTTGCACGACCTCCTTGTCGAAGCGGGCGACCAGCTCGTCATAGAGCGGCCGGTCGCCGGTAAGAAAGCGCGTCTCCAGGATCGCGGTGCGGATGGTCATGTCGCCTCGCGCCTGCCGGATCGACTCGTCGACCGAGCGGGTGGCGTGACCGACCTTCAGCCCCATGTCCCAAAGACAATAGAGGATGGCCTCGGCGACCTGCTCGCCCCAGGCGGTCTGCTTGTAGGGCAGGATGAAGAGCAGATCGATGTCGGACTCGGGAGCCATCAGGCCGCGGCCATAGCCGCCGGTCGCCACCACCGCCATGCGCTCGGCACCGCTCGGGATCGGCGAGCGGTAGAGATGGCGGGTCGCGGCCGAATACAGGATGCGGATGATCTCGTCCTGCACGTGGCACAGCCGCTCGGCGCAGCGCCGGCCGTGACGGTCCTTCAGCAGGATCGTCTGTGCCGCGGCGCGCGACGCAATCAGCTCGGCCTTGAGCAGTTGCGCCATGGCGGTGCGGAACGCGTCCTCGCGTCCCTGGTGCTTCTCGGCAAGCGCATCGACCGCGGCGGTGATCCGCGCGGTGTCGAAGCGATCGTCCACCTCGGCCTTGTGCTCAGTCGCGACGCTGTCCATGTCTCACCGGATATAAGAGGCGGCAGGCGCTGTCACCCGCCATTCTCTCGCAATAGTCGTTCCATGCTGGAAAGGTGCGGCTTTGGGTAAAGCTGTTCTCGGCCGGCGCGCTTTCGAGGGGCGGATTTTCTCGTTGACCTCTAGATGTAACTCATTGAAAAACAATGAAGTTTCGAGGAGGCCGGGCATGACCAGGATTACACGACGCATACTGCTGGCGGGAGCGGTCGCTCTTGCCGTGTCCCCCGCGGCGCGGGCGGCGGATCCACTCAAGGAAATCCGTATCGACTGGGCGACCTATAATCCGGTGTCGATGGTCCTGAAACAGAAGGGGCTCCTGGAAAAGGAGTTCGCCAAGGACGGCATCACCGTCACCTGGGTGCAGTCGGCCGGCTCCAACAAGGCGCTCGAATTCCTCAATGCGGGCTCGATCGATTTCGGCTCGACCGCGGGCTCGGCGGCGCTGGTCGCACGTATCAACGGCAACCCGATCAAGTCGATCTACGTCTATTCGCGTCCCGAATGGACGGCGTTGGTGACATCAAAGGATTCCAAGATCGCCGATGTGGCCGGCCTCAAGGGCAAGCGCGTCGCGGTGACGCGCGGCACCGATCCGCATATTTTCCTGGTGCGCGCGCTGCTTGGCGCAGGTCTCACCGAAAAGGACATCACGCCGGTGCTGCTCCAGCACGCCGACGGCAAGACCGCGCTGATCCGCGGCGACGTCGATGCGTGGGCCGGGCTGGATCCGATGATGGCGCAGGCCGAGGTCGAGGATGGCGCGAAACTGTTCTACCGCAAGGCCGAGGCCAACACTTGGGGCATCCTCAATGTGCGCGAGCAGTTTTTGAAGGACTATCCGGACGCCGCCCGCCGCGTGCTCGCCGTTTACGAAGAGGCGCGCAAATATTCGCTGGCGAATTACGACGAGCTCAAGAAGACCTTCATCGCCGTGACCAAGCTGCCGGAGCCTGTCGTCGACAAGCAGCTCAAGGAGCGCACCGAGCTCACTCACAGCCGCATCGGCGCGCCCCAGCGTGAATCGATCCTCGCCGCTGGCCTCGCACTGCAACAGGCCGGCGTCGTCGACGCCAAGGTCGATGTGAAGGCGACGCTGGATGCGTTGATCGACGACCAGGTGCCGTTGCCAACGAATTGAGGGGCTCTTTCCCTCTCCCCTTGTGGGGGAGGGTGCCTCGCGAAGCGAGGCGGGTGAGGGGTTCTTTCCTCACGATCAGTATTGCGAGCCGAGAGAACCCCTCATCCGGCGCTTCGCGCCACCTTCTCCCGCAAGGGGAGCAGGGAAAAGCAGCGGAGGGCGTGGCAAGAGTAGTGTTGCAATCTTGCACAAGACGCGCTTCCTACCGGCCATGATCTCCGACGCGCCAGTGCTGCAACAAACCGCGGAACCGGCTGAAGGCGCCGCCGCGCCTTCGCGGGTCTCGCGCTATGCACGGCCGATACTGGGTGTGTTGTTGCCGCTCACCCTCGCGCTCGGTTGGGAGTTCCTGGTCTGGCGCGGCTGGTCCAACGGCCGGCTGGTGCCGCCGCCCTCGCGCGTGTTCGCCACCATCACTGATCTTGCCCGCTCCGGTGAGTTGGTCCGTCACATCGCCGCGACACTGTGGCGCGTCGGTCTTGGTTTTGCGTTCGGCGTGGTCGCGGGCACCTTGCTCGGCGCCATCTCCGGCTATTGGTCGCTGGCGCGGCGGCTGCTCGATCCGACCGTGCAGGCGCTGCGCGCAATTCCATCGCTGGCCTGGGTGCCGCTGTTCATCCTCTGGCTCGGCATCTTCGAGACCTCCAAGATTGCGCTGATCGCGGTCGGCGTGTTCTTCCCTGTGTATCTCGGCGTGATGGGCGCGATCCTCATGGTCGATCGCAAGATCGTCGAGGTCGGTCGCACCTTCCGTCTCTCCGGACCTGCCATGATCCGCCGTATCCTGCTGCCTGCGGTGCTGCCGGCCTATGTCGTGTCCTTGCGCGTCGGTCTTGGTCTGGGCTGGATGTTCGTGGTGGCGGCCGAGTTGATCGGCGCGTCCGAAGGGCTCGGCTATCTCCTGCTCGACGGCCAGCAGCTCGGCAAGCCCGCGCAGATCCTCGCCGCGATCGTGATCTTCGCGATCCTCGGCAAGCTCACGGATTGGTTGATCGAGATCGCGGCTGCGCCCTTCCTGCGCTGGCAGGACGCCTTCGGGCGTACGACGGGAGCATAGGGCGATGCTGGCGCTCGATCGGGTCAGCAAGACCTATCCCAACGGCGTGCAGGCGCTGGCGCGTTTTTCCGCCGAGATCAGGCAAGGCGAGATCGTCGCCATCATCGGCGGCTCGGGCTGCGGCAAGTCCACGCTGCTGCGCGCCATTGCGGGCCTCGACCGCGCAAGCTCGGGCACGGTGACGCTGGACAACGAGGCGATCGCCGCGCCGCATGCCAAGATCGGCATCATCTTCCAGGAGCCGCGGCTGCTGCCCTGGCTCAGCGTCGCTGACAATATCGGCTTTGGTCTTGCCGATGGGCCCGCGACCGAGCGGCGTGAAAAGGTGGCGCGTGCGCTGGAGCGTGTCGGGCTCGCCGAGAAAGCGCAGGCCTGGCCGCGCGAACTCTCGGGCGGGCAGGCACAGCGCGTCGCGATCGCCCGCGCCCTGGTGCCGCAGCCCGAGGTGCTCTTGCTCGACGAGCCGTTCTCGGCGCTCGATGCCTTCACCCGCAGGGACCTCCAGGATCATCTGCTCGATCTCTGGGCCGACACGCGGCCGACGCTCATCCTCGTCACGCATGACGTCGACGAGGCCGTGGTGCTGGCCGACCGCGTGCTGGTGATGCGACCGCGGCCGGGCCGGCTGTTTGATCAGATCGAGATCAATCTCGGCCGGCCACGCGACCGCAATGCGCCGCTGCTCGAGAATTTCAAGCGAAGTGTGCTGACGTCACTCGACCGCTCGCTCGACCGCAACGTGCCCGACCGTGACGCAACCCAGGGTCCCGGTCAGGCCATGTGGTGGTGACAATTTCTCTCTGAGCCGGTACATCGCAAGCCGGTACTTCGTAGAGACGATTTTTCCGGGAGAGAACAAGATGGACGCCGCAGAACTGCGCCAGATGCAGGCCCCGATCAAGGAGCGCTACAAGACCGATCCCAAGACCGCGATGATCACGCTGAAGGCCAAGGGCTCGACCGACAGCGAAGGCATCGCCTGCAAGGTCGAGACCGGCCGCGCCATCGCAATGGCCGGCCTGCATCCCGCAACCGGCGGCTCCGGCCTCGAGCTCTGCTCCGGCGACATGCTGCTCGAGGCGCTGGTCGCCTGCGCCGGCGTCACGCTGAAATCGGTCGCGACCGCGATCGAGGTGCCCTTGAAGACCGGCAACGTCTACGCCGAGGGCGATCTCGATTTCCGCGGCACGCTCGGCGTCGACAAGGAGACCCCGGTCGGCTTCGCCGAGATCCGTCTGCGCTTCGAGGTCGACACTGATGCGCCGCAAGACAAGCTCGACCTGCTGCTCAAGCTGACCGAACGCTATTGCGTGGTCTACCAGACCATCAAGAACGGCCCGAAGGTTTCGGTCTCGATGCAGCGGATGTAGCGAGCGAAGGCCGCTCGCCCCACAATTAGTGTCGTCTCGGCGAAGCCCGGGACGACAAAGAAAAAAATGTCCCCCGAGCTCCACTTCATCCTCATCCTCGTTCTGCGCATGATGGTCGCGGCGGCGTTCGTCGTGACGGCGTCGATCATCACCGAGCGCTCAGGGCCGGTGATCGGAGCGCTGGTCGCGACCTTGCCGGTCTCGGCCGGACCATCCTACGTCTTCCTCGCGTTCGACCACGATGCCGCCTTCATCGTGCAGGGCGCACTGTCGAGCTTGCCGGTCAATGCAGCGACGATCTTCATGTGCGTTACCTATGTGGTGCTGGCACAGCGGCGTAGCCTTCTGGTGAGTTGCGGAAGCGCGGTCGCAGTCTGGATCGTGTTCGCATCGATCATCAAGCAGTTCGATTGGCCGCTCACCGCCGGGCTCGCCGCCAATCTGATCGCGTTCGGCATCTGCATTCCGTTGCTCGCGGGCTATCGCCACGCGAAGATGCCGCTGGTGACGCGGCGCTGGTATGACGTGCCGATGCGGGCTGCGCTGGTCGCGACCCTGGTCGCGATCGTCGTCTCGACCTCGGGCTGGGTCGGTCCCCGGATCAGCGGCATCATCGCGCTGTACCCGGTGGTGTTCTCCAGCATCATGGTGATCCTGCATCCCCGCATCGGCGGCCCTCCGACTGCTGCCGTGCTCGCCAACTCCGCCTGGGGCCTGCTCGGATTCGGCATGGCGATCGCCACAATGCACGTGGCGGTGGAATGGTTCGGTTCAGCCATCGGTCTTGGGATTGCACTCGCCACATGCATCGTTTGGAACCTTACTCTATGGGGGATCGGGCGCAGTACGTTGCACAAGGCGCGGCAAGCACCGTGACACTACGGACATGCGGCACGGCGTCGCCGGATTCTTCCGTAGCAAACTCGCCATGACCGATCACGAGACGCTTTCCTTCAAACCCCTGAAGGACCAAGGCCATTTCAATTCAGCGCGGACCGAGCAGCGTGTAAGGCGTGCCGTCGTACAGCTTTAGGCTGCTTTGTCGGCCATCGCCTTTCCCAGAATTCGTTAGCACTTTATTCGAGTCTTATAGGTATTGAATCATCTTGCGTACCCGCCTCGGTCTTCGCAACGCGAGTTTACCGGCGGAATTTTCGATTGGAATTCGGTGCGTGTGCCGCGCCGTCACGTCCCCTGATCCCGTCACGCAATTTCATGATTTTGGAGATTCACTGATGTTTGGTCGCAAGTCCCGCAACGACGCGGACGCTCAGCTCGCAGCCATCGGGCGCTCGCAGGCCATGATCGAGTTTGCCATGGACGGCACGATCCTTCACGCCAACGAAAATTTCTTGAATGCCCTCGGCTATTCCCTCGACGAAATCAAGGGGAAGAAGCACGCCATGTTCATGCCGGCCGATCAGCGCGATAGCGCCGAGTACAAGGCGTTCTGGGCCGCATTGAACCGCGGCGAGTATCAGGCAAGCGAGTTCAAGCGGATCGCGAAGGGCGGCCGCGAGATCTGGATCGAAGCATCCTACAATCCGGTGCTCGACGGCGACGGCAAGACGGTGATGGTCGCCAAGATTGCGACCGAAATCACCGAGAAGAAGATCCGGAGCATGACGGACGCTTCGAAGATCGCTGCTGTGGGCCGCGCCCAGGCCGTGATCGAGTTCAAGCTCGACGGCACCATCGTCACCGCGAACGAGAATTTCTGCAAGGCGCTCGGCTATTCGCTTGCCGAGATCCAGGGCAAGCATCACAGCCTGTTCGTGCCCCAGGCCGAGCGCGACGGCGCGGCCTATCGCGAGTTCTGGGCCAAGCTAAACCGCGGCGAATACCAGGCTGGCGAGTTCAAGCGCATCGGCAAGGGCGGCCGCGAGGTTTGGATTCTAGCCTCCTACAATCCGCTACTCGATGAGAACGGCAAGCCCTTTGGCGTCGCCAAGTTCGCCACCGACGTCACCGCCGAGAAGATGAAGACCGCCGATCTCGCCGGCCAGATCGCGGCGATCGAGAAGGCGCAGGCGGTGATCGAGTTCAACATGGACGGCACGATCATCACCGCCAATGCCAATTTCCTCGGTGCCCTCGGCTATTCGCTGGCGGAGATCAAAGGCAAGCACCACAGCATGTTCGTCGAGCCCTCGGAGCGCGATGGCAATGGCTATCGCGAGTTCTGGGCCGCGCTCAACCGCGGCCAGTACCAGGCGGCCGAATACAAGCGCATCGGCAAGGGCGGCAAGGAGGTCTATATCCAGGCCTCCTACAACCCGATCATGGATCTCAACGGCAAGCCGTTCAAGGTCGTGAAATATGCGACCGACGTCACGAAGCAGGTGCTGGTCCGCATGGGCAACGAGCGCGTCCGCAGCATGATGGAATCGGTCGCCGCGGGTTCGGAGGAACTGAACGCCTCAGTGCGGGAGATTTCCGAGGCCATGACCAAATCGCGCGAGACCGCGATGAGCGCGGTGGAGCAGGTCGCTTCCGCTGATGCCCAGGCCCAGCGCCTCACTGAAGCGGCGCTGGCGATGAGCGGGATCGTCGAGCTCATCAACAACATCACCGGGCAGATCAACCTCCTGGCACTTAACGCCACCATCGAATCCGCCCGCGCCGGCGAAGCCGGTCGGGGCTTTGCGGTGGTGGCCTCGGAGGTCAAGAGCCTCGCCAACCAGGCCAAGCAGGCCACCGACAAGATCGGCGCTGAGATCGGTAGCCTCAACGGTATCTCCGGAGACGTCGTCACCGCCCTGGCTTCGATCAAGACGGCCATCAGCAACGTCAGCGAATATGTGACGTCGACGGCGGCGGCAATCGAAGAGCAAAGCACGGTGACCAACGAGATGTCGACCAGCATGCAGCGCGCCGCAGCGGAAGCAGCGGCGATCTCGGCGAGGGCGTAGCCAGCGCTCGGAACGGTAGGGTGGGTTAGCGGAGCGTAACCCACCTCTTTAGTTTCTGCGGTGACGGAAGTGGTGGGTTACGCCTTCGGCTAACCCACCCCACGGCACCTCATGCCTTCGGCAGCTTGGCCTTCAAAGCATACAGCGCGTCCAGTGCTTCGCGCGGCGACATCTCGTCCGGATGCAGCGCCTTCACCGCGTCCATCAGCAGTTCGGCTTCGCTCGGCGGGGCGGCTTCTGCGGCGGCGCGCGAGGGCACCGCGAACAGCGGCAGATCGTCGGCCAGCGCGCGCGCCGTCTGACCGCGGTCCTGGGCTTCCAGCTTCGCCAGCACCGATTTCGCGCGCGTGATCACGGCCGGTGGCAGGCCGGCGAGCTTGGCGACCTGAATGCCGTAAGAGCGATCGGCCGAACCCGGCAACACCTCGTGCAGGAACACGACGTTGCCCTGCCATTCCTTCACCCGCACGGTCGCGTTGAACATCCGCGGCAGTCTTGCGGAGAGCGCCGTCAGCTCGTGATAATGCGTCGCGAACAGCGTGCGGCAACGATTGCTCTCGTGCAGATGCTCGATCGCGGCCCAGGCGATCGAGAGGCCGTCGAAGGTCGCAGTGCCGCGGCCGATTTCATCGAGGATCACGAGCGCGCGCTCGCCGGCCTGGTTCAGGATCGCGGCGGTCTCGACCATCTCGACCATGAAGGTGGAACGGCCGCGGGCGAGATCGTCGGCAGCGCCGACACGCGAGAACAGGCGATCGATGATGCCGATCCGCGCGCGTGTCGCCGGCACGAAGCTGCCGATCTGGGCAAGCAGCGCAATCAGCGCGTTCTGGCGCAGGAAGGTCGATTTGCCCGCCATGTTCGGACCGGTCAGCAACCAGAGCTGGCCGGACTTTTGCGCAGGGCCCGGCGAGAGATCGCAGGCATTGGCGATGAACGGCTCGCCATTGCGCTTCAAGGCCTGCTCGACCACCGGATGGCGACCCGCCTCGATGGCAAAGCCGAGAGACGCGTCCACCTCGGGCCGCACATAGTTCTCGTCGATCGCCAGCTTGGCCAGCGACGTCGCGACGTCGAGCAGCGCAAAGGCGTGGGCGGCGGCGCGCAGCTCCTCGCTGATTGCCAGAGCCTTGGCGCAGAGCCGCTCGAAAATTTCGAGCTCGAGTCCGAGTGCGCGGTCGCCGGCATTGGCGATCTTGGCTTCGATCTCTCCCAGTTCCGAGGTGGTAAAGCGGACCTGGCCGGCCAGCGTCTGGCGGTGGATGAAGGTTGCGTTCAGCGGCGCCGACATCAGCTTGTCGCCGTGCTGCGCGGTGACCTCGACGAAATAGCCGAGCACGTTGTTGTGCCGGATTTTGAGACCCTTCACACCCGTGTTGTCGGCGTAGCGCGCCTGCATCGAGGCCACCACCAGGCGTGAGGCGTCGCGGAGGTTTCGCGTTTCGTCCAGCGCAGGCTCATAGCCTTGGCGAACGAACCCGCCGTCGCGCTTGATCAGCGGCAGTTGATCGTCGAGCGCCCTGGCGAATTCCGCCGCGAGCTCGCGCGATGGCCTTTGCAGCGCCGCCATCACCACGGCGATCTCCTGCGGCGGCTGGTCGAGTTCGTCAAGCCGCGTCAGCACCTGGTCGGCGGCGATGATGCCGTCGCGCAGGCCGGCGAGGTCGCGCGGCCCGCCGCGGCCGACGGATATACGGGCCAGCGCTCGCGACATGTCGGGGGCGCCGCGCAGGATGCTGCGAATGTCCTCGCGCGCGGCCGAGTCAGCAACGAAGCTGCCGACGGCATCGAGCCGCCGCGCAATCGCCGCCGCATCGGTCAGCGGCGCGGCAAGCCGCTGCGCCAGCAGGCGCGAGCCGGCCGAGGTCACCGTGCAGTCGATCGCATCGAGCAGCGAGCCGCGGCGTTCTCCGGCCAAGGTCCGCGTCAGTTCGAGATTGGCACGGGTGGCGGGATCGATCGCCATGGTCGCGCCCGAGGCTTCGCGCGCGGGCGGCGACAGCGGCGGATGTTTGCCGACCTGGGTGCGGTCGACATAGGTGACGGCGGCGGCGGCGGCAGTGGCTTCCAGCCGCGTCAGCTGGGACAGTCCGTCCATGGTCGCGACGGCAAAATAGTCGCATAGCCGCTTCTCGGCGGTGGCGCCGTCGAAGACGTCGCGGGTCAGCGGCGTCACCGCCGGCAGCTCGCGCAGAGTCTGTCCGAGCTCGCGATCGTTATAGAGCGCGTCGGTGACGATCACCTCGTTCGGATTGATGCGTGCCAGCGTCGCGGCAAGTTCGCCGCCCGAACATTCCGTCACCGTGAATTCGGCGGTCGAGATGTCGATCCAGGCGAGGCCAAAGCGGTCACCGCCCGCAGACGAGCGCGCGCGCGCGAGCGCCAGCAGGTAATTGTTGGCGCGCGCGTCGAGCAGCGTGTCCTCGGTCAGCGTGCCCGGCGTGACCAGGCGCACCACGCCGCGGCGCACGACACTCTTGTTGCCGCGCGCCTTGGCGGCGGCGGGATCCTCGGTCTGCTCGCACACCGCGACCCGGTGCCCGGCGACGATCAGCCGGTGCAGATAATCCTCGGAGCGCTCGACTGGCACGCCGCACATCGGGATATCGGCGCCTTGATGCTTGCCGCGCTTGGTCAGGACGATGCCGAGTGTCCTGGAGGCGATCTCTGCGTCCTCGAAGAACAGCTCGTAAAAGTCGCCCATCCGGTAAAACAGCAAGAGGCCCTGATGCGCCGCCTTGATTTCAAGGTACTGTTCCATCATCGGCGTCACGCGCGCGGCAGCTTCCGCCTGCGGCGCGGGCGTATCGTCGGGGGGCGGTACAGGGATCGGTTGTTGCATTGTCATGGGCGGCGCAACCTACAAAATTTCGCCCCGCGCTCCTATCGCTTTGGCCGGGGAGGGGAGGTTTTCCACGTTGTCCGCACCGCGGCATGCGCAACTCGCGTGCGCACCCCCAGGAACACGCGCGTATCGGTCAATTGACCTCCCGCGGGCACCCTCCTAAAACTCCGCCGACATTGAAGAATTTAGGCCGGATCGCGGCATTCAGGGAGAACAACGATGCGTGACGTCTTTATCTGCGATGCCGTGCGGACCCCGATCGGCCGTTTTGGCGGCTCGCTCGCCAAGGTGCGTGCCGACGACCTTGCGGCGGCCCCGATCAAGGCTCTGATGGCCAAGCACCCCAATCTCGACTGGGCACAGGTTGACGAGGTCTTCTTCGGCTGTGCCAACCAGGCCGGCGAGGACAACCGCAACGTTGCACGCATGGCGCTCCTGCTTGCGGGCCTGCCGGATTCGGTTCCAGGCCAGACCCTGAACCGGCTCTGTGCCTCCGGTCTCGATGCGGTCGGTGCCGCCGGCCGCGCCATCCGCTCCGGCGAGATCGAGCTTGCGATTGCCGGCGGCGTCGAATCCATGACGCGCGCGCCCTTCGTGATGGGCAAGGCGCAGGAAGCGTTCTCGCGCTCGGCTGAGATCTTCGACACCACGATCGGCTGGCGCTTCATCAATCCGCTGCTGAAGGCGCAGTATGGCGTCGACGCGATGCCCGAGACCGGCGAGAACGTCGCCGAGGAATTCCAGGTCTCGCGCGCCGATCAGGACGCCTTCGCGATCCGCTCGCAGCAGCGCGCGGGCGCCGCGATCGCGGCCGGCTATTTCGCCGAGGAGATCATCCCGATCACCATTCCCGGCGGCAAGGCCGGCCCTGTTACAGTCGACAAGGACGAGCATCCGCGTCCCGAGACCACGCTGGAAGCCCTGACCAAGCTCAGGCCGATCGTGCGCAATCCCGGCACGGTGACCGCCGGCAACGCCTCCGGCGTCAATGACGGCGCCGCCGCGATGATCCTGGCGTCCGAGGCTGCCGTGAAGAAGCACGGCCTGACACCCCGCGCGCGCATCCTCGGCCTCGCCTCGGCCGGCGTGCCGCCGCGCATCATGGGCATCGGCCCGGTGCCGGCCACCCGCAAGCTGATGGAGCGTCTCGGCAAGAAGATCAGCGATTTCGACCTGATCGAGCTCAACGAAGCCTTCGCCTCGCAGGGTATCGCCTGCATGCGCCAGCTCGGCGTTGCCGACGATGCCGATTTCGTCAATCCGCATGGCGGCGCGATCGCACTCGGTCATCCCCTCGGCATGAGCGGCGCGCGCCTCGCGCTCACCGCCGTGCACGGCATGGAGAAGCGCGGCGGCAAGCTGGCGCTCGCCACCATGTGCGTCGGCGTCGGCCAGGGCGTGGCTGTCGCGATCGAGAAGCTGAATTGACGAGACGCGCAGCGTGCCGTCATCCCGGGGCGGGGCATTTGCACCGAACCCGGGATCTCGAGATTCCGGGTTCAGCCCTCGGGCTGCCCCGGAACGACAGGGAGAAAACCGTGCCATGATCATCGCGAGCGAGCAGGACGTCACGGCCGCGGCATTGGCGGTGATGGAGCGGACGTCAGATCCGCGGCTGCGCCAGATCATGGTCTCTCTGGTCAAGCACCTGCATGCCTTCGTCCGCGACGTTCGCCTGACGGAGAAAGAGTTTCGCGACGCCACGGCTGTCATCGCCGAGCTCGGCAAGCTCTCGACCGACACGCATAACGAGGTCGTGCTGATGGCAGGCTCGCTCGGCGTCTCGCCGCTGGTGTGCCTGCTGAACAACGGCGACCAGGGCAACACGGAAACCGACCAGTCGCTGCTCGGACCGTTCTGGCGATTGAACTCGCCGCGGGTGGAAAATGGGGGATCGATCGTCCGCTCCGAGACGCCGGGCGCGCCGCTGTTCGTCAACGGCCGCGTCGTGGACAAGGACGGCCGTCCCGTCGCCGGCGCCGAGGTCGATGTCTGGCACGCATCGCCCGTGGGTCTCTATGAAAACCAAGACCCCGAGCAGGCCGACATGAACCTGCGCGGCAAGTTTACGACCGACCACGACGGAGCCTTCTCTTTCCGCTCCGTGATGATGGTCGGCTATCCCATTCCGACCGACGGCGTGGTCGGCCGCCTTCTGGAGGCGCAAGGCCGGCATCCCTATCGTCCCGCGCACCTGCATGCGTTGATCTTCAAGCCCGGATTCAAGGTGCTGATCTCGCAGGTCTACGACCCCGCCGATCCGCATATCGACAGCGACGTGCAGTTCGGCGTGACCAAGGCGCTGATCGGCAAGTTCCTGCGCCATGACACGCCACATCCGAGCGAGCGCGACGTCGCGACGCCATGGTATTCGCTCGACCATGTCTACCGGCTCGAAGCCGGCGAGGCCGTCCTGCCGCGTCCGCCGATCAAATAGGGCTCAAAGCCGCTTCCCCCAATTAGTTATATCCTATAATGATTGGCGGAAGCGTTGACCGGTCGGAAAAAGGCCGGGGAGGAGTTCGCCAATGACATTGATCTATCCCGTCGACAGCAACACGGCGCATCCGCTGCCGCTGTCGCCCGAGTACAAGAGCTCGATCAAGCGCGCGCCGAACAAGCCCTTGATCCCGATGCGCCATACGCTGTCGGAGCTGACCGGCCCGGTCTACGGCCATGAGACCGTGCGCGAGGGCGACAGCGACCTCACCACCCAACACACCGGCGAGCCGCTCGGCGAACGCATCATCGTGCACGGCCATGTGCGCGACGAGGACGGCCGCGGCGTGCCGAACTCGCTGGTCGAGATCTGGCAGGCCAATTCCTGCGGCCGTTACGTTCACGTCCGCGACCAGCATCCGGCGCCGCTCGATCCGAACTTTACGGGCGCGGGCCGCACTGTCAGCGATGCTGCGGGCTATTACCGCTTCGTCACCATCAAGCCCGGCGCCTATCCGTGGGGCAACCATCATAACGCCTGGCGTCCCGCCCACATCCACCTCTCGGTGTTCGGCCATTCCTTTGTCACGCGTCTCGTGACGCAGATGTACTTCCCGGCCGATCCGCTATTCCCGTTCGATCCGATCTTCAATTCGGTGCCGGACGAAAAGGCGCGGGCGCGGATGGTGTCATCGTTCGATCTCGAGAACACCCAGCCCGAATGGGCGCTGTGCTACCGCTTTGATGTCGTGCTGCGCGGCAAGAACGCCACCCCTATGGAGAACCATTAAGTGCAGGACAATGGGATCACGCCGTCGCAGACCGTCGGCCCGTTCTTCAAATACGGCCTGACGCCGACCGGCGAGTACGCCTGGAATGACGCGTTTACCAACTCGACGCTAACGCCCGACGTCACCGGCGAGCGTGTCCGCATCGAGGGCCGCGTGTTCGACGGCGATGGCGTCGCCGTGCCCGATGCCATGCTGGAGATCTGGCAGGCCGATGCGCAGGGGCGCTTCGCCGATCCGCAGGACAAACGCGCGCTGCCGAATGCGAGCTTCCGTGGCTTTGCCCGCTGCGGCACCGACAAGGACGGCAATTATTCCTTTGAAACCATCAAGCCGGGCGCGGTGCCCGATCCCGACGGCAAGCCGCAGGCACCGCATATCCTGCTTGCGGTGTTCGGCCGCGGCATGCTGCGGCATCTCTATACCCGCATCTATTTCAGCGACGAGGCCGGCAATGCTGCCGATCCCGTGCTGGCGGTGGTGCCGGCCGACCGCCGCGCCACGCTGACGGCCGTGCGCGAGGCCGGCAAGCCGGTGTACCGGCTCGACCTGCGGCTCCAGGGCGACAACGAGACGGTGTTTTTCGACGTGTGACCCCAGCGTCGTCCCGGTCAGGCGGAGCGCCGATCCGGGACGACAGCGGAGGACGGGCCTGATTTCGCTGCCCGAAACCGTTCACCTGACGCCGTTTCCCGTATTTTTTCGGAGCTCGCGCGATGCAATTTCTGCGCGAAGCAATCCCGTGTTTACCGTAATCCTCTAGGGTCCGTGGGATTCGGCGCGGCCCCATTGGATTATTCCATGAAAATTCGCCTTTCGCTTTCTTCCGCAATCATTGCTTTCGGCGTCGTTCTGGCGATCGGTTTCACCGCCGTGGTCTCCACCAGCCTTTACGCCTTGAAAGAGCTCAAGGTCGGCGGTCCGCTCTATTCCGACATCAAGCTGGGCAATGACCTCATCGCCGACATTCTGCCGCCGCCGGAATATGTGATCGAGGCCTATCTCGAGGCCACGCTCGCCATGCGCGAGCCCGACCAGCTTGCGGCCCATGGCGAACGCCTGGTCCAGCTCCGCAAGGACTACGACGAGCGCAAGGCATTCTGGGTCACCTCCAGCCTCTCGGCCGACCTGAAGACGGCCCTGGTGTCGAAATCCGACGCCGAGGTGCAGAAGTTCTGGAAGCTGTTGTCCGACCAGCTCCTCCCCGCCCTCAAGTCCAAGGACACGGCCGGCTCCGAGCGCGCCTACGCGCAGCTCAAGGATGCCTACACCGCGCACCGCGCCGTCATCGACAGCATCGTCGAGAGCGCCAACAAGCAGAATGCCGACATGGAGAAGCTGGCCGCGGACCGCGACAGCTCCATGCTTTATATCCTCCTCGGCGTCTCCGCCGCCGTCCTCGCCTTCATTGCGGCGGGCCTGCTCGGCGTCGCTCTCGGCGTGATGCGCCCGATCGTGCGCATGACCAGCACGATGCAAAAGCTCGCGACCGGCGATCTCGCCGCCGACATTCCTTTCGCGCATCGGCAGGACGAGGTCGGCTCGATGGCGGGCGCGCTCCTGGTGTTCAAGCAGGCGGCGGTCGAGAATTCCCGGCTGCGCGAGGAGCAGTTGCAGAAGGAGCATGAGGCGGCGCTCGCCAAGCGCGGGGCCCTGCACCAGATGGCCGAAACCGTCGAGCGCGAGACCGGCCGCTCGGTCGACACCGCGAGCGCGGCGACGCAAGGCGTGGAGCGTGCCGCCTCCAGTCTGTCCGAGATCGCAAGGTCGCTCTCGACACAGTCGCAGGCGGTCGCAGCCGCCTCGACCCAGGCCCTCGGCAGCTCGCAGACCGTCTCGGCCGCAGCGGAAGAACTCAGTGCTTCGATCCGCGAGATCGCAACCCAGGTCGCGCGGACCAGCACGGTTACAAAATCGGCGGTCGCCGGTCGGGAACAGGCGCGCTCGACCATCCAGACGCTGGCTGGATCGGTGAAGAAGATCGCCGAGGTCTCCGACCTCATCGGCGGCATCGCCGGCCAGACCAATCTGCTGGCACTCAACGCCACGATCGAGGCGGCGCGGGCCGGGGAGGCAGGCCGTGGCTTCGCGGTGGTCGCCGCCGAAGTGAAATCCCTGTCCGACCAGACCGCCAAATCCACCGAGGAGATCGCGCGGCTGATTGCCGAGATCCAGGCCTCGACGCAGGCCGCAGTCGATGCCGTCGAAACCATGGGAGGCCACATCGTCGAGATCGACGGCGTCGCCACCTCGGTTGCCGCCGCGATGGAAGAGCAGGACGCCGCGACGCGAGAGATCACGCGGTCGATCTCCGAATCGGCTTCCGCGGCCAAGGAGGTCTCGGCCAAGATCGGTGATGTCAGCCGCGACGCCGCCTCCGTGAACGAGCGCGCCGCGGAGGTCAGGCAGGCGATCGCCGGCATGGCGGCCAATCTCGAACAGCTCCGGTCGGTCGTGGTCCGGACGGTGCGCGACTCGACAGCGGCGGCCTGAGCCGGGCGCGACGTCGTTCGCTGGCGCCTGCGGCCGTGATCGTGCAGTATGACGCGGGACAGGGGCATCGTGGTTCATGACACCTCCACAATTGCCGGCGGTCGTTGAGCCCGCCCAACTGACAGCTGCGCTGCGTAGGAGTGGCGTACTGGACGCCGGCGCAGTGCGCGAAGTGAAGGTGCTGCATCAGCACCCGGCCATGGTGTCACAGGTCATCCGCCTTGGGCTGCGTTATGTCGGGGAATCCGCCGGGGCACCGCCCTCCGTGATCCTCAAGATGCCGCATCCGACCTACGCCAAGACGTTGGCCAATTCCGGTCGGCAGGAAGTGGCCTTCTACACTCATCTTGCACCGAATATGCCGTCGCAGATCGTACCGCGCTGCTACGATGGCCATTTCGACGAGGAGAGCCAGGACTGGCATCTGCTGCTCGAAGATCTCACCGGCAGCCATGAGATCGCGGCAGCTTGGCCGCTGCCGCCTTCGCGCGATCGGGCAACGGCGATCGTCACCGCACTCGCGCGCTGGCACGGTGCGTGGTGGGATCATGCCAGCCTTGGTGAGGCTGTCGGCTCCTGGTCAAGCGTCGACGAAAGCGTGAGGCAGATGGAGACCTTCGCCGGCCATTACGACCGCTTCGCCGATCTGCTCGGCGACCGCCTCAGCGAAGAGCGCCGAATCCTCTACCGGCGCTTCATCGACCAGTCGGGCCACCTGCTCCAGCGCTACCATTCGCACCGCAACGTGACCGTCGTCCACGGCGACGCGCATTGCTGGAATTTCCTGGTGCCGCGCGCCGGCGTCGCCGATAGCGTACGCATTTTTGATTTCGACCGGTGGCGCATCGGTGTGCCTACGAGCGATCTCGCCTACATGATGGCGACCCAATGGTATCCGGAACGCCGGCAGGCACTCGAACGGGCGCTGCTCAACCGCTACTATGAGACGCTGATCGCGTACGGTGTCGCCGGCTACACACGCGGCGCGCTGGACCAAGACTATCGCTGGTCGGTGCTCTGGCACATCACGAAGCCGGTTTGGCAATGGAGCGTCAACACCCCAGAGGTCGTCTGGTGGAATAATCTGGAGCGCGTGATGATGGCGGTCGAGGATTTGGGTTGCGAGGAATTGTTGTAACTGCTCACGCGATAAACCGGTGTCATCCTGGCGAAAGCCAGGACCCATTACCCCAGGGAAAGGTTGTGGCGCGAGGCTGGTAACCACGACTTACCACCAAACTCCTCCCTGGGGTAATGGGTCCTGGATCTGCGCTGCGCTTGTCCAGGACGACGGCGGAAGTTGTGACCCACGTTACTCCATCACCGCATGTTCCGGCCCGGCCGCCTGCTTGCGCAGGGTGGCCTTGGTCGAGCCGATCAGCAGGGCGAGCGGGATGGTGCAGAGGATGAAGAACATCACCAGCTGGTAGTCGTGCGCAAAGGCGATGATCTGCGCCTGCACGCTGACCATGCGATCGGCCATGGCGCGGCCGGCGTCGGTGGAGAGATTGATCATGCCGCTGACGCTGGGCATCTGGAGCGCGTGGTTGAATGGATTGATATGCTCGGACAGGATCGCGTAGGTCCGCCGCGTGCCCTGCGTCAGCTGGGCGATGACGACGGAAATGCCCACCGAGCTCGCGACGTTGCGCATCAGGGTCAGCATCGCGGTGCCGTCGGTGCGTAGCTCATTCGACAAGGTCAGGAACGCCACCGTCGATAACGGCACGAAGACAAGGCCGAAGCCGAAGCCCTGGATGACGCTGACGGTCACGATCTCCGGCACCTGGGTCAAATCGGTCCAGCCGGTCATCTGGAACAGCGAGCCGGCGGTCAGCGTCAGGCCCGTGATGATCAGCGTACGGGCCTCGACATAACGCATCATGCGGCCGACCAGCATCATGGCGAAGAAGGTGCCGAAGCCGCGGCTCGCCAGCAGCAGGCCCGCGGTGATGATGGGATAGCCGATCACGTTCTGCATATAGGGCGAGGCCAGCGCCATGGTCGAGAACAGCACGAGCCCCATCACGACCATGAACATGCAGCCGGTGACGAAGTTGCGATCCCTGAAGAGCGCGAAGCGGATGAACGGCGTCGAGGTGGTGAAGGAGTGGGCGATGAAGAAGTAGAAGGCGACGGCCGAGACGATGAACTCCGCAAGGATCTCACCCGATTCGAGCCAGCCCAATTGCTCGCCGCGGTCGAGCGCGAGCTGAAGCGAGCCGATCGCGACCGCCAGCGCCGCGAAGCCGAACCAGTCGAACTTGAGACTGAGATCTTTCCGCGTCTCGTCCATGAAGATGATCAGCCCGATCACGGTGATCGCGCCGAACGGCAGATTGACGAAGAACACCCAGTGCCAGGAATAACTCTCGGTCAGCCAGGCGCCGAGCGAGGGGCCCATGATCGGCCCCATCATCACGCCCATGCCCCAGATCGACATCGCCTTGGCGCGTTCCTGGAGCGTGTAATAGTCGAGCATCACCGATTGCGACAATGGCACTAGCGCCGCGCCGAACACGCCTTGCAGCAGGCGGAACAGCACCATCTGGTTGATGTCCTGCGCAAGCCCGCACAGCACCGATGCCATGGTGAAGCCGGCCGAGCAGATGATGAAGATGCGCTTGCGGCCGAAGCGGTTGGCGATCCAGCCCACCGGTGCCGTCATGATCGCGGCGGCGACGATGTAGGAGGTCAGCACCCAGTTGATCTGGTCCTGCGAAGCCGACAGCGTACCCTGCATATAGGGCAGGGCGACGTTGGCGATGGTGGTGTCCAGCGCCTGCATGATGGTTGCCGTCATGGCGCAGATCGTCACCATGTTCCGGCGCAGGCCGGGAACCATCAAATGGGCATTGGGGCCGGACATCGGATCAGTCCTTGTCTCAGTCTTTGTCCGAATCTTTGTCTTGGCTCGCGGTCGCCGACAGGCCGAGCAGGCCGGCGAGCGAGCGCCGGTGGCCGGTGTCGATGGTGGCGTAGACGCTCATGCCGGCCTTCAGCTTGCGCACGTATTTGTCGCTCTCATCGAAATAGATGCGGATCGGCACGCGCTGCACCACCTTGACGAAATTGCCGCTGGCGTTCTGCGGCGGCAGGATCGCGAATTGCGCGCCGGTGCCGGGCGAGAGCGAGCCGATCTTGCCCTTGAAGAGATGGTTCGGGAACGCGTCGACCTCGAGCGTGACCGGCTGTCCTTCGGTGACATAGGTGAGGTCGCTCTCCTTCGGATTGGCGTCGACCCAGGGATGGGCGACGTCGATGATGGAGAACACCGGCGTGCCGGCGGCGACGTAGCGGCCGAGCTGAATCTGTTCGACCTGGGTTGCCACGCCATCCATCGGCGCGCGCAGCACGGTGTGGTCGAGGTTGCGCTGGGCATCGTCCAGCTTGGCTTTGGCTTGCGCGTAGGCGGGGAATTGCTCCAGCGGCAACTCGGGATTGCCGAGCAATTGGGTCTTGGCATTGGAGAGTTGCTGCTTGATGTATTGCGCCTGCGCGCCGGCGGTCACCAGCGCATTCGACGCGTTATCGAGATCGAGCTGCGAGCCGTAATTGTTCTTTACCAGCGCCTGCTTGCGCTCGACGTCGCGCTGCTTCAGGTCGACGCCCTGCTGGGCGAGGTTGAGCATGTCGCCGTAGATCTTGATGTTGGCAACGAGATTGTCATAGGTGATGCGGGCCTGGGCGAGTTGCGCTTTGGCTTCTTCCAGCGCATGACGGAACGGAGCGGGGTCGATCTCGAACAGCTCGTCGCCGTGCTTGACGATCTGGCCCTCCTTGACGACAACCTTCTGGATTTTGCCGGAGATATCGGGCGTCACCAGCACCTTCTGCGCGCCGACATAGGCGTCGTCGGTGCCGACGTAACGGCCGCCGTTGAGATAGAAAGTGAAGCCGGCAACTGCGACGACGATCGGCAGCACGACCAGAAGCAGGACGCGGCGATAACGGCGCAGGCCCGCCACCAGGCGGCGGCGCGGATTGGTGCCGGCTTTCTTGGTGGGCTTGCCGCCGTCGATTTTCTGCTCGGGCTGGAATTTGAGAACCTGATCAGCCATAGCGCTGCTCCTTACGCGCTTGTTCCGCTCCGCTGGTCTGGATCGCGGACCGCACGTTTTCCTTGATTGTTTCGAGTTGGGTGAGGAGGCGGTGGGCGTCCGCCGGAGTGATGCCGTCGAGCGCGTTGGCCGTGAGCTCGGATTTCAGCCCGCTCATCCGCCCGAGCAATTGCCGCCCGGCCTTCTTCAGGTACAGCCGCTTGACGCGGCGGTCCGAAGGATCGTTGCGTCGCTCGATCCAGTCGCTGTCACAGAGCTTGTCGATCAGGCGTGTCAGCGTGATCGGCTGCACCTCGAGAAGCTCGGCGAGTTCCGACTGCTTCATGCCTTCGCTACGCTCGACCTTGGCCAGCACCGCCCATTGCGCGCGGGTGATGCCGAAGCGCGAAGCTTCCTTGTCGGCATAGACCCGGAGCAGGCGATAGAGCTCGGCGAGCGTAAACAGGAAGTTCTGGTCCACGGGCCCTGGGCTCATGAGCTTGGTCTCCAATAAGCTTGGAATATAATAAGCAAGCTTATGATTATTTCATGGCGGGTTTGCGGGACGCTGTCCCGCAGGCCGAGCATGGCTGATGGCCGCATCGCCGGTCCTGCTTTGGGTTCCCCTTTCGAAATGGTAGAACGCCGGTCGCATGACCCTCGCAAAACCGGCATTTCCCGCGCCCGATCACGATCACGGCCGCTGTACCGCGGATGCGCTGGCGCATGCCGAGGCCGTTTGCGGAGAGCGCGCGCAGAAATTCACGCCGATACGCCGCCATGTATTGGGGGCGCTGCTCTCGAGTCACCGGCCGCTCGGCGCCTATGAGGTGATCGACGAGCTGGCGAAATCGATGCCGCGGCCGGCGCCGATCACGGTCTATCGTGCTCTCGATTTCCTGATGGCCAACGGCCTCGTGCACCGCATCGAAAGCCGCAACGCCTATCTCGCCTGCGCCGCTCACGACCACGACGCGACCTCGGCGGTGACGTTCCTGATCTGCGAGCGCTGTGGCCTGGTCGGCGAGATTCCGTCGGCATCCTTCGCCAAGGACCTCAACGCCGCCGCGCGCAGCTCAGGCTTCGCTCCCAAATTGTCCGTGGTGGAAATCACGGGCGTCTGCGCGCATTGTCAGAAAGCTGCTTAGAGCAACAACGGCGCAAAGCCGGTTTTTCAGGAAGAAATGTCCTCACCTCAAGCCATACCGTCCGCCGGTCGTCCCCTCAGTGCCGGCGCCATCGCCCTGATGCTCATGCTGTGCCTGACCTGGGGATTCAACCAGATCGCGGTGAAACTGGTGCTGCCGGACATCCCGCCGATGCTTCAGGCCACGTTCCGTTCGATGGGCGCGCTGCCGGTGCTGTTCATCATCGGCAGCTTGCGCGGCGTTAAATTCTTCGAACGCGACGGCACCTGGAAGCCCGGCGTGATCGCGGGACTGATGTTCGGCATCGAGTTCGTGCTGATCTTCCAGGGCCTGCGCTTCACACCGGCATCGCGGGCAGTCGTGTTCCTCTACACCGCGCCGTTCTTCGTCGCGCTCGGCTCCTACCAGGTGCTCGACGAGCGGCTTGGGGGGACGCAATGGCTGGGGCTCGCCATCAGCTTTGCCGGTGTCGCACTCGCGATCGGGGTGCCGCAGCCCAACGTCGATTCGCATGTCCTGCTCGGCGACCTCATGATCGTCGGCGGCGCCGCGCTGTGGGCGGCGACCACGCTGGTTGCCAAGGGCACCCGGCTGCGCTTCGCGGCGCCCGAGAAGGCGCTGGGCTACCAGGTCGCGACCTCGATCCCGATCCTGGGGCTGGCCGCCTGGCTGTTCGGGGAAACCATCCCGCACACCCCGTCGCCGCTGTCGCTGGGCCTGATGGCCTTCCAGGCGATCTGGGTCGTGGGAACCACGTTCACGCTTTGGTTCGCGCTGGTGAAGACCTATTCGGCCAGCAAATTGTCGGCTTTTACCTTCATCACCCCTTTGTTTGGCGTGGTGGGTAGTTATTTCATCATGCACGACACGCTGAACCTGACATTCGGGGCTGCCGCCGTCCTTGTCATTGCTGGGCTTTTTCTGGTTAACCGTCCCAGTCAATCCGCTGCGGCGCCGCGCGATGCATTGCTGAACGTCACCAAAACCTGATATTTGGACGCCATGAACAAGCTCGAAAACACCATCGATTCCGACGTTGCGGGCCCTGCGCCCCGGCATAAGACCACCCAGGTCAAGGTCGGCGACGTCGCCGTCGGCGGCGGCGCGCCGATCGTCGTGCAGTCGATGACCAACACCGACACCGCCGATATCGACGGCACCATCGCCCAGGTCGCAGCGCTCGCCCGCGCCGGCTCCGAAATGGTCCGCATCACCGTGGACCGTGAGGAGGCCGCCGCCGCCGTCCCGCACATCCGCGACGGCCTGCTCAAGCGCGGCATCACCACGCCGCTGATCGGCGACTTCCACTATATCGGCCACAAGCTGCTCGCGGCCTATCCGGCCTGCGCCGAGGCGCTCGCCAAATATCGCATCAATCCCGGCAATGTCGGCTTCAAGGACAAGCGCGACACCCAGTTCGCCGACATCATCGAGATCGCCAACAAGAACAACAAGCCGGTACGCATCGGCGCCAATTGGGGCTCGCTCGACCAGGAGCTGCTGACCAAGCTGATGGACGAGAACGCCGCGTCCGCCGATCCGCGCGATGTGCGCGCGGTGACGCGCGAAGCCATGGTGCAGTCCGCGCTGCTCTCGGCCGCGCGCGCCGAAGAGCTCGGCATGCCGAAGAATCGCATCATCCTCTCGGCCAAAGTCTCGGCCGTGCAGGATCTGATCGCGGTCTACCAGGATCTCGCCAGCCGTTCCGACTACGCGATCCACCTCGGCCTGACCGAGGCCGGCATGGGCACCAAGGGCATCGTGGCGTCCTCGGCCGCGCTCGGCATCCTGTTGCAGCAGGGCATCGGCGACACCATCCGTATCTCGCTGACGCCGGAGCCCGGCGGCGACCGCACCCGTGAGGTGCAGGTCGGTCAGGAGCTCTTGCAGACCATGGGCTTCCGCACCTTCGTGCCGCTGGTTGCGGCATGCCCCGGCTGCGGCCGCACCACTTCAACTACGTTCCAGGAACTGGCCAGCTCGATCCAGGGTTTCATCCGCGACGAGATGCCGACCTGGAAGACGAAATATCCCGGCGTGGAAGAGCTCAACGTCGCGGTGATGGGCTGCATCGTCAACGGCCCTGGCGAATCCAAGCACGCCAATATCGGCATCTCGCTGCCGGGCACGGGCGAGGCGCCGGCTGCCCCGGTGTTCGTCGACGGCAAGAAATTCCGCACCCTGCGCGGCCCGACCATCTCCGCCGACTTCAAGGCCCTCGTGATCGACTACATCGAGCAACGCTACGGCCAAGGCGCCAAGGTGCCGGTGACCGCGGCGGAGTAGGCCTTTTGCGGCGTGTAGCCCGGATGGAGCGCAGCGAAATCCGGGTTCTCGCAAGCTGACGAACTCAACCCGGATTGCGCTTCGCTCCATCCGGGCTACGATGTCCCCAATCAAGAGCGATCGGGAGACACGCCATGAGCTCACTCGCCGGCAAGCAGGGCCCGCGCTATCGCCACGCTACGGACGACGGCGTGCCTTACGAGACGCTTCGGGTCGAAAAGCTCACGCCCATCATCGGCGCGGAAATCTCCGGCGTCGACATCGGCAAGCTCGTTTCCGACGATGCGCGCTCCAACCGGCAGATCGACGAGGTCCACCGCGCGCTTGCCGAAAACCTCGTCATCTTCTTCCGCGACCAGACCATCACGCCACAACAGCATCTCGCCTTCGGCCGCAAGTTCGGCGAGCTGCATTTTCATCCCGCCGCGCCGCATGAGGATGAAGACCCGGCGCTGATGAAGATCTATGCGGATGCGAATTCGCCGCGCGCCAACGGCGAGGGCTGGCATTCCGACGTGTCCTGCGATCTCGAGCCGCCGATGGGCTCGATCCTCTACATCAAGCAGTGCCCGCCGCGTGGCGGCGACACGCTGTTCGCCAACATGTACGCCGCCTACGAGGCGCTGTCGGACCGGATGAAGGCCTATCTCGACGGGCTGACTGCGTTGCATGACGGCGAGCCGATCTATCGCGGGCTCTACGCCAATTACGGCGTCGTCGACCGTCCCTCCTATCCGAGTGCCGAGCATCCCGTGGTGCGCACACATCCGGTCACGGGCAGGAAGGCGCTCTACGTCAACCGCGGCTTCACCCGCCACATCAACGGAATCCCGCGCGACGAGAGCGATGCGATGCTGGCCTATCTCTACCAGCACGCCGAGAACCCGCTGTTCCAGTGCCGCTTCCGCTGGACCCAGAATGCCATCGCCTTCTGGGACAACCGCTGCACCCAGCACCGTGCGATGTGGGACTACTGGCCGCATACGCGCTCAGGCACACGGGTGACGGTGAAGGGGGAGCGGCCGGTTTAATCCGCCTGCGCACCGCTTCCGCGTTGACGTCTTCCCGCGTCCGCGCCAATCTTGCCGAAAACAAAGACCGTCGGGAGGATTTTCCATGCTCCGCGCCGAGGACAACAAATTCCTGACCGAGTCGGGCCCGGGAACGGGCATGGGCGAATTGTTGCGCCGGTTCTGGATTCCCGTTCTTCTGTCCGAAGAACTTCCCGAACTGGACGGCGAGCCGAAGAAGATCATCGTTCTCGGCGAGGAGCTGCTCGCCTTCCGCGATACGCGCGGCGTTGTCGGATTAATCGATCAGTACTGCCCGCATCGCGGCGCCAATCTCTGGCTCGGGCGCAACGAGGAATGCGGCATCCGCTGCGTCTATCACGGCTGGAAGTTCGACACCGACGGGAGGTGCGTCGACATGCCGACCTCCTATCCCGATCTCAACGCCAAGGATCTCATCCGCATCAAATCCTATCCGGCGCGCGAATGGGGCGAGATGATCTGGGCCTATATGGGTCCCGCGGATGCGATGCCCGAGCTGCCGGATCTCGAAATGGCGCTGCTGCCGGCCTCGCACCGCTACGTCAGCAAGAAATGGCAGGACTGCAACTGGGTGCAGGCGCTGGAAGGCTCGATCGACACCGCACATTTCACCTTCGCCCATCTCTCCTTCGACAAGGAGGAGAACGAGATTTTGGATATCAAGAAGCATTTCGTGAATCCGATCGCGCGGATGTCGAGCGATCACATGCGCTGGATCGCGGAGGATCCGCGCCCTGTGATCAAGATCGCTCCGCACGCGGCGGGCCTCACCATCGCCGGCGGGCGGCTCACGGGCCGCGATGACATCTACTGGCGCATTGCGCAGTTTCTGATGCCGTTCCACGCCTATGCCCCGAGCGCGATGCCGGGCGAGAACATCTTTGGCCAGACCTTCGTGCCCGTCACCGACACCAATTGCTGGATCTACACCTATGCCTGGAATCCGGAGCGGCCGCTGACGCAAGCCGAGCGTGACGCCTTTGACCGCGGCAATGGCGTGATCGCGGAGGTCGGCGACGATTACGTGCCGCTGCGCCACAACGGCAATGACTATCTGATTGATCGCAAGCTGCAGAAAACCAGGAGCTACACCGGCATCAAGGGTGTATCCGAACAGGACGCGGCCGTACAGGATAGCCAGGGTCCCATCGCCGATCGCACCCGCGAGCATCTCGGTCCGACCGATCTCGGTATCATGCATTTCCGGAAAGTCGTGATGGAACTGGCGCGAGCGCTTCAGCAGGGCGAGCCGCCGCCGCAGGTCGCGCATCAGGATCGCTACGCCGTGCGCTCGGGCGCCTGCGTCACCAGCAAGGCCAAGGACCTTTCCGCGGTGATGCTGGAGCGTTTCGGCGACGTCACAGGCTTTGTCGGCCGGCCGCGAACAGCGGCAGCGGAGTAGCACTTGGGGCAGCCGCGCAGCATCCTTGCAAGTCTCGTCTCCACGCTCGTCGCGTCGATCTTGCTATGGTCGCTGGCGCCTGCAGGTGAGGGCCATGCTGCGATCGCGCGGAAAATCGCGAAATCCAAGCCGCCGCACGCGCCGGTCAAGTGTGAGATGTCGAAATTCCGGATCGTCGTGGATGTCGGGCACACCCCGGACTCCTACGGCGCGTTGAGCGCACGCAACGACACCGAGTTCGGCTTCAACTTCCGGCTTGCAAGTCTGATCACGGCGAAGCTCAAGGCCGAAGGCTTTGCCGCGACCCGGCTGCTCGTCACGGACGGCAAGGCCCGGCCGAGCCTGCTCAAACGCGTCAGCACCGCGAATGGTGCCCGGGCCGATCTCTTCCTGTCGATCCATCACGATTCGGTGCCGGACAAGCTGATCGAGACCTGGGAGTTCGACGGCGCGAACAGCTATTTCAGTGACCGCTTTTCGGGCCACTCTCTGTTTGTGTCGGAGCGGAATCCGCACTTCGCCGCAAGCTTGATGCTGGCCCGGATGATCGGCAGGCAGTTGAAAGAGCAGGACCTGCATTATGCCAGCCAATACAGCCTGCCGGTGATGGGCCGCTACCGGCGCCAATTGCTCGACAAGGATGTCGGCGTCTACCGCTATGACGGGCTCGTCGTGCTCTCGCAAACCCGTAGCGCCGCAGTGCTGCTCGAAGCGGGCTCCATCATCAACCGCGACGAGGAAATGGCGATGAACTCGCCGGAGCGTCAGGAGATCATTGCGGGCGCCGTGGCGGTGGCGATGAGGGAATTTTGCGAGAGGCGGTAGTTTGCACCGCCAGCAATGACGGGAATCTACAGCGGCCCTCCCCGGTACTCCCGGTTTGCCAAACTCGCCTCCTCCAGGTCCAGATCCCGCTCGATCCTCCGGCGCGTCTCGTCGGTGATCTGGCCGTCGCGCAGCAGGTCATGGATGAATTTGCGCTCGGCGGCGATCAGGTCGCGGGTCAGCGCGGTACCTGCGGCGGAGACGTCGTGGTGGGTGGGATCGAGCGAATCGGGCAGCTGGTTGACCCGGATCTCGTGGCGGGCGCGCAGGAGCCGCATCACCTCGTCCGACACGTCCTTCTCCTCGGTCAGCGCATCGAGCGACGTCAGGGCGGCATCGAGGGCCTGGCGCCGTGCCGCGATCTCGGACTCGTGCTCGGCGGCATGCTCGCTGCGGCCGGCGTCCGCGACACCGAGCCAACGCACCACCGGGGGCAGTGTGAGGCCGACGCCGATCAGCGTGATGAAGATGACACCGAAGGCAACGAACAGGATCAGGTCGCGAAACGGAAAGGCCTCGCCGCCCGGCAGCGTGAACGGCAGCGCCAGTGCCGCCGCCAGCGACACCGCGCCGCGCACGCCGGTGAACGCAAGCACGAACGGCCATTGCCATGGCGGTGACGGATCGCGCGCACGCAGCGACTTGCTGAGCATTCGTGGCAGATAGGTCGCGGGATAGAGCCAGGCGAAGCGTGCGATCACGACGACCGCCAGCACCACGGCGGTCGCAATCATGATGTCGTCGAGCGGGAACGCTTTCGACTTCTCGTAGAGCGCGCGCATCTGGAATCCGGTGAGCAGGAACAGCAAGCCCTCAATCAGATAGATCACGAGGTCCCAGAAGAAGATTCCTTGCAGGCGCGTCGATGCCGAGATCAGCAGCGGGCCGTTCCAGCTCACATAGAGGCCACAGGCAACGGTGGCGATCACGCCGGAGCCTCCGAGATGTTCGGGCAGCCAATAGGACACGTAGGGCGTGATCAGCGACAGCGTCAGCTCGACCTGCGGATCCCCCGACCATTTGCGGAAACGCAGGGAGAGCCAGCCGACACCAATGCCGAAGGCGATCTCCCCGGCGACGATGAGCAGGAACTCGCCGCCTGCCAGAGGCAGCGAGAAATGCCCGACCATGATTGCGGCGAGCGCGAACCGATAGAGGATCAGCGCGGTGGCGTCATTCGCGAGCCCTTCGCCTTCGAGAATGACCATGAGCCTGCGCGGCAGATGCAGCCGGCGCGCGATCGCGAGCGGCGCCACCACGTCGGGCGGCGCGACGATGGCGCCGAGCAGGAAGCCGATCGTCCAGGGCAGGCCGATCAAATAGTGGGTGGCGGTTGCGACCAGTGCTGTGGTGAAGATCACCGCGCCGACCGCGAGCATCACAATGGGGCGAAGATTCTTTTTGAATTCGCGCCAGCTCATCGCCACGCTCGCCGAATAGATCAGCGGCGGCAGCACCATCAGTAGCACCAGTTCCGGCGGTAGTTCGACCGGTGGCATGCCCGGCACGAAGGCGAGGCCGACGCCGGAGAGCATCAGCAGAATGGCAGGCGCGATGTTGAAGCGGCGGGCGACAAGCGCGGTGCCCGCCAGCACGGCGAGTAGGATGAGAAAGGTCTGAAATTTCGCTTCCATGATGATCTGTCTTCACCCGGAAGCGGCCGCAAGGTCAATGCGTGCGGCTTACGCCAGCCGCTCGGCCACGATGTGCCCGATGCGTGCGAACACGGCTTCGATCTGTGCCGCGCTCGGCGTGCCGCCCTGGGTATAGGCCGCGATCAGGATCGGGGCATCGGGTTTCGTATCGGGCTTGGGCCAGGCCACCGCGATGTCGCCCGAGGCGTCCTTGCCGTTGTTGCCGGTCTTGTCGCCGATCTTCCAGCTTGCGGGAAGCCCGCCGCGCAGCCGGTTCGCGCCGGTCTTGCAACCCACCAGCCAGTCCGTGAGCTGCGCACGCGAGGTCGCCGACAGCGCCTCGCCCGTCACAAGCCGGCGCAGATTGCCTGCCATCGCCGCCGGCGTCGTGGTGTCGCGGGGATCGCCGGGCGGTGAGCGGTTGAGCTCGGGCTCGTTGTGGTCGAGCCGTGAGGTGGTGTCGCCGAGCGACCGCCAGAACGCGGTGAGTGCGGCGGGACCGCCGATCCGCGCCAGCAGCAAATTGGCGCAGGTGTTGTCGCTGAGCTCGACGATCGCCTTGCACATCTCGGTGACCGACATTGCGCCGGCGGCAATGTTTTGCTTGGCGACCGGTGCGTACTCCAGCAGGTCGGCCTTGCCGTACGGGATCATGGCCGCAAGCTGATCCTCGCCACGATCGACCCGCGCCAGTACGCAGGCCGCGAGCGAAGCCTTGAATGTCGAGCACATGACGAACCGTTCGTCGGCGCGCCATGCGAGCTTCGCGCCGGTCGCGAGGTTCTCGGCATAGACCCCGATCCGGCCGCCGCTCTCGCGCTCATAGGCTTCGAGTTCAGGTAGCGCGTCCGCGGCGAGCGCGGGAGAGGCGGCAATCCAGCACAGCGAGGCAAGCAGCGAACGGCGGTCGAGAAGCATGGGGAACCTTTTGAGCGAGGCGGGCGGGGTGGAGATGCGGCATGCACTCCATCCGCATCATCATTGCGAGCGCAGCGAAGCAATCCAGTCTGCCTCCGCGGAAAGACTCTGGATTGCTTCGCTGCGCTCGCAACGACGGAGGATGTGGGACGAGTGCGCCCGATTTCGGGCAGCGGAAGATTAGGCCCCCCTCACTCCCGCAGATCATACCGATAAGACTTCGATACGATCTGCCAGCCGTCGGCGAGCTTCATCGCCACCAGATAGTCCGTGAAAAAACGCGGCGGCAGTTGGCATCGGACCTTGATGAAGGCGGTCTTGTCGTCGGAACGGTCGATCGTGACGATGAAATCCTCGCGCGGCTTGCCTTCGGCCTTGCCGGAGGGACGCTTGCGCACGCGGTCGAGCCAGTCCGGCACGGTCAGCACCTGCAGCTCACCCTTCTCGACCCAGCGCAAATCGGCGGAGGGATGGAAGATGGCGCCGAGCTTTTCGGCATCGCCCTCATAAAGTCCGTCGAAATAGGATTGCACGACGGCTTCGACACTCGAACGGTTCTGGCTCATGGGTCATCCCTTTGAATGATGGCTCGGGGCGAACTTAGTCGTACACGTCAAAATGCGCTATGGGAGTGCGTACCATTTGCGCGAGGACACTGTGATGACCGGATCAGAGAATTCGAACGCTCGTATCCTGGTCGGCGAATGCTACTGCCGCGCCGTGCGCTACGAGGTGGCGGACGCGTTCTCTTATGCGATGAACTGCCACTGCTCGGATTGCCGCCGCACCACCGGCGCCGCCTTCAAGCCGTTCGCCGGTATCGAGCAGGGCAAGCTCCGCATCGTCAGCGGCGAGAACCAGCGCACCATCTACGGCGACGACACCACCCATGACGCCCACTGCGCCCGCTGCGGCTCGCTGCTTTATTCCCGGGTGCGCGAGGGAAAATGGGTCCATGTCGCCATGGGAACCCTGGTCGATGCCCCCTCGATCCGACCGAGCGCCCACATTTTCGTGGGCTCGAAGGCGCCTTGGCACGAGATTACGGATAATCTGCCGCAATATCGGGGCCACGTGGGAGATGCCTGAGGGAATCTGCTGTGCACTCGTTTCTCGGCGAACCGCGGCCGGACTGGCGCGACAAACAAAAGGGGCCTTTCGGCCTGCCGCTGGCACCACCTTCGTGACCTCCGTCACAAGCGTCCGCGACGGACCCTGCTAAAGCCGTCCCAAAGGGGCTCGAACGGCCCTGAACCCGGAAGTCGTGTCATGCGCAAATTGCTCAGACTTTGCCCCCTTCTCCTCGCCGTCGCGCTGCTATTCGGCACCGGGCCCGCTTTCGCCGGAAAGCGCGTCGCGCTGGTGATCGCCAACTCCGCCTACCAGCATGCGCCGTCGCTGACGAACCCCGTCAATGACGGTTCGGTGATGGCCCGGACGCTGAAGGAGGCCGGGTTCGACATCGTCGATTCCCGGCACGACCTGACGGCGCAGGAAACCCGACGCGTGCTGCGCGAATTTGCCGACGGGACCCGCGATGCCGATATCGCCGTGGTCTATTATGCCGGCCACGGCATCGAGGTCGAAGGCTCGAACTATCTGATCCCTGTCGACGCCAAGCTGGAGCGTGACACCGACGTCTTTGACGAGGCGCTCTCCCTCGACCGCGTCCTGGTCGCGGTCGAACCGGCCAAGCAGCTTCGCCTGGTGATCCTGGACGCCTGCCGTGACAATCCGTTCGGCAAGACCATGAAGCGCACGGTCGCGTCGCGCGGCATCGGCCGCGGCCTCGCCCAGGTCGAGCCGACCAGCCCCAACACGCTGATCGCCTATTCGGCCAAGGCCGGCTTCACGGCGCAGGATGGCGACGGTGCGAACAGCCCCTTCACCGTGGCGCTGTCCAAGCATCTGACGACGCCGGGCCTCGACGTCCGCCGCGCCTTCGGCTTCGTGCGCGACGACGTGCTCAAGTCGACAGGTAACAAGCAGGAGCCGTTCGTCTATGGCTCGCTCGGCGGCGAGGACGTGCCGCTGGTGCCGGTCAAGGTGACGGCTGCGGCTCCCGCCGCGCCCGCGCCGAACCCGCAAGCCGACATCCGCCGCGATTACGAACTCGCGCTCCAGGTCGGCAACAGGCCGGCATGGGAGGCGTTCCTTGCCCAGCATTCCGACGGCTTCTATGCGAGCCTTGCCAAGCTTCAGCTCGAAAAAATCGGCGCCGAGCAGGCTCATGCGGCGGCCACCGAGAAGGCGAAGCAGGCCGAGGCCGAGCGCGATCGTCTTGCCGCACTTGGCGCGCAGAAGGATACGCAGGCCAAGGCAGTCGCCGATGCGAAGGCCGCCGAGCAGGTACAGCTTGCGGCGCAAAGGGCCAAGGAGCAGGCGCAGCAGCAGGCGGCCGCCGCCGAGCAGCAGCGCGTCAATCTCGCCGCCGCGGCGCCGAGTGCGGCGCCAGCCACCACGGCGAGCCCCGCCGGCACAAACGTCGCGTCGCTGACGCCGGCCACCGCGCCGGCCGATCTCAGCCGCTCGGTGCAGACCGAACTCGGCCGCGTCGGCTGCTTCTCCGGCGCCGCCGACGGCAACTGGACCGCGTCCGCGCAGCGCTCGTTGTCGCAGTTCAACCGTTATGCCGGCACCAAGCTCGACGTGAAGGTGGCGAGCACCGATGCGCTCGACACGGTCAAGTCGAAGCAGTCGCGCGTCTGTCCGCTGGTTTGCGAGCACGGCTTCAAGACCGACGGCGACAAATGCACCAAGATCGTCTGCCGTGATGGTTATGCGGTCAACGACGACAACGAGTGCGAGAAGCAGCGTGCCGCCAAGCCTGCGACCGCCAAGCCTGCGACCGCAAAGCGTGACGATGGCGACGAGCGTCCCGCGCGGCAGCGTCGTCAAGCCGGCGGTGAGGCTGCCGGAGCGGCCGGCGGCTTTGGTGGCGCTGCGGGCATCGCTGCTGCCGCTGGCGCCAGCCGCCGCTCGAGCGGCGGACAGCTATTCTGCAATAGCGCCGGCTGCCGTCCGGTCAACCGCGGCTGCCATCTCGAATATCGCGGCGGCGGCGGCCCCGGCAACGATGCCAATGCCGAGGTGTGTAATTAACTCCCAATGTCGTCCTGGCGAAAGCCAGGACCCATTACCCCAGGGAGAAGTTGCGGCGCCGAGGAGCCAACCACCAGTCTTCGCAAAACCACGGCCGGTGGCAATGGGTCCTGGCTTTCGCCAGGACGACGACTACGTCGAGATCGCGCTCGCCGCGATGTTGACCGTCAGCGCCAGCAAGGCCGTATTGTAGATGAATGAGACGATGCCGTGCGCGGTCGCGGTGCGGCGGATGGTCTTGTCGGAGATGCCGACGTCGGAGACCTGCGCGGTCATGCCGATCACGAACGAGAAATAGACGAAGTCCCAATAATCCGCGTGGTCTTCCTTGTCGCCGCTGGGAAACTGAAGGCCGCCCGGCGTGGCGTGCCGGTAATAATCATGCGCGTAATGCAGGGCGAAGATCGTGTGCACGGCGGCCCACGACAACACGATGGTGGTGATTGCGATGCTCAGCTCCAGGACGCCGCGATGCGGCGTTCCAAGCTCGGAGACGATCGCGGCGATGCTGGCGAAGGCGCCGATCGCCGTCACCAGCAGGATCACGAAGCGGCCATCGTCCTGCATCGCTGCGGCGCGGCGGATGTGCTGGTGGTCGTTGCATAGCATCATCGCGTAGACCAGCACCAGATAAACGGCGATCAACGCATCCCAGCCGAACAGAAGCCGCGTGACCAGCCGGTGCGAACCCGGGATGAGCAGGCAGACGAGA
This sequence comes from Bradyrhizobium sp. i1.15.2, assembly GCF_040548425.1. Taxonomy (NCBI): domain Bacteria; kingdom Pseudomonadati; phylum Pseudomonadota; class Alphaproteobacteria; order Hyphomicrobiales; family Nitrobacteraceae; genus Bradyrhizobium; species Bradyrhizobium sp. i1.15.2. The sequence continues at coordinate 653,769 of NZ_JBEPRQ010000001.1, read as the reverse complement.
ATACCAACAGCAAGCGACATGAACGTCCGCGGACGCGCATAAATCAGCCGCATCGGCCGCGACATCTTGCGAAAGCGGGCGAGGGCGGGGTCTTCCTTGCTGCCGCCCGCCATCGCGCTATCAGCTCTTCCGTTCGGCCACGAACCGCGCAGCCGCTTGCAGCACGGCGGCCCGTTCGCCGAAGATCGACACGGCGCTGTCGGCGCGCGCGAGCAGGTCGCGCACGCGCTGCTTGGCGCCTTCGATGCCGAGCTGGGTGACGAAGGTGGTCTTGCCGAGCGCTGCATCAGCGCCGGCAGGCTTGCCGAGCGCGGCGGCATCGCCTTCGACGTCGAGCAGGTCGTCGGCGATCTGGAAGGCTTCGCCGAGCGCGCGGCCGTAATCGTCGAGCGCCTGATATTCCTTTTGTGAGGCCTGGCCGAGGATCGCGCCGGCGACGCAGCCGTAGCGCAGCAGCGCGCCGGTCTTCATCTGCTGAATGCGGGCGACGTCGATCGGCTCGTTGCCGCCAAAGCGGCCTTCGCCGGCGAGGTCGAGAATCTGGCCGCCGACCATGCCGCCGATGCCGGCGCAGCGCGCCAGTGCGCGCGTCAGCAGGAGCCGCACATTGGCGTCGCGATGGATCTCGTCGCGGGTGATGATGTCGAAGGCGAGCGTCAACAGGCCGTCGCCCGCGAGGATCGCGGTCGCGTCGTCGGTCTTCTTGTGCAGGGTCGGGCGCCCGCGGCGCAGGTCCGAATTGTCCATCGCCGGCAGATCGTCGTGGATCAGCGAATAGCAGTGGATGCATTCGAGCGCCGCACCGGCGAGCAGTGCGGCTTCGCGCGACACGCCGAACACGGCCGCGCTTTCGACCACCAGGAACGGCCGCAAGCGCTTGCCGCCATTGAGGCTCGAATAGCGCATTGCGTCCATCAGTCGCTTGGGACGGGCGATCTCATCGTGCAGGATGTCGTCCGACAGCAGGCGCCCGAGCAGGGCCTCGGTGTCATCAGCGGTCTTGTCCAGACGTTTGGCGAAATCGGACGGGGACGTGCCGGTCATCAAGAAGGGCTCCAGAACTAAAATTCGGCGGGACAATCCTTTATGCGCCCGCCTCAGTCAATCGTTTGGAAGGCCTAAAAAGTGCTGGAAAAGGCCCGAATTATCACAGACTTAATGCCGGGCCCGTGGCCGCGTTTCGTTCTGCGCCGGAAAGGTTGATTTGCGCGTCGTCAAAACCCTTCTCCTGGTGCTCGCGGTCGCGGCTCTCGCGCCCTATGTCATCGCGCCGTTCTACCGTGCCGGCCATCCCGTTTCGGCGCTGATGGTCTGGCGCTCGCTTCGGGGTGCGCCGATGCAGCGGGCATGGATCGATCTGGCGGCGATGTCGCCCTCGCTGCCACGCTCGGTGGTGGCAGCCGAGGACGCCCATTTCTGCAAGCATCACGGCATCGACTGGGGTGCGCTGCGTGAGGCGATCGACGATGCGAAGGAGGACGGCACCCCGTTCCGGGGCGCTTCCACCATCACCCAGCAGGTGGCGAAAAACTTGTTCCTCTGGCAGGGGCGGGACTTCGTCCGCAAGGCGCTGGAATTCCCGTTGGCGCTGTGGATCGATCTCGTCCTGCCGAAGGCACGGATCCTGGAGATTTACCTCAACATCGCCGAACTGGGACCACAGGGCCAGTTTGGGGCCGAGGCGGCCAGCGCCTATGCTTTCGGCAAGTCGGCGGCGAACCTCTCCCCCCGGGATGCGGCGCTTCTGGCCTCGATCCTGCCGAATCCGGTCAAACGCAGCGCCAGGACGCCGGGACCGGGTGTCCGGCGGCTGGCCGGGACCTATGTGGCGAGGGCGCAGGCCAGCTCGCTTTCGACCTGCTGGCGGGAGAATCGCTGATTTCGGGTCCTTTTCGGGCGCATTTTCCGGCCCCAGAGCCCTAGATTTAAGGCAGGCCTTCCTCTATAAGCCCGGCCTTGACCGGCATTCAGCTCGCCTCGGTTTGCGGGTGCTGAGCCGTCCCTCCGCGGACGATGCCCTGATGACACCAATCCCTAGAGGATACTGAAATGGCCGTTCCGAGAAGAAAAACCTCGCCGTCGCGCCGTGGCATGCGCCGCTCGGCTGACGCCATCAAGAAGCCGACCTATGTGGAAGACAAGGATTCCGGCGAGCTCCGTCGTCCGCACCATCTCGACCTCAAGACCGGCATGTACAAGGGCCGTCAGGTCCTGAAGAAGAAAGAGTCCTGAGTTCGGACCTTTCTTTGGGCAGGACGATCGGGCCTGCCTGATTTCGGCCAACCCATGAGATATGACAGTGACGGCGGCGGAGCTAATGCTTCGCCGCCGCATTGTCCTGTCTGGATATCTTGATCGAGAAGGCATTTCGCCGATGGTCGGTTTCCCGCTGCTCCTGATCCCGCTCGCGGTCTACAACATCATCGCTTTCCTGATGCCGAGCGTGTCCTTTACGGACGTGCTGTTCAAGGTGCCGATGATCACGGGCGAGGCCTGGCCGGTCACGCTCGCCGACGTGATGCTCGCGCTAGGTGTCGTGCTGCTGCTGCTCGAAGTGGTCAAGGGCGCGCGGCCCGGTTCGAAATTCCTGATGGATCATTTGCTGTCACTGATCGTGTTCGGCGCGGCTGCGGCCGAATTCGTGATGTGGCCGAAATTCGGCAACTCCACCTATTTCCTTCTGGTGCTGCTCGCGATGGCCGATTTCCTCGGCGGCATCGCCCAGCGTACCCGCCGCCGCGTGGCTTATGTCGCCGAGACCGCACCAGCGCCGCGCAAGGCCAGGCGTCAGGCCGAGACGCCGGCAGATGAAGGGACGTTCGAGCCCAAGTTCGAGCCAGTGCCCGCTCCGCAACCAGCTCCGGCGGAGCCGCCCGCGCCTACGGCACAATCGGTCGCCGAATCCGTGCTGATGGATCACCCGGCGCCGAAGCCTGTGAGTACGCCTTCACCGGAAATTCCCTCGCCGCATTTGCAGCCGGGCAACGGCACCCAGCCGTCTCCCGACGCGCCGCGCTGATTCAAGCCACCTGCCGCGTGCGCGCGGTGACGCTCGGAAGCGGGCGCTTGCTGCCATAGGCGACCTGCGCATCCCCGGAAGACGCGCGGCGGAGCCGGGTCGCCTGGGGCAGGTGCTCGGCATTGGCGATGAGCTGGGTGACGAAGCTGGGATCGGGGCGCGGCAGCGGTGCCTTGTGGACCCACTGCAGAATCGGCATCAGCGGCACCAGAGCCGAGCCCGTGCTGTTGTCCGAGGCGTTCGATCGATCGGTACTCAACATCGCAATCACCGTTGACCCGGCGAAGATCGTCTCGTTTCGAGACGCTGGCGCCGGTGCGTGTCATGTACTCGCAAGGCCTATGCCGGGCGGGCCGGTTTGGTTCCTGCGCGTGAGGAAACGTGGTTTCCAAATTGTTTATCAACTTTGCCTAGGGTCAATGGCGAATCTGGCTTTATCCTGTGCCGACTCAGGACTCCCCGCTGTCCCGAAACGAGGCGATTTTGACCCCCGCATTGCCGCAAGCCTCCGACATCCTGGCCGCCCTCGGCCAGGCCGTGTTCGCCTGGGACATCGCTAGCGATGCCATCGTTTGGGGTGAGCAGGTCGGCGCCATCTTTCCTGGCATTCCCCCTGAACGGCTGGCCACCGGCGCCGAATTCGCCAGGCTGATCGAGCCCGCGCAATCGCTGCGGACCGCCGCGCTGGCGCAGACCTCAGCCGTGCATGGCGCCGACGGCACGGCCTACCGGATCGAGTACGGCGTGCGCATGAGCGCCACCGATCCCGTGGTCTGGATCGAGGAGACCGGCCGCTGGTTCGCCGGTCCCGATGGCCGCCCGGTGCGTGCGATCGGGTCGGTCCGCATCAACAATGAACGCCATGCCCGCGACGAGGAACTGACGAAGCTGGCCCGGCTCGATCCGCTGACCGGCGAGCTCAATCGCTCGCATCTGATCGCCGCGCTGGCCGAGGCTATCGAGGAGGCGACCCGTTTCCGCTCGACCGCGGCCTTCATGCTGGTCGGCATCGATCATCTCGCGCGTGTGAACGAGGCCTTCGGCTTCGACGTTGCCGACGCCGTGATCCTCGACGTCGCCACGCGCATTCGCGCGCGCTTGCGCGGTGGTGACGTGCTCGGCCGCTTCTCCGGCAACAAGTTCGGCCTGATCCTGAAGAATTGCACCGTCGACGACATGAACGTCGCCGCCGAGCGCTTCCTCGCCGGCATCCGCGACGAGGTGGTGCCGACCAAATCCGGGCCGGTGTCGGTCACCGCCTCGATCGGTGCGGTCAGCGTGCCGCGCTATGCCCGCAACACCGATGAAGCCGTCAATCGCGCCCACGAGACCCTGGACACGGCGAAACAACGCCGCGTTGGCTCGTTCGCAACCTGGCGCCCGGATGCCGCGCGCGACGCACAGCGCCGCGTCAACATCCGCGTCACCGACGAGATTGTCACCGCACTGAATGAGCGCCGCATCAAGCTCGCTTATGAGCCGGTGGTCGCTGCCCTCTCGCGCGAGTGCGCCTTTCACGAATGCCTGGTGCGAATGGACCAGGGCGACGGCCAGGTGCTGCTTGCGCCCGACATCGTGCCGGTCGCGGAACGGCTCGGCCTGATCCGCCTGGTCGATCACCGCGTGCTCGAGCTGGTGGTCGCCGAGCTCGCCGCCGCGCCCGACATCTGCCTCAGCCTCAACATCTCCCCGGACACCACCATGGACCCGGATTGGTGGGCCGGAATCGAATCGCTCATGCGCGCCCATCCCGGCGTCGCCGAGCGGCTGATCGTCGAGATCACCGAAACCGTCGCGATCCAGGACATCGACGACGTGCGCGGCTTCGTCACCCGGCTGAAGAATTTCGGCAGTCGCATCGCCATCGATGATTTCGGCGCCGGCTACACCTCGTTCCGCAATCTGCGCAAGCTCGGCGTCGACATCGTGAAGATCGACGGCGCGTTCGTGCAGAACATCACTCGCTCGGCCGACGACCGCGCCTTCGTGCAGACCCTGATCGACCTCGCCCGCCGCCTCGACATCAAGACGGTGGCCGAATGGGTGCAGGACGAAGAAGCTGCGAACATGCTGCGCGACTGGGGCTGCGACTACATCCAGGGCCGCCTGATCGGGCTCGCCTCAGCCGACCGCCCCTGGGGCGCGCCGCCGGACAGCGTGCTGCCCGCGGCAGGATAGGAGTCTGAGCCCGATCCCTACGCCACGCGCCGAACGGTGTTCAGGCGCTCGATGACTCGCACGACCTCCGCGGCCGGGGAGGGCTTGCCGAAATAATATCCCTGAACGGCGGTGCAGCCGCATTCGCGGACGAAGTCGAGTTGTTCAATCGTCTCGACACCCTCCGCCGTGGTCTCGACGTTGAGCACCGAGCCGAGGCTGGCGATGGTGCGGACGATCGCCATACTCTCGGGGCTTTCGCTGAGCGTGCCGACGAAGGAGCGGTCGATCTTGATGCGATCGAACGGAAACTTGCGCAAATAGCTCAGCGAAGAATAGCCGATGCCGAAATCGTCCAGGCTGACGCGCACGCCCAACGCGCGCAGCTGGTGCAGGATCTCGATCGTCGCCTCGCTGTCGTCGAGCAGCGCCGTCTCGGTGACCTCGAGCTCGAGCCGATGCGGCGGCAGGCCGGCCTCCGCAAGCGCGCTCGTGACCATTGCCACCAGCCCGCGCGAGCGGAACTGAACCGGCGACAGGTTCACCGCGACGGTGAGATCGGGCCAGGTCGCTGCGGTCGCGCAGGCCGTGCGCAGCACCCATTCGCCGATCGGAACGATCAGCCCGTTCTCTTCCGCGATCGGAATGAATTCGGCCGGCGAGACGAGGCCGCGCGAAGGATGTTTCCAGCGCAGCAGCGCCTCGAAGCCGGTAAGTTCGGTGGTGTCGAGCCGCACCTGCGGCTGGAATGCGAGGTGGAATTCACGGGCCTCCAGCGCGCCGCGCAGATCGTGCTCGAGCGCGTGCCGGCTGCGAGCCTCTTTCTCCATTTCGGGCTCGAACAGCTGATAGGCGCCGCGCCCTTTGGCCTTGGCCTGGTACAGCGCGAGGTCGGCGCATTTCATCAGCTCGTCGGCGTCGAGCCCATGATCGGGCGCGATTGCGATGCCGACCGAGACGCCGACATGCATCGACTGGTGCTCCAGCGGCGGCGGGTGACCGATGATCTCCACCAGGCGGCGTGCGAGCCTTTCCGCCGATTGCGGCTGCGGTCCGCGCTGGAGAACCGCGAACTCGTCGCCACCGAGCCGCGCGACGGTGTCGTGCTCGCCGACATTCTCCTGCAGCTGCGCCGCGACCCACCGCAACAGCCGGTCGCCGGCCGCGTGGCCGAGGCGGTCGTTGACGGTCTTGAAATTGTCGAGGTCGAAGCACAGCACGGCCATCGCGCCGCCGGCGATCGCGACCTGGTTCAGCCCCTCGCCCATCTTCTCGCGGAACAGCGTGCGATTGGGCAGGTCGGTGAGCGAATCGTGCCGCGCCATGTGCGCCACGCGGGCCTGGGCCTTGTGGCGTTCGGTGACGTCCTCATAGGTGACGACCCAGCCGCCATGCTCCATTCGCTTGTGATTGAGCTTGATGATGCGGCCGTCGCCCAAATAGCGGTGCAGCGTGTGCTCGCCCTCGCGCAGCCTCTCGACATAGTCGGCATAGAGCCGCGCGGCGGTGGTCTTTGGATGGATGCCGAGCTCGCAGCTGTGCTCCATGATCTCGCGCATGGACACACCCGGCTTCACCAATTCGGGGGACAGTCCATACATCTCGATGTAGCGCCGGTTGCAGACGATGACGCGCAAGCTCGAATCGAGCATGCACAGGCCCTGGCTCATGTTGTTCAGGGCCGCGTCGAAGCGTCGATACTGTTCGCTCAACTCCTCGACTGCGTGCTCGCGTTCGGTGATGTCCTCGTAGGTGGACACAAAACCACCTTCGGCCAGGGCGCAATAGCGCACCGAGATCGTAGTGTCGTTCGACATCCGCCGGCGTATCGGCGAGGAGTTGCGGTCTGCAATCCTTGCGCTGGCGGCTTCCAGGAGTTGTTGCGGACTATACTCGGACGAGAACGCGCCGTTTGCCATCGAGCGTTCGATCAGTTCGCCGAGATGCGTGCCTGGCTTGGCTTCCTCCGGCGACAGCCGATAGATCTTTCGGTAGGTGGTGTTGCAGACGCGCAGGCGCATGTCGCTGTCGTAGAAGGCGAGTCCGTGCGCCATGTTCTCCAGCGCCGCATCGAGCATGAAGTTCTGCTGCCTCAGCATCTCCTCGTATTGCAGCCGCTCGGTGACGTCTTCGTGCACCGTCACCCAGCCGCCGTCGGGCAGAAAACGGGAAACCACCTGCACCATCCGTCCGTCATAGCGCATCACCAGCAGGGTTTTCGTCGTCCTGGTGCGCACGTCCTCCAGCCTGGTGTCGTGGAATTCGTCGGCCGACATCCCCGGCAGGTTGCCGCGCGAAAGCCAATGATCGATGGTCGCGCCGTGCGTGACGCCCGGCTTCACGATGTCCGCGTCGAGATTGTAGAGCTTCAGGAAACGTTCGTTGCAGACGACGACACGGCTGTCGGCGTCGTACATGATCAGCCCGTGCGACATGTTGGCGAGCGCGTGCTGGCTGCGCTCAGTCTGCACGCGCAGCTCCGCCTCGACCCGGGCGAGGCGGCTGACGTCGTCGCATATCGTCATCCAGCCGCCGCCGGGAAACGGCTTCAGCTCGAGCGCCATGACGAGGCCGCTTGCAAGCGTCTGTTCAGTCCGGAACGGCTGGCCGGTTGCGATCCGCGCCATGCGCGCGGCATAAAGTGTGTCGACTTCGTCTGCGGGGATATTGCCAAGGGCCACGCTGTGGGCGAGCACGTCGCGGTAGGTCGTGCCGACCCGCACGATGTCGGCCGACATGTTGAACAGCGCAAGGTAGCGCTGATTGACCAGCACGATCCGGTTGCCGGCATCGTAGACGCAGACGCCTTGCTCCATGTGGTCGAGCGCAAGCTGGCTCAGCCCGACCAGGGCCTTCGGGCCTTGCTCGCGGCGTGCATCAAGCTCGTTGTTGCGCATCGACGTCATGGGGCGGCGGGGTCTCGGCGGGCAATAGACCTAACGCAAGGTAATTCGGTCGCCGAGGCTAGCGAAGAGGCGGGAAAATTCCCTTAAGCGCCGTAGTTTACGGAGGGTGACCAGCATCGCAGTGATGCGTGCGAATGTGGAGGGGCGTGCAGGCACGCGTCGCGCCGGTCGACCTGCGCAATTGCGCGTTAGGCCCTAATGACATCGAATGTCTGGCCCAAACGGCGCCTACGGCCCGTACAGCACGAGTTCCGTATCCGTGAGGTCGGCGAGCTGCGGCCGGTGTGGGCCTTTGAAATATTTGCGGCCGCGACGCTCGGTATAGATGCCGACGAGGCCGGGAACCGGGCCGTTGGAATCGACGGCGACCGCGATCTTGCCGAGCCGCAGCAGCAGCCGACCGATGCGGCCCGCGCATTCGGTGTATTCGGCCGCGTTGCGGCAGTAGATCAGCTTCATCGCGGGTGGCGCAATGATGCCACGGCGGATGCGCACCGGTTGCAGGATGAAGGGGAACGCTCCTTTCGGCGTGCGGCAGACGAGGCTGAGGCAATTGTAGCGCGCATGCCGCGTCAAGAGATCGGTCTCGGCATCGGAAAGCCCGTCGATCGTCTTGGCGTGCTGCGAGATGACCTCGATCTTGCTCCAGCGTGGGACGCGCGCCAGCGCAGGGACGGAAAAGAATATGCCGCGGCAATAGGCGCGAAAGCCCTGCGTCTCGATGATCGGCCAGGTCCAGGGCGCCGGGCTGATGTTGAGATAGGTGACGTCCTTGTGACGTTGCGCGATCTTGGTCAGGAGCGGGGCGTAATTGCGGTAGGCCGGGTCGACGTACCAGCTCGACAAATTGCACTGGATGGCGGTCTCGTCGCCGTCCCTTCGCGCCGTATAGATCAGCAACAGCACGCCGACCGGCGTACCATCATTGTCGAGCATGTAGCCGAAGCGCGGGTAGCCGTCCGGTACGGGTCGGAAGGCTTGCCGGCGCAGGCCCTGGATCCAGTAGCTGCGCGAGCGGCCGACGAAGCCGCGCGTCAGCAAGTCCGCGACCGCATCGACGTCGGCCTCGGTGATCTCGCGGCATCGGACCTTGGTATGGATCACGCTCGTCTTTCCCGTGGAAATGACCGGCCTCGTTCCGTTAGCGCCAGCCTTCGCCGTGGGCATCGGCCGCGATCTGCGGCTGCAGGCCCATGATCTCCCGCACCTTGGCGGGCCAGGCGGAAGGGTCGGTGCCGTGCGTGTGGAACATGGCGACAGCCAGGCGGTCCATGCCGAAAGCGACGCAGCCGGTGTGGGCCGGCTCGCCATTGGCGTCCTGGATGTCCCAGGTCGTGCCGAAATGCTCACGGTGATAATTGAAGCTCATGCAGGCGGTCGGCTGCTCTTCCGAGCGCAGCGGGATCAGCAGTTCGAACTTGAGCTGCTGCTGCTTCTGGCTCACCGCCTTCATCTGACCGACGCGGCCGAAGAACGGATCGCTCGCGTAATCGACGCGGAAGGTGAGACCGAGATCGGTCGCAATCGCCTGCGCCCGCACCATCCAGCGCTCGCGGAAATCGGCGACGTCATCGGGGCTGCCGATGCAGACATATTCCCGCATCCGGAACGATTGCAGCCGGTCGAGATGTTTTGACGGTTCACGGCGGAAGCAGTCGGCGGCGACGTCGAAGCGCAGGCCACCCTTCGGCAACTGGCCGCGGCTCGCCGCGATCGGATAGACGGGATAGCAGGCCGCCGGCGACAGCACGAGGTCTGCCGGCGAGAGCGAGCTGGTCCAGTCGCCGCCGGCATCGAAGCGGCTGACCGCGGCGTTGATCTCGCGCTCGGTGCCGTGCAGGCCGCAGACGCAACCGAGCAGGTTCGGAAAGCTCTTGAGGTAGCCGGATCTTTCCAGCTGAGACCGGCTCATCACCGGCGGGAAGCGCATCACCTCAGTGCCGGCCTCGCGATGGCTCGTGATCAGCGCGGCGAGCTTTTCGACGATGCCTTCATAAAGCGCGGTCCGGGCATAGACGCCGTCAGAGCCCATGGGGTGGAACAGCTTCTCGGCGAGATGGTCCAGCGGATCCGCGATCTGCGGCGCGGTCTCAGGCGAGTTGGGGAGAACAGCAATGTTCATGTTCGGCTTCCTGCTATCTGAAATTATTCTTATTGAACGAAGGCACGTCGGTCTCGAAAGCTCGTCAGTCCCGAAGGCCTGTCGGCACGCCGCTCATCAGGGTCGACGTCGCGGCATTGGCCAGAATGCGGTCGTTGTTGATCATGATCGGCGACGACAGCACGTCGCGCAGGTGGCGGCCCATGGTGAACTCACCGTCGTTGCGGTAGCCGGATAGTCCTGCGGTGCGCATCGCATGCATCACGGTCTCGACCGCGAGCTCGGAGGCCTGCACCTTCAGAAGCGTGATCGAAGACTGGAAGTCGAGCGAGCCGAGCGCGCGTTCGTCGTGCTCGGCGCGAGCAAAGGAGTCGATATTGGCCGATATCAGCGCCCGCAGTTTGGCCAGCGACATCTTGGCGGCGGTGAAATGCGCGGCTGCCGGGGGCATCTGTCCGCCCGAGGTGCGGGCCGCCTTGCGGACGAAGGCCTGCGCACGGGTAACGGCGGCTGCAGCGATACCAGCCCAGGCCGAGGACCAGCACAGATGTGCGAACGGCGTCATGGTCTGGGCGTGGATCTTGTCGTAGGATTCCGGGAAGACGCGGTCGGTCGGGCAGTCGACCTTCAGCTCGAAGCCGGTCGAGCAGGTGCCGCGCATGCCGAGCGTTTCCCAGCCCAGCGTCCGCTTCAGCGAATAATCGTCCCTGGCGAGCGCCAGCAGCACCTGGTCGGATGCAGAAGCGTCGGTGGCGCGGCGGGCGATGGTCACGAGGCCGTCGGCCTCGGCGCCGTAGGAGATCACGGTGGCGTCGCGCAGCAGCGAGACAGTGTCGCCGGCGACGTCGACGGCGGCGGCGCTAGCGCGGATGTTGCCGCCGTTCTGGCCTTCGGTGGTGGAGGAGGCGAGCAGCCACTGGTCGCGCGCGACCCGGCGCATCATGGTTTCCATCCAGGGAATGCCGTGACCGTGCCTGACGACGCAGGCGACCTTTGTCGTGTGCATCGCGTAGATCATCGCCGTGGAGGCGCAGGCGCGTCCGAGCGTGTAGCAGACGTCGGTGAGGTCGTGGATCGAGGCACCGAAGCCGCCGAACTCGACCGGGATCATGACGCCGAGCAGCTTCTGCTCACGCGCAACCTCGAAAGCCTTGTGGGGGAAGCGGGCATCGCGATCGACCCCGTCTGCGTCGGCAGCCGCCACGGTGGCGGTCCGGGCGGCGCGCTCAATGAGGGAGGGACCCTGCTCGAGAAAGCTCGTCTGCGTCTCGTCGACAGTGAGGACTGCTTCACGCACGTTCATACTCGTCCGCCTCCGGTTTGCCGTTCAGGATCGCCGGCATCATTCGCGATGCCGCAAGCGATCCTCCGACCATCTTTGCTTATGAGATGAGGCTACGGATTTAATTCAAATTCGTCGATGAAATAGAGGGTAAACAAAGGCCAATTCCGAACGAACAGTTAAGTTCGGGTTGTTTGCATCGCCCGGATTTCCGCGGTCGCGTTAGGGATCTGTAAGAAGCCGGAATTCCAGACAATCTGAGTCATCGTTTACTAAGAAACGCGAAGTAATGGTGGCGTCCATTGCGGGATCGGCCCGCCGTGCCCATCGTAGCCGGCAACCGGTCCGACCTTTGTCGACAGATGGGAATTTACCGATGCAGGCTTTCGATACCGAGTTGCGCAATCGCATCATCAAGCTGGTGAAGGGCATCCTCGCCCAGAACTCGCTCTCCGCTGAGGTCGCGCCGCAGGCCAAGCTCGTCGACGTCGGCCTGACCTCGATGGACATGGTCAATCTGATGCTCGGCGTCGAAGCCGAGTTCGACTTCACGATTCCGCAGTCCGAGATCACACCGGAGAACTTCCAGTCCGTCGAGACGCTGGAGCGCATGGTCGCGACCCAGCTGCAGTCGGCGGCCGCGGCATAATCAGGAGTGCTGGCGCGCATCCTCCTGACGGCACTTCCTGATCCCATCCCCCGTTCCAAAACCGATGTAAAACTGGCATAGCTTCCTCTCGGGATTGCGATGGCGCAAACGGGGTGGAGCAGGCATGGCGCAGGCGGTATTGGGCATCATCGGCGGCTCCGGCATCTACGATCTGCCGGGGCTGGAGGACGCTCGCGAAGAGGTGATCAGGAGCCCCTGGGGCGAGCCGTCGGCGCCCCTGCGGCGCGGCTCCATTGCCGGCCTGCCGATCGTGTTCCTGCCGCGCCACGACAAGGGCCACCGGCTGTCGCCGTCCGATATCAATTATCGCGCCAATATCGACATCCTCAAGCGCGCCGGCGTCACCGACCTGATCTCGCTGTCGGCCTGCGGCTCGTTCAGGGAGGAGCTGCCGCCGGGAACCTTCGTTCTCGTCGACCAGTTCGTCGATCGTACCCACAAGCGCGAGAGCTCGTTCTTCGGGAGGGGATGCGTCGCGCATGTGTCGATGGCGCACCCGGTCTCGCCGCGGCTGCGCATCCATCTTGCCACGGCGGCCGAAGCCGAGGGCATCGCGTTTGCGCGAGGCGGCACCTATGTCTGCATGGAGGGGCCGCAATTCTCGACCTATGCGGAAAGCATGACCTACAAGACGCTGGGCTATTCCGTGATCGGCATGACCAACATGCCCGAGGCGAAACTCGCGCGTGAGGCCGAGCTTTGCTACGCCACCGTTGCGATGGTGACGGATTTCGATTGCTGGCATCCCGATCACGACGCCGTCACCGTGCAGGACATCATCCGCGTTCTGAGCTCGAACGCCGACAAGGCAAAAGCGCTGGTGGCGCGGCTGGCGAAAGACTTCCCGCGCGAGCATGAGCCGTGCCCGATCGGCTCGGACCGCGCGCTCGATACCGCGCTGATCACCGCGCCCGAGGCGCGCGATCCCGAGCTCTTGAAGAAGCTCGATGCGGTGGCCGGGCGCATCCTGCGGACGTGATACGAAAGGCAGAATGCCATGAAAGTCGACGGCAAGCATTTCCGCAGCATCTGGCGTGAGCGCGACGGCTGGTCGGTCGGCGCGATCGACCAGCGCCGGCTGCCGCATGAGTTCATCGTTGCGAAGCTGACCTCATGCGAGGACGCGGCCCTCGCCATCCGCGACATGCTGGTGCGCGGTGCGCCACTGATCGGCGCGACCGCAGCTTACGGCATGGCGCTGGCGATGCGCGAGGATGCTTCCGACGCCGGGCTGAAGCGCGCCTACGACACGCTCGTGGTGGCGCGGCCGACGGCGATCAATCTTAAATGGGCCCTGGACGAGATGCGCGCGAGCCTCGCGCCGATCGATCCGCTGGAGCGCGCCGAAGCTGCCTATGCGCGCGCCGACGAGATCGCCGAGCAGGACGTCGAGATCAACCGCGGCATCGCCGGCAACGGCCTGAAACTCATCGAGGCGATCGTCGCAAGGAAGAAGCCGGGCGAGACCGTCAATGTGCTGACCCATTGCAACGCCGGCTGGCTTGCGACGGTCGATTGGGGCACGGCGACGGCGCCGATCTATCTGGCGCATGAGCGCGGCATCAAGGTCCATGTCTGGGTCGACGAGACGCGTCCGCGCAACCAGGGCGCCTCGCTCACGGCCTGGGAGCTCGGCCATCACGGCGTGGCGCATACGGTGATTCCCGACAACACCGGCGGGCATCTGATGCAGCACGGCATGGTCGATCTCGCCATCGTCGGCACCGATCGCGTTGCCGCCAATGGCGACGTCTGCAACAAGATCGGCACATATTTGAAGGCGCTCGCCGCGCACGACAACAACGTGCCGTTCTATGTCGCGCTGCCGTCGCCGACGATCGACTTCGCCGTCGATGACGGCATCCGCGACATCCCGATCGAGCAGCGCAGCGGCACGGAAGTCACCGACATGACCGGCCGCACTGCGGACGGAAGACTTGAGACCGTGCGCATCGTGCCGGAGGGCTCGCCGGTCGCGAATTATGCCTTCGACGTCACCCCGGCGCGGCTCGTCACCGGCCTCATCACCGAGCGCGGCGTGCTGAAAGCCGATCGCGCGTCACTTGCCGCGGCGTTTCCGGAGCGGATCGCAGCCGCGGCGGAGTAGCGTTCGTAGGGTGGGGCAAAGGCGCATCGCGCCGTGCCCACCATATTCATTCCGGGCCGCGCGAGCTTTGGTGGGCACGCTTCGCTTTGCCCACCCTACGGTTCACCGCCTAGCTCAGCTTCAATCCCGTCGCGGCCTCGAGCTCAGCGATCGCCTGGGCGCCGCTGGTGACCTTGATCGTCGTCATGCCCATCTCGCGGGCCGGCTTCAGATTGACGCCGAGATCGTCGAGATAGACGCAATTCTTCGGATCGACCTTCAGCGCCTCGACCATCAGCTGATAAATGCGCGGGTCGGGCTTGCGCAGGCCGATCTTGGCGGACTCGATCACATGATCAAACAGCACCATCACCTCGGCGACATAGAGTGAGCGCCCGGTCATGCTGCCGATCGCATTGGCCGGCAGATTGTTGGTAATGCAGCCGGTCTTGAATTGCGCCTTGATGCGCTTCAGCGCTTCGACCATCTCGGGGCGCAGATCCCCCTGAAGCAGCGGGAGCACATCGCGGCCGCGCACCTCTGCGCCGAGCGCCAGCGATTCCGTCGCGAACAAATGATCGAACGTGTCGATGTCGACCTCGGCGCGCTCGAACTTGGCCCATGCATTTTCCAGATGATTGGCGGCGTTGGTGCGCCGGATGATGTCGATGGGCAGGCCACGCTCTGTCTCGAACCGCGTGAACGCCTCAAACGGCGAACTCGTCAGCACGCCGCCAAAATCAAAGATCACAGCCTCGATCGTCAAGATCCCGCCCTCGTCAATTCCTTTCCAAGAGCGCTAGCATGCGCTATCGGCAAGGGCCAGTCCGAAGCCATCCCACCGCCGTCAGCGATGCCGATACCAAAGCGTGTTCCCATGAAAAAGCTTGTAACCATCATCGCAACCGCGCTGCTGCTCGCCACGCCCGCTTATGCCATCGTTGGCGGCGGTACGCCGCAGGCCGATGGCGTCGCGCGCGCCGTCGTCACGATCGTCGGCTCGCGCGGTAATTTCTGTACCGGCACCCTGGTTGCGCCAAAGCTGGTGCTCACCGTTGCCCACTGCGTGCAGCCCGGCGCGGACTACAAGATCGTCGATCGCGGCACCGACGGGCAGCCGCAGCTGCTGAATGTCCGCACCGTCGCGATCCATCCGAATTTCAACATGCAGGCGATGCAAGCGCATCGCGCTACCGCCGACCTGGCGCTTCTGCAATTGGAAATTCCACTCAAGGGAAAATCGACGGTGCCGGTCGGTGCGCCGAATATTCCGATCCAGGTCGGCAGCCGCTTCGTCATCGCCGGTATTGGCGTCACCGTGCGTGGCGACGGCAAGAGTGGCGGCGCGACGCGTGTTGCCGGCCTCGTCGCGACGGGGCAGCCCGGCACGCTCCAGATCAGGCTGGTCGACCCCGTAACCAACGGTGTTCGCGACGGAATTGGGGCTTGCACCGGTGATTCCGGCGGTCCCGTGTTCGAGGACAAGCCGACCGGAGCCGTGCTCGTCGGCGTCATCAGTTGGTCCACGGGGCCGAACGGAGCCGCCGGCTGCGGCGGGCTGACCGGCGTCACGCCGCTCACGCTCTATCGCGACTGGATCTTGCAGACCGCGCGGATCTGGGGTGCGGCGCTGTGATTTGACCGCGCCCTGATCTATGTCATCTTGAAGCGGAAGCGCGATGGGCAACCACGTCCGTCGCGGAGGAAACGCGCCGCCCAATCAAGGGCGGGCACAAAAACAAGCAAGGCATAGAAGCAACAATGAATGTCGCTGTTCGCAGTCACGCCACGGCCAAACAAGCTTCTGAACATTTCGACGTGCTGATCGTCGGTGCCGGTATCTCGGGTATCGGTAGCGCCTATCACATGACCAAGCAGCTTCCGGGTGCGAGCTTCGTCATCCTGGAAACGCAGGCGACGTTCGGCGGCACATGGACCACGCACCGCTATCCCGGAATTCGTTCGGACAGCGACCTCCACACCTTCGGTTATAGCTTCAAGCCCTGGGTCGGGCCGCCGATCGCGACCGCCGACGAAATCCTCGCCTACATGAAGGAGGTGATCGACGAAAACGATATCGCGCGGCATATCCGCTACAAGCACAAGATCAATTCGGCGAGCTGGTCGAGCGAACAGAACCTCTGGACCATCGCGGCGGTGACGATCGACACCGGCGAGCCGAAAACTTTCACGGCGAACTTCCTCTGGATGTGCCAAGGCTATTACCGCCATTCGGAAGGCTATACGCCGGAATGGAAGGGCACGGATCGCTTCAAGGGCCGAATCGTTCATCCGCAGACCTGGCCCGATGATATCGACCTCGCGAACAAGAAGGTCGTCGTGATCGGCTCCGGCGCGACGGCGGCGACGCTGGTGCCGAATATCGTCGACAAATGCGCGCATGTCACAATGCTGCAGCGGTCGCCCACCTATTTCCGTCTCGGGCGCAACGCCATCGAGATCGCGGAGGAGCTGCGCCGGCTTCAGATCGACGAGGCCTGGATCCACGAGATCGTCCGCCGCAAGATCCTGTTCGAGCAGGACGCGTTCACCAAGCTTTGCTTGTCAAAACCCGAGCAGGTGAAGCAAGAGCTGATCGGGCAGATCAGCGCGGTGCTCGGTCCGGAGTACGATGTCGACACACATTTCACGCCGAGCTACCGGCCCTGGCGGCAGCGCATCGCCTTCGTGCCCGATGCCGATCTGTTCAAGGGCATCGCCAGCGGCAAGGCGTCTGTCGTCACCGACGAGATCGAATGTTTCGTCGAGAACGGTATCCAGCTCAAATCCGGCAAGCTGCTGGAAGCTGACATCATCGTCACCGCGACCGGCTTCAATCTCGCGGCGCTCGGCGACATCGCCTTCGAGATCGACGGCAAGCCGCTCGCTTTCGGCGACACCGTCACCTATCGCGGCATGATGTTCACGGGCGTGCCGAACATGGTCTGGGTGTTCGGCTATTTCCGCGCCAGCTGGACGCTGCGCGTCGACCTCGTCGCCGACTTCGTCTGCCGCCTGCTCGGTCACATGAAGTCCAAAGGCAAGAAGAAGGTCGAGGTCAAGTTGCGCGCCGAAGACCACAACATGCCGATCCTGCCCTGGATCGATCCGGAAAACTTCAACCCCGGCTACATGATGCGCAACATGGACCTGCTGCCCAAGCGCGGCGACAAACCGGAATGGCAGCACAGCCAGGATTACTGGACCGAAAAGGACGAGATCCCGAAGACGGATCTGGATGGCGGGGAGTTCGTGTACGGGTGAGGCGCGGCAGGCGACGCTACAAACTTCTCCGTCGTCCTGGCGAAAGCCAGGACCATCACCCCAGGGAGAAGTTGCGGCGCGAGCTTGTCATCAAGAGTCTTCGCCATACGACGTACCGTGGTAATGGGTCCTGGATCGGCGCTCCGCTTCGCTGCGCTTGTCCAGGACGACGGCGGTGGGGGGGGTCAGGAATTCCTTCTTGTTGCATTCGTTGCAATCGCCGCAGCCGCAGTCCGGTTCTCGACCCCAAGCTTGGAGTAGATCTGCTCGAGATGCTTGTCGACCGTGCGCGGGCTCAAGCCCAAGATCTGCGCGATGTCGCGGTTGGTCTTGCCCTTGCTGAGCCAGGCCAGCACCTCGCCTTCGCGGGTGGTGAGGCCAAGCTCGCTGGTGAATTCGGGTGGCGGCGCGGTGCCGGACTCCCTGGACAGCCGCAGCAGGAACTCGTTCGGCGCGGTCTCGCCCATGTAGTACAACCGGAGTTGAGGATTGTCGGGCAGGGACGCGGCCTGAGACTTCGAGCTGCCCTTGCCCTTGGCCTGCTCCAGCCATTGCAGCAATGATACCGGCAGGACGAAATCGTCGTCGGCCTGCGCGCCGTGGTGGTCCGCCAGCAGCTTCTGCGCCTGCGGGGTCGCCCACAATAATTTGCCCTGGCGGTTGACCGCGAACAGGAATCGGCCCGAGACGTCGAGCGCAGCGCGTGCGCTTTGCGTCAGCCGCGCATTGCCGAGATGAACGCGGATGCGCGCCAGCATCTCCTCGATCACGATCGGCTTCGTCACGTAGTCGACGCCGCCGGCCTCCAGCCCGCGCACGATGTGCTCGGTCTCGGCGAGCCCCGTCATGAAGATCACCGGGACATTGGCAAGGCCCGCATCACGCTTGAGGCGGCGGCAGGTCTCGAACCCGTCCATGCCCGGCATCACCGCGTCGAGCAGCACGATGTCAGGCGTGATCTGGTCGACGATGCGCATCGCGGCCGCGCCGTCGAGCGCCACCATCACCGTCATCCCGGCGCTGTCGAGCGCGTCGGTGAGCAGCCGCAGCGTCTCCGGGGAGTCGTCGACAACGAGCGCGACGTCGCGCTTTTTCGACTCAGTGCTCATACGCATGCAACGTCTTCAATGTGGCCATGTACTGGTCGAGATCGAAGCGGTCGATCAGCGACCGCATTTCCGCGACGAAGTCGGCATGTTCAGGGTGCTCGCTGCCGATCTCGTCCAGCTTCAACTGGATAGCCTTGACGTAGCCGATCTGACCAAGCCCGATCAGCGCCTCGATGTGTTGGACAGGCGGCCGCGAGCCGCTTTCGGGCCGCCACAGCGGCACGGCGATCTCCTCCGAGCCGTATTGCCATTCGATCTTCAGAAGCTGGCGGATGCTTTCCAAAAGCTTGGGAATGTCGATCGGCTTCATCAGATAACCGTCGTGGAAAGGCTGTGCCAGCGGTGTGCCGTGGGCCTCGAGCGCGCTGGCCGACACCATCAGGATCCGCGCCTGATGGTGGCCGCTGGCGCGTAGCGTCTCCGCGACCGTCCAGCCATCCATGCCAGGCATGGAGATGTCGAGCAGGAACAGATCGGGCCGGCAGTGCTGGGCCAGTGCCAGGCAACCAGGTCCGTCGGGCGCGCTGAGCAGGATGAAGCCGAGTGGTGTCAACACCTCGCGCAGGAGGTCGCGATGCACGGGATCGTCGTCGGTAATGAGGATGGTCTTGCGCGTGCCGTGATAGCCGGAGATCGGGGCCTCCACCGGCGCAATGCGCTGCGGATTGGTGACTTCCGAGAGCAGCATCTTGACCTTGAACGTGCTGCCGCTGCCGACCGTGCTCAAGACCTTGATGTCGCCGCCCATGACGCCGGCGAGCAGCCGGCTGATGGTCAAGCCCAGTCCGGTGCCGGTCTGTGGCTGCGAGACACCGAGCGCGCCGCGCTCGAACGGTGCGAAGATGCGTTCGAGATCGTCGCCCTGGATGCCGGGGCCGGTGTCGATCACCTCGAACTCCGCGACCGGGCTGCGATAGTGCACCACGAACTGCACACTGCCGGTCTGGGTGAATTTGATCGCGTTGGACAGCAGATTGATCAGCACCTGGCGCAGCCGCTTTTCGTCGGCATAGACCACGATCGGTAAATGCGCCGGACGCCTGAACACGAAGTCGATGCTCTTGGCGGCGGCCTGAAGGCGGAACATGCCGACGAGCTGGTCGAGGAATTCGGTCAAGCGCACCTCGTCGCGCGACAGGTACAGCCGCCCCGCCTCGATCTTGGAGATGTCCAGAATGCCGTCGATCAGGCCGGAGAGGTGATCGGCGCTGCGGCGGACGACGCGGACCTGGTCGCGCGGCTTGGTGTTGAGCGTGGTGTCCTGCTCCAGGAGTTGGGCATAGCCGCTGATCGCATTGAGCGGCGAGCGCAGCTCGTGGCTCAGGCCCACCACGTAGCGGCTCTTGGCGAGGTTGGCGGATTCGGCGATTTCCTTGGCGCGCTGGAGCTCTGCGTCGGTGCGCTTGTGGGCATCGATCTCCTGGATCAGCAGCGTGGTCTGGCGCCGGGTCTCGGCCTCGGCGGCCCGTCGGCTCTGCTGCGCCAGCACGAACAGCCAAGCCACGACCCCGATGATGATGCTGAGCGAGAAGAACACCTTCCAGAGCACGTTGGAGACGAGCATGTTCTCGCCTGGCACGCTGACCGAGGTCTGGAGGTAGATCAGCCCCAGCACCAGCGCGACGAGGCCCGCGGAGACCACGAACACACCGATGTAGTGGCCGAACTGCGAATTGATCCGCTGATAGATCGACTGCGGCAGGATCCTGGCGAGCGCGTCGGCGAACTGCACCTGCGCCCGCGCATGCGGTTTGCACAAATCATGGCAGCGCGCGTCGAGCGAGCAGCATAGCGAGCAGATCGGGCCGGCATAGGCAGGACAGGAGGTCATGTCCTCCGGCTCGAAATGGTGCTCGCAGATGCAGCACTGGATCGATTCGATATTGGCCCAGCTCCTCTTCGGCTTGCGCGCGATGTAGTATTTACCGTCAGTGAGCCAGGCGATGACGGGCGCGGTGACGAAGGCGACCGTCAGCGCGACGAAGGCCGCGAGCGCTTTCATGGTCGAGCCGAACAGGCCGTAGAATGCCGCGATCGAGACGATGGTCGCGATCGTCATCGCGCCGACGCCGACCGGGTTAATGTCGTAGAGATGGGCGCGCTTGAACTCCATCTGCGGTGGGCGCAGGCCGAGCGGCTTGTTGACCACGAGATCGGACACCAGCGCCCCGACCCAGGCGATCGCGACATTGGAGTAGAGCGCGAGCGTCTGCTCCAAGGCCTTGTAGACGCCGATCTCCATCAGCAGCAGCGCCACCATCACGTTGAACACCAGCCAGACGACCCGGCCGGGATGGCTATGTGTCAGACGCGAGAAGAAGTTCGACCAGGCGATCGAGCCTGCATAGGCGTTGGTGACGTTGATCTTGAGCTGCGACAGGATCACGAACGCGCCGGTGAGTGCCAGGGCCATGTCCGGCTGCGACAGCACGTAGCGAAACGCTTCGAGATACATGTGCGCCGGCTCGGCCGCCAGCTCGCTGGAGAGACCGTGGCTCAGCGCGAAGAAGGCGAGAAACGAGCCCAGCAGCAATTTCAGCGCGCCGAAGATGATCCAGCCGGGGCCCGCGATCAGCAGGGCGGCCCACCACGACGTTCGCGAGGTGCGGCGGTCGCGCGGCAGGAACCTGAGGAAGTCGACCTGCTCGCCGATCTGGGCCACCAGCGAAAACACCACGGAAGATGCGACACCGAACAGCAGCAGATCGAAATGTCCGCTGGGGTCGCCGTGCTCGCCGGCGAATTTCCGCCACTCCGTGAATGAGTAAGGATTGGCCCAGGCGATCGCCGCGAAGGGCAGGATGTGCAGGATGATCCAGATCGGCTGCGTCCAGAGCTGGAAGCGGCTGATCAGCGTGATGCCGTAGGTGACAAGCGGGATGATTGCGACGGCGCTGATGAGATAGCCGATCGGGCGCGGAATGCCGAAGCACATCTCGAGCGCCGTGGCCAGGATCACCGCTTCGATCGCGAAGAAGATGAAGGTGAAGGAGGCGTAGATGAGCGAGGTGACGGTCGAGCCGATATAACCAAAGCCGGCGCCGCGGGTGAGCAGGTCAATGTCGATGCCGCATTTGGCGGCATAATAGGCAATCGGAACGCCGCAGCAGAAGATGATGGCGGAGACGACGAGGATCGCGGCGGTGGCGTTGGTAACACCGTAGTTCAGGGTGATGGTGCCGCCGATCGCCTCCAGAGCGAGAAAGGAGATGGCGCCCAGTGCGGTGTTGGCGACGCGGGCGGCGGACCACCGGCGCGCGCTCTTGGCGGTGAAGCGCAGCGCGTAGTCTTCCAGCGTCTGGTTGGCGACCCATTGGTTGTACTGGCGCCTGACGCGATCTATCCGCTGCCGCCCTGCCACTTAACCCCCACTCCCGAACTCCCGCATCCCTCGCAAAACCTGTACCAAAAGCCTACGTCGTCATTTTGCGGTGCAGTATACGCGATCTTGCGTATGCTTGCAGTGCACAAATTCGAGCCATCCTCACGGCACCAATCGCGTGTCCTCGAACAACAGTGGGGTGCTCATGTCAGACGAAGCGAACAAGGGCCTGTTATCGCCGCTCCGGCGCAAATTATTGATGGGAATGGCGGCCGTGCCGGCCATCACCCTGCTACCGCGAGCATCTTTTGCGCAGGCCCCGGCGACCTCGGCGGTCAATACCACGGGTGTCGCGGTCACCGACACCGAGGTGACGGTCGGCATCCTGCATTCGGCGACCGGCACCATGGCGATCTCCGAGACCGGCTCGATCGAAGCCGAAAAGCTCGCCATCGAGCAGATCAACGCCATGGGCGGCGTGCTCGGGCGCAAGATCAAGTTCATCCAGGAAGACGGCGCCAGCGATTGGCCGACCTTTGCCGAAAAGGCCAAGAAATTGCTGGTCAACGACAAGGTCGCGGCGATCATGGGCTGCTGGACCTCGGCGTCCCGCAAGGCCGTGCTGCCGGTCATGGAGCAGTACAACGGCATGCTCTATTACCCGACCTTCTATGAAGGTCTCGAGCAGTCCAAGAACGTGATCTACACCGGCCAGGAAGCCACTCAGCAGATCCTCGCCGGCCTGAATTGGATCGCCAAGGAGAAGGGTGCGAAGTCGTTCTTCTTCATCGGCTCCGACTACATCTGGCCGCGCACCTCGAACAAGATCGCGCGCAAGCATGTCGAGAACGTGCTGAAGGGCAAGGTTGTCGGCGAAGAGTATTATCCGCTCGGCAATACCCAATTCAATTCGGTCATCAACAAGATCAAGCTGACCAAGCCCGACGTGATCTTCACCGACGTTGTCGGCGGCTCGAACGTCGCGTTCTACAAGCAGCTCAAGGCCGCCGGCATCGACCTCTCCAAGCAGGCGCTGCTGACGATCTCGGTGACGGAAGACGAGATCGACGGCATCGGCGGCGAGAACATCGCGGGCGCCTATGCCTGCATGAAGTACTTCCAGTCGCTCGACAATCCCAACAACAAGACCTTCGTCCCGGCGTTCAAGAAGATGTGGGGCGAGAAGACCGTGATCGGAGACGTCACCCAGGCTGCCTATCTCGGCCCGTGGCTGTGGAAGTTGACAGTGGAGAAGGCGGGCTCCTTCGACATCGACAAGATCGCGGCGGCGTCGCCAGGCATCGAGTTCAAGGGCGCTCCGGAAGGCTATGTGCGCATCCACGAAAATCATCACCTCTGGTCGAAGACCCGGGTGGGGCGCGCCAAGCTCGATGGCCAGTTCGAGCTGATCTACGAGACCGCCGATCTGGTCGAGCCGGATCCGTTCCCCAAGGGTTACCAGTAAGACCAGAGCTACCAGTCAGTCACGGCGTTCGCCGCCGTTTCCCTCTCAGGCAAACCCTCTCCCTGGCGTGGACCGCAAATCCACGCCCAAGACCCCCGCGTCGCGAACCTGCTCGCGACGCGGGACCCTTTCCCGACGGAGGACATCGATGTTCGGCGACTACTCGCTTGGTGACCTTGGCTCCATCTTCGTCATGCAGGGCTTTGCAGGACTGATCCTGTTCTCCGTCTACGTCCTGATGGCGCTCGGTCTTGCGATCATCTTCGGCCAGATGGGCGTCATCAACATGGCCCATGGCGAGTTCATGATCCTTGGGGCCTACGTCACCTGGATGACCTCGAGTTTCTTCCAATCCTATTTGCCGAGCCTGTTCAGCGGCTACTTCTTCCTCGCGATGATCCTGGCCTTTATCGCATCCGGTGCGTTGGGGATGCTGGTGGAATGGGTGCTGATACGGCATCTCTACAAGCGCCCGCTCGACACGCTGCTTGCGACCTGGGGCCTCAGCCTGATCCTGCAACAGGCCTATCGCTCCGTGTTCGGCGCGCGCGAGGTCGGCGTCGAGCTGCCGCAATGGATGCTTGGCTCGCTGCACGTAACCGACAGCATCGAAGTGCCGATCAACGGCGTCTTCGTGATGTGCCTCACCGTCCTGATCACCGTCGGTGTTGCCTACGTGATGTACAAATCGCGCTGGGGTCGGCAGGTGCGCGCCGTCGTGCAGAACCGCATCATGGCCGGTGCCGTCGGCATCAACACCGAAAAGGTGGATCGCTACACTTTCGGCCTCGGTTGCGGCATTGCCGGTGTCGCCGGGAGCGCCTTCACCATGATCGGCTCGACCGGGCCGACCTCCGGACAGCTTTACATCGTCGATACGTTCCTGGTGGTCGTGTTCGGCGGCGCGGCAAGCCTGCTCGGCACCATCGCATCGGCCTTCTCGATCTCGCAGACCCAATCCACCCTCGAGTTCTTCCTGTCGGGCTCGATGGCCAAGGTGCTGACGCTGCTTGCCGTTGTCGGAATCCTGATGCTGCGGCCGCAGGGTCTCTTCGCCCTCAAGGTCCGCAAATAACAAGAAGCAGGCAAGTCATGGTCATCAACTCACGCTTCTTCAATCGATCCGAGCTCATGGGCTTCCTCGTGCTGGCCGTTGTGCTGTTCGTGATCCTGCCGCTCTCGCTGGATGTGTTCCGTCTCAACCTCGTCGCAAAATATCTGACCTACGCCTTCGTCGCGCTCGGTCTCGTGCTGTGCTGGGGCTACGGCGGCATTCTCAGTCTGGGGCAAGGCGTGTTCTTCGGCCTCGGCGGCTATTGCATGGCGATGTTCCTCAAGCTGGAGGCCTCCAGCGTCGAGAATACCAAGATCCAGTCGACGCCAGGCATCCCGGACTTCATGGACTGGAATCAGATCACGTCACTGCCACTGTTCTGGCAACCGTTTCACAGTCTCACCTTCACCATCCTCGCCATCATCCTGGTCCCCGGCATCTTCGCGCTGATCATCGGCACTGCGATGTTCAAGCGCCGCGTCGGCGGCACCTACTTTGCCATCATCACCCAGGCGGTGGCGGCCATCCTCACCATCCTGATCGTGGGCCAGCAGGGCTACACCGGCGGCATCAACGGCATGACCGACCTGCGCACCCTCAAGGGTTGGGACATAAGGCCCGACCACGCCAAGGTCATCCTGTACTTCGTCGAAGTGGTGCTGCTGTTCGCCTGCATCGGCATCGCGCAGTTCATACGCCTGACCAAGCTCGGCCGCATCCTGGTGGCGATGCGCGAACAGGAGGACCGCGTCCGCTTCTCCGGCTACAGCGTCGCCAACTTCAAGATCTTTGCGTTCTGCATGGCCGCGGTCTTCGCCGCGATCGGCGGGGCCATGTTCGCACTCAATGTCGGTTTCATGTCCCCGTCCTTTGTCGGCATCGTGCCGTCGATCGAGATGGTGATCTACACCGCGGTCGGCGGACGGATGTCGATCTTCGGCGCGATATGGGGAGCCATTCTGGTGAATTTCGCCAAGACCAGCCTGTCGGAGTCCTTCCCGCAACTCTGGCTGTTCGGTCTCGGCGCGCTGTTCATCGCCGTCGTGCTCGCTTTCCCGAACGGCCTGTCGGGGCTCTGGGCCGACTATGTGCAGCCGCGCATCGACCGCCTGTTCACCTCGCGCAAGAAGCCGGGCTGGAGCGACAATTCGGTTGCCGATGGCGCACCGGCAGAGTGAGGAGACCATCATGCTTGTTGGACATCAGCCGAAGGAATTCCTGCTCGCGGTCTCCGGACTGACCGTTTCCTTCGACGGCTTCAAGGCCGTCAACGATCTCTCGTTTTACGTCGAGGAGAACGAGATCCGCGTCATCATCGGCCCCAACGGGGCCGGCAAAACGACGGTGCTCGACCTGATCTGCGGCAAGACCAAAGCGACCGAAGGCTCGATCCAGTTTCGCGGCACCGAGCTGACCAAGCTCAAGGAGAACGAGATCGTCAAGGCCGGCGTCGGCCGCAAGTTCCAGACGCCGTCGGTGTTCGAAGACCTCACCGTGTTCGAGAATCTCGAGATTTCGTTTCCGCGCGGCCGCACCGTGTTCGGCTCGCTCACCTTCCAGCGCGACCAGCCGGTGAAGTCACGCGTCGCGGAGGTCGCCGAGATGATCTTCCTCAAGGACAAGCTCAACACCTATGCCTCTGAGCTCAGCCATGGCCAGAAGCAATGGCTCGAGATCGGCATGCTGCTGATCCAGGACCCGGACCTGCTGATGCTGGACGAACCCGTCGCCGGCATGAGCGTGTCCGAGCGCGCCAAGACCGCCGAGCTGCTCAACCGCATCATCAAGAACCGCTCGGTGCTGGTGATCGAGCACGACATGAAGTTCGTCGAGGACATCGCGCACAAGGTCACCGTGCTTCACCAGGGCCAGATCCTCTCGGAAGGGACCATGGATAAGGTGAAGAACGACCCCAAGGTCATTGAAGTCTATCTGGGGCACTGAGATATGACGAATTCGGGCCAGTCTGTTGCGGCAATGACAGTGCACCTCTCCCCCTGTGGGAGAGGTCGGATCGCCCAAGCGATCCGGGTGAGGGGTATCTCTCCGCAGCTCAAACTGCCTCTCGCCTTCGCGGACGCAGACCCCTCATCCATCGCGGACTTCGCCCGCGCCACCTTCTCCCACAAGGGAGAAGGGAGAAAGTTCACGGCAGAGCGGCCTCACCAGAATTCATGCTGATTTAGGGAGCGATCATGCTGGCAATTTCCGATCTTCACGTCGCCTATGGCCAGAGCGAGGTGCTGCACGGGCTCAACGTCAAGGTCGCGCCCAACGAGATCGTGGCGATCATGGGCCGCAACGGCATGGGCAAGACCACGCTCATGAAATCGCTGATGGGCATCCTGCCGGCGAAGAGCGGCTCGGTGACCATGGACGGCGCCGAGCTCGGTGCCTTGCCGAGCTACGCGCGCGTCGCCAAGGGCCTCGCCTATGTGCCGCAGGGCCGCATGATCTTCTCAACCATGACGGTGAAGGAGAACATCGAGACCGGTCTCGTGGTCTCCGGCGGAACCGAGGTGCCCGGCGACATCTACGAACTGTTCCCGGTGCTGCTGGAAATGAAGGACCGCCGTGGCGGCAATCTCTCCGGCGGCCAGCAGCAACAACTCGCGATCGCTCGCGCGCTGGCGACCAAGCCAAAAGTGCTGCTGCTGGACGAGCCGACCGAAGGCATCCAGCCGTCGATCATCAAGGAGATGGCGCGCACGCTCAAGCGCATCCGCGACGAGAAGGGGCTTTCGATCGTCGTGTCCGAGCAGGTCCTGAGCTTCGCGCTCGATATCGCCGACCGTGTGCTGGTGATCGAGAACGGCGAGATCGTCCGCGACGATCCGCGCGACGCCGTCGATGCCGCGCAGGTCTCGAAATATCTGTCCGTCTAACCAACCGTGTAAAAGGGGAGCCTCTCGATGCCAGAGACACTGATCAAGGTCGATCTCACCAAGTCGGCCTATGAAAATGACATGGTGCATAACCGCTGGCACCCAGACATTCCGATCGTGGCCTGGGTCAATCCGGGCGACGACTTCATCATCGAGACCTATGACTGGACCGGCGGCTTCATCAAGAACAACGATTCCGCCGACGACGTGCGCGACATCGATCTGTCGATCGTGCACTTCCTCTCCGGCCCGATCGGCGTCAAGGGCGCCGAGCCCGGCGACCTCCTCGTCGTCGACCTGCTCGACGTCGGTCCGATGAAGGAGAGCATGTGGGGCTTCAACGGCTTCTTCTCCAAGCAGAACGGCGGCGGCTTCCTCACCGATCATTTCCCGCTGGCGCAGAAGTCGATCTGGGACATCAAGGGCCTCTACACCTCGTCGCGGCATATTCCGGGCGTCAACTTCGCCGGCCTGATCCATCCCGGCCTGATCGGCTGTCTGCCCGATCCGAAGATGCTGGACACCTGGAACAAGCGCGAGGCCGAGCTGATAGCGACCAATCCGACTCGTGTGCCCGGCCTTGCCAATCCACCGTTCGCGCCGACCGCTCATGGCGGCCGCGCCAAGGGCGAGGTCAAGGACAAGATCGGCGCGGAAGGCGCGCGCACCGTGCCGCCGCGCGAGCATGGCGGCAATTGCGACATCAAGGATCTCTCGCGCGGCTCGAAGATCTACTTCCCGGTCTATGTGCCCGGCGCCGGTCTCTCGATGGGCGATCTGCACTTCAGCCAGGGCGACGGCGAGATCACCTTCTGCGGTGCGATCGAGATGGCCGGCTGGCTGCATCTGAAGGTCGAGGTGATCAAGGACGGCATGGCGAAGTACGGTGTCAAGAATCCGATCTTCAAGCCGTCGCCGATCACGCCGAACTACAAGGACTATCTGATCTTCGAAGGCATCTCGGTTGACGAAGCCGGCAAGCAGCACTATCTCGACGTCACCATCGCCTATCGCCAGGCCTGCCTGAATGCGATCGAGTACCTGAAGAAGTTCGGCTACTCCGGCGCCCAGGCCTATTCGATCCTTGGCACCGCACCGGTTCAGGGCCACATCTCTGGCGTGGTCGACGTGCCCAATGCCTGCGCCACATTATGGCTGCCGACGGAAATTTTCGACTTCGACGTGATGCCGTCCTCGGCGGGTCCGATCAAGCACATCAAGGGCGATATCCAGATGCCGATATCGCCGGACAAGTAATCCCTGCGCGACGGGATGCGGGACGGCGTAGCTGTCGCCCCGCATCCTTCGCCGGAACTCTCTCACAGACAACAGCGTAGGGATGATGCGATGCCGGTCTATGAATATCTCTGTGACGATTGCGGTCCGTTCAAGGATCTGCGCCCGATGGCCGAATGCGACGATCCGCAGGTTTGTCCGCAATGTGAAATCATGGCGCCGCGCGTCATCCTGACCGCCCCGAACTTCTTCTGCATGCCGTCGGAGACGCGCAAGGCTCACGCCGTCAATGAGCGCAGCACGCACGCGCCGCAGACGCTGGCGCAATACAAGGCCTCGCATGGCCCCGGCTGCGGCTGCTGCTCGACGGGAAGAAACTCCTCGGACATGAACTCATCGGACAAGAAAAAGCCGGCGCGGCTGGTGACCAAGACCAGGAGCGGCGCGAAGGGTTTCCCGACCGCGCGGCCCTGGATGATCAGTCACTGATTCATGCGGCAATCTCAAACAGAGTAGAGGAGCAATTCAAATGCTTCACGGTGACATCTCCAGCAGCAACGACACCGTCGGCGTCGCGGTGGTCAACTACAAGATGCCGCGCCTGCACACCAAGGCCGAGGTGCTCGACAACGCCCGCAAGATCGCCGACATGGTGGTGGGCATGAAGACCGGCCTTCCCGGCATGGACCTGGTGATTTTCCCGGAATACTCCACCCAGGGCATCATGTACGACTCCAAGGAGATGTATGAGACCGCTTGCGCGGTCCCCGGTGAAGAGACCGCGATTTTTGCGGAGGCTTGCCGCAAGGCCAAGGTCTGGGGCGTGTTCTCGCTCACGGGCGAACGCCACGAGGAGCATCCGAACAAGGCGCCCTACAACACCCTGATCCTGATGAACGACAAGGGCGAGATCGTGCAGAAGTACCGCAAGATCATGCCGTGGGTGCCAATCGAGGGCTGGTATCCCGGCAACTGCACCTATGTCTCCGACGGCCCGAAGGGGATGAAGGTCAGCCTGATCATCTGCGACGACGGCAACTTCCCGGAGATCTGGCGAGACTGCGCCATGAAGGGGGCCGAATTGATTGTACGCTGCCAGGGCTACATGTATCCGGCCAAGGAGCAGCAGATCCTGATTTCGAAGGCCATGGCGTGGGCCAACAACGTCTATGTCGCGGTCGCCAACGCCGCCGGCTTCGACGGGGTCTATTCCTACTTCGGTCACTCCGCGATCATCGGCTTCGACGGCCGCACCCTCGGCGAGTGCGGCGAGGAAGACTACGGCATTCAATATGCCCAGTTGTCGAAGCATCTGATCCGCGATGCGCGCCGCAACGGCCAATCGCAGAACCATCTCTACAAGCTCGTCCATCGCGGCTACACCGGCATGATCAATTCCGGCGAAAGCCCGCGCGGCGTAGCGGCCTGTCCCTATGATTTCTACAGGAACTGGATCGCGGATCCCGAAGGCACAAGGGACATGGTCGAAGCGATGACGCGCGCGACGCCCGGGACCGCCGAATGCCCGATCGACGGCATCCCGAATGAAGCGGGACCGAGCAACTACTGAGCCATGGCTGCATCAACCACACGGTCCTACGCCGACAAGGGCGGCGTCATGCACTCCGCGTGATGAGGGTCTACCGTTTCTGCTGCGCCGGCTTGCGTGGCGGTCGCGGAGCGGCGGCCGGCGTGGATGTCCCGCTCATCTTGTTGGCGGCCTCGCTGACGTCGAGCAGCGATCGGCGGATGTCTTCGAGGAAGTTCGCCGATTTCTTTCTCATGGTGTCGGCGAGCTCGTGCAATCCCTGGATCTTTTCGAACAGCTCGTCGGCCTTGCCGTCGGCAAAGCCGGGCACTACGCCTTCGATCTTTGTGACCGCCTTGTCGAAGCCCGCGAAGGCGCTGTCGACCTTGGCCATGACGGAATCGATTTCGCCGCCCTTGCTCCTGAGATCGGCGGTGTAGTTCTCGAACGTGCGCAGGCCCTCCTTGATCGCCGGGGCGTTGCTGACGATCGTGCGGTCGACACTGTGCAGGGTGTCGACGATTGATTCGGCGTCGCTGAGATCGGCGGTCAGCACGGGGACGCCGTCCGAATCCAGCGGCACTGGCGGTGCGGAGGGCGCGCCGCCGATCAGCGAGACCGCGGCGACGCCGGTAAGACCGAGGAACTCGATGCCCGCGACGGTGTCCTTGCGGATCGGCGCGGAGTTGTCGAGCATCACCAGGGCCACGACCTTGCGCGGATTGTCCAGCTTGATCGACAGGATCTGGCCTGCGGGGACGCCGTCGAAATTGACCGGCCCGCCGCGGCGCAATCCGCTCGCCGAGCCGCCCTCGAACACGACGCGCAACTGGCTGCGGCTCTGGAGGGTGCGCCATTTCTGCACGCCGAGCACGCCGCCGAACGCCACGGCGATCACCGCCAGCGTCGCCGTTCCGATCACCAGATTGCTCGCGCGTGCCATGCAGGGTGATTTTACGGCCAAACGAGGGAAGTTGGAAGGAGCTGCAATGGTACGTAGGGCGGGTTAGCGAAGCGTAACCCGCCAACGCCTCGTGCGGCCGTGGAGCGATTTGGCGGATTACGCTGCGTTAATCCGCCCTACGGTCTCAATGCCCGGCGGCGCGCTTGGCCGCAGCATTGTTCAGCACGATCAGGGCATCGACGGCGACGCCGGTCCCGGCATTGATCAGGAACGGATTGACGTCGATCGAGGCGATCCGGTCGCCGGCATCCGCGATCAGGTTGGAGAGGCCGACCAGCGCCTTCACTGCGGAGGTCTCGTGCAAAGCCGGCTTGCCGCGATAGCCGCGCATCTTGATACCGGCTTTGGTGCGGCCGATCAGGAGCCGGGCCTCAGCCTCGTCCAGCGGCGCGCCGGCGAGCGCGACGTCCTTCATCAGCTCGATGTCGATGCCGCCGGTGCCGAACAGCACGACCGGACCCATCTCGGCATCGAGGGAGGCGCCGACCACGAGCTCCAGATCGGCCTTGACCTGTTGCGCGATCAGGATGCCGTCGAGCTTCGGCTTGCCCTTCAGCCTGCTCACCCGCGCGGTGATGTCGGCGAACGCCTTCTTCACTTCGGCCGGGTTGGTAAGATTCAGCACCACGCCGCCGATATCTGATTTGTGCAGGATCTCGGCGCTGACGACTTTTGCCACGACCGGGAAACCGATCTGCTTGGCGATCTTCACGGCCTCGGCTGCCGTCTGCGCGATTGCCTCCTTCGAGATCGGGATGCCATAGGCCTTCAGCAGCTTCTTCGAGGCGACCTCGTCGAGCGCGGCGCCCGTTGCCGATTTCAGCGCCTTCTCAAGCACGGCACGCGCGGCCGGCTTCGAGCTCGAGACGATATCGGGCACTTCCTTGCGCAGCTTGGCGTAGTCGAGCAGCGACTTGATCGCAGTCACCGCGCGGTCCATGCCCTGCATCACCGCAAGATGCGGCAGCGACTTGCGCAAGGTCTTGGTGAACTCGGTGAAGCCGATCGACATCGCGCTGATATAGATCACCGGCTTGCCGGCCCGGCTCGCCATCTCGTCGACGATGCGCAGATTGCGCTCGCGCAGCTCGTGCGGGGCTTTCGGCAGCTCGGCATCGATGATGACGATGTCGATTTCGGGGTCGTCGATCATCAGCCCGATCGATTTCAGGTAGACGGAGGGATCGACCACCGCGGCGAAGCCAGCGTCGAGCGGGTTGCCGACGATCGAGCCCGGCCCGAGCATCTTTGCCAGCTCCGAGCGGACATGCGAGCTGAGTGGTGCAAAATTCAGGCCTTCTGCATCGAAGGCGTCGATCAGCATGCCGCGCTTGCCGCCGGATAGCGTCACTGCGGCGAGCCGGTCCCCCCTGGGCACAGCGGCATGGACGAAGCATTCGGTGGTCTCGATCAACTCGTCGAGCCCGCCGACCCTGATGACCCCTTCGCGCGTTGCAATGGCGTCGAATGTCTCGATCGAGCCCGCGAGCGCGCCGGTGTGTGCCATCGCCGCCGCGCGACCACCCTCGGAGGCCCCGAGCTTGAGCGCGATCACCGGTTTGCTCGCGGCGCGCGCCGCCTTGCAGGCGTCCCGGAATGCCTTGGTGTTGCGTACGCCTTCGAGGTAGACCACGATCACCTTGATGCTCGGATCCTCGGCGAAATAGCGCATCAGGTCCGGCGTCTCGAGCCCGGCCTCGTTGCCGGTCGTCACCATGTAGCCGACCCCGGCACCGCGATCTTCCAAAGCTTGGCGGATCGCCATGACGATGGCGCCGGATTGCCCGGCAATCGCCACCGCGCCCTGTTCCATGGTGACGATACGGTCGTCGATATTGGTGAAGAGTTTTTCGCCCGCGCTCAAATTGCCGAGGCAGTTCGGGCCGGTGACCGCCAATCCCGTCTCGCGCACGGCCGCTTGCAGTTCGGCGGCGAGCTTCTGGCTTTCCTCATCCTGCAACTCGCTGAAGCCCGAAGTGACGATGGTGGCCGAGCGCGCGCCGGCCGCGGCGGCGTCGCGGATCACTTGCACGGCAAAGCGCGCCGGCACCAGCACCAGCACGTGGTCGGGTTTTTCCGGGAGGCTTGCAAAGTCCTTGTAGCAGGGGACACCCCAGATGGCGTCGCGTTTGGCATTGACCGGATAGAGCCCGCCCTCGTAGCCGTATTTGACCAAATTGTTCCAGATGCGCTCGGCGTAGTTGCCGGGCTTGTCGGTCGCGCCCACCAGCACGATGTTGCGCGGATGCAGCATGGCGTGGATGCCCTTGACGATGTCGCTGGCATCGGGCGCCGGAGACCATGGGCGCGACGAAGCTGAGGCGGCAGATACGCGAGCTTCCATGGTGTGACCTCACCTGTTGTTCTTGTTGGTGGTGCGTCACTCTGTTCTATGGCGAGTTCTTCGGACTGGCAACCACGTGGGCAGGTATGCC
Organism: Bradyrhizobium sp. i1.15.2; assembly: GCF_040548425.1. Lineage (NCBI taxonomy): Bacteria > Pseudomonadati > Pseudomonadota > Alphaproteobacteria > Hyphomicrobiales > Nitrobacteraceae > Bradyrhizobium > Bradyrhizobium sp. i1.15.2. The sequence continues at coordinate 620,286 of NZ_JBEPRQ010000001.1, read as the reverse complement.
GTGCGGTGGAATGGGCGCGCGTCAAGCCCTGGTGGTGATCGACATCTTCGGATCTCTGCTCGCGCCGTGGTTCAGTATCTCAGCATGCCGAGTTTGTAGGCGTAGTGATAGGCCAACTGCTTCGCCAGATAAGGAGCGATGGCGCGCCGGATCTGCATCTGTGTCGGTTCGAAGCCGAGAACGCGTCGCCGCAGGACGCCCATCTCCCTGACGCCGACCGCATAGGTGGATGCCGTCTTTTGTGCGTCATGGATTCGGAAGCAGGCGAGAAATCGCGGCAAGCGTGCGAATTTGAATCCTGCGGCTTGCGCTCGAAGGATGAAGTCCCAGTCCATCGCGTAGTGTAAACTCTCGTCGATCGGCCCGATCCTGTCCCACACGCGCTTGCGCCAGAACATCGTCTCTTGCGGAATGTAGTCGGCATATCGCAACGCCTTGCCGTCGTGGGGCGGCAGCACGGCGCGGCCGACCTCGAGTCCCTCGCGATCGATGAAGACGCGATGGCCGTAGACGACGTCGACATGCGGATGTGCGATGAAGTAATTTGCGACATAGGCAAGCGTCCCGGGCAGCAGCATGTCGTCGCTGTTGAGATAGGCCATGATCTCGCTCTCGATGCCGGCGAAGCCGAGATTGATGGCGCTGGATTGCCCCTTGTCCGGCTCGCTCCTCCAGCGCAGGCTATCGCCGCGCCCCTTCAGGAGATCGAGCGTGCCGTCGATCGAGGCGCCGTCCTGCACGTGATAATACAGGTCCGGATAGTTCTGGCTGACGATGCTGTCGATCGTGGCGTCGAGATATTGCGCATGGTTGTAGCTCGGCGTGACCATCGCGATTCGGGGCGCGCCCGGATGGATCGCAGGTGCTGGCGGGAAAGCCGTCAGGTTGAGCAGGCGCGGCGGATATTGCTCGAAGGTCCACATCGGCGGGCGGCGCCAGAGGCTCCGAAGCGAGGAGCGTCTTCGCCCGGCGGCGATAAGATCCTGGTTCCTCTCCAGGAGCGCGACGCGGTTCTCGAGCTGTTCGAGACGCTGCCTGAACTCCTCATCCATCCCCGTTCTTCTCGCAAATTGCAGCGAAAATGCTCAATGGGCCATTCTGATAGGTCTCGCGTCGACGGCGCCGGTTCACGGGTTCCATCATGCGGGATTGTCCCTACAGGCCGGGCGGATTCAAGAGGGGGGTGCGGATCGATTGCGAACCGCTATTCATCGGTTCCGATCAGGGTGGCATGCAGGATGTAGCGCTCGGGGCCGGACACGACGGCGTCGAACGGCCAGCAGGTCGCGAGCACGAGTTCGGCAGCCCGTATCGCAGGATCGATGCCCGAGGCATCGAAGCGAACCACAGCGGAGGAATCCGCGCGAAAACGAAAGTGCTTGCCATCACTGCGTGTGACATCGATCAGGTCACCAATGGCGACATTCCGCAGGAAGCGGAAATGAGTGTCGCGGTGCGCTGCATATACGGCGACACCCCGCTCGCCCGCGTCAGCCGTTTGGCGGATATGGCCGGGACCGAAGGCGAGCGCCTGGCCGCTCGCGCCTTCCAGCACGATCGCGCTGGCGCCGATCCGCCTCACCTCGATCCGCGCGACCGGCCATGTGTCGGCCCATGACCATGGCCTGACCACTTCGCCGGTCGCAACGCTCTTGTCGAACGCGCGCTCCAGCAGCACCTGCGCGAGCCACGCCTTCGCATGGATGTAGGCGCCGTCGCCGAACAGGATGATGCCGATCAAGGCAAGAACCAAGGGAGAGATGAAGCGGGGCATTGTTTCCACACTCGTCATTGCGAGCGAAGCGAAGCAATCCAGAATCTTTTCGCGGAGGCAGCCTGGATTGCTTCGCTGCGCTCGCAATGACAACAAAAAGGCGCGCGCGGCCGTTGGTGTGGGACGGGCAGCCGCGCGCGCTAACAGAGGAGTTCGGGGAGCTCCTCTCTCAAGCGGCGTCAGTGAGCAAGGACTGACGCCGGTTGAACACGAACAGGATCATGGCGAGCAGGATCAGGATCACGCCTGCGGTCATCTTCAACTCGGCCGAGGTCGCGGTCTTGGGCAGGCGGATCGTATCGGTTGCCGCCGGCGTCGGCCGCCTCGTGGCCGACTGGCTGCGCGCATCGGCGTGACGCTCGCGGAGTTGCGCCGGGACCTGCTGGCGTTCGCCAAAGACCTTCGCGAAATCCCAGCCGGCCGGCAGGTTGATCGGCAATTCGCTGAGCTTGAGCGGCTCACCCTCGGGACGGCTCGGCGTCTTGTCGACCGCGACGAGGCTGGTGAGTCGGGTGACGATCTGATGGTCGAGCGCCAGTGCCAGGATCGCCTTGTCGGAATCTTCGGGCGTCATCTCGCGCAGGGTGCGCGCCACTTCGGCATCGTCGATCTTGCGCTTGGCCCAAAGCTTCGACAAGCCTTTGCCTTCGGCCGCATTTTGCAGCGGCAGCGTCACCGACCATGGGCGGTCGCCGACGCGGCCCTTGATCTCGACCGAGCCCGCGAGCGTGTCGAGCTTTGCGGCCAGCACCAGCGGCTCGTCGCGATAGAGGTCGGGAATGATCGCCGGTGTGACGTCGGCCTTGGCTTCGGAGAACTTTGCGCTCAGGCCGGTCACGGCCGGGTTCTCGAGCTTGGCAAACAGGCCGCGCATGCGCTCCTCGATCTGCTCGACCGAGCCGATATGGGTGAAGGCACCGCGGCCGAGCTCGGCGGCGCGCGTCATCAGATAGGTGTTGGGCGCCGACCCGATACCGACCATGAACACGCGCGAGCGGCCGCGCATCGCCGTGATCGTTTCGAACAATTGCTGCTCGTTGCCGATCGCACCATCTGTCAGGAATACGACCTGGCGAACCATGCCGGCGTCGCCGAGCTTGTCGGTCAGCGCGGCCCGCATCGCCGGCACCATCTCGGTGCCGCCACGCGCCTGCAGCGCGCTGACGAACGAGGTGGCTTCACCGACACGCTCGGCATCCGCCGCCATTGAGGCCGGAAACAGCACGTCCATGGTGTCGTCGAAACGGATGACATTGAAACGGTCGGTCGGCTGGAGACGGGAGAGCGCGTAGGTGAGGCTCGCCTTGGCCTGAACGATCGACGTGCCGCCCATCGAGCCGGAATTGTCGATCACGAATATCACCTCGCGCGGCCGTGGCTTCTGCGTCGCCTGCTCGGCGGCGGGCGGGGTGACGAAGGCGAGCAGATAATCGGTGTCGCCGACGCGCTCGCGGAATAAACCAACCGACGGCGCCTTCGCGGCGGCCGGCTTCCAGGTCAGTTCGAAATCGCGGTCGGCAGGCACGGCACCGTCGGCAAGCGTGACGATTCGCGTCGTATTGTCCGGGCTCTCGACCTTGACGTTGTGGTGGGGGCTCTTGACCTCGCCGAGCGCAAAGCCGGCGTTCAGGCGTATCGTGATGCTGGTCGGGTTGACCGGTGGATTCCTGGCGGGATCCAGCACGGGCGGCGAGATGCGGTCGCGGTCCGGCACCGGGTCCGAATTCGTCGCGCCCCAGCCGGAGCCATCGTTGCGGAAATCGACGCTCTGGACGATCGGCGCCGGATTGTAGCGCGGTCCGACCACCAGCGGCAGGCGCAGCGAATATTCGTTGCCGGATTGATGCACCGGTTCCTGATATTCGATCTGCACCAGCACGGTTTCTCCGGGACCGATATTGGCGACCGAGTTCGTGAAGATATTCGGCCGCTCCTGTTCGGTGAGCGCGGCCTTCTGGCCGGCCCGGCGCGCCTCTTCGTAGATCACGCGCGCCTGCTGCCGCTCCTTGATGTCGCCGACGATGACGCGATTGCCGACCACCATCTTCAGCGAATCGACGGCACCGCCGGCGGGGAGCGGATAGACATAGGTCGCCTCGGCCCAGTCCTTGGTCGGATTGCGGAAGATCTGGGTGACGCGGGCGCGCAATGTCGGGCCCGACACCGTGATGTCGACGTCGATGCCGAGGCGGATCGCTTCCGTGTAGGCGCGATCCTCCTTCAGAAGCAGGGTGCCGGACTTGGCGTCGCCGGGCTGAAGCAGGCTGGCCTGCTCCGTCGTCGCCGACCAGCCCGGCTCCAAGCTCACCAGCAGCGCCACGAAGGCGACCAGCATCACCGCGATGCCCTGCGCCAGAAGGAACAGTCCGACCACGATGAGTCTGCCCAGCCAAGGGTGTTCGTTGCTGTCCGTCGTGTCGTAGGTATCCATTTGGCCTGCTCCCGAGGATGTTTGCTGGCTCTGAGCATCGGCCAGGACGGCGCGGTTTCGCGAGCAGAATGATCGGCAATGTTCCGCCACGGCCGGCCCCGCCGGCCGCCTCCGAGATGGCCAAGTGCGGTTTTGTGCTGGTTTGTCCGCCCTGCTAGGATGCTGTCCTGGAGCAGGGCCACGATGCAGACGCAGGACAAATTCACCGACAAGCAGCTTTCGGACGAGCAGAGCCGCGAGATTGCGGAGACCATCCGTGAGGAGCTCGCCAGGCGCCGGATCTCCCGGCAGGCGCTGGCCGAGCAGGCCAAGCTCAGCCTGTCGACGCTGGAGAAGGTGCTCGGTGGCCGACGGCCGTTCACACTGGCGACCACAGTGCGGCTGGAGCAGGCGCTGGGCGTCTCCCTGCGCAGAAGCGCCGCCGTGGTGACGCCTCCGGCCGCAAACGATGTCGCGCCCGACAGCCTCGGCTCCTATGCGCATCGCGCGGTGACCTGGCTCGAGGACGTCTACATCACGTTGCGACCGTCGTTCGGCGACAAGGACGCGATCTTCGCCTACCGCACCGAGATCGTCTGGGAGCCGAAGGTCTCTTCACTGGTGTTCCGCGAGGGGGAGCGGACCGATGCCGCCTATGAACACACCGGCGAGGTCGCCGTGCCGCATCAGTCCGGCTTCATCTATCTCGTCATCATCAAGCATGGCCAGCATCGCGTAATCACCGTGTCGCGGCCGACGGTCGCCGGCGAAATGTACGGGATCATCTCGACGCTCCGCGCCGGCCCCGGCTCGCAGCTGACGCCGATCGCAGCGCCGATCGCCTATGTGCCGCTTCGAAACTTCGCGAAGCCCTCGCTGGGTCGGGTCGCGCCCGGCGATGCCAACCATGAACTGTACCAAAAGCACCTGCGCCGAACGGTGGAAGAATCGTTCGCGCTGTTTCTGTCGGTATAGTCCGCAGGAAATTATCCGGAATGACGCGGCATGCGTCTATAAGGGGACATGCAGGACGCGCCCGCACTCGATGACGGCGAATCTCCGCTGTTCTCAATCATTATCCCGCTCGAATCTCACCGCGGGCAGTGGGAGATGTCCTGGCTCGGCTGGACGTCGCAGACTGCCGACAAATCGCTCTACGAGATCATTTTGGTCGTGCCACCGGATTTCACGGCACGCGAGCAGTTGAAGACGCTGGCCGGCAACAGGGCTCGACTCGAATTCACCGATTCCGAACACGACATCGGGCTCTGCGCATTTGGCGCGACGAAGGCGCGCGGCAGCTATCTGTTCTTCACGGAATCGCACTGCCGGCCCGAACCCGACGTGATCGAACTCTGCATTCGCGCGATCGATGCTCATCCCGACTGGGCCGGCTTTTCCTGCCGTTCGATCCCGATCTGCCATAACCGGTTATCCGTGGCAGAGGCCGCCATGTACAAGGCCGACATCGAGTTCGGTATGAAGCAGCATCCCTGGCGCAAGGTGCTGGATCAGTGTTTCGTGACGCGGCGAGACGTCTACTGGGAATGCGGCGGCCTGCGCGAAGAGCTCGGTCATTTCGCCGAATGGGTGCTTGCCGCCGCCTATCACGCGAGAGGCCATTCCATCGGCTATCTCGAGGAGGCGCGCTTCCATCACTACTATGTCGGCGAGATCGACGAGCTGAAGCAATTCACGCTCGACTTCGTGCAAGGCGAGATTCGCTATCTGAGCGAGGCCCGCAACGATCCCGGCAGCGAGCTGCTCGACGTTCCGATCGAGTGGAGCTCGCGGAGTGAGGCCGGCACGTCGCTCGCCCGCAATGCACTGAACGCGCTCCTGCGCTACAGCCTCGCTGGCGGCGGCCGAGGACGGTCCGGCGAGAAATTGCTGGCGTTATGGCGTTGGGCCGTGCCGGCGCTGCTCGGCGATCTCGGCGCGCGCGCTTTCGCGCGGCTGGGGGCATGGCACGCGCGGGCCGTGCTGGTCGTTCTGACGGCCGCCGGATCGAGCGAGGCGATCGCGCGATGGATGCGGCGATACATCGCTGCGCTGATCCGGCATCAGAGACTCGATTGCATTCATCGTCTCGGGCGAGATGCGCGGTCTGTCGGCGGCTTTCTTGGTGGCCACGTTATCGCGCAGATCGGATTCCATGCCGAGGAGTTCTCCGCCGGTTACACTTTCCGCTGGAGCGAACCGGAGGCTGCCGTGCGCATCAAGGGGATGCCTGGCCGCACCATCCTTCGCGTTCGAAGCCCCGCGCTTCGCGCGCCGCTGGATACGATCGACACGCGATTCTATATCGACGGCACGCCCGTCGCCCCCGAAGCGGTCGTGACCGGTTATGACGGCTACACGCTGAGACTCGATCTGCCGCCGTCAGGCATCGCCACCCTCGCCTGGGCATGCCCTGTGTTCAGGGGCGTCGGCGATTCTCGTCGTCTCGGTCTGGCCGTCGCGGGCGTCGACGTCGGCCACGACATGATCGAGGTCGAAAGCGCGGGCCCCCCCGCGCTCACCGAAGAGAATAGCGGCCCTTCATGAAAATTCGTTAAAATTCCTTGGGGTTTCTTCTGGGTTGGAACACGCACGTCAAAAAGAAAAGCGCCCGCGAGAGAGCGCTTTCATCAGGCGTTGGCGGCTTTCTTGTCGACTTCGGAAGTGACCGAGAATTCCTTGCGCAAGGTCGGCTTGTGGATCTTGCCGGTGGCGTTGCGAGGTAACGCGTCGACGAAGCGGACCTGGCGTGGACATTTGAACCGCGCGAGATTCGCCGCGCAGTGTGCGAAGACATCGGCCTCGGTCAACCGCTGGCCGGGCTTGGCCGCGACGATGGCGAGGCCGACCTCGCCCCATTGCACATCGGGAATGCCGATCACGGCGGCTTCCGCGATGGCGTTGAGTTGGTGCAGGACGTTCTCCACTTCGGCCGGATAGACGTTCTCGCCCCCGGAGATGTACATGTCCTTCCAGCGGTCGACGATGTAGTAAAAGCCTTCCTCGTCGACGCGTGTCGCGTCTCCCGTGTGCAGCCAACCGTCGGTGAACGACGTTTTGTTCGCCTCCGGCCTGTTCCAGTAGCCGGGCGTGATGTTCGGTCCCTTGACCCAGAGTTCGCCGAGCTCGCCGACATCGGCGTCGCTGCCATCAGGACGTACGATGCGCACTTCCGTGTGCAGCACCGGCTTGCCGGCGGAGCCGGCTTTCCGTGCCGCATCCTCGCGGTCGAGCACCAGCACGGCCGGCGAGGTCTCGGTCATGCCGTAGCCCTGCTGGAGCGCGACGCCGCGCGCCTCCCACACCTTGAGCAGCGGCACCGGCATCGGAGCGCCGCCGACACCGCCGACGATCAGCCTGCCGAGGTGGGTGGTTGCGAAGGCCGGATGCTGGGCCATGAATTGGTAGATCGCGGGCACGCCGAAGAACACGTTGATGCCCTGCGCGGGATCATTGATCAGGCCAAGCGCCGTGCCGGGATCGAAGGCGCGCATGATCATCACGGTGCCGCCCGCATGCAGCACCGGATTGGTGTAGCAATTCAGGCCGCCGGTGTGGAACAGCGGCAGCACGGTGAGCAGCACCGAGGACGGCCCGATGCAGGCGGGGCCGCCGAGATTGACGCAATTCCAGAAGGTCATGCCATGGGTGATGGTGGCGCCCTTGGGATGACCCGTCGTGCCGGAGGTGTACATGATGGTCGAGACGTCATCGAGGGTCACTTCCTCGATTTTCTCGAGTGGCTTTGCGGCGGCGATGCCGGCCTCGTAAGTCCCGCCGGGGCCAAGCAGCAGGCTCGTCTCAATGCCGCAGAGCCTTGCCACGGCAAGCGCCGTTTCGGCGAGATCGGTGTCGTGGATCATCACCTTCGGGGCGCAATCTGCGGTGATGAACTGGAGTTCGGGAACGGTGAGCCGGGTGTTCAGTGGCACGAAGATCGCACCTAATCGCCCGCAGGCGAATTGCACCTCCAGCGTATCGGTCGTGTTCAGCGCCAGCACCGCGACCCGCTCGCCGCGCGAGACTTTCAGTGTATTGCGCAGGAATGAAGCGAGACGAGAGATGCGCGCGTCGAGCTGCGCATAGCTGAAGCGGCGCTCGCTCGCGAGGTCGATCACCGCAATCTTGTTCGGCGTGCGGCGGCCATGGTGGGCGATCCAGTCGTAGTAACGAACGGCCAAGAATTCCTCCCTCGGCGGTTTGGTGCCGCCCGCGTCCCTATTGCCATGCACCATGCCCGGCATGGCCCTGGGGCCAGCCGGAGTTTGTGCACCACGCCTTTTTTTGATCCGGAGTTGGCGCGCGAGCGGTGAAAATCGTCTTGCGTTGAGTTGCTAGAGCGGGCGCTGCTCGGAAGCGGCCGCCGGCCAGCCACTCCGCGCAAGTGAGCCGCCAAGGTTCCGGCCATGGTGGACGAGACGAATCCGCCAGCGAGGCGAGAGTGCGATGATGAGCCCGTTCTATACCGCCGAGCATGACGCCTTTCGCGAGGTGATGCGCCGCTTTGTCGACAAGGAGATTGCGCCCTTCGCCCACGAGTGGGACGAGGCCGGCGAATTCCCGCGCGCGCTCTATCGCAAGGCGGCCGAGATCGGGCTCTTGGGGCTCGGTTTTCCCGAGGAATATGGTGGGATCGCCGCCGACCAGTTCATGAAGATCGTCGCCAGCCAGGAGCTGGCGCGGGCTGGCGCCGGCGGCATCAGCGCCAGCTTGATGAGCCATACCATCGGTTCGCCGCCGGTCGCGAGGGCTGCGCGCCCCGAGGTCAAGGCGCGCGTGCTGCCTCAGGTGCTCGCGGGTGAGAAAATCTCTGCCCTCGCGATCACCGAGCCGGGCGGCGGCTCTGATGTTGCGGGCCTCCGGACCAAGGCGCGGCGCGACGGCGATCACTACGTCGTGAGCGGCGAGAAAACCTTCATCACCTCGGGTATGCGTGCCGACTATCTGACCGTTGCGGTGCGCACCGGCGGCGAGGGCGCCGGCGGCGTCAGCCTGCTCCTGATCGAGGGGGATACGCCCGGCCTGTCGCGGACAAAGCTGAAGAAGATGGGTTGGTGGGCCTCTGACACCGCGACGCTGCATTTCGACGAGTGCCGCGTACCGGCGGAAAACCTGATCGGCGAGGAAGGCCATGGCTTCAAGATCATCATGCGGAATTTCAACAGCGAGCGCATGGGCATGGCGGCGGGCTGCACCGCGTTCGCGCGCGTCTGCCTCGACGAGGCGATCGCCTACGCCAAGGAGCGCAAGACCTTTGGCAAGCCGCTCGCGCAGCACCAGGTGATCCGCCACAAGATCGTCGACATGGCGCAGAAGGTCGCCGCTTCGCAAGCGATGCTTGAGATGCTGGCCTGGCGGCTGGAGCAGGGCGACAGCCCGGTCGCCGAAATCTGCATGATGAAGAACCAGGCGACCCAGACCATGGCATTCTGCGCCTCGGAGGCCGTGCAGATTTTTGGCGGCGCAGGCTTCATGCGCGGCATCAAGGCGGAGCGCATCTATCGTGAGGTCAAGGTCAACGCGATCGGCGGCGGCACCGAAGAGATCATGAAGGATCTGGCGTCGCGGCAGATGGGGTTGTGAAGGACGCCGTCTTTCCGGGGCGGCGCGTAGCGTCGAACCCGGAATCCATCGAGCCGCAGATGTCGCAGAAGAATGGATTCCGGGTTCGCGCTTCGCGCGTCCCGGAATGACAAAGGGAAAGAAATGCTGTTCACCGCCGACCACGACGAGATCCGCCGTTCCTTGCAAAAATTCATCGCCAACGAGATCAATCCTCATGTCGATGAATGGGAAAAAGCCGACATCTTCCCGGCGCACGCGCTGTTCAGGGAGATGGGCAGCCTCGGCTTTCTCGGGCTGAACAAGCCGGTCGAATTCGGCGGCTCCGGCCTCGACTATTCCTATGCGCTGATGATGGCGGAAGAACTCGGCGCCATCAATTGCGGCGGCGTGCCGATGGCCATCGGAGTGCAGACCGACATGGCGACGCCGGCGCTGGCGCGGTTCGGCTCCGATGAAGTGCGGCGCGAGTTTCTCAGCCCCTCGATCTCAGGCGATTACGTCGCCTGTATCGGCGTCTCCGAGCCCGGCGCAGGCTCCGATGTCGCATCGATCAAGACCAATGCGCGCGGGGACGGCGACGATTATGTCATCGATGGCGGCAAGATGTGGATTACCAACGGCACCCAGGCCGACTGGATCTGCCTGCTCGCCAATACCGGCGACGGACCCGTTCACCGCAACAAGTCGCTGATCTGCGTGCCCATGAAGACCAAGGGCGTCACCGTCGCGCGCAAGCTCGACAAGTTGGGCATGCGCTCCTCCGACACTGCGCAGATCTTCTTCGACAACGTCCGCGTGCCCAAGCGCAACCGGATCGGCGAGGAGGGCAAGGGCTTTACCTACCAGATGATCCAATTCCAGGAGGAGCGGCTCTGGGGTGCGGCGGCCTGCCTGAAGGCGCACGAATACATCATCAACGAGACCATCGAATACACCCGCAATCGCAAGGCCTTCGGGAAGTCGATCCTCGACAACCAGGTGGTCCACTTCAAGCTCGCGGAGATGCAGACCGAGGTCGAGCTGCTGCGCGCGCTGATCTACCGTGCCGGCGAGGCGTTGGTGGCGGGCGAGGATGTCACGAAACTGGCGACCATGGCCAAGCTGAAGGCCGGCCGGCTCGGGCGCGAGCTCACCGACGCCTGCTTGCAATATTGGGGCGGAATGGGCTTTACCAACGAGACGCCGGTCAGTCGCGCCTATCGCGACAGTCGCCTGACATCGATCGGCGGTGGCGCCGACGAGGTCATGCTGATGGTCCTGTGCAAGACGATGGGCACGTTGCCCGGGAGTAAAGGTAACGCCTGATGATCACGCTCTATCATTGCGACGCCGCGCGCTCGTTCCGTCCGCTCTGGATGCTGGAGGAGATGGGGCTGCCCTATGAATTGAAGATGCTGCCGTTCCCGCCGCGGGTCTTCGCCAAGGAATACCTCGCGCTCAATCCGCTGGGCACGATTCCCTTCATGGTCGATGGCGAGACGAAAATGACCGAGTCCTCCGGCATCTGCCACTATCTCGGCACCAGGCATGGACCGACGCCACTGATGGTCAGACCCGAAGATCCCGCCTATGGCGCGTTCCTGAACTGGATGTATTTCAGCGACGCCACGTTAACCTTCCCGCAGACGCTGGTGCTCCGATACACCCAGCTCGAGCCGGAAGAGCGCCGCAATCCGCAGGTCGCCGGCGACTATGCCAAGTGGTTCTTGGGCCGCCTGCGCGCGGTCGAGGCAGCCACCGCAAATACCGAGGCCTTGTGCGCGGGCCGCTTCACTGCCGCCGACATCGTGATCGGCTACGCGCTCCGCCTCGCGGACAATATCGGGCTCGCCAAGGATTTTGGGCCAAATGTCGCAGCCTATTGGGCGCGCTTGCAGCAACGCGATGGCTTCAAGCGCGCGGTTGCTGCGGAGCAACAAGCCGGCGTCGAGCAGAACGTGGCAGCAAGAGTGAGGGCGTAATTATCGTCCTGGCGAAAGCCAGGACCCATTACCCCAAGGATTTGTTTGGCGACGAGTCGCGGTTGTCGCCCTGGCGCTGCAACTTCCCACTGGAGTAATGGGTCCTGGATCGGCGCTCCGGTCCGCTGCGCTTGTCCAGGACGACGATGTTGGCACGAGTTCCGGGTCGTCCACCACGCTCCCGGACTGCCGCTGTTTTGCGCTTCATGATAGCGCTATCCCGCCGTGACAGCGCCCAGATTTCCGCTAAGGTGACCTCCGTCCGCAGCGGCCAAAGAGCCGCGCGAGGAGGATCCCAATGGAAGATACCGGTCGCGAATCCGACCATTTGATGCTGATCACGCCGGAGCGGGTGTTCTATGCCGGCCTGCTCGGCCGCCCCCGCAAGCGAACGCCCGGCTGCTGTCATGTCTATGTCGCGGTCAAGGGCAGCCTGCATCTGACGATCGACGATGCCCTCGCCACCGGCGAGCTGTTCGTTACCTTGCCGAACCAGCGGCATTCCATTGCCAGTGACTACCGCACCGCGATCAGCGTGACGCTGGAGCCGGAGAGCATGCCCGATGGCGTGATCGAGATCCTGGCCGAGCGGCTCACCGGACCCGACAGGGCCGTCTATGCCCGCAAGATCCTCGCCGCCTACGCGCTGCTGCGCCAGCGTCGCTACGGCGACATCACCACCGCCGAATTCGACGAGATGTGTTTTGGCGAAGCGCTGCCGCGCCGCGTGCTCGATCCCCGTGTGACGCGCGCGGTCGCCCGGATCGGCCGCTTCACGGGTGAGCCCTTGACGGCGGACACTTGTGCGGCGGACGCCGGACTTTCCGCTTCGCGTTTCCTGCATCTGTTCAAGGAAGAGACCGGCATCTCGTTCCGCTCCTTCCGCGCCTGGAAGCGTGCGCGTCACCTGCTGCACTTCGCCAACCAGGACCTCAACCTCGCCCATCTCGCGCAGGACATCGGCTATCCCGATTCCACCCATTTCAGCCACTCGATCCGCCGCTTCTACGGCCTGAAGCCGCGCGCGATCTTCGTCGGCTCGCGGGATCTTGCGATTTATCGCAGCACCGAGACGGTGAGGCTGGCGGAGGCGAGTTGATCGCTTCGTATGGTGGATTAGCCGAAGGCGTAATCCACCAATTCTGCCTCCGAGGAAGCTTAAGAGGTGGGTTACGCCTTCGGCTAACCCACCCTACGGCATCTCGTTTTCCAGCTTCTCCGCGCAAGAAGCCGCATGCCGCCCATCACATGATCGCAAACGTTGAACTATCAACGTGCGAGACATTCAAGGCATGAGCGACAAGGCTGTCATCACCTGCGCGCTGAACGGCGTGCTCACCGACCCGAAGCAGCACAACGTGCCTGTCACGCCCGAGCAGATGGCGCGCGAGGCCAAGGCTGCGTTCGATGCCGGCGCGTCCATCATGCACATCCATCTGCGCCAGCAGGCACCGGACAAGGGGCATCTGCCGTCCTGGGAGGTCAGCGTCAGCAAGGAGATCCAGCAGGCGATCCGCGAAGCCTGCCCCGGCGTGATCATCAACCACACCTCGGGCGTCTCCGGGCCGAACTACAGCGGTGCCCTGGATTGCATCCGCGAGACCAGGCCGGAGATCGCCGCCTGCAATGCCGGGTCGCTGAACTATCTGAAGGTGAAGGCCGACAATAGCTGGGCCTGGCCGCCGATGATGTTCGACAATGCGGTCGAGAAGGTGAAGGATTACCTCGACGTCATGAACGCGGTCGGCACCATCCCCGAATTCGAATGTTTTGACGTCGGTATCGTCCGCTGTGTCGGCATGTACCGCCAGGTCGGCATGTACAAGGGCCCGCTCGAATATAATTTCGTGATGGGCGTCGCCTCCGGCATGCCGTCGGATCCCGATCTGTTGCCGATCCTGATCAAGCTGAAGCGTCCCGAAGGGCATTTTCAGGTCACCGCGATCGGCCGCGAAGAGATCTGGCCGCTGCACCAGCGCTGCGCCGAACTCGGCGGTCATCTGCGCACCGGTCTCGAAGATGCCTTCTATCTCGCCGACGGCAAGAAGGTGACGTCGAACGGCCAGCTGATCGAGGCCATCGCCGCCTGCGCCCGTCGTGCGGGCCGCGAGATCGCGAGCCCGGCGGAAGCGCGGAAGATTTTTGGGACGAATCGCTGAATGTAGCCCCAGCCGTCATTGCGAGCAAAGCGAAGCAATCCAGAATCTTTCTGTTGAGGCAGTCTGGATTGCTTCGTCGCTTCGCTCCTCGCAATGACGGGTAGGAAATAATCATGTCCATTCTCGAAAACACCATTTCCCCCGGCAGTGCCGCCTATCGCGCCAACCGCGACGGCATGCTCGGCCTGATCGACCGCATGCGCGCGCTGGAAGAGCGCACGCGTGCGGCGTCGGCCGCGGCGAAGGATCGCTTCCACAAGCGCGGCCAGCTGTTGCCGCGCGAGCGCGTCGCGCTGGTGCTCGATCCTGGCGCGCCCTTCATCGAGCTGTCCACGCTCGCCGGCTACATGTTCGACGTCTCAGATCCGGACAAAAGCGTGCCCGGCGGCGGCGTCATCGCCGGCATCGGCTTCGTCTCGGGCATCCGCTGCATGGTCAGCGCCAACGATTCCGGCATCGATGCCGGCGCGCTTCAACCTTACGGCCTGGACAAGACGCTGCGGGTGCAGGAGCTCGCGCTGGAGAACAAGCTGCCCTACGTCCAGCTGGTTGAGAGCGCAGGCGCCAATCTCCTGCGCTACCGCGTCGAAGACTTTGTCCGTGGCGGCAACATCTTTCGCAACCTCGCGCGGCTTTCGGCGGCCGGGCTGCCCGTCGTCACCGTGACGCATGGCTCTTCGACCGCCGGCGGCGCCTATCAGACCGGCCTGTCGGATTACATCGTCATGGTCCGTGGCCGCACCCGCGCCTTCCTCGCCGGGCCGCCGCTGCTAAAGGCCGCCACCGGCGAGATTGCGACCGAGGAGGAGCTTGGCGGCGCCGAGATGCACACGCAGGTTTCCGGTCTCGGCGATTATCTTGCCGAGGACGACCGCGACGCCCTGCGCATCGCGCGCGAGATCATGGCGGCGCTGGAATGGGAGCGGCCGGACAAGGGAGCCGCGCAATACAAGCCGCCGCGCTACGACCCGGACGAGCTGCTCGGCATCATGCCGATGGACCACAAGCGCTCCGTGGACATGAAGCAGGTCATCGCGCGCATCGTGGATGATTCCGACTTTACCGAGATGGCGCCGAACTACGGCCCGGCCACCGTCTGCGGCCATGCCCGCATCGAGGGCCAGGCGATCGGCATCGTCACCAACAACGGCCCGCTCGATCCGGCGGGTGCCAACAAGGCGACGCATTTCATCCAGGCCTGCTGCCAGACCCGCACGCCACTCCTCTATCTGAACAACACCACCGGCTACATGGTCGGCAAATCCTACGAAGAAGCCGGCATGATCAAGCACGGCTCCAAGATGATCCAGGCGGTGACGTCGGCGACGGTGCCGCAGATCACCATCTATTGCGGGGCTTCGTTCGGCGCCGGCAATTACGGCATGTGCGGGCGCGGCTTCCATCCGCGCTTCTGCTTCTCCTGGCCCAACGCCAAGACCGCCGTGATGGGCGGTGAGCAGGCCGCCGAGACCATGGCGATCGTCACCGAAGCCGCCGCAGCCCGCCGCGGCAAGCCGGTCGAAAAAGAAAAGCTCGATGCGATGAAGGCGCAGATCATCGGCGTGTTCGACGGCCAGATGGACGTGTTCTCGACCAGCGCGCGCGTGCTCGACGACGGCGTGATCGATCCGCGCGACACCCGCGCGGTGCTGTCGGAAGTGCTCGCCATCTGCCGCGAGGGCGACGCGCGCACACCCCAACGCATGCAGTTTTCGGTGGCTCGCCCATGAGGAACGGTTCAACGCAGCACCGGCCGTTCTTCAAGGTCCTGATCGCCAATCGCGGCGAGATCGCGCTGCGGGTGATGCGCAGCGCGCGGCGGCTCGGCCTCGGCGTCGTCGCGGCCTATTCGGATGCGGATAGCAATGCGCTTCATGTGCAACAGGCCGATCAGGCCGTACGCATTGGCGAGCCGCTGCCGGCGCAGTCCTATCTCAACATTCCCGCGATCGTTGCGGCCGCAAAGGCCAGCGGCGCGGATGCCGTTCATCCCGGCTATGGCTTCCTCGCCGAGAACGAGGAGTTTGCGCAGGCCTGCAAGGATGCCGGGCTCGTCTTCATCGGCCCCTCGCCGCAGGCGATCGAGGCGATGGGTAACAAGGCCGGTGCCAAGGAGATCATGAAAAAGGCCGGCGTCCCCGTCGTGCCCGGCTATCAGGGCGCAGACCAGGGCGACGAGGTGATGCTCGTGGAGGCCAAGAAGATCGGCTTCCCCGTGATGATCAAGGCGGTCGCCGGCGGCGGCGGGCGCGGGATGCGGCTCGTGGCGGATGCCAATTCGTTCCCCGACGCACTGCGGAGCGCGCGGTCCGAGGCGAAGGCGGCGTTTGGCGATCCGACGGTGATCCTCGAACGCGCCATCCAGAATCCCCGTCACATCGAAATTCAGGTGTTCGGCGACAGCCATGGCAATGCCATCCATCTTGGCGAGCGCGACTGCTCAGTGCAGCGGCGGCACCAGAAGCTGATCGAGGAGGCACCGTCGCCCGCAGTGACGCCGGAACTGCGCGGAAAGATGGGCGAGGTCGCGGTCGCCGCGGTGAAGGCGCTGCGCTACGAGGGCGCCGGCACGCTGGAGTTTCTGCTCGACGCGAGCGGCGAATTCTATTTCATGGAAATGAATACGCGCCTCCAGGTCGAGCATCCCGTGACCGAGGCGATCACCGGGCTCGATCTCGTCGAATTGCAGCTGCGCGTCGCGCGCGGCGAGCCGTTGTCGGTCAAGCAGCAAGACATTCACTTCACAGGCCACGCCATCGAGGTGCGGCTGTGCTCCGAGGATGCCGCGCATGATTTCATGCCGCAGTCCGGGCGCATGGCGCGCTGGCAGGTGCCTGACGGCATTCGCGTCGAGCACGCGCTGCAATCAGGCTCCGAGATTCCGCCGTTCTACGATTCCATGATCGCCAAGGTCATCGGCCATGGCGCGACACGCGAGGAGGCGAGGGCGCGCCTGATCGTCGGCCTGGAGCAGCTCACCGCTTTCGGCGTCACCACCAATCAGGTCTTCCTGATGGCATGCCTGCGTCATTCCGGCTTCGCCAAAGGCGAGGCGACCACGGCGTTCATTGGCGCGCACCGCGACGAGTTGCTGGCGCCGCGCGCGGACGCCGCATTCGATATCGCTTTGGCCGGCCTGCTGCTCTACGTCACGAACCCGCAGGCACCGGCGTGGCGCCGCGGACGGAGCCTCGCGGCAACGTTCCCGCTACCGGCGAAGATCGAGATCGCAGGCCATGGGTATGAGCTCGAACTCTGGCGCGAACGCGATGGCAGCTACATTGTTGGCAGCGACGGCCGGCAGGACAAGTTCGAGATCGACCAGCTCGATTTCGACGTGATCCGCTTCCGCCATGACGGCGTGACGGACAGCGCGAAATTCCTGCGCGACGGCGACCGGCTGTACGTCCAGCGCCGCGGGATCCCGGTCGCTGCCGCCGATCTCACGCTCGCCGCGCCAAAGGCGGCCGCAAGCAACGGCGGCGACGGCAAGGTCCGTGCCGCCATGAACGGCCGCGTCGTTGCCGTCCTGGTCAAGCCGGGCGACCGCGTCACCGCCGGTCAGCCGGTGCTCACGTTGGAAGCGATGAAGATGGAGCACGTCCACAAGGCCGGCATCGATGGCGTCGTCGCCGCGATCGACGTCGCCGAGGGCGAGCAGGTGACGACGGGGAAGATTGTCGCCGAGATCGGGGCTGGGTAGAGCGGCAAGTGTAGCTATCGTAGGGTGGGCAAAGGCGCGCAGCGCCGTGCCCACCATCGTGCGGCGATTGCGATTGAATGGTGGGCACGCTTCGCTTTGCCCACCCTACGGCGTCGCATTTGGTCGCCCCGTCCCTTCGTTGAGCAAGCACGCCACCCGGTGCCCGTCACCGGCATCCACCAACACCGGCCGCTCTATCCTGCATCGCTCCATCGCAAACCGGCAGCGGGTGTGAAACGCGCATCCCGGCGGCGGATTGACCGGGCTTGGCACGTCGCCGTCGACCAGCGGCACGAGCTTTTTGGCGAGGGGGTTGGCGACCGGCACCGAGGCGAGCAGGGCCTGTGTGTAGGGATGCCGCGGATTGCGGAACAGCTCGTCTTTGTCTGCAATCTCGACGATGCGACCGAGATACATCACGGCGACGCGGTGGCTGATATGGGCGACCACGGCGAGGTCGTGCGCGATGAAAAGATAGGAGAAACCGTGCTGCCGTTGCAGATCGATCAGGAGGTTGATCACCTGCGCCTGGATCGAGACGTCGAGCGCGGAGACCGGCTCGTCGCAGACGATCAGGCGGGGCCCGAGCGCCAGCGCGCGAGCGATGCAGATGCGCTGGCGCTGGCCGCCGGAGAATTGGTGCGGGAAGTTGCGCATCTGGTCGGGCCGCAAGCCAACCTGCTCGAACAGGTTTGCGGTACGCGCCTCCAGCGCTTTCCCGGTCGCGAGCCCGTGCACGAACAGCGGCTCGCCGACGATGTCGCCTGCGGTCATGCGCGGGTTGAGCGAGGCGAACGGATCCTGGAATACGATCTGCATCGAACGGCGGTGCGGCCGCAGCGCGGACTTGGAGAGATGGGTGATGTCTTCGCCCTCGAGCCGGATCTGGCCCGAGGTCGGTTCGACCAGCCGCAGCACGCTGCGCGCCACTGTCGACTTGCCGCAGCCGGATTCGCCGACGAGGCCCAGCGTCTCGCCCACCTCAACCGAAAACGAGACGCCGTCGACTGCATGCACTGTGCCGATTTGTCGGCGCAACACGCCGGCGCGCACCGGATAGTGCTTCTTGAGATCGGTGACTTCGAGCAGCACCTCGGTCATGCGACCTCCGCAATCTCGGCCGCGCGCCAGCAGGCGGCGAGATGGCCGCCGCCCCAATCGATGAGCGGCGGATATTCGGCTTCACAGCGCTTGATCGCGAGCTTGCAGCGCGGCGCGAAGGCGCAACCCTTTGGCAGCCGCACCAGCGACGGGACCGTGCCGGGAATTTCGTTCAGCCGCGCCGGCGCGGCGACGCCCGGCGCTGGCACCGTCGGGATCGATGCCATCAATCCGCGCGTGTAGGGATGCTTTGGCGCGGCGAACAGTGCCTCGACGCTCGCTTCCTCGACCTTCCGTCCCGCATACATCACGATGACGCGCTGTGCGGTCTGCGCGACGACACCAAGATCATGCGTGATCAGCACGAGGCCGGTGCCGAGCTCCTTCTGGAGTTCCAGGATCAGCGCCAGGATCTGCGCCTGGATGGTGACGTCGAGCGCGGTCGTCGGCTCGTCCGCGATCAGCAGCGCCGGCCGGCACGCCAGCGCCATGGCAATCATGGCGCGCTGGCGCATGCCGCCGGAGAGCTGGTGCGGATATTCCCGCGCGCGCCGCGCCGGCTCGGGGATGCGCACCAGGCGCAGCATCTCGACTGCGACATCCTGAGCCTCTCGCTTCGACATCTTCCGGTGCAGCCGCACGGCCTCGACGATCTGGTCGCCGATTCGCATCACCGGATTGAGCGAGGTCATCGGCTCCTGGAAGATCATCGAGATGCGGTTGCCTCGAACAGCCCGCATCTCTGCTTCGTCCAGCGTCAGAAGATCAGTGCCTTCAAGCATGACGGAGCCGCCGACGATGCGGCCGGGCGGATCCGGCACCAGCCGCATCAGCGATAGTGCAGTGACGCTCTTGCCACAGCCGGATTCCCCGACGATCGCCAGGGTTTCGCCGCGCATCACCGTGAAGGAGACATCGTCAACGGCCTGGAAGAGACCGGAGTTGGTGAAGAACACCGTCTTCAGGTTCTTCACCTCGAGCACGAGATCGGATTTATCAGCCATCAGCCGCGCTGCCGGGGATCGAGGATGTCGCGCAAGGCGTCGCCGAACAGATTGGCGCCGAACACCGCGAGACTGATGGCGATGCCCGGGAAGATCACCAGCCAGGGCGCCGTGCGGACATATTCGGCGGCGGATTCCGAGAGCATGCGGCCCCACGACGGGTAAGGCTCGGGAATGCCGAGGCCGAGGAAGGAGAGCGAGGCTTCGGTGAGGATGGTCGAGCCGAGCTGGGCGGTCGCAAGCACGATCAACGGCGCCAGCGTGTTCGGCAGCACGTGGCGGAGCGCAATGCGTACTTCGCTCATGCCGATCGACTTGGCGGCCTCGATGAATGGCAGCTCGCGCAGCGCCAGCGTGTTGGCACGGATGACGCGCGAGACGGTCGGGATCAGCGGAATGGCGATCGCAATGATGACGTTCGGCAAGGACGGCCCAAGCGCTGCGGTCATGATCAGGGCGAGCACCAGCAGCGGCAGCGCCTGGAGAACGTCGGACACACGCTGGAATACGAGATCGACCCAGCCGGAGAGATAGCCGGAGGTGAGGCCCACGATCACTCCGATCGAGCCACCGAGCGCCGTCGAACCGATGCCGACCGTGAGCGAGATCCGCGCGCCATGAATGATGCGGCTGAAGACATCGCGGCCGAAGGAGTCCGTGCCCATCCAGTGGGTCAGGCTTGGACGCGCCAGTGCCCGGGCGGCGTCGATCGTCAGCGGATCGTAACGCGCGATGAACTCGGCGAATATCGCGGTGAACACGAACAGGGTCATGATGACGAGCCCGGCCGCACCCAGCACATGCCGCTGCGCCAAAAACAGCACGCGGCGCCAGCCGACGGTCGCGTGCGCCCCGGCGCGCCTCAGTTCAACGTCATAGTCGATCGCAGCCAACAATCTCTCCTAATCCGTGTACCGGATACGCGGGTCGAACACGGCGTAGAGCATGTCGACGATGAAATTCGCGCTCACCACGACGATGGCAATCAGCATCACCAGGTTCTGCACGATCGGATAATCGCGCCAGCGTATAGCCTCGACCAGGAAGCGGGCGACGCCGGGGATGTTAAACACGGTCTCCGTCACGATAAGGCCACCGATCAGGAACGCTGCCTCGATGCCGATCACGGTGATGACGGGCAAAATCGCGTTCTTGAGCGCATGCTGATAGTTCACGGCGGCGTCCGATGCGCCCTTGGCACGCGCGGTGCGGATATAGTCCTGCCGCAACACCTCCAGCATCGAGGATCGCGTGATCCGCATGGTCAGTGCCGCGCTGCGGAAGCCGACGGCGGCGGCGGGTACGGCGTAGGTCGCGAAGGCTTCCAGCCATGTCGCCGGATTCGGGTTGAAGATCGGCATCTGGTTGAACATCGCCACCGAGGCGGTGAGGATGAGCAGGCCGAGCCAGAACGAAGGCAGCGACAATCCGCTCAGGCTCACCACACGCAACGCGTAATCGAGCCTCGTTCCCTGTTTCACCGCGCTGATCACGCCCAGGGGAATGCCGATCGACGCCGAGAACAACAGCGCCAGGCCGGCGAGCCGTGCGGTGATCGGAATCCGTGGCAGGATTTCCTGAAGCGCCGGCTTCTCCGAGACATAGGAGTAGCCGAAATCGCCGCGCAGAAAACCGCTGATCCAGTGCCAATATTGCACCACCAGTGGCTGGTCGATGCCGAGCTCTTTCTCCAGATTGGCCTTGTCGGCGGGATCGACATAGCCGGCCGCGGCAAACAGGATGTCGACGATATTCCCGGGAACGATACGCAGCAGGAAGAAGATGACGACCGAGATCCCGAACAGGGTCACGAGCATCAGAAACAGGCGCCGCACCAGATAGGCAAACATCCCGCGCCCTCCTGTCGAGCCGCTAGTCGTCAGTCTTGCGCGCTACTTGTCGAGCCAGACGTCCTCGTAGCGAAAGCCGTTATAGGAGCTGTTCGACATGATCGTCACGCCCTTGACATAAGGCTGCCAGCAGGTGCCGGCCCGCGCATGGAAGATGATCGGGCGGGCGACATCCTCCTGCAGCTTCTTGTCGATGTCCCAGACCAGTTGCTTGCGCTTGCCGACGTCGATCTCCTGCGATTGCAGGTCGAACAGCTTCTCGATCTCCTTGTTGCAATAATTGGTGTAGTTCCGCTCCGAGCCGCAGGAATAGTTTTCGTAGAAAGACTGGTCAGGATCGTCGACGGAATTGCCGGTCAAGTTGAGGCCGAGCATGTAATCCTTGCGTGCAACCTTCGGGAACCAGTTCGCGGTTTCCACGACGTCGAGCTCGCCGTCGATATAGATGCTCTTGAGCTGGTCGATCAGGATCACCGCGGGATCGCGATATTCCGCGAGATTGCGCGTCGAGACCTTCACCGCCAAGTGCTTGTCGGGACCGTAGCCCGCCTTCTGCATCAGCTTCCTGGCCTCATCCCGGCTCGCATTCACGTTCGGGCCATAGCCTGGAATGGTCTCCAGCTTGTCCTTGGGCATGCCCCAGATGCCCTGCGGCGGCGGCAGCATAGTGCCACCGATATCGGCCTGGCCTTCGAACAGGATGTCGACGAAGGCCTTGCGGTCGAGCGCCATCGCCATGGCCCGGCGGATGTCGATGTTGTCGAACGGCGGGGACGCCGAATTGACGATGATGTTGGTCGAAACGTTGGTCGGCTCGACGACGCAGAGGGCGTTCGGCGCCTGCGACTTGATGTCCTTGAGGAGCGGGATCGTGATGTGCGTCGGGAAGGTCATGTCGAACTTGCCGGCGACGAAGGCGAGGATCGCGGTGGAGCGGTTCGTGATGATCGTGTACTCGATGCCGTCGAGATAGGGCAGGCCCTTCTTCCAATAGTCCGGGTTTCGCGTCAGCTTGATCGATTCATTGGCCTTGAACTCGACGAATCTGAACGGGCCGGTTCCGACCGGATGGGTGCGCATCTCCGCCGGCGAGACGTGACAGGGATAGATCGGCGTATAGCCGGATGCGAGCATCGCCAGCAGCGAAGGCTGCGGCCGCTTCAGATCGAAGGAGACCTCGAAATCACCGTTCGGCGTGACATCGTTAACCTCGCTGTACCAGGCTTTGCGCGGATTCTGCCGCAGCTTTTGTTGCGATTTGCCCATCAGGAGATCGAAGGTGCATTTGACGTCGGCCGACGTGAACGGCTTGCCGTCATGCCACTTGACGCCCTGGCGCAGTTTGAAGGTCAGCTTCTTGTTGTCGCCGCTCCAGGACCAGCTCTCGGCCAGCTCTGGCCTCAGGGTATCAGGGCTATTCTGCGCAATGTGCTGGTCGTAGATGACGAGATTGTTGAACACTCCCATGAAGGGCACGTTGATCGAATATGTCGCGCCCTCCAGGATGGACGCATTGGCCGGGCTGTCGCGGTGATACATCCGCAGGATCCCGCCCTGCTTTGGTTCGCCGGCCGATGCGATCGTCGAAAACGCCAGCAAAGACAGCGCCGCCGTCGCGGCGAGCGCCCGTACGCTCCGCATCCTCGTCCTCCCTGGACTTAGTCTTTTCGGCCTTTTGGCCTGTTTGTCAGGACGATAGCGACGCAGGCGCGGTGAGGCAACCGGCAAGGACGGAGGGCCTCTCGGCAATTCGGATGACGGCGGGCGCAGGGGCGGTTCTCTCACAAATTGTGAGAAGTCCCTCCGGCGTCGTCCTGGCGAACGCCAGGACCCAACACCCCAGGGAGGTGTTTGGCGAAGATTGGCCGCTCCGGATTGCTACCTTCTTCAGTTGTGAGATCACGCGGTATGGGTCCTGGCTTTCGCCAGGACGACAGCTGCGACTTCACACAATCCGCGACGCCTTGTTCCCCCAATACCGGTCCCTTAGCAGCCGCTTGTACAGCTTCCCCGTCGGCAGCCGCGGCAACTCCTTCTCGAAATCGACCGAGCGCGGCACCTTCTGCCGTGACAGCGACGCCCCGCAGAACGCGATCAGCTCTTCGACGAGCGCCTCGTCCGGCACGACGCCGGGCATCGGCTGCACCACCGCCTTCACCTCTTCACCGAGATCGGGATTGGGCACGCCGAACACCGCGGCGTCCGCGACCTTCGGATGGGTGATCAGCAGATTTTCGCATTCCTGCGGATAGATGTTCACGCCGCCGGAGATGATCATGAAAGTCGCGCGGTCGGTGAGGTACAGGAACCGATCGGCATCGACATAGCCGACGTCGCCAACCGTGCTCATGCTGCCGTCGGCCGAGCGCGCTTCCTTGGTCTTCTCCGGGTCGTTGAAATATTCGAACGGTGAGGCCGTCTTGAACCAGACCTGACCCGGCGTGCCTGTCGGGCATGGCTTCATGTTTTCGTCGAGAATATGGAGGTCGCCGAGCAGCACCTTGCCGACGGTGCCGCGATGGGCCAGCCATTCCGCGCTGTCGCAGGCGGTGAAGCCAAGGCCTTCGGTCGCACCGTAATATTCGTGGATGATCGGTCCCCACCATTTGATCATGTCGTCCTTCACCAGCGCCGGGCAGGGCGCGGCGGCATGGATCGCGATCTCGAGCGAGGAGAGGTCGTAGCGCGTGCGCACCTCCTCCGGCAGCTTCAGCATGCGCGAGAACATCGTCGGCACCAGCTGCGTGTGAGTGATACCCCATTGCTCGACGAGCTGGAGGTAACGCTCGGGATCGTAATTCTCCATGATGATCGCGGTGCCGCCCATCCGGATTGTCAGGTTGACCGCGGCCTGCGGCGCGGAGTGATAGAGCGGCGCCGGCGACAGATAGACCATGCCCTCGCGATAGTGCCAAAGCTTGGTCAGGAAATCGAACAGCGGCAGATTGTGCTTCGGTGGCTCCTCCGGCAGCGGCCGCAAAATGCCTTTCGGCCGTCCCGTTGTGCCCGATGAATAGAGCATCGCGGTACCCAGACATTCATCTGCAATCGGCGTCGTCGGCAGATCGGCCGTGACCTCGGCGAGGCCGACGATACGGTCACTCTCGCCGGGGCCGTCGGCGACGACGCAGAGCCTGATATCGGGGCAGGCCTTGATCGCCTCCCGTGCGATGTCGAGCTTCGCCATCGACGTGATCAGGATCTTCGACTGGCTGTTGACGAGGAGATAGGCGAGCTCGCCCGGCGTCAGGAAGGAGTTGATGCAGGTGTAGTACAGCCCGGAGCGCTCGCCGGCGCCGCAGGCTTCGAGATAGCGCGAATTGTTCTCCATGAAGATCGAGTAGTGGTCGAGCCGCTTCAAGCCGTGCCTGCGGAACAGATGCGCCAGACGATTGCTGCGCGCCTCCAACTCGCGATAGGTGACGGCCTCGCCGCTCGCCGCCATGATGAAGGCGGGCTGGAGCGGACGCAGGCGGGCATGCTGACCTGGATACATCGGTCCTCCGGCTTTAGATCATGCGGCAAGAAGCAGGATTTCGCGCACCTGCGCGGGACCGTCGATCTTGCGCGGGTTGCGCGGCACCCAGGGTGTGCGCATCGCCTGTTCGGCGATGGCGTCGAAATGCTCCGGCGTGACGCGTACATCGGCGAGGCTGCGCGGCATGCCGAGCGAGCGGATGAAGGCATCGAGCACGTCGGCCGCCTTGTGACCCGGAAAGCCCATTGCGGCCGCCACGATCATCTGGCGCTCGGCATTGTCGGGCGCATTCCAGCGCATCACGGCCGGCAGCATGATGCAGGAGGTGTAGCCATGCGGCACGTCGAAGGCCGCGCCCAGCACGTAGCCGATGCCGTGGCTTGCGCCCATCGGCACGCCGGCGGCGAGGGCGCCCATCGACAGCCAGGTGCCGATCTGCGCATCCATGCGCGCATCGAGGTCAGCAGGGTCAGCCTTCACCCGTGGCAGCGCGTCGGCGAGCATCGCGAGGCCCTTGACCGACTGCGCGTCGGCATAGGGATGCGTCTCCGGCGAGCAGATCGCCTCGACGCAATGATCGATGGCGCGGATGCCGGTCGAGAGGAACAGCCATTCCGGCGTGTGCACGGTGATGGCGGGGTCGAGAATGGTCGCGCGCGGCACCGTCAGCGGATGGCGCAGCATCTGCTTCACGTGCGTGCTGCGGTCGGTGACGCCAGCGATCGCGCTGAACTCGCCGCCGGCGATCGTGGTCGGCACGCTGATCTGGCGCACGACAGGCGCCGTCATTTCCGGCGCGACGCCCTTGTGCACGCGGATGCGCTCGATGCCGTCGACATCGTCGATGCCGTTGGCGAGGCAGAGCTGCACCGCCTTGGCGCCGTCGGTGATCGAGCCGCCGCCCACGGTGACGATCAGGTCGGCGCCGGCCTCGCGCGCCGCATTGGTGGCGGCGATCACCGCCTCCCGCGGGGTGTGCGCCGGCATGGCATCGAAGACGCCCGCGCAATTTGTGCCCAGGGCTTGTGTGATCTTCGCGATTTCGTCGGTCTGCCGGTTCAGCGTGCCCGACACCATCAGGAAGGCACGGCGCGTCCCCAGCCGGTCCATCTGGGCGACCACGGCCTCGGCCGCGGGGTGGCCGAACACGACTTCCTCGATCGCGCCGTAAACGACACGTCCCTGATGCACGTCTGTCCTCCCCGGACAATTCGTCTTGTTTTTGTGGGGGTAGTCTAACCGCGCTGGCGGCATTCGTCATGCGCGAAGACGCTGTCGCTCTCTCCTCCCCCTCTCCCGCTTGCGGGGGAGGGCTGGGGTGGGGGTGTCTCCGCGTCGGGATTGTCGAGAATTGCGGAGGATGTCCCTGCGTGGTGAGAGCCCTCACCCGCCGCGCGCGGGACGATGCTGCGCATCGCCCGGGGCGCGTCGGCCCCTCCCGCAAGCGGGAGAGGGGAGCAAGCCCGCGCTCCTCGTGAAATCCATATGCGATTGCCTTGCGGTTTACCGGGAGAGGCAAACAAGCCCTGTCAACCCGTCATCCGGCCAGGGCATTCCTCCGAGCATTGCCCGCGCTTTGGTCTTGAAGAGTTCATGATTGAAACCCATCTTGTGGCGCCCGCGGGTACGGGCGTACCCTGCTATTACCGCGGTTTTTATGCGAGGACCTGGGATGACTGGACCGGACGGAAGCGAGCAATTTGTCAAAACGCACGATTTCGTTTCGCCTCGGCCTTACGCCATGGTCGGCCTTCTCGCCGCGGCCTTTGCGCTCACCGGCTGCGGCCAGCCGGCCTCGCAAGCGAGTGCTCCCCCGCCGGCGCCGGTGACCGTCGCCCAGCCGGTCAAGCGCACCGTCACCGATTGGGACGAATTCACCGGCCGCTTCGAGGCGGTCGAGGAGGTGCAGGTCCGCCCGCGCGTCGGCGGCTTCGTCAACTCCGTCGAATTCCAGGACGGCGCCATCGTGCATCAGGGCGATCTGCTCTACGTCATCGACCCGCGTCCATTCGAGGCGGTGGCCGAGCAGGCAGACGGCCAGCTCTCCGATGCGCGCGCCAAGGTGGAGCTTGCCAAGCGCGAGCTCGACCGCGGCCTCAATTTGGTGCAGACCAGCGCGGTCTCCGAGCAGGCCGTCGACCAGCGACGCCAGGCCTTACAGGCCGCGCACGCCGCGGAGACGCAGGCCGCTGGCGCGCTGAAGGCCGCGCGGCTCAACATCGAATTCACCCATGTGACCGCGCCGCTCACCGGCCGCGTCAGCCGCCATCTCGTCAGCCCCGGCAATCTGGTGCAAGGCAGCGATACCGGCTCCTCGACGCTGCTCACCTCGATCGTCGCGCTCGATCCGATCTACGTCTATTTCGACATGGATGAGGCAACCTTCATCAAATACAGCAAGCTGTGGTTCGAAGGTAAGCGCCCGAGCTCGCGCGACACGGCGAACCCGGTGCAGGTGACGCTGGCCGGCGAGAGCAAGCCGTCGCATGAGGGTACCATCAACTTCCTCGACAACCGCCTCGACGTCTCCACCGGCACGCTACGCAGCCGCGCCGTGGTCAAGAACACCGATCTTTCGATCCTGCCCGGTCAGTTCGGGCGCATCAGACTGATCGGCAGCGCGCCCTATGAGGCGCTGCTGATCCCCGACGTCGCGGTCGCAACCGACCAGTCCCGCAAGATCGTGTTCGTGGTCAAGCCGGACGACACCGTCGAGGCGCGTCCCGTGACGCTCGGGCCGCTCGACGAGGGCCTGCGCGTGATCCGCGAGGGATTGAAGGCGGACGACCGCGTCATCGTCAACGGCATCCAGCGCGCCCGCGTCGGTGCCAAGGTCGCTCCGCAGACGGCACCAGCGCCCGCCGGTGGCAAATCATGAATCTTGGCCGTCTCTCCATCAACCAGCCCATCCTGGCCATGGTGCTGTCGATCGTGCTGCTGATCGTCGGCGCGCTCGCCTACACCACGCTGCCGGTCTCCGAATATCCGCAAGTGGTGCCGCCGACCGTCGTGGTCACTACGCAATATCCCGGCGCCTCCGCGCAGACCGTGTCCGACACCGTTGCCGCTCCGATCGAGCAGCAGATCAACGGCGTCGAGGACATGCTGTATCTCTACAGCCAGGCGACCTCGAACGGCCAGCTCACCATCACCGTCACTTTCAAGCTCGGCACCGACCTCGACAAGGCCCAGGTGCTGGTGCAGAACCGCGTCGCGATCGCGCAGCCGCAACTTCCGGACGAAGTGCAGCGCAACGGCGTCGTCACCCGCAAGAACTCGCCCGACATCCTGATGGTCGTGTTCATGCTGTCGCCCGACGACACGTTCGACCAGCTCTACATTTCCAACTATGCGCTGCTCCAGGTTCGCGACCAGCTGCTGCGGATCGACGGTGTCGGCGACATCCAGATTTTCGGCGCGCGCGATTATTCGATGCGGCTTTGGCTCGATCCTGACCGGATCGCCAATCTCGGCCTGACTTCGGCCGAAGTGCTCGCCGCGATCCGCGCGCAGAACGTGCAGATCGCGGGCGGCCAGATCGCCGAACCGCCGATCGCCGACCGCGCCTTCCAGCCGAACCTCACCTTCACAGGGCGTTTGAAAGACCAGAAGCAGTTCGAGGACATCCTGATCAAGGCCGGCTCCGACGGCCGCACGGTACGCCTGCGCGACGTCGCCCGTATCGAGCTCGGTGCTCTCGCGTACTCCACCAACAGCTTCCTGCTGCGCAAATCGGCGGTCGCGATGCTGGTGACGCAGCGGCCGGGATCGAATGCGCTCGCGACCGCGAAGAACATTTCGGACACGATGGCGAAGCTGAAGGAGACCTTCCCGAAAGGCCTCGACTTCAATATCGGCTACAACCCGACCGAGTTCATCGCGCAGTCCGTCCATGAGCTGATCAAGACCATCTACGAGGCCATGTTGCTCGTGGTCATCGTGGTTCTGGTGTTCCTGCAAGGATGGCGGCCCGCGATCATCCCGATCATCGCGATCCCGGTGTCGCTGGTCGGCACCTTCGCGGTGATGGCGGCGCTCGGCTTCTCCATCAACAATCTCACGCTGTTCGGTCTCGTTCTCGCCGTCGGTATCGTGGTCGACGACGCCATCGTGGTGGTCGAGAATGTGGAGCGGCATCTCGAGCACGGCATGAGCCGGCGCGACGCCGCGCTGAAGACCATGGAGGAGGTCGGCGGCGCATTGGTGTCGATCGCGCTGGTGCTCTGCGCGGTATTCGTCCCGACGGCGTTTCTGGGCGGAATTTCCGGTCAGTTCTTCCAGCAATTCGCCGTCACCATTGCGGTCGCAACCGCAATCTCCTGCTTCTGCTCATTGACGCTGTCGCCGGCGCTGGCCTCGCTTCTTCTCGTTCCGCACGAGGAGAAGCGGCCGCCGGCGCGCTGGAATTTTCTCGCACGCGGCTGGAACGCTTTCACGGGCGTGTTTAACCGCGTGTTCGACCGTCTCGCGCATGGCTACGCCGGCCTCGCCAATTTCGTGATCCGGCATTCGGCGGTGATGATCCTGATCTACGTCGTGCTGATCGGCAGCGCCGGCTGGCTGATCGGGACCACGTCGCAAGGCTTCATTCCGGCGCAGGACCGCGGCTACGTCATCATCTCCGTGCAATTGCCGGGCGCGGCGTCGCTGGCACGCACCACCGAGGTCGTGCGCGAGATCGAGCGGATCTCGCTGGATACGCCGGGTATCATCCGCGTTGCCGCTTTCGCCGGCTTCTCCGGCGCGACGCGCACGCAGGCAGGCAATGCAGCGGCGCTGTTCCCTGTTTTCGACGAGCCAGAGGCGCGGATCAAAAAGGGGCTGACTGCGAACGCCATCACGGCCGAGCTGCGCAAGCGGCTCGCTGCAATCCAGGGCGCGTTCATCATTGTCATTCCGCCGCCGGCCGTGCCCGGCATCGGCACCGGCGGCGGCTTCACCATCCGCATCCAGGACCGCCAGGGACGCGGGCCGGAGCTGCTCGCCGCGGCCACCGACGAGCTGGTCGCCGCGGCGCGCAAATCGCCGTCGCTGCTCGCTCCCACGGTGTTCTCGCCGTTCTCGGCCAACACGCCGCAGCTCTTCGTCGACATCGACCGCACCAAAGCGCAGAAGCTCGGCGTTCCCATCGCCAACATCAACGACACGATCCAGACCTATTTCGGATCGACCTATGTCAACGACTTCAACCTGTTCGGCCGCACCTACCACGTCACCGCACAGGCCGACTTCCCGTTCCGGAAAGAGCCGAGCGATCTTGCGCGGCTGCGGACGCGCAACGCCTCCGGGGACATGGTCATGCTCGGCAGCGTGGTCGACTTCAAGGATGTTTCCGGCCCTGACCGCGTCGCGCGCTACAATCTCTATGCAGCATCCGAGCTCCAGGGCGAGCCAGCCCCGGGTACCAGCTCGACCACTGCGCTCAACGCGATCAAGAAGCTCGCCGACGACACCTTGCCGAGCGGCTTTACCTTCGAATGGACCGATCTGTCCTATCAGCAGATCACCGGCGGCAATGCGGGACTGCTGGTGTTCCCGATCTGCGTGCTGTTCGTCTATCTCGTGCTCGCCGCGCAATATGGCAGCTGGACCTTGCCGTTCGCGGTGATCCTGATCGTGCCGATGTGCCTGCTGGCCGCCACCATCGGCGTGCGCATCATGGGGCAGGACGTCAACATCCTCACCCAGATCGGCTTTGTCGTGCTGGTGGGCTTGGCGGCGAAGAACGCGATCCTGATCGTGGAGTTCGCCCGCGACATCGAGAATGAAGGCAAGCCGCGGCTGGAGGCCGTGATCGACGCCTGCCGCCTGCGCTTGCGGCCGATCCTGATGACGTCCTTCGCTTTCATCCTCGGCGTGCTGCCGCTGGTGATCTCGTCCGGCTCCGGCTCGGAGATGCGGCAGGCCGTCGGCGTCGCCGTGTTCTTCGGCATGATCGGCGTCACCTTGTTCGGGCTGTTGTTCACGCCGATCTTCTACGTCGTGGTGCGGAACCTGGCCGAGGGGAAGAACGAGGGCAAGCCGAAGGCGCTGGCTTAATTCCTCTCCATGTCGTCCTGGCGAAAGCCAGGACCCATTACCCCCAGGGAGTGGTTGCTGTGCGAGCTGCTCACTCCGAGACTTCGCCAAACTGCTCCCTGGGGTAATGGGTCCTGGATCAGCGCTCGCTCCGCTCGCTTGTCCAGGACGACGGCAATTCATCAAAAATGGCCGCGCCCATACTAACGGCCTAGGCCGAAATGGATGGGCAGGCGCGGGGTTCTTCACTAGTATCCGCGCGATTTCAAAACAGAAAACTGCTGGGAGCTAACACATGAAATCAGCCCTTTTGGCCGCTGTCGCAATTTCGGCTTTGCTGCTGGCCGCGCCGGCCTCCGCCCAAGGCGTCAAGATCGGCATCCTCAACGACCAGTCCGGCGTCTACGCCGATTACGGCGGCAAATGGTCGGTCGAAGCCGCCAGGATGGCGATCGAGGATTTCGGCGGCGAGGTGCTCGGCCAGAAGATCGAGCTCGTCACCGCCGACCATCAGAACAAGCCGGATCTCGCGACCTCGATCGCGCGGCGCTGGTACGACGTCGAGAACGTCGACATGATCACGGAGCTGACGACCTCATCGGTCGCGCTCGCGATCCACGAGCTCTCGAAGGAAAAGAAGAAGATCGACATCGTCGTCGGCGCTGCGACCTCGCGCCTCACCGGCGATGCCTGCCAGCCCTACGGTTTCCACTGGGCCTATGACACCCGCGCGCTCGGTGTCGGCACCGGCGGCTCGCTGACCAAGGCCGGCGGCGACACCTGGTTCTTCCTCACCGCGGACTACGCCTTCGGCTACGCACTGGAGAAGGACACCAGCGAGATCGTCGCCGCCAATGGCGGCAAGGTGCTCGGTTCGGTGCGCGTGCCGCTCAACTCCTCGGACTTCTCCTCCTTCCTGCTCCAGGCGCAGAGCTCGAAGGCGAAGATCGTCGGCCTTGCCAATGCCGGCCTCGACACCACCAACTCGATCAAGCAGGCGTCCGAGTTCGGCATCGTCTCCGGTGGCCAGAAGCTCGCGGGCCTCTTGATGACGCTCGCCGAAGTGAACGGCCTCGGCTTGCAGGCCGCGCAAGGCCTGGTGCTGACCGAGGGCTATTACTGGGACATCAACGACCGCACCCGCCATCTCGGCGAACGCTTTCTCAAGCGCACCGGCCGGATGCCGAACATGATCCAGGCCGGCACCTATTCGGCAACGCTGAGCTATCTCAAGGCGGTCAAGGCCGCCGGCAGCAAGGATCCGGATGCAGTCGCCAAGAAGCTGAAGGAGCTGCCGGTCGACGACGATTTCGCGCAAGGTGGCAAGGTGCTCGAGAACGGCCGCATGGTCCACGACATGTATCTGTTCGAGGTCAAGAAGCCCTCGGAATCGAAGAAGCCCTGGGACTATTACAAGCAGCTCGCGGTCGTTCCCGGCGAGAAGGCGTTCTTCACGGCCAAGGAGAGCGGCTGTCCGCTGACGAAATAGGATGACGGCGGCTTAAAAAGCGCGATGTCGTCCTGGCGAAAGCCAGGACCCATTACCCCGATAGCGACTTGTTGAAACAAGCTGTCGCCACCATCGTGCCCATAGCTGCGCCCTGCGGCTATGGGTCCTGACCTTCGCCAGGACGACGGCGGGGCAAGTGGACGCATGTCGGCTACCTCACACCAGCCGCAGCACCGCCGCTCCCAGCGCCCCGGCCCACAGCGCAATGGCCGCGATACCCTGAATAAAAAATCCCGGGCCGCGTTTTGCTGCGGCCTTCGAATAGCCGATGAAGTAGACGATGCGGCCGACGATCCAGAGCGCGCCGATCGCCGCCGCGCCGGAATCGCTGATATAGATAGCGAACAGCCAGAGCGACGGCAGGAAGATCGGCATCCATTCCAGCGTGTTCATCTGGATCCGGAACGCGCGCTCGAAATCCGGATGGCCCGCCATCGCCGGCGCCTTGACGCCGGTTTTGGTGCGCGAGCGCGACACGTTGATGGTGATGAAGAAGTAGAACAGGATCGTCAGCAGCGTGACGAGGGCAGTGAGGTGATACATAACGGATTCCTTGGAGGACGCTGCGCTTCAATACCCGGTCAGCTCGAGATAGCCAACGCCGTCATGCGTGCCGGTAAAGCTGATCGGCCCTTCCCAATAGGAAAAACCGGTCCCCATCCACGCCTTTGGATTGAGCGGCTTGCACTGGATCGAGAACGACCGCGAGGGGATCGCGATCTGCCACTCCACCGGCAGCTTGCGCCCGGCCACCTCAGCCGTCGCTTTCGGAATCATCCGGATATCGGCACCCACGATCATCTGCGTGTCGCCTGTGGCGCTGATCCAGTTGCCGAATGGATAGTCCATGCCGTCCTTCTGCCGCAGCCGGTATAGCATCAGCTTGTCGCCGGACGCGAGATGCAGCGACAGCCAGTCCCAGCCGGTCTGGTCGGTGTCGAGCGGCTGGCTGCTCCATTCGCGGTCCATCCAGGCCTGGCCGGAAACATCGACCGGCCTATCATCGATGGTGAGCGTGCCGCGGGCGCGATAGAACGGCTGGCTGTAATAGTAGGAGGCCTGTCCGCGCTCCGACTTGCGGCTGTAGCCGCGATCGCCCTGCAGCACCACGGGACGATCGGCCTCGAGCGTCAGCGCGTAACTGAAGTCGGCGCCCGAGGCCTTCAGCGTCAGCGGCGCCAAAGCGCGATCTTCGGTGCGCTCGGATCCGTTCATCGCCCAATCGTCGATCCAGGCTGAGAACGGTTTCGCCGTGACGCCGGCCTGTCCCACGCCGCCGCGTGAAAACAGCTCGCTGAAGCGGTGGGTGTCGGCCCGCGTCACCGCCGCATGCGCCATCCACACCTGCTGGTTGGCCCAGCCCTCGCCCTGCGGTCCCGGCTGCGTCGCCTGGCGAAACAGCGTCCATTGCAGGCCGCAAGCCGCGCCGCTGCTGTCGACGAGATTCGCCGTGAGATACCACCACTCGATGCGAAACTCCGGATGCGGGCCGTGATCGGCGGGGAAGGAGAACGTCTTTCCCGGCTCGACCTTCGCAAAGCCGTCGGCGGTTTCACCGAGCCCGGCATAGCCCTGCGCGCCCGCACGGCGGGTCGCCACCAGCGCGGCGATGCCGCCGGCGAAGGTGCGTCGCGAGATGCTGTCAGCGCTCATTGGCAAACACCTTGACGAGGCTCGCCGGCTGCATCCGCGCCAGCCGTATCATTGGCAGCAGCGCGGCAAGCAACGAGGCGAACAGCGCGACCGCGACCAGCTCGACCAATTGCAACGGAAACACATGGAACGGCAGCCGCCAGCCGAACGCTTTTACATTGACGATCGCGATCAGGCACCACGCCACCAACAGCCCGAGCGGCACGGCCAGGAGTGACGTGAACAGCGCGACCGACAGCGTCTTGGTCAGTTCGATCGCGGCAAGGCGGGGCCGCGTGATGCCGATTGCCCAGAGCGGCGCAAGCTGCGGCAGGCGCGAATTCGCCAGCGTGAGAAGGCTGGTCAGCAGCGCGATCCCAGCGACGCCGAGCGTGAACGCATTCAGCGCCGACGTCACCGCAAAGGTGCGGTTGAAGATCCGGATCGACTCCGCTTTCACCGTCGCCTGATCGGCGACGCTGCGATCGTCGAGCGCAAACTGCTTCTGCAGCGCCATGATCAGGCCGGGGATATTCTCCTTCGCGACAATCAGGCCGATGCGCGTCTGCGGCGTCTGCGGAAACTGCCGGATCAGCGCCGCGACATTCACCGCAAGCTGGCCCTTGGGGTTGCCGTAGTCGGCATAGATGCCGACGATGTCGAGCTGCCAGGTCCCGCCCGGCGCCGGCACGTCGATGACGTCGCCGACGCGGACGTTGAGGCGGCGGCTCAGCTGCTCGCTGATGAACGCGGCATTGCCGGGTATGAGTTGTGTCCAGGCACGGGGCGCGGCTTCGAGCAGCGGCCAGCGCTCGCGATAGAGTGCATGATCGGGCAGGCCGAGCAGTTCCACCGGCTGCCCCTGAACCTGCGCCTCGGCGCGTCCGCCCGACAGGATCGCCTGGACATCGCTGCGCTCCTTCAGCCAATTGCGGATCGCGACGCCTTTCGCATTGTCGGAGGCGCTGATGTAGACGTCGGCTGCGAGCCGCCCGTCGAGCCAGCCGACAAAAGTGCGGCTGAACGTTTCCACCATGGTGGATACCCCGACATTGACGGCGAGCGCGAGCAGCAGCGCCATCAGCGCCAGCGACAATCCCGAGAGCTGCTGCCGGCTATCCGCCCAGAACCACAGGGCGAGCGGCTGTCGCGCGAAACGCTGCCCGGTCCGCAGGATGATGTCGAGGAAGGCCGGCAGGATCAACGCGGCGCCCAGCATCAGCGCTGCCAGCACGCCAAAGCCCGCGATCAACGATTGCCCGTACTGGAGCAGCAACAGCGCGACCGCGAACACGGCGCAGGCAGCCCCGCTTTGCAGGATCAGCCAACGGCGCTGCCGCTGTTGCCAGGCGCGCGGCTGCGCGGTCGCCAGCACCGGCATCCTGACAGCCTTGATCAGGCTGGTCGCCGCGGCCACCAGCGCGCCGGCAATGCTGATGCCGATCCCGGCGAGCCACCATTCGGGTCGCAAGCTGAGCTGCCCCGGGATTTGCGCGCCATAGAGTCCCCGCAGGGACGCCGCGACGTCGGGCAAGAGCGCAGCCGCAATGAAATAGCCGCAGGCAAGCCCGATCAGGCCTGCGACCAGCGACAACGCCACGAGTTCGACCACCAGCACGGTGTTGACCAGTCGCGCCGAGGCACCGCAGGCCCGCAGCGTGCGCAGCATCGGCAGCCGCTGCTCGAAGGCGAGACCGACGGCAGAATTGACGATGAAAAGACCGACGAAGAACGACAGCAGGCCAAACGCAGTGAGATTGAGGTGAAAGCTGTCGGTGAGGCGCTCCAGCTCGGTCTCCGCATTGGGCTCGACCCGCTGCAAGCGGTCGCCGACGACGCTCGCCAATGGCGCGGGCTTGCCCCTGGGCTTGCCGATCAGAAGTCGCGAGATTTGCTCCGGCTTGTTCAGCAGCCGCTGCGCCACGCCGATATCGACCACCAGCACGTCGGGCACAAGCTGCGGCAGCACGCGCAGTGGCGGCAGTTTTGCGCCGCTGCTGATCGCTGGTGCCGCGCCCTCCTGCTCCTGCAAATCGTTCAGCGTCTCCCGTGCCACCAGCGTCTGGCCCGGCGGCGCGATGAAGTTGCTCAGATCGGCGGCGCCTAGGCGCGGTGCATTGCCGACATCGACCGGCAGCGTCACCGGCTCGATGCCGAGCAGCCGGACCGAGCGCCCGTTGACCTGGATGCGTCCCTCCAGCATCGGTGAGACCGGCCAGCCGGCGCGGCGGAGCTTGACGAACAGCTCCTGCGGAAAAGTCGCGGCGTCAGGCGCGACCAGCATCGGCGTGCGCGCGCCGCCGAAGGTTGCCGCGGCGCGGTCATAGGCGTTGCGGGCCTGCTGGTTGATCGCCTGCACGCCGCTCCACAGCGCGGTCGCCGCGATCAGCCCGATCAGGAGCGTCGCGAACTGCATCTTGTGGCGCCGCCAATGGCTGAGCAGCACGGCGAGGACCCAGAGCGCGCGCCTCATGCGATCCGCCCGGCATGCAGATTGACGTGGCGATCGAGTGTCGCGGCCAGATGCAGGCTGTGCGTCACCATCAGAAAGCCGCAGCCGGTGCGCGTGACGAGGTCGCGCGTCAGGGCAAGCACGTCCTCGGCGGTGGCCTCGTCGAGATTGCCGGTCGGCTCGTCCGCCAGCAGCAACGACGGCTTTGTCGCCAGCGCCCGGCCGATCGCGACGCGTTGCTGCTGTCCGCCTGATAATTGTTCTGGATAACGCTTGAGCAGGCCGCCAAGCCCGAGACGCTCGATCAGCTCTTTATACCAAGCTGCGTCGTACCGGCCGGCGATCCGCGCCTGAAACACCAGATTGTCTCCGACCGACAGACTCGGGATCAAATTGTATTGTTGAAACACCAGGCCGATCCGGTCGCGCCGCAGGCCGGCGCGTCCCGCATCGGACAATTTGGTGACCTCGGTATCTTCCAGTCGGATCGTGCCGCTATCGGCGGCATCGAGCCCTGCGATCAGGTGCAACAGCGTGCTCTTGCCGCTGCCGGACTCGCCGGTCAGTGCGACGCGTTCGCCGGCCTTGAGGTCGAGATCGACGCCGCGCAGCACATGGACCGGCTCACCGGCCGAAGAGAACGTCTTGGAGAGGTTTCGGATGCTCAGCACGATGAATGGCGCCGGACGGAATTACTGGAATTGCTGCGTAGCACACCTGCTGCGGAAATGCCGGGTTGCGTTGGTCTTGAAGCCGTTGTTAGCTCCTAAGAGGACTACATCAAAAAAGTGCCAAAAACGGACGACGGGGAGAATGATGAGCGCTCAGGGAACGCCCGAGGTGGCGGGCAAGACGACTGGAACGCCTAAGGGCGCCTGGACCGTTACATTTCTGCTGTTTCTTTTCATGCTGGTGAACTTCGCCGACAAGATCGTCGTCGGTCTCGCGGGCGTTCCGATCATGACTGAGCTGAAGCTCGAGCCCGAGCAGTTCGGTCTGCTCGGCTCGTCGTTCTTCTTCCTGTTCTCGATCTCTGCGATCGTGGTCGGCTTCATCGTCAACAAGGTGCCGACGCGCTGGGTGCTGCTCGCGCTCGCGGTGGTCTGGGCGCTCGCGCAGTTTCCGATGGTCGGCACCGTCTCCTTCACCACGCTCCTGATCTGCCGCATCGTGCTCGGCGCCGGCGAAGGCCCGGCCTTCTCGGTCGCTGCGCATGCGATCTACAAATGGTTTCCCGACGAGAAGCGGACGCTGCCGACCGCGATCCTGTCGCAGGGCTCGGCCTTCGGCGTCATCCTCGCTGTGCCGGCGCTGAACTGGATCATCGTCAATCATTCATGGCACTATGCGTTCGGCGCGCTCGGCGTCGTCGGCCTGATCTGGGTTTGCGCCTGGCTCGCATTCGGCAAGGAAGGCCCGCTGGAGGACACACAGGCTCAGGCTGCGGCCGAGACGAAGATTCCCTACCTTCAGCTGCTCACCTCGCGCACCTTCCTCGGCTGCGTCGCGGCGACCTTCGGTGCTTACTGGGCGCTGTCGCTCGGGCTGACCTGGTTCACGCCGTTCATCATCAAGGGCCTCGGCTTCTCGCAGAGCCAGGCCGGCTGGATCTCGACCCTGCCCTGGGTGTTCGGCGCCACCATTGTGATCCTGACCGGCTGGATCTCGCAACTGATGATGGCCCGCGGCTCGACCACCCGCGTCGCACGCGGCGTGCTCGGCTCCGTGCCGCTGGTCATCGGTGGCCTGATCCTGGCCGCGATGCCGCATGTTCAGGGCGCGGGCTTTCAGCTCACCTTGCTTGTGGTTGGAACGGGCTTGTGCGGAGCGATCTACGTGGTCTGCCCGCCGATGCTCGGCGAGTTCACGCCGACGTCGCAGCGCGGCGCGATCCTCGCGATCTACGGCGCGCTCTATACGCTCTCGGGCATCATCGCGCCCGCCGTGATGGGCACCGTGATCCAGCGCGCCGGCAGCATGCTGGACGGCTACATGACCGGCTTCACCATCAATGCGGTGGTGATGGTCGGCTCCGGTGTGGTTGGCCTGTTGTTGCTGTGGCCGAACACCGAGCGCGCCAGGCTGACCGGCACCGCCGCGCCGCAGGCCAGCGCGCTGAAGGGCGCGGTATCGCCGACGTAAGGGGCCACTTCGGTCAACCCAATCACAACGTCATCCCCGCCCCTGTGCGCAATTGCGCGCAAGGCCGGGGCGACAATTGAGCTTGTTGCTCAAGCAGCGATTGGCCGCTTCCGCTCCGTGAACGGCGACAGCACCACGGTCGCGACCATGAAGATCACGGACGCCCCGAACACCCAATGCGGCGCGCTCTGGTCCATGATCCAGCCGAACAGCAGCGGGCTGACGATGCCGCCCAGATTGAAGCCGGTGGAGACGATGCCGAAGGCGCGCCCCGCAGCACCGGGAGGTGCTGCATTGCGCACCAGCATGTCGCGCGAGGGCGCGATCACGCCGGAGAGGAAACCCGCGGCCGCCATCGTGGCGGTCAGCGCCCAGCCCGGGAGCGTGACCAGCGCGATCAGCAGCACGATCGCCGCGTTCGCGGCAAAGCAGGCGGCGGCGACATAGCCGTGGCGCTCGGTATGGTCGGCGAGAAAGCCGCCCGCGAGCACGCCGGCGGCGCTTGCACCGAGGAACGCGGTGAGCGCGACATTGGCCGCGGAATAGGTCACGCCGTAGCCACTCATCAGCGCCACCACGCCGAAATTGTTGATGCCGGCGACCGACAGGCTGAGCAGCATGAACAGCGCCGTCAGCGTGATCAGCGCCGGCGTGATCACGGCTTGTTTTGGTGCGTTCTCGGTGCCCGGCTTCGTCTTGTGCGCGCCGGCATCGGGAATGTTCATCGTCACCAGCAGCAGCGCGACCAGAACACCGATCGCCCCCGATGCGATCAGCGCGCCGGCACCGCCAGATACGGTGACCAGCGCGGCGACGATCGCCGGCGCCACCGCGCCGCCGAAATAGCCGGCAAAGGTATGGATCGAGAAAGCACGGCCCATCCGCGCTTCGTCCATGTGCTCGGCGAGAATGGCGTAATCGGCGGGATGGTAGACGCTGTTGGCGAGCCCGAGCAGCACGGCGCAGGCGATCAGCGAGGCATAGCTGAGGTGCAGGCCGAGCAGGATCAGCGCGAGGCCGCCAAGCGTGAGGCCGCCCAGCAGGATTCTTCGCGCACCAAAATGGTCGACGAGATAGCCGGTCGGCGCCTGCGTCAGCCCCGAGACCACGGCCGACACGGTCAGTGCAAAGCCGAGCTCGACATAGCCGACGCCGAGTTGATTCTTGAGGAACGGAAACAGCATCGGCAGGACCAGCAGATGGAAATGGCTGACCCAATGCGCGATCGAGATTCCCGTCAGCGTGCGTAGCGCGCTGTCCGCCTTGCCTTGTTGCGGTGCGGCGAGAACGTCGACCATTGCAGTTCCGTTTCACGTCCTTTGGAGACGCGCAAACTATCGGGCAGAGCGGTTATTTGTCCATGAACGCAGGCGCATGGCAGGTAGTGTGGGTGGGAGATTCCCCGCCGTCGTCCTGGCGAAAGCCAGGACCCATTACCCCAGGAAGCAGTTTGGCGAAAACTCGTGGTCCGGTACTGCGACCATCCACGATCGAGAGATCACGCGGTATGGGTCCTGGCTTTCGCCAGGACGACAGTTGAGAGCGAGGCAAGAGCCGAGCCCTCAAAACGGCTCGTCATCCGGCCCGTAGCGGTCTCGCTTTG
This sequence comes from Bradyrhizobium sp. i1.15.2, assembly GCF_040548425.1. Classification (NCBI taxonomy): domain Bacteria; kingdom Pseudomonadati; phylum Pseudomonadota; class Alphaproteobacteria; order Hyphomicrobiales; family Nitrobacteraceae; genus Bradyrhizobium; species Bradyrhizobium sp. i1.15.2. Next base: position 579,924 of record NZ_JBEPRQ010000001.1, on the reverse strand, counting down.
GTGTCGCGATGTCGCCGTCTTCGTAATCATCGTCTTCGGTGTCGCGCGGAGGCGGAGGCTTCTTCGCCTTGTCTTTTGCTGGCGTGTCGTCCGCAATTTTGGGCGGCGCGCTCGGCTTGCCGATCTTGGCCATGGCTGGTCCCGGATGGTGATGCTGCGGCCGATCCTATCCGGAAGATATGTGCGGTTCCTGACTTATCTCAAGTCGTCAGTGCACCACCGGCCCGCCGGCCTTCTTCCAGGCGTCGATGCCGCCGGCGATGTGGGCGGTGTTGGTGAGCCCGGCCTCCTTGGCGGCGGCGACGGCCATCGCCGAGCGTTCGCCGAAGGCGCAGAAGAACACGACGCGGCGGCCGGTGGCGGCCGCGACCTCGCGCAGCATGCCGCCGGGCTTGAGGCTGTCCTCGACGGACGGATAGGGCGTATGCAACGCGCCTTCGAGCATGCCGTGCTTCATCCGCTCATTGGTCTCGCGCAAATCGACCAGCAGGATATCGGGACGGCCGAGGCTGCGGATCGCCTCGACGGCGCGGAGCGCGCGGCCCTCTTTCTCCAGCTCCTCCTGGTGCAGGCCGACATGCATGTTGGCGGGCACCGCGACGTCCATCATCTTCGGGTTGGGCAGCTTCAGATTGGCCATCAGCTCGATATAGTCGTCGACCGAGCGAACCTGGAGCCGCGGATTGTAGCGCTTCTCCTCGCCGATGGTGGAGACGGTGTCGCCCTTGTAGTCATGCGCTGGGAACACCATGGTCTCGTCGGGCAGCTTCAGCAGCCGATTGAAAATAGACTCATACTGCGCGCGCGAAGAACCGTTCTGGAAATCGGTGCGGCCGGTGCCGCGGATCAGCAGCGTGTCGCCGGTGAAGACGCGGTCGCCCATCAAATAGGAATAGGAATCGTCGGTGTGGCCGGGCGTGTACATCACGTCGAGCGCCAGGCCCTCGATCGTCACCTTGTCGCCGTCGGCAACCCGCATCGCCACCACGTCGGCCTTGGTCTGGTCCCCCATCACCGTCATGCAATGGGTGCGGTCGCGCAGCTCGCCGAGGCCGGTGACGTGGTCGGCATGGAGATGGGTGTCCACGGCCTTGACCAGCTTGAGATCGAGCTCGCGCAGCAGCTGGCAGTAGCGGTCGACCTTCTCGAGGACGGGATCGAGGATCAGCGCCTCGCCGCCGGGGCGGCTCGCCAGGAGATAGCTGTAGGTACCCGAAACACTGTCGAAGAGCTGACGGAAGATCATGGCAAGACCCGGCGTGAATTACCCGGAGATTCTACTACATTTCGGGCTCACAAGAGAAGCAATTCACTGTGTAAGCAAGAAAATTTGGAAGATTTTTATTCCTGTGACCGGCGAGTGGGCGTCACTTGGCCACCGCTGTCATTCCCCGCGAAGGCGGGGAATCCAGTACGCCGCGCCCTTTCCGTATCCCTCGCGGTCTCGGAGTACTGGATCGCCCGCCTTCGCGGGCGATGACACCGACTGTGCCGCGACGCTTTGCCCCGACAAAAGGCTCAGGGCCGCACCAATGTGTACCCGTTCTCGCTGAGAAACAGGATCTGCCCGACTCCGACCTGCACCGGCGTGGCGGCGGGGATGAAGTCCGGCCGCTTGCCCGTTTCTCGCTCGATCGTGTCGACGGTGTTGAGACAGATGTCGAAGCGTACGCCTTGCGCGATCAGGCTCTCGACCTGCTTGCGGCGCTCGCTGCCTGATAACAGGAGATCGATGCCGGGACCGAACGCCACCACCTCGATTGCGACCTTGTCGGGGTCGTAGGCCTTCAGCAAATTGTTGGCGACGCTGAGCACCAGAGCTTGCTTCCTGGCATCGCCATCGGAGAGCTGCAGCACGATCTTGTGCTCGGCGAACGGCTTGTCCTGGAGCGGCACCTGTTGCGCAAACGCCGGCGGCATCGCCGCCCAGGCGAACAGCGCCAGTAGCATCGCGGATAGGGCTTGCGACCGCATCATCCCTGTCCTGCAATGCCCGGATTACCCTCGACGCCCTTTAGCGTGACGCCGGAGCCGAGCCGCTCCTGAAACATCCGGCCGGACCGCAGATATTTCGCCACCACATCCCACACCGGCGCGCCTTGCTGGCCGTTGACCGAGGCCCAGCCCGCGACCTTGTAGCGGTGGCTGGCACTGAGCGCCTTGCCGCCATTGAGCTTCAGCTCCGAGATGCGGCTGCCGATCGCCGCCGTCGGCGTACAGGTGTAGCTGAGCCCGCCGGCGCGGACCATGTCGCCGCCCTGCTGGTAGTAGGGATCGGTATTGAAGAGATTGTCGCAGACGTCTTCCAGCACGTCCTTGATCTGGGCTCCCGTCATCTCCTGCACATAGGTCTCGGGATAGCTGATCGCGGTTTCCGCGAGCAAATCCTCCATCGTCAGCGCCTGGCCGGACAGCCCGGTGACGCCCCAGCGGAAGCCCGGCGACAGCGCGATCTCGGCGTCGAGCTCGGTGCGCAGCGCGCTGCAGATCAGCTCGTCGACCGGGCCGGCGAAATTGTCGCGGCGATACAGCAGGCGATCGGGCGTCGCGATCTTTTCCGACCAGTCGTTAGCGAAGGGCGCCCGCAACCGGCCGATCAGTTCGGCCATCCCAGGATCGGGTTTCAACAGCTCGGAATAAACCGGCAGCAGATGATATTTGACGTCGCCGACCTTGCCTTTTTCGAGCGCGAGATCGAGCACGGCAAGAAATTTTCCGTTGGAGCCGGCATTGGTGACGAGCGTCGTGCCGCTCGCATTCTTCACGGCGATGGGCTGCGGGATCGCATCATGGGTATGTCCGCCGAGGATGACGTCGATGCCGGTGACGCGGCTTGCAAGCTTGAGATCGACGTCCATGCCGTTGTGCGACAGCAGGATGACCGCATCGACCTTGTCGGTGCCGCGCAAGCGGTCGACATGCTTCTGGAGTTCCTCCTCGCGGATGCCGAAGGACCAGTCCGGCGTGAACCGTTTGGGATGCGCGATCGGCACGTAAGGGAAGGCTTGGCCGACGATCGCGACGCGATGGCCGCCGAGCTCCTTGATCAGGGAGGGCTTGAACACGCGCCCCGTCGCCTTGTCGAAGGCGGGGGCGTCGTTGAATGCGGCTTCCTCCGTGAGAAAGACGTTCTGCGCCAGAAACTCGCCCTTGAAGCGCGCGAGATTGTCGCGCAGCGCCTGCTCGCCGTAGGTGAATTCCCAATGCCCGGTCATCGCCTCGATGCCGAGCAGGTTTGCGGCCTCGACCATGTCGCGGCCCTGCATGATGTTGGCGAGTCCCGTGCCTTGCCAGAGATCGCCGCCGTCAACGAGCATGGAGTGTTTTTCGCCGGCATCGCCGCGCAAGCGGTCGATCAGCGTCTTCAGATGGGCGAAGCCGCCGAGCTTGCCGAAACGGCCTGCGGACTTCTCGAACTCGAAGCAGCTGAAGGCATAGGCGTCCGCGCTGTCGGGCCTGATGCCGAAACGGTCGAGGAAGGCGCGGCCGACCAGATGCGGCGGCCGTCCTGCCATCTCGCCGATCCCGATATTGACGCTGGGCTCGCGAAAATAGACCGGATTGAGTTGCGCATGCGTGTCGGTGAGGTGAAGGATACGCGCATTGCCGAACCGTTCGAGGTCGTAAATGCTCGCGGCCTCAGCACCGCGCGCAAGCCGTGGCAGGCTGAGCGATGCGGCAGCAAGGCCTGCATTCTTCAGGAAATCGCGGCGGCGGATCGCCATCCAGAAATTCTCCGCGCCCTCTCATGGTCGCAAGGCTGTTGCAGGAGCGAACAGTCTAGCGGATTTCCATCGCCTTCCAGGCTTCTTTTTCGGAAATCGCCTGGAAGATCGACGCTTTCGCCAGCGCCTCGGCCTCCCTGGCTGCGGCCACGGCGCGGTCGTAATCGCCGCCATCGGCCGCCTTCTTCGCGGCGGCCAGCGTCGAGACGGTCACGGTCCACTGGTTGCGCATGCCGGCGGCCTCCTTGGAGGAGGCCTCGGCGGCGGCATAGGCCGTCTTGTAATCCGCCTCGTTTGCCGCACGCGCCGCCGGCGCGAGGCTCAGGGCGAGCGGCAAGGCAAGCACCACGGCGAGAGCAAGCGACCGCTTCATGGCCGCGCTCCCGGTCCCGATATCGGCAGGCCGTTGGCGACGTAGGACAGGAAATATTCGACGTCGCGATATTCATCCGCCTGCGGCTCCAGCGGAACCGCGCGGGTCTGGCTGTTACAGGTGACGAAGCGGCGACTGGTCGTGCCCATGCCGCTCCATTCGGAGCGGTAGATCGGCATCGCGTTCAGAATGCCGAGCGCCGGCGCCAGGATCTCGGCGCGGATGCGCTCGCCCGGGCTCTGCACATGGCAGCTCGCGCAGGAGAAATTCAATTGGCCGCGGCGGGTGTAGAAATAGCGCTTGCCGTTCTCGAATGCCGCAAGCGCGCGAGGATCGTCGGGGATCTTGATGTCCATCGGCTTGCCGCGCGAGGTGAAGGCCATGTAGGCGGTGAGCGAGGCCATCTCGTCCTTGACGTAGGAATAGGGCGCCTCGCCATTGGCCTCGCGGCAGCGGTTGAGCGCCAGCTCCAGCGTGACGACCTTGCCTTCCTTCTCGTCGAAATAAGGATAGTTCTGGCGGATGCCGATGCCGCCGTTCGGGAAGCAGTCGGCATAGGTCTTGCCGTTCTTGAACGGGGTGGCGAACATTTCCTTGCCGGCGTCGAGCGCGAACTCGTAGGGCGGGAATTCCTCCTTCTCCTGCCACTGCCGCTTCATATCCTTGTTCATGGAATAAGGACCGTTGACGAAATCTTCGTGCTTCACGGTCGGAAACTTCTGGAAGAAGAAGTTCTGGAACGCCTTGGCATCGGCGACGGGATCGACCTTGTCGGCCGCCACCACGCGCGGAGAGGTGAGGGCCAACGCGACGAGCGCGGCGCTCAACGAACCAAGCAGGATGGAGGTGCGGGCCTTCATCACGAAATCTTCGCGGTGGTCGTGTCCGACGCACCCTTGTTATCCGTCCAGGAGACCTTGAGATCGTCGCCCTTCTTGGCCCCCTTGAAGCTGAACTTGACATAGGGGTCCTTCGAGATCGCGGTGCCCCAATCGGCAACGAAGACGTCCTTGCCGTTACATTCGAATTTCAGCTGCTGGATGTAATGCGCCGGGATCAGCTCGCCCTTGGCGTCCTTGACGAAGCCGGTATCCATGGGGTGCTGAATCAGCGCCTGCACCTCGGTGATGTCGCCGTTGGCGGTGGCGCGGACGCGAATGCTGGATGCCATCTCGATCTTCCTCGCTTAGCCGCCGCAGCCGCCGACGGTGACCTTGACCTCTTTGGTCGCGCTGTAGAGCTTGCCGTCGGCCTCCACGATCGCAACGACGTTGGTGGTCTTGGCCATCTTCAGCCGGTTGGCGACAGCAGGGATCGTGCCTTCGGGAATCCTGTAGGACGCGGCCAGCGCGCTGGGATTCTCGGCCACGAAGAACGAGATCGAGGTGACCTTGTCGAGCGTCGTCGCCACCGAGATCGGCACCACGCCGCCGTTCTCGGCGATCTCGGGGGCGTCCAGCTTGACCTTGTCGGACGGCTCGGCGGTTTTGCCGTACAGCGCCTTGATGGCGTCCGCCTCGCTCTTCTGCTTGAAGGCCTCTTCGGGATATTTGTCGTTGGCCGCAGCGCGCGCGGGCGCGGCGCCGAACGGCAGATTGCCGAGGCCGAGCAGCGCGACCGAGGCTGCGCCCTGAAGGATCAGGCGCCGCGTCGCGCTTGGGCCGGTGAGTGTGGTCATCTCGGGTCTCCCAACCAAATCTCGTGGCGTGCCTGAAGTCACAGGGTCTGCAGGAAATCAACGATCGCGCTGATCTCCTGTTCGGTCAAAATCCGGTTCCGGCCGAACGGCGGCATCATGGTCTGCGGATTGCGCTTGGTCTCGTCGAAGATGATCGCGGCCAGCTCGTTGCGATCGGGGTACTTGGCCTTGAGGTCCTTCAGTTCCGGCCCGATCGTTCCCGGCAGGTCGCCCCCCTTGATCACGTGGCAGGTCAGGCAATTGCCCTTGCCGCGGTCGAAAGCGAGTTTCTGGCCGTCGGCCACAGCGGACTGCGCCCACGCCGGGCTGGCGAGGCCGGCGGCAATGGCCAGCAAGATGAACAGAACGGGCGTCCGGGAAAAGGCGGTCACGGCGTTATTCCGAGGCGTTATATCGATGGTCTCGATCGCGAAATAGAAGCGTTTCCAAAGCACAAAGGGCACCGCCTGACAATCAAGACTATGCACGCGACAAAATGAAGTTAATATCTTCCCCATTGCAACTAATGAGATTATTTGTTCAGCCGATTTGGCCCGAGAGTTAAGGGCTGTGGCGCGGGCCGGCTGTTTCCCGAGCGTTTGGGCGCTCAACCTGTTTTCATCGCGTTCTCGTTTTTTCAAGGGGACCTCACTTGGCTGAATATGTCGTCGAATTCGGCAGGGATGGCGGTCGGGTCGAGTCGGATGGTCGGCTCGATGCACCGGCATTTCATCGCAATCACGAGCCGCTCTGGGCGGCGCTGGAGAAGCATCTCGCCGGCTGCACCGGCAACGTGGTCGAGCTCGGCAGCGGAACCGGCCAGCACGTGGTCTACTTCGCCCGTCACACGCCCGGCCTGATCTGGTGGCCCAGCGATCTCAACCAGCGCCACCTCAAGAGCATCGAGGCCTGGCGTGTTCATTCAGGCCTGAAAAACATCCGCTCGCCGCTGCGGATCGATCTCACCGATCCGGACTGGTGTCCGGAGATGAAAAGCGGGCAGGCACCGTCGAGTCTTGCCGCATTGTTCTGCGCCAATGTCATCCACATCGCGCCATGGAGCGTCGCCGAGGGTCTGTTCGCCGGCGCCGGCCGCTATTTGCGGACCGACGGCAAGCTGTTCCTCTACGGCCCGTTCAAGCGCGGCGGCAAGCACATCGCGCTCAGCAACGCCGTGTTCGACACCTCCTTGCGTGAAGGCAATCCCGACTGGGGCGTGCGTGACATCGCCGATGTCGAGGCGCTCGCGCGCGGCGCAGGTCTTCGCCTTGTCGATACCATTGACATGCCAGCGAACAATCTCACGCTGGTGTTTTCGCGCTAAGCCTAGACGGCGCTGCGCTCCCTCCCTCGCCTGCGGGGGAGGGTTGGGGAGAGGGTGTCTCCGCAATGGGGTATCCCCTAGAGGATAGAACCCTCACCCGGCGCTTCGCGCCGACCTCTCCCGCAAGCGGGCGAGGTGCACCGCCTGCTGCGCTCCCACTGATTCAATCAAGAGGTCGTCAGCCCTCGCCGTCCTTCCACCCGATCTTGTCCTTCAAGAACCGAAAGCCAATCACCTCGAACCCGGCGCGCTCCTTGTTGTCCTTGCCGTAGCCGTGGCCGCCCGCTTCAGGCTCGTAGAACCAGGCCTCGTAGCCCATGGCCTGGAGCTTTGCCGCCATCTTGCGCGCATGCCCGGGATGGACACGGTCGTCGCGCCGCGTGGTGGCGATCAGGATCGGCGGATAGGGCTGGCCGGCTTTGACGTTGTGATAGGCGGAGTAGGTCTTCAGCCAGTCCCATTCCTCGGGCTTGTCGGGATCGCCATATTCCGCGATCCAGCTCGCGCCGGCGAGCAGCTTCGTGTAGCGGCGCATGTCGATCAGCGGGATGGTGCAGAACAGCGCGCCGAAACGTTCGGGGTATCGCACCAGCATGTTGGTGATGAGGATGCCGCCGTTGGATCCGCCCTGCGCGGCGATGCGCTTTGCCGTCGTCACGCCGCGGCGGACGAGATCGGCGGCAACGGCGGCGAAATCATCGTGCGACAGCTTCTTGCCGGCGTATCGCCCCGCATCGTGCCAGCGCGTACCGAATTCGCCGCCGCCGCGCAAATTCGCCTGCACCGTGGTGCCGCCGCGCTCCAGCCACAGCTTGCCGAGCGACGAATTGTAGTACGGCTTCACGGCGAGGCCGAAGCCGCCATAGGCGCTCATATAGACCGGTGCATCGCCGGTCTCGCCGCTGGGGCCGGTCTGCACATAGGGAATGCGCTCGCCGTCGATCGAGATCGCCTCGTGCTGGGTGACCACGAGGCCGTCGGCGTTGAATGTTTTCGGCGCCTGCTTCAGCACGATCGGGCTCGCGACGCCGCGCTCGATGAGCAGCAGCGACGGCGGCGTCAGCGGATCCTGCACATTGGCAAGCAGGTCGCCGTTGCTCTCGGAGGGATGGCGATCCAGCGGCCAGATGTCGACCACGCCGATCTGCGGCAGGCCGCCAAGTGATTCGCGGCTCCAGCTTGTGGCGGACGGCGTGCAGATCTCGAATTGCGGCTGGAGCTCGTCGAGGATCGACAGCACCAGCCTGCCCCCGGCCCAGAACAGGCCTTGCAGGGCACGGCGAGGTTCGGGCGCGAACAGCACCGCGAAATCGCGGCTGCCGGCGAGGAAGGCCGGGAGCGAGATGCCGAGCACGGTGTCGGCGGCATAGGTTCTGCCCTCGATCGACCAGGCCTCGCGCAGCTTCATCGCGAACCAGTCGCCATGCGCCTGCAACCAGATGCCGGTCGGCAGATCGAGCTTCGTCGTCGTGCCGTCGGCGTCGCGCAGCCAGAGCGCATGATTGAAGAAGTCGATCTGGTCGACGATCCAGCTGCGCGGGGCCGCAGCGGTGTCGTCGACGATGCCGGAGATCGCCATATGATCGGCCGTGGTCTCGATGATCATTTGCGCCTGATCGACAGGCTGGCCGCGCCGCCACAGGCGAACCGTTCGCGAATATCCGGAAGCAGTCGCCATGCCTTCGCCATGGGCGCTCGACAGCAGCAGCGTGTCGGCATCGAGCCAATCGGCGCCGCCCTTGGCTTCCGGCAGCGCAAATCCGTCCGCCACGAAACTCTTGGTGCCGAGGTCGAATTCCCGCAAGGTGACGGCGTCGCTGCCGCCGCGCGACAGACTCAAAATGGCGCGCGCGCTTCCCGGCTGAGTGGTGATGCCGCTCAGCAGCCAGTCCTCGCCTTCGCGTGCCGCGAGCTGGTCGACGTCCAGCAGGATTTCCCACGCGGGATGCGATTTGCGAAACTCGGCGAGCGAAGTCTTCCGCCACAAGCCGCGCGGGTTGGTGGCGTCCTTCCAGAGATTGTGCAGTTCGTCGCCGCGCCGGCTGACATAGGGAATGTTGTCGGGACGATCGTAGATCGCCGCGAGCATGTCGCGGTCGCGCGCGAAGGCGGTCCCGCCGAACGCGTCGAGCGTCAGGCTGTTCTGCCGCGTGACGAAATCGAGCGCCTGCTTGCCTTCGATCTCCTCCAGCCAGAGCCAGGGATCGTCGTCGGGAGCGCTGAGCGTAGGCCTGTCGTCGACGGACATGAACGAAACTCCGGAAGGTCGCGGCGGATAGGATTTGATCGAGCGCAAGCCGTCAAGTGCGCGGCCCATTATCATCGGCCCGATTGCGTCAGAGGCATGGCCTGCGCCCGTTTGCGCCGGTTGCCCGCCCTCTCGCGTCCCGCCATAGTGGCGGGAATCAAGCGAGCCTTTGAAAGCCTTTGAAGCCCCTCGAAAGCCCGTTGGGGCGGAAATGCCGATGCTGGATGTGACTGCAGCCAATGAGATCGCCGCCGACGCCCGCGTGCGTGCCAATGTGGTGCGCCTTGCCGCCGCGCAGGCGCTGACCGGCGCCAACTCGGCGGTGATCTTCGCAACCGGCGCGATCGTCGGCGCGACGCTCGCGCCCGACGTCTCGTTCGCAACCGTGCCGATCTCGATGTATGTGCTCGGCCTCGCCGCCGGCACGCTGCCGACCGGCGCGATCTCGCGCCGCTTCGGCCGCCGCGTCGCTTTCATCGTCGGCACCGGTGTGGGCGCGCTGACCGGTCTGCTCGGCTGCTTCGCGATCCTGCACGCTTCGTTTCCGTTGTTCTGTCTGGCGACTTTTCTCGGCGGCCTCTACGGCGCGGTGGCGCAGTCCTACCGCTTCGCTGCCGCCGACGGCGCCAGCGCGGCGTACCGGCCCAAGGCGGTGTCCTGGGTGATGGCGGGCGGCGTGTTCGCCGGCGTGCTCGGTCCACAGCTCGTGCAATGGACCATGGATGTCTGGCAGCCCTATCTGTTCGCCTTCAGCTTCCTGGTCCAGGCGGCTGTCGCGCTCATCGCGATGGGCATCGTCGCCGGGGTCGACATGCCGAAGCCGGCACCGGCCGATCTTCACGGCGGGCGGCCGCTGCTCGAGATCGTGACCCAGCCGCGCTTCATCGCGGCGGCGCTGTGCGGCGTCATCTCCTACCCCATGATGAATCTGGTGATGACCTCGGCGCCGCTCGCCATGAAGCTGTGCGGCTTGAGCGTTTCCGATTCCAATTTCGGCATTCAATGGCACATCGTCGCCATGTACGGGCCGAGCTTCTTCACGGGTGCGCTGATCGCCCGCTTCGGCGCGCGGAAGGTTGTTGCCGCCGGCCTGCTGCTGGAGGCCGGCGCGGCCGGCATCGGCCTGTCCGGCATCACCGCGATGCATTTCTGGGCCACGCTGATCATGCTCGGCATCGGTTGGAATTTCTCCTTCATCGGCGCCTCCGCGCTGGTGCTGGAGACGCACCGGCCGCAGGAGCGCAACAAGGTGCAGGCCTTCAACGATTTCCTGGTGTTCGGCATGATGGCGATCGGCTCGTTCTCGTCCGGCCAATTGCTCGCCAGTTACGGCTGGTCCGCGGTGAACATGGTGGTGTTCCCGCCGGTGCTGCTCGGGCTCGCCGTGCTCTCGCTGGCGTCCTGGACCCGCCGCCGCAAGGCGCGGCTGGACGCGGCCATGGGCGAGTTTCCGGACGCGATCTGAGATGGCGGGAGGCTGTCAGCAGCGTTGATAGTTCGATCCAGGCCGAAGTGATTTCCGGGGCGAGTTGCTTAGATGTCATCATGGCCGGGCTTGTCCCGGCCATCCACGTCTTGGGCGCCCGGATCGAAGAACGAGGATGCTCGGAACAAGTCCGGGCATGACGGAGTAAGCGGCATGCTCGACAATCCTCAACATCCCACGATCGACGAGTCCTCTCTCCGCTACGAAGGCTGGCGCATCGTTGCGGTCTGCTTCCTGCTCGCGACCTTCGGCTGGGGGCTCGGCTTCTACGGCCAGAGCGTCTATGTCGCCGAGCTCCAGCGCGCGCACGGCTGGTCGGCCTCGCTGATCTCGTCCGGCACCACGTTCTTCTATCTGTTCGGCGCGCTGCTCGTCGTCTTCGTCGGCGAGGCCGTCAACACATACGGCCCGCGCCTCGGCCTGATCGCGGGGACGCTGGCGATGTCCGCCGCGGCGGTCGCGATCGGCGCGGTGCGTGAGCCGTGGCAGCTTTATCTCGCGAACGCCGTGCTCGCCTTCGGCTGGGCCGGCACGAGTCTGGCCATGATCACCAACACGATCAGCCTGTGGTTCGACCACAAGCGCGGTATGGCCATCAGTCTCGCGCTGAACGGCGCAAGCTTCGGCGGCATCGTCGGCGTGCCGCTGCTGGTGACGTTGATCGGCCATGTCGGCTTCGCCAGCGCGATGTTTATCGTCGCCGGCGCCATGCTGGCGTTGCTCGTGCCGGTGATCCTGGTTGTCGTCGGCCGCCCGCCCGATCTCCATGGCCGGCGCGCCGCGACGAAAACGAAACCGCAATCGTCGGCGCAGATTCGCAGCCAGGCGTTGCGCGATGTCGGCTTCCTCACGGTGACAATTGCCTTTGCTTTGGTGCTGTTCGCGCAGGTCGGCTTCATCGTCCACCTGATCTCGTTCCTCGATCCCGTGATCGGGCGCGAGCGCGCGGCCGTCGCGGTTGCGGTGCTGACCGCGATGGCGGTGATCGGCCGGGTGCTGTTCTCGCTGGTGATCGACCGCCTCAATCAGCGGCTTGCCTCGGCGCTGTCGTTCCTGAGCCAGGCCGTCGCGCTTCTCGTCGTCATCAATTTGCACAATGATTACGTGCTGATCGCCGCCTGCGCATTGTTCGGCTTCTCGGTCGGCAATCTCATCACGCTGCCGTCGCTGATCGTGCAGCAGGAATTCGATTCCGCCTCGTTCGGCGTGCTGATCAGCCTCAACACCGCGATCAACCAGGTGACTTATGCATTCGGCCCCGGCGTGGTCGGTTTTCTGCGCGATTTCTCCGGTGGCTATGAGCTGCCGTTCTATTTGTGTATTGCGCTGGAGCTGGTAGCGGCGGCGCTGATCATGGTGCGGGGGAAGCCGCATGCGACGACTGCGTAGAGGCGCGGCGTCGCTTCAACATCCTCCGTCATTGCGAGCGCAGCGAAGCAATCTAGACTGCTACGGCGGAAAGATTCTGGATTGCTTCGTCGCTTCGCTCCTCGCAATGACGAGGAGAGAGTTGAGTTTAAGCCTCCCGCTGCTTCAGCAGCCCGTCCACATCCAGCCGCTTCGTAAACATCGCGAGCTTGCCATCCGGCCCGAACGGCCATTGCTCCCGCGGCTTGTCCCAATACAGCTCCACGCCGTTCTGGTCCGGATCGCGCAAATACAGCGCTTCGGACACGCCATGGTCGCTCGCCCCGTCGAGCGCAATGCCGGCCGAGAGCACGCGGTGCAGCGCATCCGCCAGCGCGGGCCGGGTCGGATAGAGGATCGCGGTGTGATAGAGCCCGGTCGTGCCTGGCGGTGGCGGCGAGCCGCCCTTGCTCTCCCAGGTGTTGAGCCCGATGTGGTGGTGATAGCCGCCGGCCGAGATGAAGGCCGCGCCCGAGCCCATGCGCTGCATCAGCTCGAAACCGAGCACGCCGCAATAGAAGCCGAGCGCGCGATCGAGATCGGCGACTTTGAGATGGACGTGGCCGATCCTGGTGCCGGCGGCGACGGCTTGGTTCTGCGACATGCGGCTGCTCCGTTGATGGACTCCACATAAGCCCGGGCTCGGAACAGTGCTACTGACCTATCCCGAAACCCAGCGTTTCCGGATAGGCAACTTACGACAGCTCCCGCGCCTCGCCCTCCGGCAGCTCGAACTCGAACGTGTTCAGCGTCATCGACACCAGCGTGTAATAGCCGCAGAGACCAATCACCTCGACCACGCCGCGCTCGCCGAGCAGCTTTACCGCCTCATCATAGAGACCCTTCTCGACGCCATGGCCCTCATGCAGCGACTTCGCGACGTCGTAGATCATCTTGCCCTTGGGATCGTCGAAGACAGGCGTGCGGCGGTCGCGGATCGCGTCGATGATGTCGGGGTCCATGCCGCCGGCAAGCGCGAGGCGCTTGTGCGCGTACCATTCGTAATGCGCGGTCCAGTGCCGCGCCGTCACCAGGATCGCGATCTCCGAAAGTTTTGCGGGGAATATCGTGTCGTAGCGCAGGACCTCGCCGAGCCGCGTGGCATGACGGGCCATGTCGGGACTGTTCAGCCACGCCATCATCGGTGCCGGCGGCTTGCCGCGCTTGCCGGCAATCGACTCGTCATAGGTCTGCCGCTGGCTCTCGTTCATTTCGCCAGGCGAAAGAAGCTTCAGGCGCATTGTTGTTTCCTCTTTGTTTTCAAGCTCGCCGTGGCCGCGACTATAGCGGATGCGTGACACGGAAGTGGTTGAATTCCGCGGGAGCTTGGCCCAGAGTCGTGCCCAACAAGCCGATTTTGAATGATGGAAACGACCCATGACTGACTCCAGGGCCAGCGAGACTGAGACCGCCGATCTCGAAACATTCCGCAGCGAAACGCGCGCCTGGTTGGAAGCCAATTGCCCGCCGGAGATGCGCAAGCCCGCAACGTCCGACGCCGACGTGTTCTGGGGCGGACGTAACGCAAAATTCTCGTCCGAGCCGCAGCGCATCTGGTTCGAGCGCATGCGCGACAAGGGCTGGACCGTACCCGATTGGCCGAAGGAGTACGGCGGCGGTGGCCTGAGCGCCGCCGAGCACAAGGTGCTGCGTGCGGAGATGGGACGAATCGGAGCGCGCCCGCCGCTGTCGAGTTTTGGCATCTGGATGCTCGGGCCGGCGCTGCTGAAATACGGCAACGACGCGCAGAAGAAAGAGCACCTGCCGAAAATCGCAGGGGGCCTGATCCGCTGGTGCCAGGGCTATTCCGAGCCGAACGCCGGCTCCGATCTTGCCTCGCTGCAGACCCGCGCCGAGAGCGACGGCGACGATTTCGTGATCACTGGGTCGAAGATCTGGACGTCCTATGCCAATTACGCCGACTGGATCTTCTGCCTCGTCCGCACCGATCCCGCCGCGAAGAAGCATGACGGCATCAGCTTCATCCTGTTCGACATGGCCTCGAAGGGCGTCTCGACCAAGCCGATCCTGCTGATCTCCGGCTACTCGCCGTTCTGCGAGACGTTCTTCGACAATGTCCGCGTGCCGAAATCGCATGTGGTCGGCACCGTCAATCGCGGCTGGGACGTCGCGAAATATCTGCTCCAGCATGAGCGCGCGATGATATCAGGCATGGGCGAGCGCGGCGTCGGCCGTCCGCTAGGCCAGATCGCGGCCGATTCCATCGGCACCGATGCGCTGGGACGGCTCGACGATTCCATGCTGCGCGGCCGGATCGCCAGCTTCGACGTCGATGAAGCCGCCCTTGCAGCCTGCGCCGAACGCGCGGTCGATCTCGCCAAGGCGGGGCAGGCGCATCCGGCGTTCTCGTCGGCAATGAAATATTACGGCACCGAGCTCAACAAGCGCCGTTACGAGATCCTGATGTCGGCCGGCGGTGTCGATGCGCTGGAATGGGAGAGCGAGCGCTCCAGGCAAGGCGCCCGTCCGCGCGCCTGGCTGCGCACCAAGGCCAACTCAATCGAGGGCGGCACGACCGAGGTCATGCTCGGCATCGTCGCCAAGCGCATTTTGGATTTGCCGGGGGCCTAGCAAAAGTCCTCATCCTGAGGAGCGGCCGTCAGGCCGCGTCTCGAAGGATGAGTGGGGCCTGCATGGTTCGAGACGGCGCTTTGCGCCTCCTCACCATGAGGTTCAACCACCGAATTCAGTCGAACCTCATTTTGTTGGAGCCCGTCATGGCCCTCGTCCTCACCGAAGAACAATCGATGCTCCGCGACAGCGCGCGCGGGTTGATCAGCGACAAGGCGCCGGTGTCGCATTTGCGGCATCTGCGCGACAGCAAGGACCCCACCGGCTTTTCCAGGGAGTTTTGGCATTCCTTCGCCGAGATGGGCTTTGCCGGCTTGCTGGTGCCGGAAGAGTTCGGCGGCAGCGGCCTCGGCTATGTCGAGGCCGGCGTGGTGATGGAGGAGATCGGCCGCACGCTGATGCCGTCGCCCTTCCTCGCCACCAGCGTGGTCGCGGCCTCGGCGCTGAACCGTGGCGGCAATGCCGCGCAGAAGTCGGAATATCTGCCGAAGATCTCCAACGGCTCCCTGCTGGCGACGCTCGCGATCGACGAGGGCGCAAAGCATCGCCCGTTTCAGACCAGCCTCCAGGCCGTACGCGCCGGCAACGGCTTCAGGCTCTCCGGCGCCAAGGCGCTCGTCGTCGACGGTCACGTTGCCGACCTTCTCATTGTCGCGGCACGCACCGCCGGCTCGGCCGGCGAACGCGAGGGGCTGACGCTGTTCCTGGTGAGCCCTGCGGCCAAGGGCGTTGCGATCGAACGCACCATCATGGTCGACGCGCACAATGCGGCGCGGATCGAGCTTGCCAATGTCGAGGTCGATGCCGACAGCGTGCTGGGCGAGATCGACCAGGGCGCCGCTCTGCTCGACGGCGTGCTCGATATCGGGCGCGGCGCGGTGGCCTCCGAAATGGTCGGCTTGAGCGAAGAAGTGTTCAACCGCACCGTCGAGTACCTCAAGAGCCGCAAGCAGTTCGGCAAGTTGATCGGCGAATTCCAGGCGCTGCAGCACCGCGCCGCCGAACTCTATGTCGACATCGAGATCACCCGCGCCGCCGTGATGAAGGCGCTGCAAGCGCTCGATACGGACGTCGCCAAGGCGGCGTCAAGCGTCGCAGTGGCAAAAGCCCGCGCCGGCACCACCGCCACGCGCGCGGTGCAGGAAGGCGTGCAGATGCATGGCGGCATGGGCATGACCGACCAGTTCGACATCGGCTTCTTCATGAAGCGCGCGCGCGTGTGCGAGGAATTGTTCGGCGATGCGAACTACCACACCGAGCAGCTGGCGAGGGCGCGGGGGTATTGAGGCGAGACGGGTGTGAGGTCCAGGGCGTCGCCTCACAGGCGGTGTCGTCGCCCGGCTTGACCGGGCGACCCAGTACGCCGCGGCTTCTCGATTGATCGCAACCGTCTCTGGAATACTGGATCGCCCGGTCAAGCCGGGCGACGACAGTTGAGATTGTGGATAGCGCGCCCGCCCCAAGCTCGTCATTGCGAGGAGCACTTGGGACGAAGCAATCCAGACTGTCACCGCGGAGGGATTCTGGATTGCTTCGCTACGCTCGCAATGACGGTGGTTAGACCGTCTTACCGCACCGGCGGGGCATACTGCACGCCGCCCGCATTCCACAGCTGGTTCATCCCGCGCGGGATCTTCAGCTTGGACTTCTCGCCGACGTTGCGCTCGTACATCTCGCCGTAATTGCCGACGTTGCGGATGATTCGGACGACCCAATCCTTGGTGAGGCCGAGCTGCTCGCCGTAATTGCCCTCGGTGCCGACCAGCCGCATCACTTCCGGCTTCTTCGACTTCAGGGCCTCGTCGATGTTCTCCGAGGAGACGCCGAGCTCCTCGGCGTTGATCATCGCGTACAGCGTCCACTTCACGATCATCATCCAGTCGTCGTCGCGCTGGCGCACGACGGGCGCAAGCGGCTCCTTTGAGATCATGTCCGGCAGGATCATGCTGTCGCCGGGCTTCGACAGGTTGATCCGCAGTGCGTAGAGCTGGGAGACGTCGGCGGAGAGCGTGTCGCATTTGCCGGTGTCGTAGGCTTTCACGACGTCGTCCAGCTTGTCGAACTTCACCTCTTCATACTTCATGTTGTTGGCACGGAAGTAATCCGCGACGTTGAGCGCCGTGGTGGTCCCGGTCTGGACGCAGACCTTGCTGCCGGTCAGGTCCAGCGCGGTTTCCTTGTTGCGCGCGCGCGGCAGCATGAAGCCTGCGCCGTCGTAATAGGCGACCGCGGGGAAATAGAGATCGTAGTCGAGCTCGCGCGCCATGCTCCAGGTCGAGTTGCGCGAGAGGATGTCCACTTTCCGGCTCTGCAATTCCTTGAAGCGCTCGCTGGCATCGAGCGCGACGAACTTCGCCTTGCTCGGGTCGTTGAAGATCGCGGAGGCCACCGCGCGGCAGAAATCGACGTCGAAGCCGGTCCAGTTGCCCTTGTCGTCAGGGATCGAGAAGCCCGGCAGGCCCTTGTTGACGCCGCACAGCACCTCGCCACGGCGGACGGTGCGCTTCAGCGTGCGGGTGTCGTAGAATTCATAGATGATGGCCAGGACGGCGACCAGCACGGCGACTGCGAGCCCGATCAGCAGGCCGCCACGAAAAGTGCGCATCATGTTGCTCTCTCGAAATAATCGGGAAAAGGAATATTCGCCAGGGCGAGGAGATCAGAGTTCGGGCTTCTGCCGGATGACCACCTTGGTGCCGACCGGGACGCGATCGTAGAGATCGGCGACGTCGCGGTTGACGAGCCGGAAGCAGCCCGAGGAGACCTTGGTGCCGATCGTGTCGGGCCGATTGGTGCCGTGGATGCGGTAGACCGTGGTGCCCAGATACATGGCGCGTGCGCCGAGCGGATTGCCGGGGCCGCCGGCCATGAAGCGCGGCAGATAGGGCTGGCGCTGGATCATCTCCGGCGGCGGCGTCCAGTCCGGCCACTCCTTCTTGTTGGTGATGTTCACCAGCCCTTGCCACTGAAAACCATCGCGGCCGACGCCGATGCCGTAGCGGATCGCGCGACCACCGGGCTGCACCAGATAGAGATGCCGTTCGGCGGTCGAGATGATGAGGGTGCCGGGCGCTTCAGTGGTGCGGAAGTAGACGACCTGCTTCTGCCATTCCGGATCGAGCTCATAGGCATCGTCGGCGACCAGGCCCGGCTCGTCGCCGCGGTCGGGCTGCTGGGCGTAGGCATGGGGCGCGGACAGGATCAGGCCGATCGCAGCCACAAACATCCCGGTCAGGCGACGAAAATCCGTCATTTCAAGCTCTCCCCCACTGCCACAGCAAATATCGTTCGGAACCATCTGAACCCAGCGGCAGCTTCATGGCAAGTTGATGGCGCGCCCGGCTGGCATGTCACGAGAATGCTTTGGTTTTTTGACGGACCGCCGGCAATGCCACAAACAGGGGATGGCGCGAAAAGCAGTGAGCTGGGCACGATGTGCTCCCTCCCCCGCCTGCCTGCGGGGGAGGGTCGGGGAGAGGGTGTCTCTGCAATGGGGCACTCCCAACGTGGAGAGAACCCTCACCCGTCGCGCGGGACGATGCTTCGCATCGCCCGGACGCGCCGACCTCTCCCGCAGGCGGGAGAGGCTCAGACCGAATTCGCGGCGAGATCAAACTTCGCCAATCGCACTGGATCCCAGCTAGATCTGGTTGTTCTCCGGCGCGATCCCGAGCCGCCGGACGATCTCCGTCCCCACGGCCCGGGCCTCTGGCCTTGACCCGATGCGAGGGCTGCGAAACCGTCGTCCCGACTGCAATCGGATCACGACGATGCAGTGCTCGTCCTCGGAGCGGCCGCGGCGCTCGACCGTGATCGACTTCACGTCGCGCCCCTCGATGTGGTCGGCGCGCAGCGTGCCGTCGCCCCACAGGCGTTCGACGCGGATATCGCCCTGGCGGATGATCCAGAAGGCGCCGGTCACAAGGTTGGCATATCGATAAACGCCGATAGCGGCGATCGCGCCGACCGGCAGCAGCATGATGTCCACCGGCCCGGGCGACAGGCCACGCCAGAGCCTGTAGGCGTAGGGAACGGCGCACAATGCGACGACGATCAGTGCGACGATCCTGATGTCTCTTGCGGAAAACGGCTCGAGGGGGTCGCCGAGGCGCATCTCGGGATTGCTGGCATCGAGAGGATTGACCGGAGACTCGACCTCGGGAACGTCGAATTGCGTGGCGATCCGCGCCACCGTCTCGTGCACGTGGGTGACATCGGCGATCGGCGGCGATGTCAGCCGCTCACCGGAGGCCAGCGTGAAGGCGAGCTGGAAGCGGGCTTTCGCCCTCTTGCTGCCGGGAACCTGTAATCCCTTGATGTCGTCCTTGGCGACGATCCGCGTCCGGAGTTTTCCGAACGGGCGCTGCTCCCCGATCAGGATCTCGTCTGGCGTGATGATCCACACCACCGCCGGCGCCAGCATGATGATTCCGACGAACGCTGCTCCCACCAGCAGCGCGACCACGGAGATGATCACCTCCAGGGGGTCGTGCGTGAACAGGCCCGGCGTGAAGCACAGCGCAACGGCAGCCGCAAAGCCGGACATGACCAGCCGCTGCGCGATCGAGGCGCCTTCACGAAGGCGAATGTCAGTGCTGCTGGTGGCGTCGTCCATCGCGGGCGGCTGATTACGTGGCCCGCGAAACTCCACGGACGGGTCCGTGGAGTCAAGCAACAACGGCGAGACCCGCGCCGGGTGTTAGCTATTGGCGTTCAGCAGCTTTGCCACGGTGCGGTCGATCTCGTCATAGCGGCCCTCGCCCGCGTGCTGGAACACGATCTTGCCGTTCTGGTCGATGATGTACTGCGCCGGCCAATACTGGTTGCTGTAGGCGTTCCAGGTCCTGGAATCATTGTCCTGCGCCACCGGATAGGTGATGCCGTGCCGCTTCAGCGCCGCCTGGACATTGGAGGCCGAGCGCTCGAACGGGAATTCCGGCGTGTGCACGCCCACCACGACGAGACCCCGGTCCTTGAACTTGGCGTAGAGCTCGGTGACGTGCGGCAGCGTGTTGACGCAGTTGACGCAGCCATAGGTCCAGAAGTCCACCAGCACGACCTTGCCGCGGAGGTCGGCGAGGCTGAGCGGCTTCGAGTTGAACCAGTTGTTGATGCCGGTGAAGTCGGGCGCAGTCTGCTGGCTTGCGGCAGCGGTGACGACAGGGACAGCGCGCGCGGCCTCGCCGCAGATGCCGGGGATGACAGCGCCTGTTACGGCGATGCCGATCAGTGCGGCGGAGACGGCGAGCAGTTTGAAAGTCATGGACGAGTCCTCCGGTTGAGATGCGCGATGATCACAGGCCGATCTGGCCGGTGGGATAGAAGCCGGTGAGCCACGCCACGATCAGCGTGTCGTATTGGAAATAGGCGGCGAGCGCGAAGCCGATCACGACGACGCCAAAGCCCTGCTGCAGCCGCGGCGACATGCGCGCGAGGCTGCGCACCCGCGTCGTCGCGGCCTGCCCGCCATAGGCAATCGCCAGCATCGGGATCGCCGCGCCGATCGCGTAGGCGATCAGCAGCGTGCCGGCCCAGCCAAAATTCTTCGTCGTCGCGACCAGCGTCAGGATCGAGCCGAGCACCGGGCCGGCGCAGGGCGTCCAGACCAGGCCAAGCGTGGTGCCGAGCACGAGCCCGCCGAGCGCACCCTCGCGCTGCGTGGCGCCGGAATTGCCGAGATCGAGCCAGCCGTTGAGCCGGATCGACAGCCATTCGAACGGCGCCGGCCACAGCATCAACAGGCCGAAGCCGAGCAGCAGGATCGATGCCGCCTCGCGCAGCACGTTCGGATCGAAAGCAAACAGCCGCGTGATGGCGCCGAGCAGCAGCGCGGTCGCGGAGAACGACACGACGAAGCCGAGCGCGATCATCGCGGGCCGCAAATGCGAGCTGCGGCCGATCGAGGCGCCAAGCAGGATCGGCAGCATCGGCAGCGTGCAGGGCGCGGCGATGGTGAGGATGCCGGCGAGGACAGCGAAGAGAAGTTCGAGCATCAGGGCACTCGTGATGGGGGTCACGAGGATGGTTCGGCGGTGATGGGCGGATTGTTACGAGTGTCACGTGCTCGTGACGGAGGAGGTGCCGGCCAAGGGCGGCGGTGCGTTCCCTCCCCCCTTGTGGGGGAGGGTTGGGGTGGGGGCTCTCTCCGCGAGCGAGACTCCCCAAGAGGAGAGAGCCCCCACCCGCCGCAAGCGGGAGAGGTGCACCGTCCCCGCGGTCAGCTCTATCGCCCCACAGACCCCCAAACACAAAACGACCCGGAGGGGGGCATCCCGTCCGGGTCGTTGGAGGTCTTGGGAGGTTTAACGAAACCGTATGTGAGCTTTATAGGAGGGAAGTTTTTCCGCCTGATGTTGTGCTTTGTTTCAATTGTTTCGTCGGCGGTAACACTTCCGTGTCCGGGACAGGGCCAAAACAGATGTCCTATCCCATTGAAATATCTGAACTTCAGGCGGCGAAGCGCTCGACGCCACAGCCCTTGAGCAATTCGGCGAGTTGCTTGCGGGCATAGAACATCCGGGTCTTCACCGTGCTCTGCGGGATGCCGATGATCTGTCCGACCTCCTCCACCGACTTCTCATGATAGTAGACCAGAGTGATGATTTCCCGATGCGCGGGTGACAGCTTCTGAACGCAGGCGCGCAGGATGGCGCTGGTGTCGCTGCGGTCGAGCGAGGTCTCCGGCGTGTCGCAACCATCGGCGATCTGGCGCACGTCTTCCTGGTCGATGTCCTCGAAGCGACGCTGGCGCATCGCGGTCAGCGCCTTGAAGCGGGCGATCGAGAGCAGCCAGGTCGAAACCTGCGACCGGCCCTGGAATTGGCCAGCGGTCCGCCACACGTCCAGAAACACCTGGCTGACGAGGTCTTCCGCCGTGGTGGCGTCGCGCACGATCCGCAGGATGAAGCGGTAGACGCGCACATTGTGCCGGCAATAAAGGATGTGCATGGACGTCCGGTTGCCGTCGGCAATGCTTTCGAGAAGCATGTCGTCCGAGGTCGCCTGAGCGGCAATGATGCTCTGGCTGGCTTGGGCGTTGATGGCGATCACGTTCGGCATTGACTTGGCTCCCCGTAGCGCCGCAACCGAGCGGCGTTTCCTTCGACCAAAGTGTTAATGAGCCAACGTTTCGGGACGTCTGCACGAAAAGGGGAAAATGGTTTCGTGCGCCGCCAAATTGTTTCGTCGGATTAGTCGCGACGAAACATTCGGGGCAAAAAAGCGTGGAATTTCAATGTACGGAAAATACGGGGTGGGGATGAGGCGACAAGCGGAGGCGCCGGGAACGTATTTCGGGCTTTTGCGTTCGCGCTCCCGTGTCGTCCTGGACAAGGGAGCAAAGCGAGCGCCGATCCAGGACCCATTACCCCAGGGAGACGTTTTGCGACGACTGGCGATCACCAGCCGTGTGCCAAATTAGCCGTCGGGGTAATGGGTCCTGGCTTTCGCCAGGACGACGATGGGGCCGCTACGCCTTCTCGCCCGCCGGCGAGAACAAATAGCCGCCGCCGCGGATGGTGCGGATCACGGCGGGCTTTGCCGGATCGGGCTCGATCTTGCGGCGGATGCGCATGATGCGCAGGTCGACGGCGCGGTCGAAGGCTTCGGCATCGCGCGCGTTGGCCAATTCCAGCAGGCGCTCGCGCGACAGCACGCGTTTCGGATTGGCCGCGAACACTTTCAAGAGCCCGAACTCGGATGCGGTCAGCGGGTGCTCGTTGCCCTCGTCGTCGCGCAAGGCCTGCGCTTCGAGATCGAGCCACTTCGTCCCGAACCGTACCAATTGCTCCTTGTCCGATTTCGCAGCCGCCGTTTCCGCCACCGCTTTCGCCGGCGCGCTCCGGCGCAGCACCGAGCGGATGCGCGCCATCAGCTCACGCAGCTCGCACGGCTTGGCCACGTAATCGTCCGCGCCGAGCTCGAGGCCGACGACGCGGTCGATCGGGCTCGCCGTCGCCGTCAGCATGATCACCGGCACGTTGATGCGGCTCTTGAGGTCGCGGATGATCGAGAGCCCGTCTTCCTCCGGCATGTTGAGGTCGAGCACGACGAGGTCGGGCATGCTGCCGTCGATCGCCGTGCGCAAGGACTTGCCGCCGTCGCACAGCGTCACGGTGAAGCCGTGCATCTTGAGGTAATCGCCGACCATCTCCCGGGCCGGGGCCTCGTCGTCGACGATCATGATGTGCTGGCTTTGGGTCATGGTCCTGAGATCACGGAATTTCGGTCGCGGGGAGGGTGATGGTGAAGGTCGAGCCCTTGCCGGGGCCCTCGCTCTCGGCGGTCACCTCGCCGCCGTGCATGTCGATAATACGCTTGACGATGGACAACCCAAGCCCGGTCGAGCTCTCACCGGCGGTCGGTTTTGCCGACAGTCGCTGGAACCGGCCGAACAGGCGGCCGAGATCCTCCGGCGACAGGCCGGCGCCCTCGTCGCTGACGCGGACGATGGTGTCGCCGCCTTCATGGCTCACGATGACGCCGATCTTGCCGCCGATCGGTGAGTATTTGATGGCGTTGCTGATCAAATTGTCGATCGCCTCGCGGATGCGGTCGGTGTCGCACATGGTGACGATGTTGACGGGCGCGGTGACGCTGATCGCCTGCTGCTTGTTGACGGCGAGCGGCTGGTTGGCCTCGGCGACCTCCTTGACCAGAGCCGCGACGTCGACGGGCTCGCGGCGGATGGTGATGTCGAAGGCATCGGCCATCGCGTCCGAGATCAGATGATCGACCATCGTGGTCAGGCGCTTGGTGGCATCGCGGATGTGATCGACCTGGGCCACCACGCCGCTTGACGACGCGCCGGTCGAGATCAGCTCCTTCAGCATCTCGGTGCGGCCGAGGATGACGCCGAGGGGATTCTTCAGATCGTGAGCAACGGTGCCGAGAATTTCGTTCTTGAAGCCGTTGGCGCGCTGCAGCCGCAGCCATTGCGCCGAGAGGCGGCGGTTCGCCTGCATCAGCGCGCGGGTGCGCTGGGCGACGCGGTCTTCCAGCTGGGTGTTGGCGGCCTGGAGCTGCTGGTAGAGGATGACGTTGTCGAAGGCGATCGAGAGCCGGCTGGAGAAGATCTCGACCAGCGAGCGGTCGGTCTCGGACAGCTCGCGCTCGGCCTGCAGCAGCACCACGACCTCGCGTCCGCTTCCGGTGCGCAAATAGATCACGCTGCGGTGGTCGGCGAATTCGTTCTTGCGGCCCTGGAAAGCGGCTTCCACCATTGCGCGCAGATCGGGGTCGAGCGCCTTCGACGAGGTCGTGCCGATGAAGCGGCTGTAGCAGCCGCTGCCGGCGAGCACCGAGAGCTCGGGGTCGATGCCGCCATTGTCGCGCAAGACCAGGATGCCGGCGCAATCGACGTTGAGCAGCGAGGCGAGCTGGGTCAGCACGCCCTCGGCGAGCCGTTGCATCGACTTGAAGTCGTACAGCGTGGAAGCCGCGTCGATGATGATCTCGAGCCCGCGCCGGGTTTGCAGCATGCGCTCGAGCTGCTGGTAGGAGCGCAGCGCCGCGGTCAGCGATGTGAACAGCTTGTCGGCGGTGAGCTCGGTCTTGGCCTTGTAGTCGTTGATGTCGTACTGCACGATCACGCGCCGCTCGGGCGCCTGGCCGGGCTGTCCGGTGCGCAGGATGATGCGGACGGTCTCGTTCTTGAGCTCGTTGCGGATGTACTCGACCAGCTCGAGGCCGGCGACATCAGTCTCCATGATGACGTCGAGCAGCACGGCGGCGATGTCGCTGTGCGCGGCCATCAGCTTGCGACCTTCGCCCGCGGAATGGGCGGAGAGGATCTCCAGGCCCTGGCCGTTGAGGTTGTAGTCGGACAGCGCGAAGCGCGTGCCGTCATGCACGGCCGGATCGTCGTCGATGACGGCGATCTTCCATTTCCGGGCGTCAACATCCTCCGATGCGGTACCGGTGTCGTCGATCAGGTGGAGGACATCGTCCTGTTCGGCCATTGAGAAGTCCCGTCAGTCTCTGTGCTTTGCCCGCCGCCCCTGGCGACCCGGGGCATGATAATGCGAAATGTAGTGCCTTGTCCCAGCTTGGATTCCAGCATCATGCGACCGCCGAGCTGCTGGGTGACGAGGTTATAGACGATATGGAGGCCGAGTCCCGTGCCACCTTCATTGCGCCTGGTGGTAAAGAATGGGTCAAAGGCCTGGCGCTGCACGTCGGAGGTCATGCCGGCCCCGTCATCGGTGAATATGATCTCGACGTCGTCGGCCCCGCGCGGCCGCGCCGAGATCGTGATCGTGCCGGCGCGGCCGTCGGCAAAGGCGTGGTTGGCGGCATTGAGGAACAAATTGGTCAGGATCTGGCCGTAGGAGCCGGGATAGCCATCGAGCAGCAGCCCCTCGGGCATGTCGACATGGAGCGTGATCGGCGACCGCTTCAGCACCGGCCGCAGGCTCGCGATGATCTGGTCGGTGGCTTCGCTGAGTGAGAACTGCCGCCGCTCGGCATGGGAGCGGTCGACCGCGACCTGCTTGAAAGACTGGATCAGTTCGCCGGCGCGCTGCAAATTGGCGACGAGCTGCTGCGAGGCGTCGCGTGAGGACTGCACGAATTCTTCCAGCTGCGAGCGGCGCAGGCCGCCTTCGCCCTTGAGCTGGGCCTCGAAGATCTCGGTGCGCCGGGCAAAACTCGACGCAACGGTGAGGCTGATGCCGATCGGGTTGTTGACCTCGTGCGCGACGCCGGCGACGAGGCCGCCGAGGGCGGCGAGCCTCTCGGCATCGATCAGATTCTGCTGTGCGGCGTTGAGCTCGAGTAGCGCGCTTTCGGCCTTCTCCTTGGACGCGCGCAGCTCGTCCTCGGTCTGACGCTTCGCGATCGCGTTCTCGCGGAACACTTCCACCGCGCGCGCCATGGCGCCGACTTCGTCGCGCGCGCGCGTGCCCTGCACCTCGCGGCCGAGGTCGCCGAGCGTGATCGCGCGCATCGCCGCCATGATCTGCTGCAGCGGCAGCCGGATCGACAGCGCGATCAGCACGCCGGCGGTGAGAATGATGCCGAGGAAGATCACGGCGATGGAAAGAACGCGACGGGAAATGTCCGCCAGCGTGCGGTCGAACGTCTCCTGCGCCTTCTGCTCGCGCTGGCGCATCTTGGTGGAGAGATCGTCGATGGCGCCGATCGCCTCGGCCTGGTTGGCGTCGATGGTGTTGCGCAGCAGCTCGGTGCGGTTCGTGAGCTGCTCGGAGAGCTTTGCAAAGCCTTCGCGCAGCGCGGCGGTCCGGGCCGCGAGTCGTCGCAGCGCCATGCGCTGGAGGTCGTTGTCGGCGAGATCGATCATCACGGGGATGGTCTTCTCGATCGTCTCGGTGTTGCGGCGGGCGTCGTCGGCCGCACCCGATGACAGCGACAGATAGTAGGAATTGGCCGCGACCAGCATCGCGGTGAAGGCCTCGCGCGACTTGCCCAGCGAAGGCCAGATCAGCGCGTCGCGATGGCCGGTGGCGCCTTCGATGATGGAGTAGAGCCCGGCCATGTCTCTGGCCGGTCCCTGCACCTGATCCTCATAGGTCCTGGCGATGGTCGCCTGCACGCCGCGCAGCTCGCCGAAGCCGTTGAGGAAGCGGTCGGTGGTGCGCTCCAGCTCCTCGACCGAGCCCGACAGCATCGGGTCCTTGGCGGCTCGGTTGCTCAGTGTCCCCAGCACCGCCTCGCGCAGCAGCAGGATCTCGGCGAACAGATCGGGGCTCGGCTGGTTGATGTAGCGGTGGATCAGATTGTGCAGCCGTCCCGTCTCGCTTTCGAGCAGCGCCAGGATCCGGTCGGACTCGCGCACCTGGCGCACGTCGTCCCAGGCCGAGCCGAGCACCTGCGAGCCGTTCCAGATCAGCCCGACCAGCACGATGACCACGGCGGAGTTCAGCGCCGCGATCGACAGGATGCGCCAGCGGATCGGCACCGCCCGGAGCACGCCGACCAGCCGCGCGCGCAGCCGCCCCATCGGGCCGGGCGACCTGTCTGCATGCTCGCTGTGTCCAAGCCCGGGCAAGTGGCCTCACTCCACCTTGCGAATGCGTTCGATCAGCGCGGCCGCGACCGGATCCTGCCCGGCCTTGGCGTAGATCGCGACCATCGCGTCCTCGAACGGCTTGCGGTCGATATCCCTGACGATGGTGACGCCCGCTGCTTCCGCCTTGCGCTGCGACTGCTCCTCGAGGTCGCGCCATTTCTCGCGCATGAAGCGGCTCGACCGCTGCGCGGCTTCCCTGAAGATGGTCTGGTCGTCGGCCGACAGGCTCTTCCAGGCCTTCAGCGAGATCACCAGCACTTCGGGGCTCATCGTGTGCTCGGTGAGCGCGAGGTAGCCGGCATGCTTGTAATGGTCCGTCGTCACGTAGGAGGGCCAGTTGTTCTCGGCGCCGTCGATCAAATGGTTGGCAAGTCCGGCGAGCACCTGCCCATAGGGCATCTCGACCGGCTCCGCGCCGAGCGCGCGGATCATCTGGCTCATCAACTCCGACTGCTGCACCCGGATCCGCAATCCCTTGAGGTCCGCGACACCCCGCACAGGCCGGACGCCGTTGTAGATCGACCGCGCGCCGGAATCATAGAAGGCGAGGCCAACGAAGCCATATGGCTCGAAGCTGCCGAGGATCTCGCTGCCGATCGGCCCGTCCAGCACCTTCTGCATGTGCTCGATGGACCGGAACAGGAACGGCATCGCCAGCACGTTCATCGCCGGGACGAAATTGCCGATCAGCGCCACATTGGTCCGGTTGAGGTCGATCGCACCGACCCGGGTCTGCTCGATGGTCTCCTTCTCCTCGCCGAGTTGGCGGGAGTGAAACACCTTGACCTCGTGCCGGCCGCCGCTGCGCTCGGCGATCAGGGCGCCCATGTAGCGCAGCGCCTGCACGGTCGGATAATCCTCGGTCTGGGTGTCGGCCGCGCGGAATTCGCGCGCAGCGGCTCCCGTCGCGCAGATGGCGATCAGAAGCGCGACGAAAACCACCCCGGTCCGCGAGCGTTCGGCACGGTTCAACACTGGCACACTCAACCCCTCAGTGGTGGAGTCTATGGCGGGAGGAAAAGGTTCAATGCAATCTAGCAGATGGTCGTGGGAAGGCCATCCCGCCCGGCGCAGCGGCGTGATTGTGCGGCGCGGCCGGGGCTCATTCCCGGTTGAAACCGCAAATGCCGCGCCTTAAGCAGGGACAGCCGCTTTCGTCGTGCGGCATGGAAAGAGCCATCGTGACTTCAGCATCGCGCCTTTTGCAGGTCGTCGCCGCCTTTGCGGTCCTCTCATTGGCCGCGCCGGTGCGTGCCGCGACCGACATCGCGTGGTGGCACGCCATGTCCGGCGAGCTCGGCCGGCAGCTCGAGAAGCTCGCCTCCGACTTCAACGCCTCGCAGCCGGATTATCGCGTGGTGCCGACCTACAAGGGCAATTACACCGAGACGGTGACGGCCGCGATCTTCGCCTTCCGATCGCGCAGCCAGCCCGCGATCGTCCAGGTCAACGAGGTCGCCACCGCCACCATGACGGCGGCCAAGGGCGCGATCTATCCCGTGTTCAGCCTGATGCGGGACATGAACGAGCCGTTCTCGCTCAATGACTACCTTCCCGCCGTCTCCGGCTACTACACCGATGCCGCAGGCAATCTCTTGTCGTTCCCGTTCAATTCGTCGACGCCGATCCTCTATTACAACAAGACCATGTTCCGCGACGCAGGGCTAGATCCGGAGACGCCGCCGAAGACCTGGCCGGAGCTTGGTGCTGCTGCGAAACGCCTGCGCGATCGCGGCGCGGCGTGCGGCTTCACCACGTCCTGGCCGTCCTGGATCCATGTCGAGAATTTCTCCGCCTTCCACAATCTGCCGCTGGCGACGCGGACCAACGGCTTCGCCGCGCTCGATGCCGAGTTGACCATCAACAATCCGTCTCTGGTGCGTCACGTCTCCGAGCTCAGCGAGTGGCAGAAGACCAAAGTGTTCGACTACAGCGGCCGCGGCCAGTCGGCCGAGCCGCGCTTCCAGAACGGCGAATGCGGCATCTTCATCGGCTCCTCGGCGACGCGCGCCGACATCAAGGCGAATTCGAAGTTCGAGATCGGCTACGGCCTGATGCCGTATTGGCCCGACGTGAAGGGCGCGCCGCAAAACTCGATCATCGGCGGCGCCACGTTGTGGGTGCTGCGCGACCGCCCCCGCGAGGAATACAAGGGCGTGGCGCGATTCTTCGCCTATCTGTCGCAGCCCGGCGTGCAGGCCGCCTGGCACCAGAACACCGGCTATCTGCCTGTGACGCGCGCGGCCTTCGAGCTGACGCGCGCGCAAGGTTTTTACGAGCGCAATCCCGGCTCGGCGATCTCGTTCGAGGAGATCACGCTGCATCCTCCGACGGAGAATTCGAAAGGGATCCGGCTCGGCTCCTTCGTGCTGATCCGCGGCGCGATCGAGGACGAGCTGGAGCAGGCCTTTGCCGGCCGCAAGAGCGCGCAAGCCGCGCTCGATGCCGCGGTCGAACGCGGCAACAAAATCCTGCGCCAGTTCGAACGCGCCAGCCCGGATCGGTAGCGGGCGCTGAGCGCACGCCTCGTCCTTCGAGACGCCCGCTGGCGCGGTCTCCTCAGGATGAGGCTAAGCGGCTTCGCTGCCCGCCAAAATTGTTGTCGCGCACTCCGTCCTCATCCTGAGGAGCCCGCCAAAGCGGGCGTCTCGAAGGATGGGCCGCGGGGAAACTACTCTTGAAATGTATTAGGTTACGATGTCGATGTTACTCCCCCACTTCGCCGACGCCGAGAGCTTTCGCGCGTTTCGCGCCGACCCTCCGCGATGGCTGCCGATCGCGCTCGACATCGCCCGCAGCCACGATCTCGATGTCAGCGCGCCGCACGTGTTTACCACCGGCACCAATCTCGTGGTCGGGCTCGGCGATCGCTTGATCCTCAAAATCTTCCCGCCGCTGCTCCGCGCGCAATTCGTCTCCGAGCGCGGCTCGCTGGCCCAGCTTGCCCGCCGCCTTGACCTGCCGATCCCCGAGATCGTCGCGGAAGGCGAGCGCGATGGCTGGCCTTATCTCGTCATCACGCGCCTTGCCGGCACGCTCGGCTCGGAGGTCTGGCCGTCGTTGCCGGAAGCGCAGAAGGAGCGCGTGCTGCGCCAGATCGGCGAGACCATCGCGTCCGTGCAGCGCGCGCCGCTCGGTCCGCTCGCGCAGATCCAGCCGCGCTGGGACGACTTCATGCGCGCCCAGATGCAGGGCTGCGAGGCGCGCCACACGCGTCTCGGTCTTGCGCCGAAATTCCTCGCCGGCCTCGACGATCTCCTGCGTGATGCGGCAAAACTGATTCCGACGGATGCGCCGCCGGTGATCCTGATCGGCGAATACATTCCGGAGAATTTTCTGCTCGCCTGTCATGACGATCAATGGTCGCTCGCCGGACTGTTCGACTTCGGCGACGTGCTGGCGGGATGGCGCGACTACGATCTGCTCGGCCCCAGCGCCTTCATGGCAGCGGGCCGGCCGGGGAGGGTGCGCAGCCTGCTCGAAGGCTTTGGCTACGCCAAGCCCGACTTCGCGCTCAAGCGCCGCCTGATGGCGCTGATGCTGCTGCATCGCGCCAGCGACCTCAACAGCCACATCTGCATCGAGGGCTGGCAGGACAAGGCGAACGATCTGGTCGAGCTGCAGGAGCTGATCTGGGCAGAGTAATTCACCGCTGCCGACCTCATCAACGCTGTCGTCCTGGACAAGCGCAGCGCTGATCCAGGACCCCTTACCCCAGGGCGGGGGTTTGCGAAGACTCGTGGTTGCCAGCTTCGCGCCGCAACTTCTCCCTGGGGTAATGGGTCCTGGCTTTCGCCAGGACGACGGCGGTTCAATAAGCCGCCCGCCAAACAAGCGAAGCTCAATTCAGCTTATTTTATGAGCAAATGCGCATCTTTGTATGCAACGCCCCAAATGATTGGCCCTTGATCGACGGTCCGGTCAATGGCTGTTTCATGTAGATATATCAGTGGCTTATGCTGGTTTAAACGCTCCTTAAGCCTTGGCACGAACCTTGCGAATCCAGTTCCAACCAGAAAACTTTGTGTTGGAGCCATTTCATGAAGCGCCGCGATTTCCTCAAGTCCGTTTCCGGATTGGCCGCAGGCGCGGCGCTTCCGGCCATGCCGTCCGTGATCTCGTCGGCCAAAGCCGATGCGCGCTCGGAGACGCTGCTGATCGTCTCGGAAGGCGGCCCCAACAATCTCGACATCCACGGCGTCGGCACCAACGTGCCCGGCTACGAGGTGTCCTGGAATTGTTACGATCGCCTGCTCAGCCACGAGATGAAGACCGGCCCCGGCGGCGTGCCCTATTACGACCGCGACAAGTTCAAGGGCGAGCTCGCCGAGGACTTCAAGATCGACGACATGTCGGTCACCTTCAAGCTGAAGAAGAACGCCAAATTCCACGACGGCGCGCCTGTCACCGCCAAGGACGTGAAGTGGTCGCTCGACCGCGCCGTCAGCGTCGGCGGCTTCCCCACCTTCCAGATGAGCGCGGGCTCGCTGACCAAGCCTGAGCAGTTCGTCGTGATCGACGACTACACGGTGCGTGTCGACTTCCTGAAGAAGGACAAGCTGACGATCCCCGATCTCGCGGTGATCGTGCCCTGCATCATCAATTCCGAACTGGTGAAGAAGAACGCCAGCGAGAAGGATCCCTGGGGTCTCGAATTCACCAAGCAGCAGACCGCGGGCTCGGGCGCCTACAAGGTGACGAAGTGGACCGCCGGCACCGAAGTGGTGATGGAGCGCAACGACGACTGGGTCGGTGGCCCCCTGCCGAAGATCAAGCGCGTGATCTGGCGCATGGTGCCGCAGGCCGGCAATCGCCGCGCGCTGCTGGAGCGCGGCGACGCCGACATCTCCTATGAGCTGCCGTTCAAGGACTTTCAGGAGATGAAGGCGAGCGGCAAGCTCAACGTGGTGTCGCTGCCGTTCTCCAACGGCATCCAGTATATCGGCATGAACGTGACCAAGCCGCCGTTCGACAATCCCAAGGTGCGTCAGGCGGTCGCCTACGCGATTCCCTATCAGAAGATCATGGACGCGGTGATGTTCGGGCTGGCGAACCCGA
Organism: Bradyrhizobium sp. i1.15.2; assembly: GCF_040548425.1. NCBI lineage: Bacteria > Pseudomonadati > Pseudomonadota > Alphaproteobacteria > Hyphomicrobiales > Nitrobacteraceae > Bradyrhizobium > Bradyrhizobium sp. i1.15.2. The sequence continues at coordinate 548,005 of NZ_JBEPRQ010000001.1, read as the reverse complement.
TGTTCGGCGCGCCGAAGGACAAGCCGACCGAAGTCGCCTGGCCGCAGCCGCACAAATACAACACCGACATGGACAAGGCGAAGGCGCTGCTGGCCGAGGCCGGTTATCCCAACGGCTTCGAGACCACGATCTCGTTCGACCTCAACTTCGCGGGCGTCAACGAGCCGCTCTGTGTGCTCGTGCAGGAGAGCCTGGCCCAGATCGGCATCAAGACCACCATCAACAAGGTGCCCGGCGCCAATTGGCGCACCGAGTTGAACAAGAAGGAGATGCCGCTCTTCACCAACGTGTTCTCGGGCTGGCTCGATTACCCCGAATACTTCTTCTACTGGTGCTATCACGGCAATAATTCCGTCTTCAACACCATGAGCTACAAGTCGGCGGAGATGGACAAGCTGATCGACGGCGCACGCAATGCTGCCGCCACAGGCGACACCGCGACCTACGACACCGACGTGAAGGGCTTTGTCGACCTCGCCTACAGCGACATCCCGCGCATCCCGCTGTACCAGCCCTTCGTCAACGTCGCGATGCAGAAGAACATCAGCGGCTACCAATACTGGTTCCACCGGAGGCTGGATTATCGCGCGATGGCGAAGGGGTGAGGGCGGATGGCGGGCGCTGTCCTTCAGAGTGAGGTGAGCACGCTCTTCGGGCTCCCTCCCCCCTTGTGGGGTCCGAGGCGAGCGAAGCTCGCTCTCGAGGTTGGGGAGAGGGGTAGCCACAACCTCAGACCTCTCGCGGAGCCACCCCCCTCCCTAGCCCTCCCCCACAAGGGGGGAGGGAACGCAGTGGAGCGAGCCGCGCGAGCGTGCTCACCAGCGCAGCCCAGGAGGAGCACCCCATGCTGACCATGATCGGCAAGCGCCTGATGTTCGCGATTCCCTCGTTGATCGGGGTCGTCATCGTCACCTTCCTGCTGACCCGCGCGCTGCCCGGTGATCCCGCCGCGTATTTCGCCGGCCCCGCCGCGACGAAGGAAGCCGTCGAGCAGATCCGCAAGAAGCTCGGCCTCGACAAGCCGCTGATCGAACAGTTCTTCCGCTACACCAACGATCTCGCCCATGGCGATTTCGGCAACTCGCTCACGACCGGCCAGCCGGTCGCGGCCGAGATCCGCAACCGCCTGCCGGCCTCCGCCGAGTTGACGCTGCTCGGCCTCATCGTCTCGATCGTGATCGCCATCCCTCTCGGCGTGCTGGCGGCGACGCGGCCGGGATCGTGGGTCGATCATCTCTGTCGCATCACGACGACGGCCGGCGTCTCGCTGCCGGTATTCTTCACCGGTCTCGTGCTGGTCTATGTCTTCTATTTCCGGCTCGGCTGGTCGCCCGCGCCGCTCGGCCGGCTCGATGTGTTCTACAGCGCGCCGCCGACGGTCACAGGCTTCTATCTGATCGACACCCTGATCGCGCGCGACTTCGAGGCGTTCCGTTCCGCATGCAGCCAGCTCATCCTGCCGGCGACGACGCTTGCGATCTTCTCGCTGGCGCCGATCGCGCGCATGACGCGCGCCTCGATGCTGGCGGTGCTGTCGTCGGAGTTCGTGCGCACCGCGCGCGCCAGCGGCCTGTCGCCGGCGACCGTCATCGTCACCTACGCCTTCCGCAACGCGATGCTCCCCGTCATCACCACGCTGAGCATGGTGTTCTCCTTCTTGCTGGGCGCCAACGTGCTGGTCGAGAAAGTGTTCGCCTGGCCCGGCATCGGCTCCTATGCGGTCGAAGCGCTGATCTCGTCGGACTTCGCGCCGGTGCAGGGTTTCGTACTGACCATGGCGGTCATGTACGTGCTGCTCAATCTCGTGATCGACATTCTTTATGGGGTGATCGATCCGCGCGTGCGCTTGGAAGGGTAGGGGGACACAATGAGCACCGTTGCGCCTGCTGTTGAACCTGTCGGTCCCGCGCGGACCTCGGGATTCGTCGCGCTCCTCGACCAGACCCGCTACGTGCTCGGCGAGAACAAGGTCACCGGTTTTGCCTTCGCACTGCTGATCGTGATCCTCCTTGCCGCGATCTTCGGTCCCTATGTGGTGCCGTATGACCCGCTGGCGTCCGACACCGCGGCGTCGCTGAAGCCACCCTCGGCCGCGCACTGGTTCGGCACCGACCAGTTGGGCCGCGATATCTTCAGTCGCGTCGTGGTGGCGACGCGGCTCGATACGTTCATCGCGGTCGCCTCGGTCGTCCTGGTGTTCCTGATGGGCGGGCTCGCCGGCATCGCGGCCGGCTATTTCGGCGGCTGGACCGATCGCATCGTCGGTCGCATCGCCGACACCATCATGGCGTTCCCGCTGTTCGTGCTCGCCATGGGCATCGTCGCCGCGCTCGGCAACACCGTGCAGAACATCATCCTGGCCACCGCCATCGTGAACTTCCCACTCTATGCCCGCGTCGCGCGCGCCGAAGCCAATGTCCGCCGCAACGCCGGCTTCGTGCAGGCCGCGCGTTTGTCCGGCAACGGCGAATTCCGCATTCTCCTCGTGCATATCCTGCCAAACATCATGCCGATCATGATCGTGCAGATGTCGCTGACCATGGGCTATGCCATCCTCAATGCCGCCGGTCTCTCGTTCATCGGCCTCGGCGTCCGTCCGCCGACGGCGGAATGGGGCATCATGGTCGCCGAAGGTGCCGGCTTCATGGTGTCAGGCGAATGGTGGATCGCGCTATTCCCGGGCCTCGCTCTGATGATCGCCGTGTTCTGCTTCAACCTCCTCGGCGACGGCCTGCGCGACATCGTCGACCCCCAGCGGAGGACGTGATGGCTGGATTCCGCGCAAATTTTCGCTCAAAATTCTCCAATGATTTCAATCCCGTTCTACTGTGCATGGGGTTGTTTTCGACGTTTTTGTTTGGGAGGCACCCATGACCGCCCAGCCGCTGCTCGACGTCCAGGACCTCACGGTCGAATTCACCACCCGCCGCGGCATCGTCAAAGCCGTCCAGCACGTCAACATCTCCGTCGCCAAGGGCGAGACGCTGGCGATCGTCGGCGAGTCCGGCTCCGGCAAATCGGTGACCTCCTATGCCGTGATGCGCATTCTCGATCGTGCAGGGCGGATCGCCGAGGGCTCGGTGATGTTCTCGGGCATCGACGTGAAGGCCGCGACCGAAGACCAGATGCGTGATTTGCGCGGTCGCGAAGTCTCGATGATCTTCCAGAACCCGCGCGCCGCGCTCAACCCGATCCGGAAGGTCGGCGACCAGATCGAAGACGTGCTGCGCACCCATGTCCAGCAGGCCATGGTTTCCGATCGCGGCGAAAAGGCGATCGAGGCGCTGGAGCAGGTCAAGATCGCCCGCCCGCGCGAGCGCTATCACGCGTATCCGTTCGAATTGTCCGGCGGCATGTGCCAGCGCGTCGTCATCGCGCTCGCGCTTGCCTGCAATCCGCAGCTGCTGATTGCGGACGAGCCGACGACTGGATTGGACGTCACCACGCAGAAGGCGGTGATGGATCTGATCGTCGAGCTGACCAAGCGCAAGGCGATGTCCACCATCCTGATCACGCATGATCTCGGCCTCGCCGCAGCCTATTGCGACCGCGTCGTGGTGATGGAAAAGGGCCGGGTGGTCGAGACCGCAAAGGCCGCCGACATCTTCGCCAACCCGCAGCACCCCTATACGAAGAAGCTGATGCGCGCGACGCCGCGGCTCGGCGTGAGCCTGCGGGATCTGTTGCCGGAGGAGGAGACTCTTGCCTCTCCCAGCACCGTGCCCGCGGAAGCAGCCCCTCACCCCAACCCTCTCCCCGTGAAGGACGGGGAGAGGGAGAAGACGCCTCTTCTCCTCATCGACAAGCTGGTCAAGGAATATCCCCGCCAGGGCGCGACCGCCACGCTCGGAAAATTGTTCGGCCGCAAGCCGCCGGTCGAGCCGGATGTGTTCCGCGCGGTCGACGGCATCAGCTTCACGGTCGGCCATGGCGAGAGCGTCGGCCTGGTCGGCGAGTCCGGCTGCGGCAAATCGACCACGTCGATGATGGTGATGCGGCTGCTGGACCAGACCTCGGGCCTGATCCAGTTCGACGGCGAGGATATCGGCGCCATCGCGCCCGCCGGCTTTGCCCGGCTGCCGCAGCGCAGCCGCATCCAGATGGTGTTCCAGGATCCGACCGACAGCCTCAACCCGCGCTTCACCGCCGTGCGTGCCATCGCCGATCCCATCATGCAGCTTGGCGACATCAGGGGGCGGGACGCGCTCCGCGCCCGCTGTGAGGAGCTCGCCACCATGGTGGGCCTGCCGCACAATCTGCTGGATCGCTTCCCGCACCAATTGTCGGGCGGCCAGAAGGCCCGCGTCGGCATCGCCCGCGCCATTGCCCTGCACCCGAAACTCGTCATCCTGGACGAGCCGACCGCCGCGCTCGACGTCTCGGTCCAGGCGGTGGTCCTTAATCTGCTCCAGGACCTCAAGGCGCGGCTAGGTATGAGTTATCTGTTCGTCTCGCATGATTTGAACGTAGTGCGCTTGTTGTGCGATCGTGTCATTGTCATGCGGTCGGGTCGAATCGTCGAGGAAGGATCTTCCGAGAGGGTCTTGAGCGATCCGCAGGACGATTACACCAAGGAGCTGCTGACGGCGATCCCGCATCCGCCGCTGCAGACACTGGGCGCACACTGAGAGCTTGTTTGGGAGCGTGATGGCCGAACCGCTGGACGATTATATCGACGCTGTTACGAAAGCGTTGGCGTTGCCTGTCGAGGAAGCATGGAGGTCGTCCATTCGCGCCAATCTCGAGGTCTCGCTACGGCTCGGCCGCCTCGTCGACGAATTCGCGCTGCCGGACGAGACCGAGCCGGCGCCCGTCTTCACGGTCTGACGCCGCCATGACGACCAAGCCAGAGATGACGGCCTCCGAGATCGCGAGCGCGGTTGCGGGCCGCAAGATGTCGGCGCTCGATGCGACCGAAGCAGCGCTTGCGCGTATCAAGCAGCACGACACCATCCTCAACGCCTTCACCGACATCACCGCCGATCGCGCCCGCGCCAAAGCGCGCGCGATCGATGCCGACATCGCCGCCGGCAAGACCGTCGGCCCGCTCACCGGCGTGCCCTTCGCGGTGAAGAATTTATTCGACGTCGCAGGCCTCGCCACCCGCGCCGGCTCGAAGATCAACCGAGACCGCGCGCCCGCGACGCGCGATGCCACGCTGATCGAGCGTATGGAAGCGGCTGGCGCCGTGCTGGTCGGTGCGCTCAACATGGGCGAATACGCCTATGACTTCACCGGCGAGAACGTCCATGACGGTCCCTCGCGCAATCCGCATGATACCACGCGGATGAGCGGCGGCTCCTCCGGCGGATCCGGCAGCGCCGTCGGCGGCGCGCTGGTGCCGATCGCGCTCGGCTCCGACACCAACGGTTCGATCCGCGTGCCGTCCTCGTTCTGCGGCATCTTCGGCCTGAAGCCCACCTATGGCCGGCTCTCGCGTGCGCGCTCCTTCCCGTTCGTCGCGAGCCTCGATCATCTCGGCCCGTTCGCGCGCTCCGCCACCGATCTCGCGCTCGCCTACGACGCGATGCAGGGGCCGGATGCGGACGACGCCGCCTGCACCACCACACGTGGTCTGGAGCCGACGCTGCCGCTGCTCGCCAATCCGGTTTCGGACCTGCGCATCGCAATCGCCGGCGGGTACTTCCAGCAGAATCTGTTTCCGGAAGCCGTCGAAGCCGTCAGCCGCGTCGCCAAGGCGCTGGGCGCAACGCGCGTGGTGGACGTGCCGGAAGCCGCGCGCGCCCGCGCGGCGGCCTATGTCATCACCACCACGGAAGGCGCCTCGCTGCATCTCGACCGGCTCCGCAAGCGGCCGAACGATTTCGATCCCGCCGTGCGCGACCGGCTGATCGCGGGCGCTATGGTGCCGGCGCCGCTGGTCGACCGCGCGCAAAAATTCCGCCGCTGGTATCGAACGCAACTCGCCGAGATATTCAAGTCGGTCGACGTGCTGATCGCACCGGCGACGCCGTGCACCGCGCCGAAACTCGGCCAGATCAATTTCAATCTTGGCGGCGTCGAGCTGCCGGTGCGCGCCAATATCGGCATCCACACCCAGCCGATCTCCTTCATCGGCCTGCCTGTGGTTGCCGTGCCGGTGCCGCTCGAACCGCTGCCGATCGGCGTGCAGATCATCGCCGCGCCATGGCGCGAGGACATCGCGCTGCGCGTCGCATACGCGTTGGAGAAGATGGGCGTCGCCGCCGCGCCCAGCGCAAAAGGATTTTGAGATGGAGATCGATCTCCCCGACGTGATCGCGGACGTCAAAGCCGCGTTCGATCGCTATGAGCAGGCGTTGATCACCAACGACGTCGCGGTGCTCGGCGAGCTCTTCCGCAACGATCCCCGCACGCTGCGTTATGGCATCGGCGAGAATCTCTACGGCTATGAGGCGATCTCCGGATTCCGCGCCGGGCGCTCGCCGGTCGGCCTCAATCGCCGCACCGCGAAAACCATGATCACCAGCTATGGCCGCGACACGGCGGTCGCCTCCACCCTGTTCTATCGCGACACGATGCCGGGCAAGGTCGGCCGGCAGATGCAGACCTGGGTAAAATTCCCGGAGGGCTGGCGCGTCGTCGCCGCCCATGTCAGCATCATCGACGAGTCGAAAGAGACCTGACCGTATGACGCTTGACGATCTTCCGCCCGGAGCGCTGCCGGCCGATCCGGCGGTGCCGCGTGTCGACCGGGCGTCACCATCAGCGCACAAAATCACGCGCGCCGAGGAGCTGCGCCTGCAGCTCGCCGACGAGATCGTGCGCGGAGCTCTGCCGCCCGGCGCGCCGCTTGACGAGACCGACATCGCGCGCCGCTTCAGCGTCTCGCGCACACCGGTGCGGGAAGCGCTGCGCCAGCTCGTGGCAAGCGGCCTCGTCGAAGCACGCGCCCATCGCGGCGCGGTGGTGGCACAGCCTTCGTTCGAACGGCTGACGGGCATGTTCGAGGCGATGGCGGAGCTGGAAGCGCTGTGCGCGGGTCTTGCCGCCGAACGCATGTCGGCCACTGAGCGTCACGGTCTGGAAGCCATCCACGAAGAGCTGCGGGTGTTGAGCTACGCCGGCAATCCCGAGCGCTTCCACGAGGTCAACGAGCGCTTCCACAACGCGATCTATGCGGGATCGCAGAACGGCTACATCGCCGAGATCACGCTGGCGACGCGCGTGCGCGTGCAGCCGTTTCGTCGCGCCCAGTTCCGCAACCTCGGCCGATTGGCAAAGTCGCAAGCCGAGCACGACCGCGTCGTCGTCGCCATCATGCGCGGCGACAAGCAGGGCGCCGCCGCCGCGATGCGCGCGCATATCGAGCTGGTGCGCGGGGAGTACGAGATCTACGCGGTGTCGGTGTAGGGCCGCGCGCACGGTGCCGTAGGATGGGCAAAGGCGCAAAGCGCCGTGCCCACCATCTACCCAAGCTGACGGTGATGGTGGGCACGCTTCGCTTTGCCCACCCTACGAGACCTATGCCGTAGCGGCTTCCGCCATAAACTTCCGCCATCCACCATAAGCCGTGATATCTCGCGCCTCGCCCAGCACCTCGGGCTCGACGAGAAATCCCTTCACGCTGCGGCCATCCGCCAGCCGCACGGTGCCAATCGCCATCGGCGCGGGAATCGCGTTGACGAACTTGCCGAAGGCGGACGACGACAGCATCCAGATCTCCAGCTCGATCGACGCGCCCTTGCCGGTTTCGACGCGCAGCATGCCCGGCTTCGGCGGCGTGGTCTTCAATGCGTAGAGCTTGTAGTCCGCCGCGGTCCTGGTCGCCTCGATCAGCTGGCCGTTCAGCGCTTTCAACTCGCCGTTCAACGCCATGCCGGACAGATGCGCGCCGACCACGGCGATGGGAATCTCGTCGATGCCGTTTGCGGCAAGCGGCGCCAGCGCTGCTTGCGCCGCACCCTTTGCGCCAAGCGTCAGTTTGGTATCGGCATGAAACACGCGTCCGATGCTCGCGAGCAGCGCGTCGTGACCCGTGGGTGCAAGGAGCGTGATGCCGAACGGGATGCCGTCGGCGCGCATCGCCGCCGGCAGCGCGAGACCGCAGAGGTCGAGCAGATTCACAAAATTGGTGTAGGTGCCGAGCCGGCTGTTGAGCTCGATCGGATTGGCCAGCACCTGCGCGGTCGTATAGGCCGTCGGCGCCGTCGGCAGCACCAGCGCGTCGATATTGGTGAAGGTTCGCTCGGCGATCTTGCGCAGGCCCTGCAGGCGATAGAGCGCGGAGAAGGTCTCCGCCGCCGTCAGCCGCGCGCCGGCAGCAGTGATCTCGCGTGTCACCGGATGGATCGTATCCGGCGCGGACGCCAGCAGGTCGCGGATCACGAGATAGCGCTCGGCGACCCACGGTCCTTCGTAGAGCAGCCGCGCCGTCTCGTAGAATGGCTCGAGGTCGAACTCGACGAGGGTTGCGCCAAGCGCGGTCCAGCGCTTCAACGCGTCGGCGTAAGCCGCTTCCGCCTTCTTGTCGCCGAAGAAGATCAGCTGTCCGCTGCGCGGCACGCCGAGGCGCAGGTTTGCCGGGAGCGGGGTGATCGCGCCGAGCGGCCGGTCGCGCGAGAACGGATCGGCCTGATCGGGACCCGCCATCACCGACAGTGCGAGCGCGGCGTCGTCGACCGTCAAAGCGAACACCGAGATACAGTCGAGCGTCCGGCAGGCCGGCACCAGGCCAGCGGTCGAGATCATGCCGAGGCTCGGCTTGAGACCGACGATGTTGTTGAGCATCGCCGGCACGCGCCCGCTGCCGGCGGTGTCGGTGCCGAGCGACAGCGGCACCAGCCCGGCGCCGACGGCGGTAGCCGATCCCGAACTGGAGCCGCCGGGAATGAGGTCCTCACGGATCGCGTTTCTGGGGATGCCATAGGGCGAGCGCACGCCGACAAGGCCGGTCGCGAACTGGTCGAGATTGGTCTTGCCGATGATGATCGCGCCGGCGGCGCGCAGCCGCTGCACCGCCGTCGAATCGTGTGTCGGGATGTACGAGAAGGCCGGACACGCCGCAGTGGTCGGAAATCCCAGCGCGTCGATATTGTCCTTCACCACGACCGGCACGCCATAGAGCGGCAGGCCGGCGGCCTCCCCGGTGGCGAGCTTCTCGGCCTCCGCGATCGCGTCCTTTTCGTCGCGCAGGCTGATGAAGACGGCGGGATCGTTGTGGTCGCGGATGCGCTGATAGGTGCGCGCGACCGTCTGCGCCGGGGTGAGCGTGCCCGCGCGGTGCGCGGCCACGATCGCGGCAATCGTTTCAGGCTGCTCAGCCCCCATTTCAGCCCTCATGGCGACAAAACTCCGGCTACGTCTCTTCACCCGGATCGAAGCAAGCGATGTGCCATTGTGTACAGAATCCGGGCAGGACAAGTGCTGCGGATATTATCGATGGATCAGTGGCTTGGGGGATATTTCGAGCGCCGGCGGGCCTGCGTGTCAGCGCCCTGTTACGGGCATTTGCGCAAATAATGGGCAGCTCACCGGCCTCGAGCTTGCGCCCCAACAATTGTCGTGGCCAACATGCCGGCCAACGCGGTCCGCGACGAGGCTGCGGTCGATCCCGGCTTCCAGGCGAGGAGGAAACCATGACAGCCGCCCCTCGCGGTGATGCTTCGAGCCTGTTCGCGACACCCAGAACCGTTGCCGAGCATCGCGCGGACGGCAGCATCGTGCTGCGCTCGCCCGAGGCCCTGCGCGATGGCGCGCGTTGCGTCGGCGACTGGCTGGAGCAATGGGCGCGGCAAAAGCCCGACACGGTCTTCCTCGCTGAGCGTGACAGCGCCGATACGCCCTGGGCCACCATGACCTACGCGGGGGCCTTGCGGAGAGTCCGCGCGGCCGCGTCGTGGATTTTGGCGCAAAGACTCGGCGCCGAACGCCCGCTCGTGATCCTATCCGATAACAGTATCGACCATGCGCTGCTTGCGCTCGCGGCCCAGCATGTCGGCGTGCCCTCGGCCGCGATCTCGCCAGCCTATTCGCTGATGTCGAAGGATTTTGACAAGCTCAGGAGCATGATCTCGTTGCTGGAGCCCGGCGCGATCTATGTCTCCGCGACCAAGCCGTTTGCGGCGGCGCTGGCCGCGATCAAGCCGCTGCATCGTGCGCAGGTCATCAGCGGCAACGCGAGCGACGCCGATGCGCTCGCCTTTCGCACCGTTGCGGCGACGCCTGAAACGGCGGACGTCGCAAGAGCCTTCGCCGCTGTCACACCGGACACCATCGCAAAATTCCTGTTCACCTCGGGCTCGACCGGCACGCCGAAAGCCGTGATCAACACCCAGCGCATGCTGACGTCGAGCCAGCAGGCCAAGGCGCAGACCTGGACGTTTCTCGAACAGGGGCGCGACGATCTCGTCATTCTCGACTGGCTGCCCTGGAGCCACACCTTCGGCGCCAACCACAATTTCAATCTCGTGCTGCGCAATGGCGGCTCGCTCTATATCGACGGCGGCAAGCCGGCGCCCGGTCTGTTTGCGATGTCACTCGCCAATCTCAGAAGCGTGATGCCGACGGTCTATTTCAACGTGCCGCGCGGCTTCGATATGCTGATCGCGGCGCTGCGCGGCGACGGGGAACTGTGTCGCCGCTTCTTCAGCGAGGTGAAATTCGCGTTCTACGCCGGTGCCGCGTTGCCGCAGAATCTCTGGGACGCGCTCGAAGAACTCTCCGTCAAGACTGTTGGCCGCGCGATGCCGATGGTCTCGGCCTGGGGCTCGACCGAGACCTCGCCGCTGGCCACCGACTGCCATTTCCTCGCGGAACGCTCGGGCAACATCGGCGTGCCTATCCCCGGCACCGAATTGAAGCTCGTCACCTCGGGCGACAAGCTGGAGGTGCGCGTGCGCGGCCCCAACGTCACGCCGGGCTATTGGAAAGCGCCGGAGCTGACCAGGCAGGCGTTCGACGACGAGGGATTTTATCTCATCGGTGACGCCGTGAAGTTCGCCGATGCGAAGCGGCCCGAGCGCGGCCTGTTCTTCGACGGCCGCGTCGCGGAGGATTTCAAACTCAATTCCGGCACCTGGGTCAGCGTCGGCACGCTGCGCCTCGCCGGCATCGCCGCGCTGGCGCCGCTCGCGCAGGATATCGTCATCACCGGCCATGGCGGCGACGAGGTGCGCTTCCTGGTGTTTCCGAACATCGCTGCGTGCCGCGCGCATGCCGGCCTGCCTGAGACCGCAGGCGTCAACGACGTGCTTGCGCATGACAAGGTCAGAGCCGCGATCGCGCAGGGTCTGGCGAAGCTCAAGCAACACGGCGCCAACTCCTCCGGCCACGCCACGCGTGCCCTGCTGCTCGACGAGCCGCCGTCGGTGGACGGCGGCGAGATCACCGACAAGGGCTACATCAATCAGCGCGCGGTGCTGACGCGGCGTGCCGATGCGGTGGCGCGGTTGGATGACGCTGCGCCAGGCGAGTGGATCGGTCTGTAGGGCTTGGGCCCGTGCCCCGGAAGCAGCGCAGCACCCAGTGATGCGCTGCAGAGCCGGGCCTATCTCGTTTGTGCGCGCGGTCGCGTGGATCCCGGCTCTGCGCAGCAGCGCTTCACGCTGCAGCGCGTCCGGAACACGAGAGCGGGGCAAAGAAAAAGGCCAGCCAACCTGCCGCATTATCCTGCATGATTCTTTTGTTGCCTAAGCAACTAGTTTGTGCGAACCGTTCCAGACTAGGATGACGGCGGGAGAACCGCCGCGTCGGATCGGAGGAAGCTATGCTCGGCAGAGAGGGTACCGCCGGCGAACGACGGTGCATGCCCGGACATGACAGGGCTCAGCGCTCGCTGCGTGGTTCGTCAGGTCTCGGTGCTGCCGGTGACCGCGCCGAGATTTTCGTGCAGACGGCGCAACAGGTCGATCAGCACCTCGCGCTCGTCTTTGTCCAGGCAGGACAACAGGCGCCGTTCGCGCTCGAATGCCGCGACGATCACCTTGTCATGGATGGCGCGGCCCTTCGCCGTCAGCGAGATCGAGTGGGTGCGCCCATCGTTGGGATCGGTGCGGATCGAGATCAGGCCCCGCTTTTCCAGACCGGCCAGCGTTCGGCTCACCGGGCCCTTGTCGAAACCGATGACGTGGCAGATGCGCGACGCCGGAATGCCGGGCTCGATCGCCAGCAGCGACATGATCCGCCATTCCGTGACGTTGACGCCGAACTGCCGCTGATAGAACGCCGTGGCGCTGTTCGAGAGCTTGTTGGCGATGAAGGTGATGAACGCGGGGACGTAGCGGTCGAGATCGAGCGTCGGTCCCGTATCGGCGGGCGCAGGTTTCTGGCGGGCTCTGGTCGAAGACGGCGGCATATCGGGATTCTGTCTCGCGGCGTGTCCGAAAGACCTAAGGGTAAGCGCCGCCCTTGCACAAGATCAAAATAAGTGAGGACTTCCATGAGCGCTTCCAGCTCCCCGGAAATCAACGGTTCGTCGGCCGTCCCGCATCTCGACGTCGATCCTTTCGCGATGGATTTTTTCGCCGATCCCTATCCCACGCATGAGCTGCTGCGGGAGGCGGGACCTGTCGTCTATCTCGACAAGTGGAACGTCTATGGCGTCGCGCGCTATGCCGAGGTCCATGCCGTCCTGAATGATCCCGCGACCTTCTGCTCCAGCCGCGGCGTCGGCCTGTCCGACTTCAAGAAGGAGACGCCGTGGCGGCCGCCGAGCCTGATCCTCGAAGCCGATCCGCCCGCGCACACCCGCACCCGCGCGGTGCTCTCAAAGGTGCTGTCGCCGACGGTCATGAAGGGGCTGCGCGACCGCTTTGCCGCGGCAGCGGAACAGCGTGTGGACGCGCTGCTGGAGAAGCGCAGCTTCGATGCCATCACGGACCTCGCCGAGGCCTATCCGCTGTCGATCTTCCCGAATGCGCTCGGGCTGAAGCCGGAGGGGCGCGAACATCTGATTCCCTATGCGAGCGTCGTGTTCAACGCCTTCGGCCCGCCGAACGAGCTGCGCCAGGAAGCCATCGCGCGCTCGGCGCCACACCAGGCTTACGTCACCGAGCAGTGCCAGCGGGACAACCTCACGCCCGGCGGCATCGGCGCCTGCATCCACGCCCATGTCGACGAGGGTGCCATCACCGCCACCGAAGCGCCGCTGTTGGTGCGTTCGCTGCTGTCGGCGGGCCTCGACACCACCGTCAACGGCATCGGGGCTGCGGTCTACTGCCTCGCGCGCTTCCCTGAGCAGTGGCAGCGCCTGCGCAACGATGTCACGCTGGCACGCAACGCTTTCGAGGAGGCCGTTCGCTTTGAAAGCCCGGTGCAGACCTTCTTCCGCACGACAACCCGCGAGGTCGAACTGTCAGGCGCGACCATCGGTGAGGGTGAGAAGGTGTTGATGTTCCTGGCGGCTGCCAATCGCGATCCGCGGCGCTGGGACAAGCCTGACAGCTACGACATCACCCGCCGCACGTCCGGCCATGTTGGCTATGGCTCAGGTATTCACATGTGCGTCGGCCAGCTGGTCGCGCGGCTCGAAGGCGAGACAATGCTTGCGGCGCTGGCTCGCCGGATCGCGAAGATCGAGATCACGGGCGAGCCACAGCGCCGCTTCAACAACACGCTGCGCGGTCTTGACAGCCTGCCTGTAACGATCACGCCGGCCTGATGCTACTGGCGTCGAAGACAATCAATACGACAGGGGAGGGAACCATGAGACATTTGAAGTGGACGCTTGCGCTGGCCGCGAGCCTGATTGGCGGTGCGGCAAATGCCGAGATATCGGACAATGTCGTGCGCGTCGGCGTGCTCAACGATATCTCGGGCATCTTCCAGGACACCAACGGCATGGGTTCGGTCGAGGCCGCGCGCATGGCCGCTGAGGATTTCAACGGCGGCGGCAAAGGCATCAAGGTCGAGATCGTCTATGCCGATCACCAGAACAAGGCCGACGTCGGCAATGCCATCGCGCGCAAATGGCTCGATGTCGAAGGCGTCGACGCCATTGTCGACGTGCCGAATTCGGCGGTCGGTCTGTCCATCAACACGCTGCTGCGCGACAGCCGCATGACGTTCCTGGCATCGTCGACCGCGAGCTCCGATCTCACCGGCAAGGCCTGCTCCCCCAACACCATCCAATGGGTCAACGACGCCTGGGCCACCGGCAACACCACGGCGGCCGCGATGATGTCGCGCGGCGGCAAGGACTGGTATTTCCTCACGGTCGATTACGCGCTCGGCAAGGGCATCGAGGCGGAAGCCCAGAAATACATCGAGGCGCATGGCGGCAAGGTGTTGGGGTCCTCCAAGCATCCGCTCGGCACCTCCGACTTCGCCTCCTTCCTGTTGCAGGCGCAGGGCTCGAAGGCGCAGGTGATCGGGCTCGCCAATGCCGGCGGCGACACCATCAATGCGGTGAAGCAGGCCGCCGAGTTCGGGATCCAGCAGGGCGGACAAAAGCTCGTCGCCTTCCTGCTCTTCATCAACGACGTCCACGGCATGGGCATCAAGGTCGCGCAAGGGCTCCAGCTCATGGAAGCCTTCTACTGGGACATGAACGACGACACCCGCGCCTTCGCCAAGCGGTTCGCCGCGCGGCCCGGCATGAACGGCAAGATGCCGAGCGGCAACCAGGCCGGGGTCTATGCATCCACGCTCGCTTATCTCAACGCGGTCGCCGCGACCGGCAGCGACAACGCCAAGGACGCCGTGCCCGAGATGAAGAAGTTTAGGGGTAAGGACAAGCTGTTCGGCGACACCACGATCCGCCAGGACGGCCGCGTCGTGCATCCGATGTATCTGTTCGAGGTGAAGAAGCCGGAGGAATCGAAATATCCGTACGACTATTACAAGCTGGTCTCGACGATCTCTGCGGAGCAGGCGTTTCGACCGTTGGCGGAAGGTGGGTGCGGGTTGGTGAAGTAGTGATGTAGCCGCGAGCGCCGCTGCACCCTCTCCACCTGTGGGAGAGGGTGGCTTCGCAAAGCGAAGCCGGGTGAGGGGTTCTCTCCGCGAGTCATTCTCTTTCGAGCGCGCTGAGACAGACCCCTCATCCGGCGCTTCGCGCCACCTTTTCCCGCAAGGGGAGAAGGAAGAAAAAGCTACACCACCTTGCTGCTTCCCTGCGTAATCAGCCGCGCGGCGCGCTGGTCGCGGGCGTAGATCCAGAGCCAGCTCAGCGCGACGCTGAGGCGGTGGCGCAAGCCGATCAGGAAGTAGATGTGGGCGATGCCCCAGATCCACCACGCGATGGTGCCGCGCAGCTTGATGCGGCCGAAATCGATCACCGCGAGCCGCTTGCCGATCTGCGCGAGGCTGCCGGAGTGTTTGTAGCGGAACGGCCCGGTCGGCTCCTGGCGCAGCCGGGCCTTGATGGTCTCGGCCACGTGACGGCCCTGCTGCTTGGCGGCCGGCGCGATGCCGGGCACCGGCTTGCCGTCCCAGGCGTTGATCAAAACGGTGTCGCCGATCGCAAAGATTTCTGGATGACCGGGGATGGTGAGATCGGCTTCCACTTGGACGCGTCCGGCGCGATCGGCCGGTGCGCCCAGCCATTCCGCGGCGGGCGAGGCACGGACGCCGGCGGCCCAGATCTTGGTTTTGGCATCGAGCCGCTCGCCGCCGAACACCACGCCGTCGCGGTCGATCTCAGTGACGGCCTGTCCCAGCACGACCTCGACGCCGATTTTCTCCAGCGAGGCCTGCGCATAGGCCGAGAGATCATCGGGAAAGCCTGCGAGCACGCGCGGACCCGCCTCGATCAGCACCACCCGCGCCTTGTTGGTGTCGATATTGCGGAAGTCGGCTGGCAAGGTGTGGTGCGCCATCTCGGCGATGGTCCCCGCGAGCTCCACGCCCGTTGGACCGGCGCCGACGATGACGAAAGTCAGCCGTGCCGCGCGTTTGGCCGGATCGGTCTCGCGCTCGGCGCGCTCGAACGCCACCAGGATATGACGGCGCAAGGTGGTCGCGTCCTCCAGCGTCTTCAGGCCGGGCGCGAACTGCTCCCATTCGTCGTGGCCGAAATAAGCGTGCCGCGCGCCAGTGGCGAGCACCAGCGTGTCGTACGGCACCTCGCTGCCATCGTCGATCAGCACGCAGCGCCTGTCGGCATCGACGCCGCTGACGGTCGCAAACAGCGTCGTCACGTCGCGCCGGTCGCGCATCAGGTGCCGGACCGGCCAGGCGATCTCGCTGGTGGCGAGCGAGGCGGTCGCGACCTGGTAGAGCAGCGGCTGGAACAAATGATGGTTGCGGCGGTCGATCAGCGTGATCTCGACCGGGCTGCCGGCGAGCCGGTAGGTCGTCTCCAGCCCGCCGAAGCCGGCTCCGACAATGACGACGCGGTGCGGTGTCGTGGTCATGATGCGCCCTCGAATCTCGCTGCTCTATTCTCTCATTTAAGTGCGGATTGGGCGTGGCGGTCCAATAGCCGTCATCAATGGACGGATAGGCTAAGGGTATCGAGTGTATCGCTATCCCGCTAAAAAGCGCCGCATGCTCCGCCGAAGTGAGTAGAATTATATTTCTTGCTATCGCCGATCGGGGCGAAATATGGTGCAGGGGCGGGCGCCGAGCCATTGGCGGCGCGAGAGATTTTGCGTTCAATAGAGATGACCCGGGGCGGCAATCACCCCGCTTCCGGGCATAATAATATGGAGGGGAGTGGTTATGAGGACGGCATTCTGGCTGGCGGGCGCAGCGGCGCTGGTGCTGGCAGGCCCGGCATCCGCCGGCGACACCATCAAGATCGGTTTCGTTTCGACCTTCAGCGGCCCGACCGCCGTGATCGGCAATGACATGCGCAACTCGTTCGAGCTCGCGCTCGATCATCTCGGCCGCAAGATGGACGGCAAGCCGGTCGAGGTGATCTACGAGGACGACGGACAGAAGCCCGACGTCGGCAAGCAGAAGACCGAGAAGCTGGTGCAGTCCGACAAGGTCGACTTCATCGTCGGCTATATCTGGTCCAACGTGCTGCTGGCCTCGCTGAAGACCGCGGTGGACTCGCAGACTTTCCTGATCTCGGCCAATGCCGGCCCGTCGCAGCTCGCCGGCGATCTTTGTTCGCCCTACGTGTTCTCGACCTCCTGGCAGAACGACCAGACTCCGGCTGCCATGGGCCTCTACATGAACCAGAAGGGCGTCAAGAGCGTGTTCCTGATCGGCCCGAACTATGCCGCCGGCAAGGACATGCTCGCGGGCGTGAAGAGCACGTTCAAGGGAGAGGTCAAGGGCGAGGAATACACGGTCTGGCCGAGCCAGCTCGACTTCTCCGCCGAGCTGTCCAAGGCGCGCGCCTCGGGGGCCGAGTCGATCTTCGTGTTCTATCCGGGTGCAGCCGGCGTGCAGTTCCTCAATCAATATGCGCAGGCCGGGCTGAAGAGCACGATGCCGCTCTACACGGCTTTCACCGTCGACGAGCTGTCGCTGCCGCTGCAGAAGGAGAATGCGCTCGGCGTTCCCGGTGCGCAGGAATGGGTGAATGATCTGCCCAACGAGCAGAACAAGCGCTTCGTCGCCGACTATCGCAAGAAATACACCGGCCTGCGTCCCACCTATTACGGCGCGCAAGCCTACGACGCGGCCCAGCTCATCAACAGCGCGGTGGTCGCGGTGAAGGGCGACACCAGCAAGAAGGACGCGATGAAGGCCGAGATGGAGAAGGCCAACTTCAAGTCGCTGCGCGGTCCCTTCAAGTACGGCAAGAACCACATCCCGGTGCAGAGCTTCTATCTCCAGGACGTGGTCAAGGACGGCGAGGGCCAACTCTCGCTGAAGACGGTCGCGACCATCGTCGAAAACGACCAGGATCGTTTCCACGACAAATGCGCGATGAAGTGAGCTGATTGCTTCTCCCTCTCCCCGTCCTTACGGGGAGAGGGGTTCTCAGCTCTCTCTCTCGTCATTGCGAGCGTAGCGAAGCAATCCAGAATCTTTCCACGGAGGGATTCTGGATTGCTTCGTCGCAAGGGCTCCTCGCAATGACGGCCACTACACCCGCGGCATGCTCACAGGCCGCACCTCGCGAGCCTGCGCGGCAAGCCTGATTCCGGCATTGGCCGCACCAAACCCCTGATAATCCCGCCGCTCCACGATCTCGAAGAAGAAACGCTCATCGAAGATGTGGGTGTAGACTTGGAAGAACTCCCCGTCGCCTTCGCGGTCGTAGAGAATATGGTTGGCGCGCAGCTGCGCCATCAGCTCGGGTGCGAGGTCGTATTTGGCTTCGATGTCATCGTAGTAATTGTCCGGGATATCCAAAAAATCCGCGCCCCGCTTGCGCATTTCCGCGACCGCCGCAAAGATGTCGCGGCAGGAGAATGCAACGTGCTGCACGCCCGAGCCGAAAAACTCCGAGATGAAACGGGCCGGCAGCGTGCGGTTGGCGGATGAGCCGTTGAGCACGAAGCGCAGGCTCTGGTCGCCGTTGATGACGGCCTGGCTTTGCACGAGGCCTCTGGGATCGGCGATCTCCATCTGCGGCAGCCGCTCGAGATCGAGGATGCCGGTGTAGAACAGCAGCCAGGACAGCATCTCGTCGTAGGGCATCGACTGCGCGATGTGATCGACAGCTAGCAGCGCGTCCGCGCCGGCGTCGCTCGGGACCGGTTCGAAATCCGTGTTCCAGTTCTTGCCGGCTTGGTCGAGAAAATACAGCAGGCTGCCGCCGACGCCGTGAATTGCGGGAATCTCGAGCTCGCCCGGCCCGACCGGCTGGTAGAAGGTGCGCGCCTTCAGTGTCTCGGCGCGCTGCATGACGAGGCCGGCATTGTCGACGTCGAGCGCGATGGCGCAGACGCCGGGGCCATGCGTCACGTAGTGCGAATGCGCAAAGCCGTCGGTCTCGGAGTTGACGACGAGCTCGACCTTGCCTTGCGACCATCGCTCCACCGCCTTGCTGCGATGCTTGCCGGTCTTGCAAAAACCGAGTTGCGCGAGCAGGCGGGCCAGTTCGCCGGCCTTGGTCTCGTTGACGGCAAACTCGATGAATCCCGTGCCTCCACTTTTGGGCTTGGGCGCCAAGGGTTCGCTGACGAGCTTTGGCCAAGCCGGTGCAAGCTGGTCCTCCAGCAGGATCAGCGAACGCAGGCCGTCGACCGCGGTCTGTATGGCCGAGCCGGCGCGGAATTGGTCGTTGAAGATCTCCAGCGACAGCGGCCCGGCATAGCCCGTCGCCGCGATCGCCGCCATGAACTCGCCGACCGGCAGGTCGCCCTGGCCGGGGAAGGAGCGGAAGTGCCGGCTCCACGACAAGATGTCGAGCTCGAGCTTCGGCGCGTCCGCAAGCTGGACCAGGAAGATCTTGTCGCCGGGGATCGAGGCCATCGCGCGGACTGGAAAGCCGGGGGCCAGTGCGTGAAAGCTGTCGAGGATCACGCCGATCGCGGGATGGTCGGCGCGCCGCACGATCTCCCAGGCGTCGCGGTAATCGTTGACGTGGCGTCCCCAGGCCAATGCCTCGTAGCCGACGCGCAAGGACCGCTTGGCGGCGTGCTCGCCAAGCTTGCGAAAATCGTCTGCGGCGCGGTCGATGCCGCCGAGCGCGGCCGGCGACACGTTGGAGCAGATCAGCAGCAGATCGGTGCCGAGCTCCTGCATCAGGTCGAACTTGCGTTCGGCGCGGGCAAAGTTGCGCGAACGCTGCGGCTCCGGCATGCCCTCGAAATCGCGGAACGGCTGAAACGCGCAAATCTCGAGATTGAGGTCCCCGCAGAGCTTTGCGATGTCGCGCGGGCCTGAGCCGAACGACAGCAGATCGTTCTCGAAAATCTCGACCGCGTCGAATCCGGCGGATGCGATGGCGCGGAGCTTTTCGTCAAGGGCGCCGGAGAGAGAGACCGTTGCGATCGAGCGTTTGGTCATGCTGCGTTGTCCTCCATGGCGCCGCCAAGGAACAATTGTCCGATGCGGGGATCATTCAAAATGCGCTTCGCACCGTCGACCATGCGGGTCTGGCCGAGCTCGAGCACGATGCCGATGTCGGAAATCTCCAGCGCCGAGCGTGCGTTCTGCTCGATCATCAGAATGGTGACGCCGCGGTCGCGCAGGGATTTCAGGATGTCGAAAGTCTGCTGCACCATCAGCGGCGACAGGCCGATCGACGGCTCGTCGATCAGCACGAGCTTCGGCTCGAGCAGCAGCGAGCGGGCGATTTCGAGCTGCTTCTGCTCGCCGCCAGATAGCGTGGAGGCCTGCTGCGTCGATTTCCGCCGCAGCGCCGGGAACAGGTCGAGCGCGGCCTCGATCCGGCTCTGCAGGTCGATGCCCTTGCCGGCGGAAACGCCGCCGAGCTCGATGTTGTGGCGCACCGACAGCTCGGGAAAGATGTTGCGGCCCTGCGGCACGTAGCAGATGCCGGCATTGAGCAGCGCGCGCTGGCTCAGATTGGTGACGTCGCGGCCGGCGAAGCTGATTTTGCCCTCGCGCAGCTTGAGCAGGCCGAAGATCGCCTTGAACACGGTGGACTTGCCGGCGCCGTTCGGGCCGATGATGGTGGTGATGGTGGCCTGCGGCACGGCGAAGGTGGTGCCGTTCAGGATCGTCATCTTGCCGTAGCCGCCGACGAGATTGTGAACCAAGAGGATCGGATCGCTCATGGTCGCTCTCCTAATGTCCGAGATAGGCTTCGATCACGGCGGGGTTCTTTCGGACCTCGTCGGGTCGTCCCATTGCCAGCACTTTGCCTTCCGCCATCACCATCACGCGCGAGCACAGCGACATCACGAATTCCATGTTGTGCTCGATCACGACGAAGGTGGCGTTCTTCTCGCGGTTGATCGCGACCAGCCGCTCCTTCAGGTCCGCCAGCATCGACGGGTTGACGCCGCCGGCGGGCTCGTCGAGCAGCACCAGCCGCGGTCCGCCCATGAAGGCCATGGCGGCGTCGAGTAGTTTTTGCTGGCCATAGGACAAACCGCCGGCCGGCTCGTCGGCAAGATGATCGAGCTTGAAAAAGCCGATCATCTGGTTGGCGGCCTCCGTCAGGCCGGCATCGGAGCGGCCGACCAGCCGCGAGGCCATGCTGCCCTGGTGCTCCTGTCCTGCGAGGATCAGGTTCTCGCGCACCGAGAGTTTTGGGAACACCTGCAGGAGCTGGAAGGTGCGGCTGACCCCGAGCTTGTTGAGCTCGGCGGGTCGCAGGCCCGTCACGACCTTGCCGTCGAGCTTGACCTCGCCGCCGCTCGGCGTGAGCTGGCCGAGGATGCAGTTGAACAGGGTCGACTTGCCGCAGCCGTTCGGTCCGATCAGGCCGAGGATCTCGCCCTCGCGGACGTCGAAAGAGACGCCGCCGACGGCGCTGATGCCGCCAAAATTCTTCTTGATGTCGGAGACTTCGAGGACCGCGCTCATTGCACTGTCTCCAGCCGGGACTTTGCGACGGCGCGCTGGGCCGAGGCCGCCTTGGTTCGGCGCTCGGCGAGATAGCGGTCGAGGATTCCCAAAATGCCGGTCGGCGACCAGATCAGCAGCCCCATCACCGCGATCGCGTACAGCATCAGATAATATCCCTCGGTGAAGCGCAGCCATTCCGGCAGCAGCACCGCGATCATCGCGCCGAGGAACGGACCCAGGAAGAAGCCGGCGCCGCCGACGATCACCATCATCAGGAGGTCGAGCGAGAGCGACAGGTTGAACGGCACGGGATCGATATATTGCGTCAGCGGCGCATAGAGCGCGCCAGCGACGCCGCCGAGCGCCGAGCCGATCGCGAATGCCATCAGCGTATAGCGGCGCGTGTCGACGCCCAGGGACTGCGCCCGCAGCGGGTTTTCACGCAACGCCATGAAGGCGCGGCCCCAGGGCGAGCGGATCAGCCACCACACTGCAAGCGACACGATCGCGAGCGAGCCGAGACAGACATAGTAGAACGGCAGCGGCTTGTTGGTCGCGATGCCGAAGATGTGCGGCCGCGGAATGTTGGAGATGCCGTAGATGCCGCCGGTGAGCCAGCTCTCGTTGCGAAACACCAGGAAGGCCAGCGTGGAGAAGGCGAGCGTGACGAAGGCGAGGTAGTGGTGCTGCACCCGCAGCGCCGGATAGCCGAGCACCCAGCCGACCGCGAAGCTCAGGCCGATCGCGACGACGATCGCCGCCGGCAGCGGCCAGCCATGCGTGGTCATGATCGCTGCCGCGTAAGCGCCGATGCCGACGAAGGCGCCCTGCGCCAGCGAGACCTGGCCCGCATAGCCAAGCGTGAGGTTGAGGCCCATCGCGGCGATGGCCATCACCGCCCATTGGCTCAGGATGAACAGGCCATAGCGGTTGAAGTTCATGGGGACTGCGATCAGCGCAGCGATGACGATGAGGCCGAACGCGATCTTGAGAGGTTTGGCGAAGCCGCTCATACGGTGCGCTCCTCGGCGCGGCCGAGCAGGCCCTGCGGCCGGAACAGGATGACGGCGATCAGGAAGATCATCGGCACGGCGGCGCGATACTGCGTCGAGACATAGGCGGCTGCGAGATTGTCGAGCACGCCGATCAGGAGGCCGCCTGCGATCGCGCCTCGCACCTGGTTGAAGCCGCCGATGATCGCGGCGATGAAGGCAGCCTGGCCCAGTACCTCGCCGGACGTGAATTTCGCGAGGTAGATCGGCGTGATCAACAGCGAGGCGAGCGCGACCAGGAACGCGTTGATCAGGAAGGTCAGGAGAATCATGCGCTCGACAGGGACGCCGATGATGCGCGCCACCGTCGGGTTCTGCGCCGCCGCCTGCATCTGGTGGCCGAGCGAGGTGCGGTCGAGAAGCGCAGTCAAGCCGAAGACGGCAAGGATGGCGAGGAGGAGAACGCCGATGCTTTGCAGCGAGACGGCATGGCCGAGGATGGAGATATCGCCGGTCGGCACGATCGAGGGGAAGGGTGAGGCTTCGGCGCTGAAGAACTGCTTGACGGCCTCCTTGAGGCCGATCGCGAGCGCCATGGTCGCGATCGCGAGCGGCAGCACGCCGTGGCGTAGCATCGGATCGACCAGTAGCATCTTGAAGGCGAGGCCGAGCAGGAGCATCGAGAGCAGGATGCCGAGGATGATCGCGAGCCAGAACGGCGCGCCGGCATGCATCGCCGCCAGCATCAGGAACGCCGGCAGCATCACGAACTCGCCCTGCGCGAAATTGATGGTCTGCGAAGTCTGCCACAGCAGCGTGAAGCCGACCGCGACCAGCGCATAGATCGCGCCGGTGGCAAGTCCCGCGACCAGAAGATCGAACAGATTGGACATTTTCCCCTCTCGGCGCTCGCGCTCTGTCTTCTCGCTCTCCCCGCTCTTCCTTTTCTCCCTCTCCCCGCGAAGGGCGGGGAGAGGGAGACGAAAGATCTCGCTCCGCATCCGCCTTCGCTAAACCTTCGGCGGACAGGCGCGGCGAGAGGCAAAGACCTCACTTCACCTTCGGCAGCACCTGCTTCACCACTTGCTTGCCTTCGACCACTTCCACCAGAAAGCTCTGGCGGTCGATGTCGCCGGTGTCGCTGAAGGTGACGTCCATCAGGATGCCCGGCTCGTCCGCGGCCTTAATGGTCAGGCCGTGCAGGGTGTCGGCGAACGCCTTCGAATCCACCTTCCCCATCTTGTCGGTGGTGGCCTTCACCATGTAGACCGCGAGATAGCCTTTCAGCCCGTTATGGTCGGGCACGTAATTGTACTTCTTCGCGAACTTGTCGCGAAACGCCTTGATCAGGTCGACCGGCGCATCGGTGGTGAGACCGACATGGCCACGCGCGCCGTTGGCGGCATCGCCCGCGAGCTCGATCACCTTCTGCCCGATCAGCGTGGTCTCGCCCATCAGCGGCGCGGTGACGCCCTGACGTTTCAGCTCCTTCAGGATACGTGCGCTCTCTTCCTCGTTCAAATAGACGAACACGGCATCGGGATTGGCGGCCTTGATCTTGCCGACGTCGGCGGCGAAATCGGCCTGACCTGCTTCGGTCGAGAGATCGGCGACCACCTTGGAGCCGAGCCGGTCGAGCTCCTTGACGACGACATCGCGACCGCCGCGGCCAAAATCGTTGTTGACCCAGACCACGGCGACCGACTTCGCCTTCATGTCGTCGTGAATGTATTTGGCGACCTTCGGCATCGACGATTGCTGGCCGAACGAGGTGCGGAACAGGAATTTGTTTCCGCCTTGCGTCAGCTCGGCGGCTTCGCCGCCCATGATCTGCGCGATGCCGGCTTCGGCCGCCAACGGCGCGGTCACCTTCACCGAGCCGGAATAGCCGGGTCCGAGCAGCACATAGGGCTCGGCGTCGAGCGCCTTTTGCACCTGCGCGCGCGCGACGCCGGGGTTGGATTGCGAATCCGCATGAGTGACTTCGAGCTTGCGGCCGAGCACGCCGCCCTTGGCGTTGATCTCCTCGATCGCGAGGTCGATGCCGTTTTTCCAGTTGGTGCCGACGGTGGCGCCGCCGCCGGACAACTCGGCGACGTCGGCGAGCTTGATCGCCTGGGCGTGGACGCTGGTTGCAGTCGCGAAGGCAAGCAGGGCGCCGGCCAGAATGGTCGATTTCATGGTCTCTCCTCCCATTTTTCGTTGATGTTGTGCGCGGCCTTGTGTCCGGCCGCTTCGGTTACGCTGCGTGATAGGCCGAGCTTCGTGCCGCCATCACCTCGTCGAATGCCTCTCCCATGATCTCGGTCGATGGGGCAAGACCCGTGAACAGTTCGAAAGCGTCGGCGGCCTGGTAGATCGCAAGCTCCCGGCCGGTCATGATCCGCGCGCCCTTGGCTTGGGCAGCCACCAGCAGCGGCGTGATCAGCGGTGAGTAGACGGCGTCGGCGACCCACAGGTTTTGACGCAGCAGCGTCGGCGAGACCGGCGTTTCCCGGTTCGGCAGCATGCCGACCGGTGTGCCGTTGACGAGGCCGGTTGCGCCGTCGAGCGCATCCTCGACGCTTGCGGCGACCCTGGCGCCCCCCTGCTTGACGAGCAGCGCGGCGAGTTTTTCGGCGCGTGCCGGCTCGCTGTCGAAGATGCGGATGTCGGTCACGTCAAGGCTCGCCAGCGCAAAGGCGATCGCCTTGCCGACGCCGCCGGTGCCGATCACGGCCACCGCGTTGCCGGACGGCGCCAGCAGCGGCGCGACGGCGCGCGCAAAGCCGGTCGTGTCGGTGTTGTGGCCGGTCAGCCGTCCGTTCCTGACGACGACGGTGTTGACCGCCCCCATGGCGGCCGCACCCGGTGCCAGTTCATCGAGCAGCGGGACCACCGCCTCCTTGTAGGGAAAGGTGACGTTGACGCCGGCAAAGCCGAGGCGCCGCACGCCTTCCAGCATCAGCCGGAGCCCGGCCGTATCGGCGCCGGCCACTTCGATGAGCTGATAATGTCCGCGCAGGCCAAGCCCCTCCGCGGCGCGCTCATGCATGGCAGGGGAGGCGGAATGCGCGATGGGTGCGCCGATCAGGCCGGTCAGGAGCTTTTTGGATGCGGCGGGTCCGCGCTTTGACATGGTTCGCTATCGTCTCGTTGGGAGCGTTCGGTCCCGGCCATTAGCGGGGAAATCCGCCCAATTCCAAGGGGCTTCCCCTAGGAACGATAGTCTTTCCTCGGCCTAACACAATTACCCTTTTGTCCTGCAAACCTAACATAATGTTATCTCTTCCGCCCCCGTGCCGCCGCGGCCCTGCCTTTGCCCTGCGACGGCTCGACCGCGCGCATCTCCGCGCGCAGGGACTCGATGAAATACTCGACATGAAGCGACAGCGGCGCGCCGCGCTTCACCGCGATATAGGTCTCGAATCGCGTTGGCTCGGTGATCTTGATCAGCTCGATGCCGGGATAGCCGCCATGGGCCACCGTGAACTGGTCGATGACGGCGATGCCGAGCCCCGCCTTCACCAGCGCGCAGACCGTGGTGCCGAAGCGGGCGCGGATGGTGATGTTGTATGCGAGGCGGTGGCGCGCGAAGATCTCGGCCATGATCCGCCCGTAGGGATCGTTGGGATCAATGCCGATCAGCGGATAGCGCGTGATCTCGGCCGCGGAGACCTGCTTGCGGCCGGCGAGCTCGTGGCCCGGCGGCACGATGCAATAGAGCTCGCCTGAGGCGAGCGGCATGAAGTCGAGCCCGGAATGCTCCAGGCGGTAGCTCATCGCCACGCACTCGCCGCGGCCGAGCATGAGGTAGTCGATGGCTTCCTCGAGCTTGAGGATGTTGATGTCGATGCCGAGATCCGGATAGCGCCGCCGGACCCGCTCGATCGCGCGCGGCACCATGACTTGCGAAATGCTCGGCACCGAGCCGATGCGCAATTCCGACAATCCGCCGCGTCCGATCTTGGAGATGATCTCGGAAAGGTCGTCGACCTTCTTGTAGACGCCGTTGATCTGCTCGAAGATGTTCTCGGCTTCCGGGGTGGGGAAATAGCGTCCGTTCTGGCGCTGGAAGAAGCGGATGCCGAGCGAGCGCTCGGTGTATTTGACGAGGCGGCTGATGCCCGGCGCCGAAACGTTCAGCAGCTTCGCCGCGCCGCCGATCGTGCCCGTCACCATCACGGCACGGATCACTTCAACCTGGCGCAGCGTCATCATGTCCTAGGCATCCAAAAGATAATCGTGGGCGGCGCTGCCGTTCCCTCTCCCCTTTGTGGGAGAGGGTGGATCACAGCGATAGAGCGAGACGGGTGAGGGGTTCTCTCCCGCGCGAGCCTCGCGCATTTGAACGCGTGGAAACAACCCCTCATCCGGCGCCATAGCCGATGCGAAGCATCGGCGTTTTGTTTTAAGAACGGCGGCCGAAGGCCGCCTATGCCACTTCTCCCACAAGGGGAGAAGGAAGGAAACATTCGCGTTCGGTTGTTCGGTTCAGAGGAAGGCATGGCACCGAACGGACCGTTCGTGCGCTCACAGCGATTGCGTGCTAGCT
This sequence comes from Bradyrhizobium sp. i1.15.2, assembly GCF_040548425.1. Classification (NCBI taxonomy): domain Bacteria; kingdom Pseudomonadati; phylum Pseudomonadota; class Alphaproteobacteria; order Hyphomicrobiales; family Nitrobacteraceae; genus Bradyrhizobium; species Bradyrhizobium sp. i1.15.2. The sequence goes on along the minus strand of NZ_JBEPRQ010000001.1, from coordinate 521,212 downwards.
CGCCGGTCCGTCCGGCGAGGCGCTCTCTGCTGGCTTGCTGCGCTCGCTTTGCAGCACCCCGCGCGCGAACTCGATGATCTTCTGCTTGTTTGCCGTTTCGCGGACCGCGAAAAATACGCGGTTGAGTTCCAGGCCGAGCACGCTGTTGAGGGCGATGTCCTCGTCTTCCATCGTGGTTTCCCCGCTTCAGACATTGTAGGTGTATCTTGACGTCGCTTCTTCCACAAGTAGATTAAACCTTCTTGGTCAATGGGATACCGGGAAACTACGGAAACCGTGAATTGAGGCAGTGCCCAAAGACGTGCTATATCGCACAGCGAGGGTCAGGAAACGCACCGATGTCCGCCGTGGATTATGGCCGGGAAGCGCTCGACTTCATTGAGGGGCTAGGGGCCTATCGGAGGGTTCCGGACGCTATGAATGCGCTCGAAGGGGCCTTCGGGCGCTTCGGCTTTGAAACCATCATCGTGACAGGGTTGCCGAATCCCGACCAGCGGTTCGCACAGATGGTGCTCGCCAAGCGCTGGCCCGCGGAATGGTTCAGCCTCTACACCCAGAACAACTACGACCGCGTCGACCCCGTGGTGCGGATGTGCCGACAATCGGTCAACCCATTCGAGTGGTCGGAAGCGCCCTATGATGCCGAACTCGATCCGGGCGCGGCGGAGGTCATGAACCGCGCCGGCGATTTCCGCATGTCGCGCGGCTTCATCGTGCCGATCCACGGGCTCACCGGCTATGAAGCCGCCGTGTCGCTCGGCGGCATCCATCTCGATCTCAACGCCCGCAGCAAGCCGGCATTGCACCTGATGGCGATGTATGGCTTCGACCACATTCGCCGTCTGCTCGATCCGGCGCCGTATCCCTCGACGCGCCTCACTCCGCGCGAGCGCGAGGTGATCTCCTGGGCCTCACAGGGCAAATCGGCCTGGGAAATCGGCGAGATACTGCACATCACGCAGCGTACCGCCGAAGAGCATCTCGCGACCGCCGGGCGCAAGCTCGGAGCCGTGAACCGTACGCATGCGGTTGCACTGGCGATTCGCAACAAGATCATCAATCCCTAAGCGACGTACTGGGAAATTTCCCAATATCGAACCATTCTCTTTTCGCAGAGGGTGCCCTCCATTGAGGACGAATGGGGGCTTTCATGATTCACGCCATTTCTGCAGTAAATCGCCACCTTTACGAAGATGTACTCGATCAGCATTTCCGGCTGCGGCACGACATCTTCGTCGAAGAGCGGCGCTGGGAGACGCTGCGCAGGCCGGATTATCGCGAGATCGATGCTTATGACGACGAGGACACAGTCTATCTGCTTGCGCTGGAGGGACGCCGTGTTATCGGCGGTCACCGGCTCTACCCGACCACCAAGCCTTCGATGATGAGCGAAGTCTTTCCGCATCTGGCATCGGTTCGCGGCTGTCCTTCGGATCCGCTGGTCTGGGAATGGTCGCGCTACTTCGTCGTGCGCGATCGCCGCGACGGCGCGCTCAACCTGCAACTGATGGCGGCGGTGCAGGAGTTCTGCCTCGGTCAGGGGATCGCGCAGGTCAGCGCGATCATGGCAACCTGGTGGTTGCCGCGCTTTCATGAGGCCGGCTTCGTCGTGACCCCGCTCGGCCTACCGGCTCTGGTGGAGAATGCGTGGACCATGGCGGCGACGATCGACATTCGTCGCGAGACGCTCGATGCCCTGCATGATCGCATCGGCGTGCCTTCTATCGTGCAACAGGACGGCCCGCGTCTGGACGCCGTCGCCCGTGCCAACCTCTGCGGCCTCGCTGCCGCGCAACGAAAGAGCGCCTGAGATGTCGAACATGATGCGGGACAGCCAGATCATGGCGCAGATCAAGGACGAAAATCTCGGCTACATGTCCGACATGGCGCTCGAACTCGCGCAGATGGCGGAAGACACCGGATTGGCGACGCTCGCCTATCTGTTCCGGATGGCGGCGCTGGAGGCCTCGACGGCCAATAGCGTGCTTGCCGAGCCGGATGACCTTCCCCGGCAGATGACGTCGCACTAGGCGGCTCCATCTACACGTTGCGACGAATTCACACCCTCTCTCCGGCAACGGAGGGAGGGTGATCCGTTTTGGGTGCGTCAGGTTGACCCATCCTGCGCGGCAGTCTTCTTGCAAGGCCGATTGCAGGGGCCAGGACCGATCGGATGCATCGGCATGCAACAAAGTGCATGTTGGGTGTCGAATCGCTCTTGCCTCGGAACGATACTGCCATTACCCATTTTTCCGCCTTGTAGAGGCAGGGGGAGCTCTTTCACTGATGGCGACCGTGTTCGAACATCGGCGCGAACCTGCGTGCGCCTGAAAGAGTTTTGATGCTGCTCGTCGTCGAACAGTTCTTGAACGGATTGCAGTTTGGCCTGCTGCTGTTCCTGCTCGCCGCCGGCCTGACGCTGGTGTTCGGGATCATGGATCTCGTCAACCTCGCGCACGGCTCGCTCTACATGATGGGCGCCTATTTCGCCGCGACCTTCGCAGCCTGGACCGGCAGCTTCCTGCTCGGCGCGCTGCTGGCGCTCGGCGCGACGCTCGTGCTCGGCATTGTGCTCGAGATGACCGCGCTGCGGCATCTCTATGGACGCGACCATCTCGACCATGTGCTCGCGACCTTCGGCCTGATCCTGTTCTTCAATGAAGCCGTGCGGCTGATCTGGGGGCCGGCCGGGCTTGCGCTGCCGCTGCCGGCCTGGCTCACCGTGCCGGTGCCGATCCTGCCGGGCATTCACTATCCCGCTTATCGCCTCGCCATCATCGTCGTGGCGCTGCTGGTTGCGCTGCTGCTCTATCTCGGCGTGATGCGCACCCGCATCGGCATGCTGATCCGGGCCGGCGCCTCCAACCGCGAGATGATCGGTGCGCTCGGCATCAACATCAAGCTGCTCTACACCCTGGTGTTCGGCCTCGGTGCCGCGCTCGCCGGCCTTGCCGGCTTGATGCAGGCGCCGATCCTCACCGTGCAGATCGGCATGGGCGAGAACATCCTGATTCTGGCCTTCGTTATCATCGTGATCGGCGGTATCGGTTCGATCCGCGGCGCGTTCCTGGCCGCGATCTTTGTCGGCATGATCGACACGCTCGGCCGCGCTTTCCTGCCCAATTTGTTGCGGCAGGTGCTGAGCGGCGCCGCGGCCTCCACCGCCGCGCCCGCGTTGTCGTCCATGCTGATCTATCTGCTGATGGCGATCGTGCTGGTGGTGCGTCCGGAGGGGCTGTTTCCGGCCAACCGCCGATGAAGGCTTTCACTGTGAGTAAGGCCGTCACGGCCCTGATGCTGGCGGGCCTCGTGCTGCTGCCGCTGTATTCGCAACTCTCCGGCAACATCTTCATCCTGACGCTGTTCACGCGCATCGTCATTCTGGCGCTGGCGGCCGCGAGCCTCAACCTCATCATGGGTTTTGGCGGCATGATGAGCTTTGGCCACGCCGCCTATCTCGGCATCGGCGGTTACGCGGTCGGCATGCTGGCGCAGGAAGGCGTGGGAAGCGGCTTCATCCAGTTTCCGGTCGCGCTCGCGGCGTCCGCGACTTACGCGCTGGTGATCGGCGCGCTCTCGCTTCGCACGCGTGGCGTTTACTTCATCATGATCACGCTCGCCTTCGCGCAGATGGCCTATTACGTCGCCTCGGGGCTGGCGCGTTATGGCGGCGATGACGGCCTCACCGTCTACAAGCGCAGCGACTTCTCCGGGCTGATCAATCTGTCGAACCGCACGCAGTTCTATTATCTCTGCCTCGCCTGCCTATTGGGCGTGGTCTTCCTGATCTGGCGCATCGCCAATTCGCGCTTCGGCCTCGTCCTGCAGGGCCTGCGCTCCAACGAGCAGCGCATGCAGGCGATCGGCTTTCCCTCGAAACGCTACCAGCTGGTCTGCTTCGTCATCTCGGGCATGATGTGCGGCCTTGCCGGCGCGCTGCTCGCCAACAACACCGATTTCGTCAGCCCGGCCGCGATGTACTGGACGCGTTCCGGCGACCTCATGGTGATGGTGATCCTCGGGGGCATGGGCACGCTGTTCGGTCCGGTCATCGGCGCCGTGGTGTATTTGCTGCTGGAAGAGTTCTTGTCGCAGCTCACCGAATACTGGGCGCTGATCATGGGCCCGATGCTGCTGCTGATCGTGCTGTTCGGCCGCGGCGGCATCATGGGCCTGCTCGGGAGGCTCCAACGTGGCTGAGCCGCTGCTCCGCGTTGACAAGCTGGTGCGCCGCTTCGGCGGCATCATTGCGACCGACAACGTCTCGCTCGACGTCGCGGCGGGTGAGCTGCACGCCATCATAGGCCCGAACGGCGCCGGCAAGACCACGCTGATCAGCCAGCTCACCGGGCATCTGGAGCCGCATTCCGGCAGCGTCTCGCTGGCGGGGCGCGACATCACCTATCTGCCGGCCTATCGCCGCTGCGCGTTGGGCCTGGCACGTTCGTTCCAGATCACTTCGCTGCTGCTCGATTTCACCGCCGCCGACAATGTTGCGCTCGCGGCGCAAGCGCATGCCGGCACCTCGTTTCGCTTCTTCGCCGATGCACGCAAGGAGAAGGGCCTGCGCGATGCCGCGCATGCCGCGCTCGACCGCGTCGGTCTCGCCCATCGTGCCGATGTCCTGGTGTCTAGGCTCAGTCATGGCGAGCGTCGCCAGATCGAGCTGGCCGTGGCGCTGGCAAGCAAGCCGAAACTTTTGCTGCTCGACGAGCCGATGGCCGGCCTCGGCGTCACCGAGTCCCAGCGCATGGTGCAGCTGCTCCAGGAACTGCGGAAAGAGGTCTCGATCGTGCTGGTCGAGCACGACATGCCGGCGGTGTTTGCGCTGGCCGACCGTATCTCGGTGCTGGTCTATGGCCGCGTCATCGCCTCCGGCGATCCGGCCGCGATCAGGGCGAACGAGGACGTCAAGCGCGCCTATCTCGGCGAGGCGCATGTGGTGACGCACCATGGCTGAAAAAGGGATGGGTGACACGCTGCTCGAGGTCGACGGCATCGAGACCTGCTACGGCCTGTCCCAGGTGCTGTTCGGCCTGTCGCTGTCGGTCAAATCAGGCGAGATGGTCTCGCTGATGGGCCGCAACGGCATGGGCAAGACCACGACCATCCGCTCCATCATGGGCCTGACGCCGGCGCGCGCAGGCAGCATCCGCTTTGCGGGCTCGGAAGTGCGGACGCAGCCGTCCTACAGGATCGCGCAACTCGGAGTCGGCCTCGTCCCCGAGGGGCGGCAGATCTTCCCGAACCTCACAGTGCGCGAAAACCTGGTCGCGGCCGCCGCCGATCGTTTCGACAGCAGCAATCCCTGGACGCTGGCGGCGATCTACGTGATGTTTCCGCGCCTCGCCGAGCGCGCCTCCAACATGGGCAACCAGCTCTCCGGGGGCGAGCAACAGATGCTCGCGATCGGCCGCGCGCTGATGACCAACCCGAAGCTCCTCATCCTGGATGAAGCCACCGAAGGCCTGGCGCCGCTGATCCGCGAAGAGATCTGGAGCTGCCTGTCGCTGCTCAAGAGCCGGGGACAGTCGATCCTGGTCGTCGACAAGAACGTCGACCACCTGGCCCGCATCTGCGACCGCCACACCATCATCGAGCGCGGCAAGACGGTGTGGAGTGGCACCTCCGACGAACTGATGGCCGAGCCGGATCTGCAGCACAAATATCTGGGGATTTGAGGCGGCGGCGAGGTGAGGGACGGTACGCGTGGCCGCTCACCCGGTGTCGTCCTGGCGAACGCCAGGACCCATACCGCGAGGTCTGTCCATTGTGGACGGTATCAGTACCGGAGGAAGAATCTTCGCCAAACCCCTTCCCCGGGGTAATGCGTCCTGGCTTTCGCCAGGACGACATTGGCAATCACCAGTAAATCCCATGCCGATGCAGTTCGCGGATCACGCGCGCCTCGGTGGATGGCTGGCGGCGCTTCGGCTTGGTCGTCTCGGTCGTGCTGGCCACCGGTGCACCAGTGGACTGAGTTGCAGCCGGAGCGCTCGCGGTTGTCGTGGCAGTCGCTGCCGGAGGCGCTAAAGTCGGGCTAGTGGTCGCCGTCTGGACATTCGCCGGCGGGGTTGCCGTCGGGGCCTGCGTCGTCTGCGGTGCGGCTGTCGGCGAGGCCGGTTGCTCGGCGGCCGGTTGGCTTGCGTTGGTCGCCGCAAGACTCAAACTGCGTGCACCGCCGGCATGTGCTTGTGTTGCGAACAGCGAGAGCGCTGCGATCAGGATCAGCTTTCGCATGGAAATCCCCATTATCTGGTCAATCCGGCTTACCTATTGGCGTCTGACTGGCCCATCAGCGCGCCAGCCGATGCGCGCCGATTTCGATCAGAGTGGTCCGGCAGGACAGGCGATAGATCAGGCTGAACAATTCACCCCACATGACCGAACTCCGTTGTTGATCACTGGACAAAGGTTAACCCCGGTGTTTTTCCGGCGGTTTTCGGCACGTGACGAAAATGGTTTCGTCGGACCGCGACCTGATGTCGCCGGAACAGGTGGGACGAAGTCACCTCACGGGGGTGTGAGCATTGAGCCGCTGCGCCTCCACCTGCAAGGGAGGAGGTCAGAGGGAGCAGGTCAAAACACCTCGAAATATTCGCGGTGCTCCCAGTCGGTCACCTCGGACAGGAAGCGGTCGATCTCGGCATTCTTGATGTGGGTGTAATAATCGACGAACTCAGGCCCGAGCTTTTCGCGGAAGAACGGATCGTCCTTCAGTGCGCCGACCGCATCGCGCAACGACTTCGGCAAGAGCGGCGCCTTGGTTTCGTAGGGTGTGTCGGCCGACGGGCCGGGATCGAGCTTGCGATCGACGCCGTCCAGCCCTGAGAGGATCTGCGAGGCCATGTAGAGATAGGGATTGGCGGCGGGCTCGCCGATGCGGTTTTCCAGGCGCGTGGCGGCATCGCCGGCCGCTCCGAGCACGCGGATCATCACGCCGCGATTGTCGCGGCCCCAGATTGCGCGGTCCGGCGCCAGCGAATAGGAGCGGTAGCGCTTGTAGCCATTGATGGTCGGGGTGGTGAACACGGTCGACGCGCGGGCGTGGTCGAGCAGGCCCGCAAGCCAGGCGCGGCCGAACGCGCTGAGCGGCTCGCCGCCGTCTTTGGTCGTTTCCTGGGCCATGAACTGGTTCTCGCCGCTCGCGCGTGAGACCACCGATTGGTGCAGATGCCAGCCGCTCGCGAACAGGTTCGGCAGCTTCGGTCGGCACATGAAGGTGGCGTGATAGCCGTGGCGGTGCGCGATCTGCTTCACGGCGGAGCGAAACAGCACCATGTTGTCGGCGGGCTCCAGCCCCTTCTTCGGCGCGAAGGTGAACTCGCACTGGCTCGGCCCGAATTCGACCTCGACCGAGCGCAACGGCAATCCGAGCGCGACGATGTCACGCCGCAAGATCTCCAGCACCGGCTCCATCTGATCGAAGCGCTGCTCGGTGAGATATTGATAGCCGTGGCTGAGCAGGCTCACCGAGGGCGGCGTGCCGGGCTGGCCAGCGTCCTCGGGCCGCATATGCGGATCATCGAGCTTGAAGATGTGGAATTCGACCTCGAGGCCCGCCACGAAATCGTGGCCGCGGCTTGCGAGCTCGCCGAGCACCTTGCGATAGAGCCCGCGCGTCGCGAACGGCACGGGACGGCCGTCGTTGAAATAGAGGTCGCAGAGAACCCAGCCCGTGGTCGGTGCCCACGGCAAAACGCGAAACGTGGAGGGATCGGCGATCATCAGCACGTCGGCCGCGCCCTCCATCTCCTTCATGCCGAAGCCGCCGCCCGACGTGAACACCGGAAACACCGTGCGGTGCGAGGTGTCCTTGGCGAGCATGGTGGTGGTGATGGAGCAGCCGCTCTCCAGCGAAGCGATCGCCTCGGCCGCGACGATGGTCTTGCCGCGCAAAATGCCGTGCTGGTCCGGGAAGGCGAGGCGGATGACCTCGAGGTTCTTCTCCTCCACGATGCGGCGCATGCGTGTCGCCGCGTCGTTCTGCTCATCCGACCACAGCGCATGACGCGCGACGAAAGTCACTTTGCCACTCTCCCAACTGATGTAGGGTGGGCAAAGCGAAGCGTGCCCACCGCGTCTATCGTCTTCGTGGAAGCATGGTGGGCACGGCGCTTTGCGCCTTTGCCCACCCTACCGCTTCCGTGCACGAACGTCACTCCGCCGCCGTCAGCCGATGCACGTTGTCCGCGATCTCCTTCGGCACCGGCGCCGTCCACGGCGCGCCGCGGCGGCGCTTGACGTCGACTTCCATCCAGTAGATCTCCCAGCCTCGTGTCGGCCCGATGCCGTCCATGGTCGCCGGGCCCTGGATCGAACGTGCGGTGGCCTCGTCGAGATGCAGCATCGGCTTCTCGCCGCCTGCGACCTTCTCGATCTCCTGCCGCAGCAGGCGGCGGTATTGCACGATCGCCTTGTCGCTCGTGCCGAGGTGCTCCCGGGTGCGGTCCTGGATCGCGCCCATCGATTCCACCGCCCACTGGTCGTGGACGTTGATGTCGGTGCCCATGCCGGTATAGGTCGCCGTCTGCTGTTCGTGCGGATCGAAACCGTAATCGTTGGTCCTGTTCTTGCGGGATTTGTAGTCCGGCAGCTCATAGAGCTCGAGCCGCTGGTCGCGCATCTTCTTCTTGTTCACGGGGTTCGCGTAGCTCGTGAAGATCGCGTACCAGTAGCAGTTCTCGTCGTCGACCGGCACGTGCCACTGCGTGATCGTCATCTCCGTGCTCATGGGGATGACGAAGCCGTGCGGGAAGAGCTGGTTGGTGACGCGCACATGGGTGCGCTCCTCGTCGATCTCGCGCAGCGCGATCAGCCGCAGGCCGTATTCGGTGTGCTCGACATTGATGATCGGACGGTCGTACTCGCGCAAGATCTTCGTCATCGGCAGGTCGGAGCCTGCCGATGCGCCGCGGAACTGCTTGCCGTAGGCCGTGGACGTGTCCTCGTCCTCGAAGAAGCGATGCAGGTAGGAGGCGTGCGCGGGATCGATGCCGACTTCGAGCGCCTGCAGCCAGTTGCAGGCCATGTGCCCCTTGAACGCGAAGGTGTGCGTGCCGGGCGCGACGAAGCAGTCGAGCTCCGGAAAGGCCGGCGGCTCACCCTCGCCGAGATAAGCCCAGAGGATGCCGCTCTTCTCCACCACGGGATAAGAGCGCTGACGAATGTTCTGGCAGAGCTTTGAGTCCTTCGGCTCCGCCGGGGTTTCAATGCATTGCCCGGTGGCGTCGAACAGCCAGCCATGGAAGGCGCAGCGCAGGCCGCCATGCTCGAGCCGTCCGAACGCGAGATCGGCGCCGCGATGCGCGCAGTGCCGATCGATCAGCCCGTAGCGTCCGGTCTCGTCGCGGAATAGCACCAGATTTTCGCCGAGCAATCTGACGGGGCGGATCGGACGATCGCCGTCGAGCTCGTCCACCAGCGCCGCCGGCTGCCAGTAGCTTCGCATCAGCTTCCCGCAGGGGTCCTTTGGACCGGTGCGGGTGATCAGGTCGTTCTGCTCCTGGCTCATCATGGCGAGTGCATCCTTTGTGGAGTGGCGTTTGTTCGCCTATTGAACGAATGGGCGAATTATGACATGCCTTGGTCTGGCAGCAAGCACTATTTTGCAGGATCCCGACACCCATGCCCAAGCTGAAGCGAAGCGAGAGCGACGAACGCGCGACGGATTTCGTCGAGAGCCTCGATCGCGGGCTGCGCCTGTTGCAATGCTTCGGCACCACGGCTGGACCGATGACACTCAGCGATCTCGCCCGTGCCGCTGAGCTTCCACGCGCCACCGCGCGGCGCATGCTGTTCACGCTCCAGCGCGGCGGCTTCGTCAGCGGCGACGGAAAACTGTTCTCGCTGACGCCGCATGTGCTGACGCTGGCGGCGTCGTATCTGCGCTCCAGCCAGCTCGTCACGGTCCTGCAGCCGGTGCTCGACCGCGTTGCGACAGCGGCCAACGAAATCTCCTCGCTCGCGGTACTCGACGGCGATGAGGTCGTGTTCGTCGCACGCAGCAGTCCGACGCGGATGTTCTCAGGCGGATTGGAGATCGGCTATCGGCTTCCGGCGTTCTGCACCTCGGTCGGGCGCGCCATGCTCGGGCAGCTCGATGATGCCGAGCTTGCTGCGCGCCTGAAAGCGATGAAGCGCGAGGCGCTGACGCCGCAGACGGTGACCGATGCAAAGGCGCTGCTCGCACGCATCGCCGCCGACCGCACCCAAAACTATTCGCTGGTGGACCGCGAGGCCGAGCCGCATTTCCGCTCGATCTCAGTCCCGGTGCGTCGTTATGACGATGTCATCGTCGCCGCCATCAACATGGGCGCTCATGTTGACCGGGTGCCGGCCAAGGAGTTGATCGAGCGATTTTTGCCGCTGTTGCGCGAGGGCGCGGAGGCGGTGCGGTCGCAACTCTTGTAGCCCGGGTGAGCGAAGCGATACCCGGGAAAGTCATCGTGAAGACCCGGATGTCGCTTCGCTCATCCGGGCTACGCGCCTGTGCAAAAATCACGACCGGTTGCGCATCCAGTCGGCGAGGCCCGATATCGCACGATCGAGATCCTGTCGCGCAGCGCTATCCGTCACCGTCTCTTCCAGCGCGCCGCGCATGCAGAGCATCCACGCGTCGCGCTCGGTATCGCCGATGCCAAAGCCGATGTGGCGCTGGCGCAGCCGCGGGTGGCCCTTCTCGACCGAATACAGTTTCGGGCCACCGGTCCATTCGGTGAGATAGCGCTTCAGCACATCCCTGATGAGGCCGAGGTCGTCCGCATGCATTGCGCGAATGATCTTCGCCTCCGGCAGCGTATCCATCCGCTCGTAGAAGCGATCGACCAACAGGTCGATCGTGGCGCTGCCGCCGATCCGCTCGAACATGGAGATTGCGACGTCGCTGTCGGTCATGGGAGTTCGGACCTACAGCGCCACGCTGCGCAGCCCGAAGCTGCGTGCTTCGTTCTGCAGCACCGGCCGCACCGCATCAACCAGGCGCGCCGCGGCGGCATCGACGGACAGTCCTGCCGTGTCCACCACCGCCGTCGCGCGCGCATATAGCGGCTCGCGGCTCAAGAGGATGTTGCGCAGCTCCGCCATGGCGGAGCGGTCGTCGGCCATCGGACGCAGATCGCCCTGGCGGCGGACGCGGGCCATGTGCTCCTCGGGCTCGGCCTTCAACCAGATCGTGTAGAACGACGACAGGATCTGGTCGAACGTCAGGGGCTCCGAGACGATGCCGCCGCCGGTCGCCAGCACCATCAGCTCGTTGCGCGCGAGCAGCTGCTGCAGTGCCGCCTGCTCCATGCGGCGAAAGCCTTCCTGGCCGTAGAGCGCGATGATCTCGGCGACCGAGAGCCCGTTCTGCTGCTCGACCTCCTTGTTGAGCTCGACAAAACTCCAGCCGACCTTCTTCGCCAGCATCCGGCCGAGCGTGGATTTGCCGGCGCCGCGCAGGCCGATCAGCGCGATGCCGCAGAACGGCGCGCGCCGCGGCGCGGAGGCGCTGCCGCCCGCGAGCAAATCCTTGGCTTGCGCGATCTGACTTGGCGTCGCCTTGCGCAGGAGATCGCGAAACATCTGCCAGTCCGGGGTCGGATCGACCGAGGGAAGCAGGTCCTCGAGATGCGCGCCCATCGCGTCGGAGACGCGGCGCAGCAGCACGATGGAGACATTGCCCTTGCCGCTTTCGAGCTGCGCGATGTAGCGCTCCGATATTCCTGATACCTTGGCGAGCACCTTGCGCGACATGCCGCGCAGCGCGCGCGTGGTGCGCACGCGCTGGCCGAGCTGTTCGAGAAATCGGGATTCGGCGTCGGGACTGTCGGTCATGGACTACGGATCATGGGCCTGCTTGAGCGGATGTCTTCTTTTAAGGAGGTCCTGCGGCGCGTATTAATGAAACATAGTGCCTGCTGGCATTGACAGCAAGCCAATGCGGTGTCTTTCTATGAATTATAATTCTAAATTCAGGGGAGAAGTCCGTGAGCGAGGGATCCTATAACGCGGTGACCTGGCTGCTCGACCGAAACGTCGAGGAGGGACGCGGCAACAAGCTCGCCTTCGACGACACCGTCTCACGGCTCACCTATGGCGAGCTCCAGCGCGAAACGCGGTGCGCCGCCAACATGCTGCGCCGGCTCGGTGTTCGCCGCGAAGAGCGCGTGGCCATGATCATGCTGGATACTGTCGACTTCCCGATTGTGTTCCTGGGCGCGATCCGCGCCGGCGTCGTTCCGGTGCCGCTCAACACGCTGCTGACATCGGATCAATACGCCTACATCCTCGCCGATTGCCGTGCGCGCGTGTTGTTCGTCTCGGAAGCGCTCTATCCCGTCATCAAGGACGTCGTCGGCCGCATGCCGGATCTCGAGCATGTCGTGGTCTCCGGCGCCAAGCAGAATGGTCACAAGCAGCTCGCCGAGGAGATTGCGGACGAGAGCGACCGGTTCACGACCGCTGCGACACATCCGGATGAGCCGGCGTTCTGGCTCTATTCGTCAGGGTCGACGGGCATGCCCAAGGGCGTGCGGCATATCCATTCGAATCTCCAGGCAACTGCGGACACCTACGCCAAACAGGTGCTCGGCATTCGCGAGAGCGACGTCTGCCTTTCCGCGGCAAAGCTGTTCTTCGCTTATGGTCTCGGCAATGCGTTGACCTTTCCGATGTCGGTCGGCGCCACCGTCGTGCTCAACAGCGAGCGCCCGACGCCCGCCCGCATGTTCGACCTGATGAACCGCTACAACCCCTCGATCTTCTACGGCGTGCCGACCTTGTTCGCGGCGATGCTCAACGACGAGAGCATGAAGAGCGAGCGTGGCGGCAAGAATTTGCGCATCTGCACCTCCGCCGGCGAGGCGCTGCCGGAATCCGTCGGCAACAGCTGGAAGGCGCGCTTCAGCGTCGACATTCTCGACGGCGTCGGCTCGACCGAGCTGTTGCACATCTTCCTGTCGAATGCGCCCGGCGACATCAAATACGGCTGCTCCGGCAAGCCGGTGCCGGGCTATGCGGTGCGGCTGGTCAACGAAGCCGGACAGGATGTTGCCGACGGCGAAGTCGGCGAGCTCCTGGTCGATGCGCCCTCCGCCGGCGAGGGCTACTGGAACCAGCGCCACAAGAGCCGCCGCACGTTCGAAGGACCGTGGACCCGCACCGGCGACAAATATGTCAGGGATGCCGAGGGCCGCTACACCTTCTGCGGTCGCGCCGACGACATGTTCAAGGTCTCCGGCATCTGGGTCTCGCCCTTCGAGGTCGAGAGCGCGCTGATCACGCATCCCGCCGTGCTGGAAGCTGCCGTCGTGCCCGAAGCCGATCCGGAGGGACTGCTGAAGCCGAAGGCCTTTGTCGTGCTGCGCCCCGGCGCGACGACGACGGGCCTGCAGGAGATGCTCAAGGACCACGTCAAGCAGAAAATCGGCCCGTGGAAATATCCGCGCTGGATCGACGTGGTGGACTCGCTGCCGAAGACGGCGACGGGAAAGATCCAGCGGTTCAAGCTGCGGGACGGGACGAATTGAGTGCGTGGATGTCTTGCGTTTCTGTCGCGCCGAATCTCGCTGCGCTCCCTTGTGGGGGTGGGGGAGGGCGGGGAGAGGGGTGGCCCAGGAAGCGGTGTTCGTCGTCACGCGCCAGATGTTCTTCGTCACGCCCGGAATCCCCGTGTGGCACCCCTCTCCCTAGCCCTCCCCCCACAAGGGGGAGGGAACGACTGAACCAGCGGCCGCGTCTCGTTCCAAGTCCGTGCGAAGAAGAGCGACAGAACATGACCAATCTCGCCTCCACCGGCTTTCTCAGCATCGATGGCGCCAGCCTCGAATACAAATGGCTGGCGCCGCAATCCGCCGATTCACCCACCATCGTCATGCTGCACGAAGGCCTCGGCTCCGTCGGCCTATGGGGTGACTTCCCGGAAAAGCTCCAGCAGGCCACCTCCGCCGGCATCTTCGTCTATTCGCGTGCAGGCTATGGCCAATCGAGCCCGGTGACGTTGCCGCGGCCGCTTGACTACATGCAGCGCGAGGCGCTGGACGTGCTGCCGAAGATCCTCGATGCGATTGCCTTCAAGCGCGGCCTGCTGCTCGGCCATTCCGACGGCGCCTCGATCGCGACCATCTACGCCGGCGCGCATCAGGATCATCGCCTGAGCGGCCTGGTGCTGATCGCGCCGCATTTTATCGTCGAGGACATCTCGGTGAAATCCATCGCCGCGATCAAGACCGCCTTTGAGACCACCGATCTCAAGTCAAAGCTCGCGCGCTGGCACAAGGAGGTCGACAACGCCTTCTATGGCTGGAACGCCGCCTGGCTCGATCCGAAATTCCGCGACTGGGATATCTCGGAATATCTCGCCTATATCCGCGTTCCGGTGCTGGTCCTTCAAGGCGTGGACGACCAATACGGGACGTTGCGTCAGGCTGAGATCGCGCAGCAAGAATGCTATTGCCCGGTCGATTTGAAAGTCATTTCAGGCGCGGCGCATTCTCCGCATCGCGAAGCTCCGGCAGCGACGCTTGATGCGATTGAGCAATTTGCAGAAGCGGCCTTACGAGATGACATGCAACAAAATGCATGTGGGAGCCGTTAAGGACTAGACGCGCGCAATAATATGCATTATTGTGCATCTAACGGTAAAACCAAAACGAACTCAAGGGTGGCCCATGGCCGGGGAAGATCGACGCCTCTCAGGCGGCGCGACATTCATCGATTTCCAGACCGAGCCGTCCCGCTACCGGCACTGGAAGCTCGCGGTCGACGGTGACGTCGCCACGTTGACCATGGACGTCGACGAGAACGGCGGCCTGTTCGAGGGCTATCTGCTCAAGCTCAATTCCTACGATCTCGGCGTCGACATCGAGCTTGCCGACGCGGTTCAGCGCCTGCGCTTCGAGCACCCCGAGGTGAAGGTCGTGGTGATGCGCTCGGCCAAGAACAGGGTGTTCTGCGCCGGCGCCAACATCCGCATGCTCGCGGGCTCGACGCATGCCCACAAGGTCAATTTCTGCAAGTTCACCAACGAGACCCGCAATGGCATGGAAGACTCGTCGGAGAATTCCGGCCAGCGCTTCATCACCGTCGTGAACGGCTCGGCCGCCGGCGGCGGCTATGAGCTCGCGCTCGCCACCGACTACATCATGCTCGCCGATGACGGCGCGTCCGCCGTCGCCTTGCCCGAAGTGCCGCTGCTCGCGGTGCTGCCGGGCACCGGCGGCCTCACCCGTGTGGTCGACAAGCGCAAGGTGCGCCGCGATCACGCTGATTTCTTCTGCACCATCGAAGAAGGCGTGAAGGGCAAGCGCGCCGTGCAATGGCGCCTGGTCGACGAGATCGCGCCGAACAGCAAGCTCGAAGGCAAGGTTGCCGAGCGCGCCAGGGAATTCGCCGACAGCTCGAAGCGCAAGGGCAGCGGCAAGGGCATCGCGCTGACGCCGCTCAAGCGCATCATCGACGAGACCAGCATCCGCTACGGCTTTGTCACGGTCGATATCGACCGCGCGGCGCGGATCGCCACGATCTCGATCAAGGCGCCTGAAGTCGCGCCGCCCGCCGACATCGACGGCATGATGGCGCAGGGTGTCGCGTTCTGGCCGCTTCAGGTCGCGCGCGAACTCGACGACGCCATCCTGCATCTGCGCATCAACGAGCTCGAGATCGCGATGCTCGTGTTCAAAAGCCATGGCGACCGCGCCCAAGTGCTCGCCTGCGACGCCTTCCTCGAAGCCAACAAGGCGCACTGGCTGGTCAACGAAATCAGGCACTACTGGAAGCGTGTCTTGAAGCGCATCGACGTCACCTCGCGGACGCTGGTGACGCTGGTCGAGCCCGGCTCCTGCTTTGCCGGCACGCTCGCCGAGCTCGTCTTCGCCGCCGACCGCTCCTACATGCTGATCGGCACGCGCCAGGGCGACAACCGCCCGCCGCCGTCGATCGAACTGTCAGCGATGAATTTTGGCCCGTATCCGATGAGCCATGGCCTGACGCGGCTTCAGTCGCGCTTCCAGGCCGATCCGGCCGATGTGGAACGCGCGGAAGCCACGATGGGCACGGCGCTGGACGCCGAGCAGGCCGAAGAGCTCGGCCTCGTCACCTTCGCGCTCGACGACATCGACTGGGATGATGAAGTTCGCGTGTTCCTGGAAGAGCGCGCCAGCTTCTCGCCCGACAGCCTCACCGGCATGGAAGCGAGCCTTCGCTTCGTCGGCCCCGAGACGATGGAATCGAAAATCTTCTCGCGCCTCACCGCGTGGCAGAACTGGATCTTCCAGCGCCCGAACGCGGTCGGCGAGGAAGGCGCGCTGCGCCGCTACGGCAGCGGCCAGAAGCCGAAATTCGATATGACGCGGGTGTAACGATTCTCGTGTCCCGGGCGCGCTGCGGCACCAAAAGCGCAACGCGCGTCTTCAACGCGCTATGGTGACGCTGCGCAGAACCGGGACCCATGTGGACCGAACAATGGGTCCCGGCTCTGCAGCGCACCGCTTCGCGCTGCGCAGCGTCCGGGACAGAAGACAGACCAAGGAGCACGGCCATGAGCATGAACATCATGAACGTCGACTACTCGACCAAGATTCCGAACAACGTCAATCTGGCCGAAGACCGCCAGGTGCTCAAGGCGCTGGAAGGCTGGCATCCCGGCTACATGGACTGGTGGAAAGACATGGGGCCGGAAGGCTTCCAGGAATCGCTGGTGTACTTGCGCACCGCCTATTCGGTCGATCCGCGCGGCTGGGCCAAGTTCGATTACGTGCGGATGCCCGAGTATCGCTGGGGCATTCTCCTTGCTCCCCAGGAAGAGAACCGGGTCGTGCCGTTCGGCGAGCATTTTGGCGAGCCGGCATGGCAGGAAGTCCCGGGTGAATATCGCGCCATGCTGCGCCGTCTGATCGTGATCCAGGGCGACACCGAGCCGGCCTCCGTCGAGCAGCAGCGCCACCTCGGCAAGACCGCGCCCTCGCTGTACGACATGCGCAATCTGTTCCAGGTCAATGTCGAGGAAGGCCGTCACCTCTGGGCGATGGTGTACCTGCTGCAGAAGTACTTCGGGCGCGACGGACGTGAAGAGGCTGACGATTTGTTGCGCCGCCGCTCGGGTGACGCTGACTCGCCGCGCATGCTGGGCGCCTTCAACGAGGCGACCCCGGACTGGCTGTCCTTCTTCATGTTCACCTATTTCACCGACCGCGACGGCAAGATGCAGCTGCATTCGCTGGCGCAGTCCGGCTTCGATCCCTTGTCACGCACCTGCCGCTTCATGCTGACGGAAGAAGCGCACCACATGTTCGTCGGCGAGACCGGCATCACCCGCGTCGTGCAGCGCACCTGCGATGCGATGCGCGAAGCCGGCATCACCGATCCCACCGACATCGCGAAGGTCCGCGCGCTCGGCGTGATCGACCTGCCGACCATCCAGAAGAAGCTGAACCTGCACTATACGTTGTCGCTTGATCTCTTCGGCTCGGAAGTCTCGACCAACGCGGCCAACGCCTTCAACACCGGCATCAAGGGCCGCTATCACGAGACCCAGATCGACGACGATCATCAGCTCAAGAACGCCACCTATCCGGTGCTGAAGTTCATCGACGGCGAGATCAAGCTGGTGGACGAGCCGGCGCTCACCGCGCTCAACATGCGCCTGCGCGACGACTACAGCCAGGATTGCGTCAAGGGCATGCTGCGCTGGAACAAGGTGATCTCGACCGCGGGCTACCAGTTTCAGCTCAAGCTGCCCAACGTCGCCTTCCATCGCCATATCGGCGAGTTCAAGGGCATCCACGCGACGCCGGATGGTCTGTTGATCGACGACGCCACCTGGGCGAAGCGCAAGGACGAATGGCTGCCATCGACCGCCGACGGCGACTTCATCACCTCGCTGATGCAGCCCGTCACCGAGACCGGCCAGTTCGCCTCCTGGATCTCGCCGCCGAAAGTCGGCATCGACAACAAGCCCGGCGATTTCGAGTATGTGAGGATCGAGTCGTAAGTGTCTTCTTCACCTCTCCCCGCTTGCGGGGAGAGGTCGGATCGCTCTTGCGATCCGGGTGAGGGGGTACAGGTGCGGCGACAATCTCACGCGCGGAGAGAGCCCCTCACCCCAACCCTCTCCCCGTAAGAACGGGGCGAGGGAGCGCACTGTCCGCGCGGCGGGCTCGAGCCCCTACCCCGCGATCTCCAGCCCCGCGTTCGCGTACACCACGCCGCCATCCACCGCGATGGTGTTGCCGACCACGTAGTCACCCGCGCGCGAGGCGAGATAGATCGCCACGCCGGCCATGTCCTCGTCGGTTCCGATCCGCCGCGCCGGAATGCGCTTGGCGACATCCTCCGAATGGTCGCGCGCAGTCCGGTTCATGTCGGACTTGAACGCGCCGGGCGCGATCGCGGTGACATTGATGTTGTCCTTGATCAGTTTCGTCGCCATGCGCCGCGTCAAATGGATCACCGCGGCCTTGCTCGCGGCATAGGAGTAGGTCTCGCCGGGATTGACGAAGATGCCGTCAACCGAGGCGATGTTGATGACCTTGGCGGGCCGCTCATGCGAAGCCGCCGCGCGCAGCGGCTTGGCCAGCGCCTTGGTCAGGAAGAACAGCGACTTGACGTTGAGGTCCATCACCTTGTCCCAGCCGCTTTCGGGGAATTCGTCGAACTCCGCGCCCCAGGCAGCCCCTGCATTGTTGACGAGGATGTCGAGCTTCGGCTCCAGCTTGATGATTTCGCCAGCGAGCCTGTCGCAGCCGTCGACGGTCGAGATGTCGATCGGCAGCGCGATGCACTCACCGTCATATCGGCCTGACAGCTCGTTCGCGGTGGCTTCGCAAGGCCCGGCCTTGCGCGCGGTGATATAGACCTTCGCGGCCCCTGCGCTGAGAAATCCCGCCGCGATCATCTTGCCGATGCCGCGCGAACCGCCGGTCACCAGTGCGACGCGGCCTTTGAGCGAGAACAGATCGTTGAACATGGTGCCTCCCTTTGTTTGCGCCGGTTGTGGGCGGGGTGGGGAGGGGAGTCAAGGAAGGCGCCGCATCGTCGTCCTGGCGAAAGCCAGGACCCATTACCCCAGGATAGAGTTGTTTGAATGAGCTGTGGCCCGAGCGCGTCGCAAAATGGACAGCGGTGTCAATGGGTCCTGGCTTTCGCCAGGACGACGGCTGAATTCGGGACGACAGCGGAGATTCGAAACTACGCCGCCGCGATCCTGCGGAAGCCGTTCCACATCGCGGTCGCAGCGCCCGAGGTCAGCACCGGCAGAATCCGCGTGTCCTGGTAATTGCCGTTGAGCGAGACCCGTGGCAGCGCGGTCATGTGGCCGGCGTTTTCGGCGAACAGCATGCCGGGCCGCGTCGTCACCGCGGTCTTGAAGCCGGCGGATGCAGCGAGCACGAATTCACGCTCGCCCGCCGCCTCGCGATCGCCATAGGGATAGGCCAGATGTTGAACGTTGCGGCCCAGCGCCTGCTCGATTCGCGCGCGGCTCACGGCCATCTCCTGCGTGGCGATCGCTTCGCTTTGCTTGGCGAGATTGCAATGGCTGACGGAATGCGCGCCGATCGTGACCAGGGGATCGGCGGCAAATGTCTTCACCTCCTCCCAGGACAGGCAGAGGCTGCGGCACAGCGCGGCCATGTCGACGCCGTATTTCGTGCAGAGCGCCTCGATCTCGCGCTTGAGATCGTGCTCGCCGGGCAGCGCGCGCAACCAGTCGTGCAGGCGGTCGAACGCCGCCTGCTTGGCGGCTGGCGTCGTCGCATCGAGCCGCAGCGCGGCATTGCCGATCGTCACCTCGATCTGCTCGGTCTTGGCGATGACGGCCTCCAGCGCCTCCCACCACAGCCGGCCCGTGCCCTCCGCGAAATCGCTGGCGACATAGACCGCCAGAGGCGCGTCAAATTCGCGCAGAACCGGCAGCGCAAAATCGAGATTGTCGCGATAGCCATCGTCGAGCGTGAAGGCGGCGAAGCGGCGGTCGAACCGGCGCCGCACCAGCCGCTCATGCAGCTCGTCCATGCTGACGATGTCGATCTCGCGCGAGCGCAGATGACGCAGGGTCGCGCGCAGGAATTCGGGGGTGACTTCGAGATGCCTGTTCGGCTGGAACGCCGCCGCGCGGGCCGGCCGCACGTGATGCAGCATGAAAATGGCGCCGACGCCCGACAAAAGCGGCCGCAACAGGTGGTGGGCGCCGCTGAAATAGAGTGCTTCCAGCCCGGCGCGGATGACGTTGTTACGGAGTTGTTTCATGACCCGCTGGCGGACTTTGGCATTCCGCCTTCAACTTACGGAAGAACCCTTGAAGAAAAAGTTATTCCAATTGTCCACGCCCGGCCTTCGGAAGGGCGTCATTTCCGGTTTGACAGCCCGCCAAGGGTTTGTTTTGTCTCCGGTTCCAGAGTTCGGGTCGTCGAATGCAGAAGCTTTTCAGGTGGGCCAGCAAATGGTGGCCGGGGCTCATCCCCCTGGCCGTCATGTGGGGATTTGCGGCCTGGAATAACACTTTGCCGGTCGAGGCGGACCTTTCCGCCCGCAGCTCGGCGGCTCTGAAGGACACCGTTCTGGACAAGACCCGGATCGCGGTGGACGGCCGCGACGTCAGCCTGGCTGCGGACGCGTTTTCCGAGGAGGGTCGCCGCGACGCTGTTGTGGCGGTCGAGACCGTGCCCGGCGTGCGCCTGGTCGACGACCGGACCCGCCTTGTGCCCGAGGCAAAGCCCTTCGTCTGGAACGCCGAACGCGACGTGGTGCGGGTTACGCTGTCAGGCTCCGCGCCCCTGCCGTCGATGAAGGGCCGCCTGACCGAGGCGGCCCGCAAGGAAGTCGGCGGTACCGAGGTGGCCGATCAGATGGGTTTGGCACGCGGCGCACCGCCGCGGTTCGAGGCGGCTGCGATGCTGCTGCTCGACCAGATCGGCAAGCTCAAGGATGGCAAGATCACGATCACGGACACCAAAGTCACTCTGTCGGGGATGGCGCGCGATCTCGGCGGCCGCGAAGCAGTCGCAGCGGCGCTCAAAAACCTGCCCGAGGGCTTTTCGATCGCCGCCAACGACGTCAAGGCGCCGCCTTACGTCTTCCAGGCCTACAAGGATCCGGTGGCCGCGACGGTGACGCTGACCGGCTATGTTCCCGACAACAATGTCCACGCGGCCATCGCCACCAGCGCGTCGCGGAAATTCTTCAACGAAAAAATCGTCGACAATCTCAAGGCCAGCGTCGGCGCGCCCGGCTCCTTCAGCCCCGCCGTGGTCGCGGCGCTCGGCGCGCTGTCGCGACTGTCGACCGGCACGCTCGTCGTGTCCGACCGCGAGGTGAAGCTGTCGGGCGATGCGCTCTATGAAGGTGCCGCCAACGACATCCGCGCAAGCCTCGGCAAGGATTTTCCGAAAAACTGGCAGTACAAGCCGGAAATCACGGTGAAACCCGCGGCCGGGCCGGTCGACGGCACCGTGTGCCAGCAATTGTTCTCCGAGCTTTTGGCCAAGGCCAAGATTCGCTTCGGGGCGAAGCGCGCCGAGATCGATCCGGATTCCGCCGGCATTCTCGATCATCTGATCGAGACGGCATTGCGCTGTCCCACCACCAATATCGAGGTCGCCGGGCATACCGATGCCGACGGCGAGGATTCCTTCAACCAGGCACTCTCGGAGAAGCGCGCGCAGGCGGTGATCGACTATCTGGTCAAGGCCGGCCTGCCTGCCAGCCGCTTCACCGCGGTCGGCTACGGCAGCACGCAGCCGGTCGCCGGTAATGACAGCGAAGACGCCAAGGCGCAGAACCGCCGCATCGAATTTCTGGTGAGGTGACGATGCCCTATCTCGTCTCGTTCCATCTGGGCTGGCTGATCGGCTCGCTGCTACTCGGCTTCTGCATGGGCTGGATCTCGGTGGTCCAACGCGGCAACGGCACCTCGAAAGTGACCGCGCGCTGGCTCGCCGTGTTTGTTGCCGGCCTGGTCGCGGCCTCGTTCGCGCATGTGGTCCCCGGCCGCTTCGGCTACTGGCTCGACCTCGGCCTGATCATGTTCGCCTGCTATCTCGTCGGCGGCGCCATTGGCGCCTGGCTGCGCGATCGGGTGGTCGCGCGCAGCATGCCGCCGGCCTGAGCGGCTGAGCTGAGAGGCAAACGCGCGCCCGCTATCGCGCTCATCACCTGCTCCGCCATCAGATTTCAAGGGCGAGGATGTGGCGCTTGACATCAATACGTACGTACGTATTATAACGCCATGCCAAAGCCCTCACTCAAAGACGCCATTCTCGACGCCGGCCTGAAGGTCATGTTTCGGACCGGCTATCACGGCACCAGCGTGCGCGACGTCACCACTGCTGCGGGCGCGCCGCAGGGGTCCTTCACCAATCATTTCCGCTCAAAGGAAGCATTCGCCTCCGAGGTGCTCGACCGCTACTTCGAGATCACAAGGGCGCTGGTCGCCGAGGCGCTCGACGACACCTCGCTGACCCCGCGGGCGCGGCTGAAGCGCTACCTGGACATCATCACTGGCCGGCTCGAAGCGGACGGCTACGGCCGCGGCTGCCTGATTGGCGATCTCAGTCTGGAGGCGACCGGCAGCAGCGAGATGCTGCGCGGGCGCCTCGCGGCCATCTTTGCTGAATGGCGCATGCCGTTCGCCGCCTGCATCAGGGATGCCCAAACCAGCGGCGAGATTGCCTCCGATTTCGAGCCTGAGGAGCTCGCCGACTTCCTGCTCGCGTCCTGGCAGGGCGCGATCCTGCGCATGAAGGTCGACCGCAATCCCAAAGCGCTCGAACGTTTCAAGACCATCGCATTCCAAACCGTGTTCAAGGAGCTGACATGACCAAGCAGATCGAGATCAAGATTCGCAAAGCGTCCGTCCTCGGAAGCAGCATGGCCTATCGTGAGGCAGGCGCGCAGAACGCGCCGGTCGCGCTCTTCCTGCACGGCAATCCGACTTCCTCGTACATCTGGCGCAACATCATGCCCTTGGTGTCACCGGTCGCGCATTGCCTCGCGCCCGACAACATCGGCTTCGGTCAGTCCGATAAGCCCGACATCGACTACCGCTTCTTCGATCACGTCCGCTATGTCGATGCCTTCATCGAACAGCGCGGCCTTACGTCGGCCTATCTGGTCGCGCAGGATTGGGGCACGGCGCTCGCATTTCATCTTGCGGAGCGCCGCC
Source organism: Bradyrhizobium sp. i1.15.2 (assembly GCF_040548425.1). Taxonomy (NCBI): domain Bacteria; kingdom Pseudomonadati; phylum Pseudomonadota; class Alphaproteobacteria; order Hyphomicrobiales; family Nitrobacteraceae; genus Bradyrhizobium; species Bradyrhizobium sp. i1.15.2. The sequence goes on along the minus strand of NZ_JBEPRQ010000001.1, from coordinate 498,072 downwards.
CGGATTTTGTGCGCGGCCTCGCTTTCATGGAGTTCATCCGTCCGATGCCGACCTGGCAGGACTTCCACGACACCGAGGTTGCCGAAGAGCAGGAGCATGCCGAGGCGGCGCGGGCGGCCTTCCGTAAATTCAGGACGCCGGGCGAGGGCGAGGCGATGATCCTCGAGGCGAATGCCTTCGTCGAGCGCGTGCTGCCGGGCGGCATCGTGCGCAAGCTCAGCGAGGACGAGATGGCGCCCTATCGCACGCCGTTCCCGACACCGGAGAGCCGCCGGCCCGTTCTTGCGCTTCCGCGCGAACTGCCGATCGGAGGCGAGCCTGCTGACGTCTATGAGGCGCTCCAGTCCGCGCATGCAGCGCTGGCCGCGTCGTCCTATCCAAAGCTCCTGTTCACCGGCGAGCCCGGAGCTCTGGTCGCACCGGAATTCGCCGAACGGTTTGCAGCCTCCCTGAAGCACTGCGCGCTGGTTCGTCTCGGCGCCGGCCTGCATTTCCTCCAGGAGGATCACCCCGAGGCGATCGGGCGCTCCGTGGCCGGCTGGATCGCGGGCATCGAGGCGGTGCGCCCGCAGCTTGCGGCCTGAGCAGAACGCTACCTCCGAACGACATGCTCATCGCGGCCGCTGGCCGGCGGCCGCGATGACGTCTGTGATGTCGCAGTGCAACCGGATGATCGAGCGCGAGCCGTCGGCCACGTAATCGTGCGCGCCGCAGCGGCCGCGCGCGGAGCGACCCTCTTTCAACAGCGGAATCCCGCCCATAGATTGATTTCGACTTAAGCCGTGACGGAACATTGTACGGCCGAAATCATCAAAACTTCATGGCGTCTGCGCAGGATTGCCATGGAGATTCGCGTCAGGCTTGCCGCCGAAAGCGCCAAACCGTGCATCAGGAGCCCGCAACCTGCCTAAAACCTTGAAGCCACGACTTTTTGTTCGAATTGTCGAATTCCACTCCGCCCCAAAACGCGCTAGTGGAGGGGCAGGGGGCATGCGCGATGCCGGAGCCGCTGACGAGGATTCGTCGAGTGCCCGTGCGTCGTCCGCCTGTTCGCTGGCCACCCCGGCCGCTGAAGCGTTGTTCGAGGTCTAGATGCTGGAAGCCATACGCAGGGCGATGACGTTTCTGCGCCAGAAGCAAATCCTGCATAAGCTTGGAGTTGTGATCAGCGTCGCTGTCATCGGCATCGCTTGCTATGTGCTCTACCACATGCTGCGCGGCATCGATGTCAACGAAGTCCTCGAAGCGATCAAGAGCACCGAGCCGAGCCAGATTGCGCTGGCGGCTTTGTTCGTCGCCGCGGGCTATTTCACGCTGACCTTCTACGACCTGTTCGCCGTGCGCGCGATCGGCCACGCCCACGTCCCCTATCGCATCAACGCGCTCGCCGCCTTCACCAGCTATTCGATCGGCCACAATGTCGGCGCCAGCGTCTTCACCGGCGGCGCGGTGCGCTACCGCATCTATTCCGCCTACGGCCTGAACGCGATCGACGTCGCAAAGATCTGCTTCCTCGCCGGCCTGACCTTCTGGCTCGGCAATGCCGCGGTGCTGGGCCTCGGCATCTCCTATCATCCGGAGGCCGCGGCCTCGATCGACATGCTTCCGCCCTGGCTGAACCGGATGCTGGCGATGATGATCATCGTCGGGCTGGTCGCCTACGTGGTCTGGGTCTGGACCCAGCCCCGGATGGTCGGCCGCGGGCCCTGGACCGTGATGCTGCCGGGCGGCCCGCTGACGCTGCTCCAGATCGCGATCGGCATCATCGATCTCGGCTTCTGCGCGCTGGCGATGTACGTGCTGGTCCCGGACGAGCCCAATCTCGGCTTCGTGGTGGTCGCGGTGATCTTCGTCTCGGCCACGCTGCTCGGCTTTGCCAGCCATTCGCCCGGAGGCCTTGGCGTGTTCGACGCGGCCATGCTGGTCGGACTCTGGCAGATGGACCGCGAGGAGCTGCTGGGCGGGATGCTGCTGTTCCGCGTCCTCTATTATCTGTCCCCTTTCGTCATATCTGTAATCTTGCTGACGTTTCGCGAAGTTATCATCGGCGCACGATCGAAGCGCCTGCAGCAGGCGGCGCTCAAGCTCGACCCCGGGCCCGCGCCTAAAGCCGCTTACGTGAGAAAGCGCAGCGACAGCGGCGCCTGACCGGCGCAACGTCCTTTGGAGAAGCCCGCCCCGATGGCGATCGACGCCCCATCTTCTCCCTCCTCCCAGCCCTGGTCCGACCGGCTGCGGCACTCGACCGTCATCCTGATCGCCGCGGCGCTGGCGCTGTCGGTGGTGGTCTCGCTGGGCGAATTGTCGGCACTGCATGCGATTGCGGTGTTCTTCTGCGTCGCGGCCGCAGCGCTGATCCCGTGGCGCCTGCACGATACTGCCGCCTCGCGCGAAGAGACCCGCCGCGTCAACCCGGTCGAGAGCGCGGCGGTCGCCGCGGTGGTTGCCGGCATGCCCGATCCCGCGGTGCTGCTCGACCGCGCCGGCCGCGTCATCCATCTCAACGCCGCAGCCGCCCAGCTCGCGCCGGCGCTGCGCCGAAATGAGCTCGCTCAGTTCGCGCTGCGCTCGCCCGAGATCATCACGGCGCTGCGCGAGTCGATCGCGACCACCGAGCCGCGGCGCGCGACCTATCTCGACCATGTCCCGGTCGATCGCTGGATGGAGCTGACCATCACGCCGGTGCCGGTGCCGACCACCTTCGGCGGCGCCGACAAATGCATGCTGATGACCTTTCACGACCAGACGCCGCTGCGTCGGGTCGAGGAGATGCGGGCCGATTTCGTCGCCAACGCCAGCCACGAGCTGCGCACGCCGCTGGCCGCACTGTCCGGCTTCATCGACACGCTTCAGGGGCAGGCCAAGGACGATCCCAAGGCGCGCGAGCGCTTCCTCGGCATCATGCACAACCAGGCCACCCGGATGGCGCGCCTGATCGACGATCTGCTGTCGCTGTCGCGGGTGGAGCTGTCGGCCCATGTGCGGCCCGACACCCTCGTCGACCTGCTGCCGATCATCTTGCAGGTCGCCGACGGGCTCGAGCCGCTGGCGCGGGAACGCCAGGTCGAGGTCGAGACCCAGCTCCCTGAGATCCCGGTACTGATCGCGGGGGACCGCGAGGAGCTGCTCCGCCTGTTCGAGAATTTGATCGAGAACGCGCTCAAATACGGCGCCGCGGGCGGTCGCGTCATCGTGTCGCTGATGCCAGGCGCCGCCCCTGATGGAACTCAGGAAATCCGGGTCCTGGTCCGGGATTTCGGCCCCGGCATCGCGCCGGAGCATCTGCCGCGGCTGACCGAACGGTTCTACCGGGTCGATGTCGGCGACAGCCGCTCGCAGGGCGGCACCGGCCTCGGATTATCGCTGGTGAAACATATTCTTAACCGCCATCGCGGCCGGCTTTTGATCGAAAGCGTGCCCAAACAGGGCGCCACTTTCACCGCCTGTTTCCCCCAGGGCAAGCCTGCGGCTCTGAGCTAAATTCCAGCGATTTCAGCTGCTTAACGCTGTCATCCGACTGTCACCAAACCTTCGTAAAAGCTCAGCTGTCCGCTCCTAAAGGGGCGGCACGGGGAGCGCGATCGGGCGCGGATGGCGCTTCGCTCCCCTGTATGGAGACCAGCATGAATTTCCTCAAAACACTCGTCGCTGCTGGCATCGTCGCCGCATCGACGACGGCGGCCTTTGCTGCCGATATCACCGGTGCCGGTGCGACGTTCCCGTTCCCGATCTATTCCAAATGGGCTGACGCCTATAAGAAGGAGACCGGCAACGGTCTGAACTACCAGTCGATCGGCTCCGGCGGCGGCATCAAGCAGATCCAGGCCAAGACCGTGACCTTCGGCGCCAGCGACGCGCCGCTCAAGGCCGAGCAGCTCGAGAAGGACGGCCTCGTCCAGTGGCCGATGGTGATGGGTGCCATCGTTCCCGTCGTCAACATCGAGGGCGTGAAGCCCGGCGAGATGGTGTTCGACGGCGAGACGCTGGCCAGCATCTATCTCGGCAAGATCACCAAATGGGATGACGCCGCGATCAAGAAGCTCAACCCGAACGTGAAGCTGCCCTCGGAGGCCATCACCGTGGTCCGCCGTTCGGACGGCTCTGGCACCACCTTCAACTTCACCAACTACCTCGCCAAGGCCAGCGCGGACTGGAAGAGCAAGGTCGGTGAGGGTACCGCGGTCGAGTGGCCGGTCGGCGTCGGCGCCAAGGGCAACGAAGGCGTGTCCGGCAACATCAGCCAGACCAAGAACTCGATCGGCTACGTCGAGTACGCCTATGCCAAGCAGAACAAGCTGACCTACACCGGTCTCGTCAACAAGGCCGGCAAGCCGGTGCAGCCCACCGTCGAAGCGTTCCAGGCGGCCGCCTCCAACGCCGACTGGGCCAAGGCTCCCGGCTACTACGTCATCCTGACCGACCAGCCCGGCGAGAAGTCCTGGCCGATCACGGCGGCGACCTTCATCCTGATGCACAAGGACGCCACCGACAAGGCGGCCTCGCAGGAAGCCATCAAGTTCTTCCGCTGGGCCTTCAAGAACGGCGGCAAGGCGGCTGAAGAGCTCGACTACATCCCGATGCCGGACCCGGTCGTTCAGCTGATCGAGAAGACCTGGGCTGCCGAAATCAAGAGCTAGCTTCGCGACGCTCGTGCCCCGGATGCGCTGCGCCGCATCCGGGGCACGGACCAACAAAAAAACGTATGCTATTTAGTACAGGGGATCGGCGTGGCAGAGATGGCCGTTCAGAGCGATGTAATCGACGACGCCGGACCGTATGATCGCGCCAAGGCCTTGAGCGCGTTCAAGCTCGGCGACGTTACCTTCTACTGGATCACGCGGCTCTCCGCGATCTCGGTGCTTCTGATCCTCGGCGGCATCATCATTTCGCTGATCGTCGGCGCCTTCCCGGCGATGAAGGAATTCGGGGTCTCGTTCCTGTGGACGCAGCGCTGGGCGCCGTCGGCCGATCCGCCGGTGCTCGGCGCGCTCGGGCCAATGTACGGCACGCTCGTCACCTCCTTCATCGCGATGCTGATCGCCATTCCCGTGGGTCTCGGCATTGCGATCTTCCTCACCGAGCTCTGCCCGCAATGGCTGCGCCGCCCGATCGGCATGGCGATCGAGCTGCTCGCCGGCATCCCCTCGATCATCTACGGCATGTGGGGCTTCTTCGTGTTGGGTCCGTTCCTCGCCAACACGTTCCAGCCCTTCATGATCAAGATCTTCGACGGCGTGCCCGTGCTGGGCGCGATCTTCGCAGGTCCCCCGTCCTATCTCAGCCTGTTCAATGCCGCGCTGATCCTCGCCATCATGGTGCTGCCCTTCATCACCTCGATCTCAGTCGACGTGTTCAAGACCGTGCCTCCGGTGCTGAAGGAAGCCGCCTACGGCGTCGGCTGCACCACCTGGGAAGTCGTCCGCAGCGTGGTGATCCCCTACACCCGCGTCGGCGTCATCGGTGGCGTCATGCTGGCGCTGGGCCGGGCGCTCGGCGAGACCATGGCGGTGACCTTCATCATCGGCAACTCGTTCCGGATCTCGTCCTCGATCTTCGCCCCCGGCACCACGATCTCGGCGGCGATCGCATCCGAGTTCGCCGAGAGCGACGGCCTGCACCAGTCCGGCCTGATCCTGCTCGGCCTCCTGCTGTTCGTGCTGACCTTCTTCGTGCTCGCAGCGGCGCGGCTGATGCTGATGCGGCTGGAAAAGAAGGCGGGGAACTAGCGCCATGAATCCGATCTATTCACGCCGCCGCCGCAAGGACATCGTCGTTCGCGGGCTCTGCATCGCCGCAACGGCCTTCGGCGTCACCTGGCTCGCGCTGATCCTGATCACGCTGCTCTACAATGGACTGGCGGGACTCAATGTCCAGCTGTTCACCGAGAACACGCCGCCTCCCGGATCGAACGAGGGCGGCCTGCTCAACGCCATCGTCGGCTCGCTGATCATGACCGTGATCGGCGTCGGCATTGGCGCGCCGCTCGGCATGTTCGCCGGCACCTATCTCGCCGAATACGGCCGCAATGACCGGCTGACCTCGGTGATCCGCTTCATCAACGACATCCTGCTCTCGGCGCCCTCGATCATCATCGGCCTGTTCATCTACGGCGCGGTGGTGGTGCCGATGCGCGGCTTCTCGGCGATCGCAGGCTCGCTCGCGCTCGCGGTCATCGTGATCCCGGTGGTGCTGCGCACGACCGAGGACATGCTGCTGCTGGTGCCGAACGCGCTGCGCGAGGCGGCCTCGGCGCTCGGCCTGCCGCGTTCGCTGGTGATCAAGCGGATCGCTTATCGCGCCGCGCGCTCCGGCCTCATCACCGGCGTGCTGCTCGCAACCGCTCGCGTCGCCGGTGAAACTGCGCCGCTGCTGTTCACCGCGCTGTCGAACCAGTTCTTCAGCCTCGGCCTGAATAAGACGATGGCGAACCTGCCTGTCACCATCAACAACTTCGTGCAGAGCCCCTATGCCTATTGGAAGCAATTGGCCTGGAGCGGGGCGCTGCTCATCACCCTGACCGTTCTTGCCCTTAATATTGGCGCGCGCATCCTTGGCGCCGAGAGGACCGCAAAATGAGTGATCTTTCCGTATCGATGAGCGCGGCCGGTGGGCTGCCCCACGCGCCGGTGCTGCCGGAGGCGCCCCCGAAGGTGACCGTGCGCAACCTGAACTTCTATTACGGCGAGCACCACGCGCTGAAGAACATCAACCTGACGCTGGGCGCCAATCGCGTCACGGCGTTCATCGGTCCGTCGGGCTGCGGCAAGTCGACCCTGCTGCGCATCTTCAACCGGATGTACGACCTCTATCCCGGCCAGCGCGCCACTGGTCAGCTGATGCTCGACCAGACCAACATCCTCGACGGCAAGCTGGACCTCAATTTGCTGCGCGCCCGCGTCGGCATGGTGTTCCAGAAGCCGACGCCGTTCCCGATGACGATCTACGAGAACATCGCGTTCGGCATCCGCCTGTATGAGAAGATCTCGAAGTCCGAAATGGACGGCCGCGTCGAGAAGGCGCTGCGCGGCGGCGCGCTGTGGAACGAGGTCAAGGACAAGCTCAACGCCTCCGGCCTGTCGCTCTCCGGCGGCCAGCAGCAGCGCCTCTGCATCGCCCGCACCGTCGCGGTGCGGCCCGAGGTGATCCTGTTCGACGAACCCTGTTCGGCGCTCGACCCGATCTCGACCGCCAAGGTCGAGGAGCTGATCCAGGAGCTGTCCGAGGATTACACGATCGCGATCGTCACCCACAACATGCAGCAGGCGGCGCGCGTCTCCGACAAGACCGCCTTCATGTATCTCGGCGAGCTGATCGAGTTCGACGACACCAGCAAGATCTTCACGTCGCCGACCGACCGGCGCACGCAGGATTACATCACCGGCCGGTTCGGCTGAGGAGACGCGACATGGCTTCCGAACATACCGCAAAGGCTTTCGACACCGACCTCCAGGAACTCACCCGCCTGGTCGCCGAGATGGGCGGCATCGCCGAGCGCATGATCGTCGAGTCCGTCGACGCGCTGATCCGCCGCGACGTCCCGCTCGGCCAGCGCGTCGTCGCCATCGACACCGAGCTCGACGCGCTGCAGAAGCGCATCGAGGAGCGTGCGGTGCTCACCATCGCCCGCCGCCAGCCGATGGCGGTCGATCTGCGCGAGATCGTCGGCGCCATGCGCGTCGCGACCGATCTCGAGCGCATCGGCGACCTCGCCAAGAACATGGGCAAGCGCGTCGCGGCGCTGGAGACGGACTTCCATCCGCTCAAGCTGTTCCGCGGCCTCGAGCACATGACCGACCTCGTGCAGCAGCAGGTCAAGTCGGTGCTGGACGCCTATGCCGCGCATGATTTGCCGGCGGCGATGGCGGTGTGGAAGGGCGACGAGGAAGTCGACGCCATCTGCACCTCGCTGTTCCGCGAGCTCCTCACCTACATGATGGAGGATCCGCGCAACATCTCGTTCTGTATTCACCTGATGTTCTGCGCCAAGAACATCGAGCGGATCGGCGACCACGCCACCAACATCGCCGAGACCGTGTTCTACATGATCGAGGGCCAGGCGATCACCGACAAGCGGCCGAAGGGCGACATGACGACCTTCGCCAACACGGTACCGAACACCTGAAGACTTAAGGGAGCGACGACGCGATGGGCGCACGCATTATGGTGGTTGAGGACGAGGAAGCCCTGACCGAGCTTCTCCGCTACAACCTCGAAGGCGACGGCTATGACGTCGAGACGGTGATGCGCGGCGACGACGCCGACACCCGCCTCAAGGAGCACATCCCCGATCTGATCGTGCTCGACTGGATGCTGCCGGGCCTGTCAGGCATCGAATTGTGCCGGCGGCTTCGCACCCGTCCCGAGACCAAGCAGCTCCCGATCATCATGCTCACCGCGCGCGGTGAGGAGAGCGAGCGGGTGCGGGGTCTTGCGACCGGCGCCGACGATTACATCGTCAAGCCGTTCTCGGTGCCGGAGCTGCTGGCACGCGTGAAGGGCCTGCTGCGGCGTGCAAGCCCGGAGCGGCTCGCCACCGTGCTTGCTTTTGGCGACATCGAGCTCGACCGTGACAAGCGCCGCGTGGCGCGATCGGGCCGGCCGATCGATCTCGGTCCGACCGAATATCGCCTGCTGGAGTTCTTCCTGGAGCATCCGGGCCGGGTGTTCTCGCGCGAGCAACTGCTCGACAGCGTCTGGGGCCGCGACATCTATATCGACGAGCGTACCGTCGACGTGCATATCGGCCGCCTGCGCAAGCTGCTCAATCTCGGCCGCGAGCAAGACCCGATCCGCACCGTCCGCGGCGCCGGCTACGCGCTGGATGATCGGTTTGCGAAGGCGGAGCAGGTGTAGGGTTGCAGGCTTGTTTGTTGGCGAGCTGTCCCTGCATTCTCCGATGTCGTCCCGGACAAGCGAGCGCTGATCCGGGACCCATAACCACAGGGAGTGGTTTGGCGAAGACTCAGAGTTACCCCTTTCGCACGACTACTGCGTGCTCGGAGTATGGGTCCTGGCTTTCGCCAGGACGACACTGAAATTATTGAACTGTCTTTGCGCGACGACTTGCCCTGATTACCGCGGACCCGGCTTCACCGGTGCGCGGCGCCGATCCGACGCCGGCTGGTACGCAACACGCGAGTGCTGGGCGCAATAGGGCAGGCCGGACAGCGCCCGTCCACCGCAGAAGAAGAAGTCCGGGCTCGAGGGATCGCCGACCGGCCAGTGGCAGGTCGCCTCGTTCAATTCGAGCAGCGACAGCCGCTGGCTCATCGGCACCACGTTGTCGTAGGTGACCGGATCCGGCTCAGCCTCGACCTCGAAGGCCTGCGCCAGCGCGGTGTTGCCGCGCGAGATCGGGCGGCTCACCCGCATCATGTGCTGCGCGGGGCGCGCCTTGCGCGGCCGGGGCGCTGCCGATGATGGGCTCTTGGCGCGGCCCGAAAGACCGAGCCTGTGCACTTTGCCGATCACGGCATTGCGGGTCACATTGCCGAGCTCCGCCGCGATCTGGCTGGCCGAAAGTCCGGCCTCCCAGAGCTTTTTCAGCTGCTCGACGCGATCATCGGACCAGGTCAAAACCGTCATTGCACCCTTTCCCTCGCTGCGCGCCAGCCATCCTGGGGCCTCGCAGCGAATGCCTAAGCCTTCAAAAACCCGTGCCGCCAGAATCCCTTAAGGCTCGCCGGGCGCGTCTTGAACGCCCGAACGTTTACGCCGGTACATAAGGACTTAAAGATCAGAACCACTGCACGAGATGTCGTATCTGACAATCCAAACGCTACAATATGGCGTGACTCCCGCGCAAGAGTCCGCCGACTCGCTTCCACATGTTCCGTGGCTAAATCCCGCAAAATCGGCACCGCAAGACTACGGATTCAGCGTTTCGCGAGGCTTTCCGGGCGGCATTGACACCCGTTTCACCAGGCCTAAGATAGTCGCACGTGCCGCCCTCAAGAGGCGGCACGTTTCGTTTTCCGGGCCGGTCGATGGTGCGTTGCGTAATGCACGCTTACACCGTCCGCAACATTCAAGTGACCGTCATGACTAACAGCGCAGCGCCGCATTTGCTCCCCGTTTTCGCCAGGTCCGACCTCGGTTTCGAGCGTGGCGAAGGCTGCTGGCTGATCGCGACCAATGGCGAGCGCTATCTCGATTTCACCTCCGGGGTGGCGGTGAATGCGCTCGGCCATGCCCATCCGGCGCTGGTCGCGGCGTTGCAGGAACAGGCCACGAAGCTCTGGCACATGTCGAACCTGTTCCAGAGCCCGGACGGCGAAAAGCTTGCCGCGCGCCTGTGCAATGAAAGTTTCGCGGACTTCGTGTTCTTCTGCAATTCCGGCGCCGAAGCGCTGGAATGCGTGATCAAGGTCGTGCGCCGCTATCACGCCGCGAAGGGCCATCCAGACCGCTATCGCATGATCACCTTCGAAGGCGCCTTCCATGGCCGCACGCTGGCGACGCTGGCCGCGACGGGTTCGGCAAAATATCTCGAAGGTTTCGGCCCACCCATGGAGGGCTTCGACCAGGTTGCGCATGGCGATCTCGAGGCAGTGAAAAAGGCGATCGGTCCGCAGACCGCCGGCATCCTGATCGAGCCGATCCAGGGCGAGGGCGGTGTGCGTTCGGCAACGCCTGCCTTCCTGAGGGCGTTGCGCCAGCTCTGCGACGAGCGCGGCCTGTTGCTCGCCTTCGACGAGGTGCAGACCGGCATGGGCCGCACCGGCGATCTGTTCGCGTACCGCCGCCTTGGCGTCGAACCCGACGTGATGTCGCTGGCCAAGGCGCTCGGCGGCGGCTTCCCGATCGGCGCCTGCCTTGCGACCGCGGAAGCGGCGTCCGGCATGACGCCGGGCTCGCACGGCTCGACCTTCGGCGGCAATCCGCTCGCGATCGCGGCGGCGAATGCCGTGCTCGACGTCATGCTCAAGCCCGGCTTCTTCGACCACGTGCAGAGGATGTCGCTGCTGCTCAAGCAGAAGCTCGCCTCCGTGATCGACCGTCATGGCGATGTCGTCAGCGAAGTGCGCGGCGAGGGCCTCCTGATCGGCATCAAGGCCGTGGTGCCTTCCGGCGATCTCGTTGCCGCCTTGCGCGCCGAAAAGCTGCTCACCGTCGGCGCCGGTGACAATGTCGTGCGTTTCCTGCCGCCTTTGATCGTCACCGAGGCCGAGATCGAGGACAGCGTCGGGCGGCTCGAGCGCGCCTGCACGGCGTTGTCCGGCAACAAGCGGGCGGCAAGCTGATGAGCAAGTCGCCCGATAATACACCCAAGAAAACACCGAAGCACTTCCTCGATATCAACGAGCTGCCGCTGTCGGAGCTCAAGCGCATGCTGGCCGCGTCCTCCGCGATGAAGGCGAAGCAGAAGGCGCATCAGCCGGTCAGGCCGCTCGAAGGCAAGACGCTGGCGATGATCTTCGAGCGGCCCTCGACGCGGACGCGGGTGTCGTTCGATGTCGCCATGCGCCAGCTCGGCGGCGAGCCCATCATGCTCACAGGCGCCGAGATGCAGCTCGGTCGCGGCGAGACCATCGCCGACACCGCGCGGGTGCTGTCGCGCTATGTCGACGCCATCATGATCCGCATCCTCAATCACGATGCGCTGCTGGAGCTTGCGGCAAACGCCACCGTGCCCGTCATCAACGGCCTGACGCGGCGCTCGCATCCCTGCCAGGTGATGGCCGACCTCATGACCTACGAGGAACATCGCGGCCCGATCGAGGGCAAGACGGTGGCCTGGACCGGCGACGACAATAACGTGCTGGCGTCCTGGGCGCACGCCGCCGAGCGCTTCAAGTTCCAGCTCAATGTCGCGACGCCTCCGGAGCTCGCGCCGAAAAAAGCGATGCGCGACTTCATCAAGGCGACCGGCGCGCCGATCATGCTCGGCACGGATGCCGAAGCCGCCGTGAAGGGCGCCGATTGTGTCGTGACCGACACCTGGGTGTCGATGGGCGACAAGGAAGGCGAGCACCGCCACAACGTGCTCAAGCCCTATCAGGTCAATGCCCAGCTGATGTCGCTGGCCAAGCCCGATGCGCTGTTCATGCACTGCCTGCCCGCCCATCGCGGCGAGGAGGTCACCGACGAGGTGATCGACGGTCCGCAATCCGTCGTATTCGACGAGGCCGAAAACCGCCTGCACGCGCAGAAGGGCATTCTGGCCTGGTGCTTCGACGCGGTGAAGTAACGCGGGCCGGTGAAGTAGCTTTGGATCGTCGTCCTGGCTTTCGCCAGGACGACACCGAGTTTGCCGTGCTTGCGTACGATCCGTTCTGCATTCCGGACCACAGCCCTCACCCCCCTTCCAATTCCGCCTTCCGACCCCAGATAAAGCGCCATGGTTTCCCAATCCCCTGACATGAAAACCGGGCTCGAGGGCCCGGTTCGCGCGCCATCCGCGGTTCCGATCGACGACGCCGTGCTGCCTTACGAGGTCGACGCGCTTGATGTGCGCGGTCGGTTGGTGCGGCTTGGTCCGGCGCTCGACGAAATCCTGACCAAGCACGATTACCCGGCGCCGGTCGGCAAGCTGCTCGGCGAGGCCATCGTGCTGACCACGCTGCTCGGCTCGTCGCTGAAGTTCGAAGGCCGCTTCATCCTCCAGGCCCAGACCGACGGTCCTGTGTCGTTCCTGGTCGTGGACTATCAGGCGCCGGATCGCCTGCGCGCCTATGCGCGCTATGATGCCGCGCGCCTCGGCGAAGTCCAGGATTCCGGCAAGACTTCCGGCGCGCTGCTGGGCCACGGTCATCTGGCCATGACCATCGACCAGGGCCCCGACATGAGCCGCTACCAGGGCCTGGTCGCGCTCGACGGCGGCAGCCTCGAAGACGCCGCTCACGAATATTTCCTGCGCTCCGAGCAGATCCCGACACGCGTGCGTCTCGCCGTGGGCGAGGAGTGGCGTTCGAACGACGGCGGCAAGCATCGCTGGCGTGCCGGCGGCATGCTGATGCAGTTCCTGCCGAAGGCGCCCGAGCGCGCGCGGCAGGCCGATCTGCATCCCGGCGATGCGCCCGAGGGCGTCGAGGTCCATGCCGTCGCTGAAGACGATGCCTGGGTCGAGGCGCGCTCGCTGATCGAAACCGTCGAAGACGTCGAGCTGATCGATCCCGAGCTGTCCGGCGAGCGGTTGCTCTACCGTCTCTTCCACGAACGCGGCGTGCGCGTGTTCAATCCGCTGCCCTTGAAGGCGCAATGCTCCTGCTCGCGCGATGCGGTGGCATCGATGCTGAAGAGCTTTTCGTCCGACGACCGTGCCGCAATGGTCAAGGACGACAAGGTCGTCGTGACCTGCGAGTTCTGCAGCTCGGTGTACGAGTTCACACCGGATGAGGCGGGCGTCGAGGACGCGTAGCGCGGTGCCGTAGGGTGGGCAAAGCGAAGCGTGCCCACCATTTCCAGCGCTAGTTCAACACCCGCTTGTTATCCGGGCTGTCCAGCGAGAACGTCGGCACGTCGATCTCGAAGCGTTCGCCGCTTGCGCTGACCATCTGGTAGCGGCCGGTCATGAAGCCCGAGGCGGTCGTGAGCGGCACGCCGGAGGTGTATTCGAAGCGTTCGCCGGGCGCGAGCGTCGGCTGCTCGCCGACGACGCCCTCGCCTTTCACCTCCTGCTGCCGGCCGGTGGCATCGGTGATGATCCAGTGCCGCGTCTTGAGCTGCACGGTCTCATCGCCGGAATTGGTGATGACGATGGTGTAGGCCCAGAAATAACGGGAGCGGTCGGCCGACGACTGCTCCGGAACAAAGTTCGGCTCGACGGTCACTTCGATCTGGCGGGTCACGGCGCGGTACATGATTGCCATCATACCGAAAACCGCCCGGGAACCAAACGCCGGAGGCGGCCTTGGCGACATCGTCCCGCCTGAATTCGCAGGGAAGTACACGTCCAAGTGTAGGTCCAAACGTACTTGCATGTGATCCGGTGGCTTTGCGAGATGACGGCCGGACCGGTACACTCCTTGCCACGTCGCGATTTGCGGAAGGGTTTTTAGGCCCCCGATGACTATTGCCGACCAAGTGACGGGATCGACGATCGCGGGAACCGCTAAACCTGTGGAGGTCAAGTCCGCGGGGGCAAAGCGGCGCGCGGCCGCGCCGGCCATTTCGCTGCCCGCCATCGGGGAGCGCGAGCTCCGGCTCGACCTGTTCCGCGGCCTTGCGCTGTGGCTGATCTTCATCGACCATTTGCCGCCGAGCCTTCTGACCTGGTTCACGATCCGCAATTACGGCTTCAGCGACGCCACCGAGATCTTCATCTTCATCTCCGGCTATACCGCCGCCTTCGTGTACGGTCGGGCGATGCTGGAGTCCGGCATTGTCGTCGCCACCGCGCGCATCCTGCGGCGCGTCTGGCAGATCTATGTCGCCCACGTCTTCCTGTTCACGATCTTCCTTGCCGAAATCTCCTACGTCGCGACCAGGTTCGAGAACCCGCTCTACACCGAAGAGATGGGCATCATGGATTTCCTCAAGCAGCCCGACGTGACGATCGTGCAGGCGCTGCTGCTGCGCTTCCGTCCGGTCAACATGGACGTGCTGCCGCTCTATATCGTGCTGATGCTGGCGCTGCCCTTGATCCTGTGGCTGATGAAATGGCGCCCCGACGTGACGCTCGGCCTCTCGGTCGCGCTCTACGCGGTGACCTGGGAATACGACCTCTATCTGTCCGCCTATCCGAACGGCTTCTGGGCCTTCAATCCCTTCGCCTGGCAATTGCTGTTCGTGTTCGGGGCATGGTGCGCGCTCGGGGGTGCGCGACGCATGTCGCGCATTCTGGCTTCGCGGGTGACGATGTGGATCGCGATCGCCTATCTGGTCGCGGCATTCTACGTGACGCTGACCTGGTATGTGCCGCAGCTCTCCCATTTCATGCCGAAGCGGCTCGAGCAGTGGATGTATCCGATCGACAAGGCCGACCTGGACGTGCTGCGCTTCACGCATTTCCTGGCGCTGGCCGCGCTCACCGTACGCGTCCTGCCGCGGGACTGGCCGGGCCTGAAATCGCCATGGCTGCGGCCGCTGATCCTGTGCGGCTCGCATTCCCTGGAGATATTCTGTCTCGGCGTCTTCCTCGCCTTTGCCGGCCATTTCATCCTGGCCGAGGTCTCGGGCGGCCCGGTCATGCATGCGCTAATTAGTCTCTCCGGAATTCTGATCATGTGGGCCATGGCCTGGCTGATTTCGTGGTACAAGCGGGTGGCTGACAAGAGCGGTTCGAAAACCAAAAGCGCCGTCGGCAGCGCCGATATGGCGGGAGGGGGCTGATGAAGGCGAAGGTTTTCCTGAGCCTGATCCTGCTGTGCGGTGGTCTCGCCGCGCCTCCGGCGCGCGCGGACGATGCTGCGCCGGCTGCTTCAGCCGCGCCCGCAGCCTGTGAAGTGCCGTCCTATCTGCTCACCAGCGAAAGCCAGCTTCCCAAGGTCGCCGATGCCGTGAAGGCCGGCAAGCCGCTCGAAATCCTGGTCATCGGCAGTCGCTCGACCACAATTCCGGCTTCCGAGGACGCCTCTTATCCGGCGCGGATGCAGGCCATTCTGAAGGACAAGCTGTCGCCGTCCGAGATAGTCCACGTCTCCGTAGAAATACAGAGCAAGAAAACGGCCGAGGAGGCGGCCGCCAGTTTCGTTAAGCTGATGGAAGCAAAAGCACCTACTTTGGTTATCTGGCAGACCGGGACTGTCGATGCTATCCGAGCCATCGATCCCGATGATTTTCGCGGCGCAGTGACCGGAGGGGTTGTTGCGCTGCAAAAGGCAGGGGCTGACGTCGTCTTGATGAACTTGCAGTACAGTCCGCGTACCGAAACCATGATCTCGGTGCCGCCATACCTCGACAATATGCGGGTGGTGGCGCAGGAGCACGATATTCCGCTGTTCGATCGTTTCGCGATCATGCGGCAGTGGAATGACCAGGGGCAGTTCGACCTGTTCAGCCCGTCGCGCGGGCCTGAGCTGGCGAAGCAGGTCCATGATTGCCTTGGCCGGGCGTTGGCACAGTTCGTGATCGACGCTGCGCATCTGGAGCCGGCCCAGCAGCAAAATTGAGGTCTAGCGTTAATGAGTTCTCTCCGCCCTTTTTGCCTGACGGCATGGCTGGCTGCGCCTGCAGCAGCGGTGCTGCTGTTGCTGAGTCCGGCCTGGCAATCGCACGCGCAGACGCAGGGCGCGCAGGCAACGCCGGCCCCGCAGCAGTCGGCTAATCCGGCTCCCGCTTCACCGTCCCAGACGACCGTCGCAGCGACGTCCCCCGACCAGCGCGGCATCACGGCGCGCGCCATCGACAAGGTGAAGCAGGTCGCGAAATCCGCCGGCGACGTCTTCAGCCGCGTGCCCTGCCTGTCGCCGAAGGGCGGCGCTAAGGCGATGGGCTCGCTGCCGCATGTCGCGGGCAAGCTCGTCGCCGGCCAGCCCGTCGTCATCGTCGCATTCGGCTCGTCCTCGACCGCGGGATTCGGTGCGAGCTCGCCGGAGTTCAACTATCCCAATCGTCTTGCCGCGCAGCTGCACCGGCACTATCCGACAGCCGACATCACCGTCGTCAATGCCGGCGTCGGCGGCGAGGACGCGCCCGAGATGATGAAGCGCCTTCAGAAGGAGGTGATCGACGTGCATCCGGATCTGGTGATCTGGCAGGTCGGCACCAATGCGGTGCTGCGCAATCTCGATCCCGGCGATACCGCCAAGCTCGTCGAGGACGGCATCAGCCGCATCCAGGCTGCCGGCGGCACCGACGTCGTGCTGGTCGATCCGCAGTATTCGCCAGCCGTCAACCAGCGCGCCGAGAGCGCCGGCAAGATGGTGAAGCTGCTCGGCAAGGTCGCTGAGCTCCGTCACGTCGGCATCTTCCCGCGCTTCGAGGTGATGCGCGACTGGCACGAGAAGCAATCGCTTCCGGTCGAGAGCTTTGTGATCGCCGACGGCCTGCACATGAACGATTGGGGCTACGCCTGCTTCGCCCAGCTCCTCGGCGACGACATCATCCGCTCCGTCGGCCAGATCAAGCTCGGCGTGAACGTGCCCGCGGACGTGCGGACGTACCGGCCGATGTAGCTTGGTGCCGTAGGGTGGGCAAAGGCGCGCTCTTCGCGCGCCGTGCCCACCATCTATCGGCACCGCGATCGTGAAGGGTGGGCACGCTTCGCTTTGCCCACCCTACGATTCCGAGTGTGTGGCTACGCCTTCTCCAGCGCCGCGGTCAGATCCTCGATTAGATCATCCGCGTGCTCCAGCCCCGCCGAGAAGCGGATGAATCCCTCGCTGATGCCGAGCGCGGCGCGGTCCTCCGGCTTGAGGCGCTGATGCGTCGTGGTGGCGGGGTGCGTGACGAGGCTCTTGGCGTCGCCGAGATTGTTCGAGATCTTGGCAAGCTTGAGCTCGTTGAGCACGCGGAACGCCGCCTGCTTGCCGCCCTTGACCTCGAGGCCGACCAGCGTCGAGCCGCCGCGCATCTGCTTCTTCACCAATGCCGCCTGCGGATGATCGGCGCGGCCGGGAAACACCAGCCGCGAAATCTTCGGATGGCTCGCCAGCACGTCCGCGATGCGCGCGGCCGTCTCGGTCTGCGCGCGCACGCGCACGGCGAGCGTCTCCAGGCCCTTGAGCAGCACCCAGGCGTTGAACGGCGAGATCGACGGGCCGGTCTGGCGCATGAAATTGTGGATGTGCTCGGCGATGAACGCCTCCGAGGACAGGATGATGCCGCCGAGACAGCGGCCCTGGCCGTCGATGTGCTTGGTCGCGGAATAGACCACGACGTCGGCGCCGAGCGCGAGCGGGCTCTGCCAGATCGGCGTGGCGAACACGTTGTCGACGACGAGCCGCGCGCCGCCGCTGTGCGCGATCTCGGCAATGCCGGGAATGTCGAGCACGTCGAGCGTCGGATTGGTCGGGCTCTCCAGGAAAAACGTCTTGGTGTTCGGCTTCATGGCGCGCTGCCACTGGTCAAGATCGAGGCCGTCGACCAGCGTGGTCTCGATGCCGTAGCGCGGCAGCAAATCCTGCACGACGTAGAGACACGAGCCGAACAGCGCGCGCGAGGCCACGACGTGATCGCCGGCCTTCAGCGGCGCCAGGATCGCCGTCGTCACCGCGGCCATGCCGGTCGCGGCGGAACGTGCCGCTTCGGCGCCTTCGAGCTCGATCATGCGGCGCTCGAACATCGCGATGGTCGGATTGGAGTAGCGTGAATAGATGAAGCCGGGGTCCTCGCCCTTGAACCGCGCCTCGCACTCCTCGGCGCTGTTGTAGACGTAGCCCTGGGTCAGGAACAGCGACTCCGAGGTCTCGCCATATTGCGAGCGCAGGGTGCCGGAATGAACCAGGCGAGTTTCGGGACGGTATTGCGCGGTTGGCGCCGGGGACTTCGACATAGGACCTCCTGAAGTGACCATCGAAAATGGCCACAAAAAAACCGGCCTGGAATATTTCCACGGGCCGGGATCACAGAGGTCCCCGGCCTGTTTAGCGACTTATTTAACGTGGCTGCAAGCCGGCCGGCTCAAATCACCACGGGATAAGTCATGCTCATATTCCGCAATGCCCTTTCCGTCAAGACGTCCATCGGATAGCCGTAAAACGCTCATATTTCCCGCATGTCGGGATGTGTTTGATCCCTGATGAGGACCCCGGGTTGACGTTCACGGTCGCCGCCGACGCCAATGGTATCCTGCCCGACCGCATGATTGCGGCGATGGCGGAGGGCGGTCTCATCCTGCCCGCTTACGACTTCGTCGAAAGCCAGATCCAGCCGGCGAGCCTCGATTTGCGTCTCGGCGATATCGCCTATCGCGTTCGCGCCAGCTTCCTGCCTGGTCCCGGCGCCACCGTTGCCGAGCGCATCGACGAATTGAAGCTGCACGAGTTCAGTCTCGCCGACGGCGCGGTGCTGGAGACCAACTGCGTCTACATCGTGCCGCTGCTCGAAAGCCTCGCGTTGCCGCCGGAGATCGTCGCGGCCGCCAACCCGAAGAGCTCGACCGGCCGGCTCGACGTCTTCACCCGCGTGATCGCCGACGGCACCCGCCGCTTCGACATGATCGGTGCCGGCTATCACGGCCCGCTCTATGCCGAGATCAGCCCCAAGACGTTCCCGGTGCTGGTCAGCGAGGGCTCGCGCCTGAGTCAGGTACGCTTCCGCACCGGCGATGCCATCCTCAACATCGACGACCTCGAGGCGCTGCACGCGACCGAACGTCTCGTCGATATCGACGATGCCGATCTCACCGGCGGCGTCGCCGTCTCCGTAGATCTCTCCGGCGAGAAGAGCGGCGGCTTCGTCGGCTACCGCGCCAAGCGCCACACCGGCGTGATCGACGTCGATCGCCGCGCCGGCTATTCCGTCGAGGAGTTCTGGGAGCCGATCTCGGCCCGTCCCGACGGCAGTCTCATCCTCGATCCCGGCGAGTTCTATATCCTGGCGTCGAAAGAGGCGGTGCAGGTGCCGCCCGATTACGCCGCGGAGATGGTGCCGTTCGATCCGCTGGTCGGCGAGTTCCGCGTGCATTATGCCGGATTCTTCGATCCCGGCTTCGGCTATGCCGGCGCCGGCGGGTTGGGGTCGCGCGCCGTGCTCGAAGTGCGCTCGCGCGAGGTGCCGTTCATCCTCGAGCACGGCCAGATCGTCGGCCGCCTCGTCTATGAAAAGATGCTGGCGCGCCCCGACGCCATGTACGGCCAGCGCATCGGCTCAAATTACCAGGCCCAGGGGCTGAAGCTGAGCAAGCATTTCCGGGTGTAGGGATAGGCTCACCTTCCGCTGTCATGCCCCGGCTTGACCGGGGCATCCAGTACGCCGCAGCCTATCGGTTCGATCACATCCGCCTCTGGAATACTGGATCGCCCGATCAAGTCGGGCGATGACACCGAATCTGTGTCAGGATAATAAGCGAATCCGGGCTACGTCCGAGGTGGCGAAATGACAGATCAATCCGAACTCGACGCAAAAATCCTCGACGACGTCGCAGACGCGCTGATCTATTCGGATCGCTCCGGCACGATCATGCGGTGGAATCGCGCATCGTCCGCACTGTTCGGATTCTCCGCGGACGAAGCGCTGGGTCAGAATCTCGACCTCATCATTCCCGAACATCTGCGTGCCGCGCACTGGAAAGGCTTCGAGGCCGCGCTTGCCAGCGGCGCGATGAAGCTTGCGGGCAAACCGACACTGACCCGCGCGCTGCACAAGGACGGACGCAAGCTCTACATCGAGATGACCTTCGCGCTGGTGCGGGACGCCGCTGGCGTGGTGCAGGGATCGGTGGCGATGGCGCGCGACGTGACCGAGCGCGTCGAGCGCGAGCGTGCCGCCAAAGCTGCGCAAAATTAAGCCTGCGCAAAATTCGCGATGCGGAATTGGCGGCGTGCAGGGCGCCCTGCGTGCGGCTCAGCTTGTCCGTCACCAGATGCAGTGACACACTCGATCAAAACAACGATCGGGAGCGAACATGACCGCCGCATCAGACCCCGCGCAGGAAGCTCAATGGAAACGCTGGCGCGCGGTTGCCGATCTCTATCACGCCTATTTCACCGGTCTGATCCTCACCGTGGTCACGCGTCGCGGCACGGCGGATGCTGCGGAGTTCGTCTTTCGCGTGTTCCGCCGCCAGCAGCAGGAGCGCTTTCTGCCGGGGCTGGAGAAGCTCGGGTTGACCCATCTGCCGCCCGCCGTGGCGGCCGCGCAATATCACTACCTCTCCAACTGGATCGGCGGCGTGCACGTCGAATACATGTATGAGAGTGATCGCAAAGCCTGGATCCGCTATCCGCCGCCGCGCTGGATCTGGAAGGGCACCGCCATCTGCGGCGTGCCGGGCGAAGTCTCGCGCGCGATGCTGCGCGGCTGGCACGCCAACAACGGTGTGGCGCTCGGCGATACCAGATTAGGGTTCGTCTGCACCAAGCAGAGCGTCGACGGCCAGGATGGGCTCGAAGGCTACTATTATCAATATGACCAGCCCCTCGAACTCGACCAGCGCCTCGTGTTCGCGCGACATCTCGAAGCGCCGCTGTTCGATGCCGCCGCGGCTCCGGCGTTGCCAGTCGCAAGCTGGCCAAGACCGCGACTGGAAAAAGCCTATCGCAACTATGCGATGGAATATGTGCGCACAGCCGCGCCCGTGATGGTGCAGCTGTTCGGTCCAGAGGATGCCGGCTATCTCCTGCACCTCACGGGCAAGCTGATCGGGATGCAATATTTCGATGAGGTCGCTGCGGCGCTGTCGATGGGCCGCGGCGGTGCGAGCGAATTCGCGACGTTCCTCAACGCGCTGTTGGTCGCGCAGGACGATGTGGCTGAGACGACGCAATCCGAAGGCATGTTCGAAATCCGTCAGCAGAGCTGGAAGTTGATGGACGGCGTCGCCGATGACCACCCTGCCTGCACCAAGGTGCTGGCGGGGTTGTTCGAAGGGCTCGCGGCCGGATGCGGGCGGCACATCGGAGTGCACCTGTCCCCGACATCGCGCGGCCGTCCGCCATTGCTCTGGACGATTGGGTAATGCCGCGCGGGCGTTGGCCTCGTGGTTCGAGACGCCAGCTTCGCGGGCTCCTCACCATGAGGGTCCGACATGTCACCGCGAAACAAGACCTCATCCTGAGGAGCCCGCGACGCGGGCGTCTCGAAGGATGGCCCCACGGAGACTGAGAGCCGCAATTCCACGGGCTGAAATGCGCTGCCGCAGGGCACGCCTGCACCTAGCGCAGGAGGAATCGCTGCGCATCGTGCTAACAAGCCTGTCGTTGCGCCCTGCGCGCGAACCAATTCATTGGTACACCCAAGCATTGCCGCGCCGCAAATGGCGCTTTCGCCCGGAGAGGACATGTCAGACATCGCCGAAATCCCGGTCGATGAACAAGAGCGTCCGCTGCCGCCGCCCCCGCGCCCTGTGAGGAGCGCGCTGATGGACGGGCCGATCCTGCGCACGCTGCTCGGACTGGCCTGGCCCAACGTCGTCGCGCTCTCAGCCGGCACTTGCACGGTGATTGCGGAGACCTCCTATATCGGACGTCTTGGTGTGGAAGCGCTGGCCGCGATGGCGCTGGTGTTTCCGACAGTGATCCTGACCATGACCATGTCGGGCGGTGCGATGGGCGGCGCGGTGGCCTCCGCCATCGCGCGCGCGCTCGGCGCCGGCGATCGCGAGCGTGCCGGGACGCTCGCCGCGCACGCGCTGCTGATCGGAATCAGCTTCGGCCTCGTCTTCATGCTGGGCATGCTGATCTTCGGACCGCGCGTTCTGGAAATGCTCGGTGGCCGCGGCGACGTGCTGACGCATGCGATCGCCTACACCCAGGTGTTTTTCGGCGGCGCCGTGCTGCCCTGGCTACTCAACACCATGGCCGGGGTCCTCCGCGGCACCGGCAACATGAAGCTGCCGTCGCTGTTGATCCTCAATTCTGCGGCCTGGCAGATCGTGCTTGGCGGCACGCTCGGCCTCGGGCTCGGTCCGGTGCCGCAATTCGGCATGCGCGGCGTCGCCGCCGGCGCGCTGATTGCCTATTGCATGAACATCGGCGTGATGGGCTGGTACCTGTTCTCCGGCCGCGCCCGCGTGACGCCGAAACTGCGCGGACTTCGGATCCAATGGGCGATGTTTTTCGACATCCTGAAGGTCGGCGCCATCGCCTGCTTCTCGCCGCTGCAATCGGTGCTGACGATCTCGATCTTCACCCACATGCTTGCGAAATTCGGCACCGCGATCCTCGCCGGCTACGGCATCGGTGCGCGGCTGGAATTCCTGCTGACCTCGATCGCGTTCTCGTTCGGCATCGCCTCGGTGCCGATGATCGGCATGGCGGTCGGCGCCGGTCGCATCGCCCGCGCGCGGCGCATCGCCTGGATCGCGGCCGCGAGCGCCTTCGTCGCCGTCGGTGCACCGGCTTGCCTGGTCGCGATCTTCCCCGATCTCTGGGTCAACATCTTCACCGACAGCGCGACCGTGCGCGCCACCAGCCATCAATATTTGTCGACGGTGGCGCCGTTCTACGCCTTCATCGGCCTTGCCTCGACGATGTATTTCTCGTCGCAGGGCGCTGCCAAGGTAATCGGCCCGGTGCTGGCGCAGACCGCGCGGCTGATCTACATCTCGGCGGTCGGCTGGTGGCTGTCGACGCACGATGCCACCGCGCAAAGCTTCTTCTGGCTGGCGGCGAGCTCGATGGTCGTGCTCGGCCTGCTCTCGTCCTCCAGCGTGGTGCTGACGCGCTGGGGACCGCGCCAAACCAAACCTGCGATCAGGCCGGCTCTGTCGGCCGCTGCGGACTAGCGATGCCTGTGGCGGCGATGGCCGCCACCGCCGCCGACATTGGCGAGCCGCATCAGTTGCGGAATCATCGCCATCATGTCGCCGCCACCGGCGCCGCCGAGCATGCCCATGATATCGCCGCCGCCCATGCCGCTCATTCCAGTCAGCATATATCCGCCTCCGCCCATCGGTGCGTAGCCGCCGTAATTGGGCGCCCCGAAACCGCCGCCGAGATTGCCGCCGCCGAGGCCGCCAATTCCGCCGCCGCCATTCTCCATCATGCGGCTCATCATTGGGCCCATGGTCTGCATCATCATGCCGAAGCGGCGCTTGCCCATCTTGGCCTTCATCATCTCCAGCATCGGCGCCATCTGGGTCATCATGTCCTCGCCGCCGGCACCGCCGCCGCCGAGGAATTGCGCCTTTGCCGGCGCGCTCGAAATCGAAAACATCAGCAGCACGGCGGCCGCCTGGCAGATCACCTTGTCCGCACCTCTCATGGCCTGCTCCTCGCGTGCGTGGCGCCGCCGGGAGAGCGGAGCCAACCGGGCGCACGCCGCCATGGTTACGGCGGACAAGGGCGGGGCTCTGTGAGAAATATCACGCAGCCGCCGCTGGAAACGCTCGGTGTATGGCGGCGACAGCGTCCTTGGTCTGTCCCTGCACATAGGGCGCGAGCTCATTCGGCAGCATGTCGATGATCCAGACCAGGCGGCTTCTCGCCTCGCCCTCGGCGATCACCTGCACCGAGGCGCTGTAATGCTTCAGCCGCTCGTTGTTGATCGCGTAGACCAGCCGCTGCCGCGCATCGTCGCAATCGACCAGCACCTCGCGCGCCACCGATCCATTGGCGAAGGTGACGACGCGCGCGTCGCCGTCGAGCGCGCAGGCCGTGACGAAGCCCGGCGCCAGCCGCCGATGCAGCGCGCCGAAATCACGCACCGCATCCCAGACGTCGCGCGCCGGGGCGTTGAGGGGAATGTCGTTGTGGATGGAGGCCATTGTTGAATCCTGGTTGAATCCTGTGATGTAGAGAAGCGAGCGATAGCGCCGTCATCTCAGCTGTCATCGCCCGACTTGATCGGGCGATCCAGTATTCCAGAGGCCGCTGTGATGAATCGAGAAGCTGCGGCGTACTGGATGCCCCGGTCAAGCCGGGGCATGACAATGTGTGTGGTGAGGCCTGCCGTACTCACGTGCAAACCGCCTCGACATTGTTGCCATCGGGATCGATCAAAAACGCCGCGTAGTAAGTCGGGCTGTAATCCTTGCGCGGGCCGGCGCCGCCATTGTCGCGACCGCCGCTCTTCAGGCCCTCGCTATGGAATGCCTTGACCGAATCATGATCCCCAGCGCGAAACGCGATATGCGCGCCATCGGCTTTCCGCCCCTTGTTCAGGTGCAGCCACAGCGCCGGCGCGCCCTGCGGTCCGAAGCCGGCATAACCGTCGCCGCTTGAGCACAGGACATAACCGAGCGGCGCCAGCACTGCGGTGTAGAAGCGCGTTGCGGCGTCGAGGTCGGCAACGCGCAATCCGATATGGTCGTACATGGTCGTCTCCATTGCCAAAGCGCGCCGCAATCGGCGCGCGCCGGAGACGAACCTAGTCAGTTGAGGATGAGTTGCTCTTGGAGAATCTTGCGCTCTCCCTTCGAGGCCTGACGGAACTTGGTCGGCGAGACGCCGGCGGCGCGGTGGAAGGTGCGGACGAAGTTGGAGAGATCGCCGAAGCCGACGTCATAGGCGATGTCGGTAACTGCGATGTCGTCGTCGGTCAGCAGCCGCGCCGCATGCCGCAGGCGCGAGCGCACTAGATATTGATGCGGGGTGACGCCGAGCACGGCCGAGAACAGCCGCAGGAAATGGAACGGGCTGAGCCCTGCCTGCCGCGCCGCCTG
This sequence comes from Bradyrhizobium sp. i1.15.2, assembly GCF_040548425.1. Lineage (NCBI taxonomy): Bacteria > Pseudomonadati > Pseudomonadota > Alphaproteobacteria > Hyphomicrobiales > Nitrobacteraceae > Bradyrhizobium > Bradyrhizobium sp. i1.15.2. The sequence continues at coordinate 472,925 of NZ_JBEPRQ010000001.1, read as the reverse complement.
TTCGAGGTCGACTTCGGCATGCGAATTGGCGTCGATCCACAGCGCGGCTTCCACGGCACGGCGGCGGTCGCGCGCGGTCGGCGTCGTCGGCTTGCGCGCCTTGCCCGAGACGACATCGACGAAACGGCCGGCGAGGATCTGGCCGACCTCGTCGAGACCGAGGTCGCTGTTGCCATCTGCCGCCGTCTGGGCGAGCTCGCCCAGCACCATCAGCTCGGGCAGCGGCGGCGTTGCGCCGACCTGCCAGACGTCTCGCCGGCCGCCGAGCGCGTCGACCAGATCCTCGCCGAGGAAAAAGGACAGGCAGACGTCGCCGGCGACATGCTCATGCGTGCAGGTGTATTCCTCGCCCGGCGCCCCGACCAGCATCGAGCCCGCGACCAGATCGAAGAAGCCGGCGCGGCAATGACAGCCAAAGCTTCCGGCGCGGACATAGGCAATGGAATGGCCGGTGCGACACTCCGCAAACGGGCTGTCGTCCGGTCCCGCGTCGCAGCGAAACTCGGAGACGGTCATCGAGGGGGTCGTCAGCAGCGTGGTTGCATCCATCCCGCCTATCTAGGTGGAGGGCCTCGGCGAGGCAACGGGCAGCAGCACGTCGAACAGCGTCTTGCTGGCGATCGGATGGGCGCCCTCCAGCGACAGCAGCCGCCGCTTGGAGATCACCCCGCCATAGGGCGAGAGCCGGTCGGTGTAATTGCCGGCCTCCAGCACCCGGTGGCAGGGCACGATCAGCATGTAGGGATTTTTCGCGATCGCCTGGGCTACCGAATGCGCGGCGCCGGAGGCGCCGAGCGCCTTGGCGATCTCGTGATAGGTGCGCGTCTCCCCGCGCGGAATGGCGCAGGCGGCTTCATAGACCCGCCGGTTGAAGCCGGGCACCCCGCTCGCGTCCAGGCTGACCTCGGAAAAATCAGCATCGCTGCCTTGCAGCAAGCCCACGATGCCATCGATTGCGAACGCGGCGTTCGCGGAAGGCCGCTGCTCGCGCGCCTCGGGATGGACCTGGAAAATCCGGCGGCGGGTGTCGATCTCCCGCGCCTCCGGCAATTGCACGGCGACGACCCCGGTGCTGCTCCAGATGATGCCGCAGCGCCCTATGGTCGTGTCGAATATCGCGTAGCCACGCCCCACCATGCACACGCCCCACTCAGTGCACGTCTCCCCAGACAGGCGATCATAACACCGCCACAATCCGGCGCACCCAAAATCTTACCGGAAACTTAAGAAGGGTCAGGCGGCCTGCGCCAAAGCGCTTGGCGAGATGCGCCGTCTCGGCTAATCAGAGCGGGCGCAGGCTGCGCATCCGCGGGCGTAGTTCAATGGTAGAACGGCAGCTTCCCAAGCTGCATACGAGGGTTCGATTCCCTTCGCCCGCTCCATCCTTTAGTTCGGCAGGCTCCGCAGAAATTCCACGATCGCCGCATTCACCTCCGCCGGCCGTTCCTGCTGCGTCCAGTGTCCGCACCCAGATAGCATCTTGATCCCGCGCAGTTGCTGCACCCATTGCTTCATGTTGGCAACGTGCTCGGCGGCGCCGGGGAAGGCCATGACCATGTCGTGGTCGCCGGCGATGAAGAGCGAGGGCACGACCACCTTGACGCCCTCGAAGGCGCCCATCAGCTCCCAGTTGCGATCGATGTTGCGATAGTAATTGAGCGGTCCGCGAAACCCACTGTGGGCAAATTCGGCACCGTAATAGTCGAGGTCCGCGCTACTCAGCCACGGCGGCAGCGGCACCTGCATTTTCGGTAGCAAGCCGTCCTTGCGAGAGACCATGCCGACACCGGCGGTCCGCCCTTGACGCTCGGCATTGGCGCGGATCACCGCCGCGCCTTCGCCGGAACCGCCATAGAGCATGGCGCCGAGCGTTGCGCGCGGATCCCTTTCGAATTCCGCTTCGGCGACACCCGGCTCCTGGAAATACAGTTGATAGAACTGCGCGTCCGACGTCTGTGGCATTACACTCGTCGGCGGCACCGGACCGCGCGGTCGATAGGGCACGCTGAGAATGGCGGCGGCGCGGAAGCGATCGGGCCGCAGGCGCGCCGTGTGCCAGGCGATCGTCGCGCCCCAGTCGTGCCCGACGATGACGGCGTCCTTCGCCTCGAAAGCGTCGAGCACGCCGACGAGGTCGCCGACCATGTGGAGGATCGTATACTGGTCGATCGCCTCGGGCTTGTCGCTCTTGCCGTAGCCGCGCATGTCGGGCGCGACAGCGTGGTAGCCGGCCGCGGCCAGCGCCGCGAGTTGGTGACGCCAGGAATACCAACCTTCCGGAAAGCCGTGGCAGAGTAGCACCAGCGGCCCTTCGCCCTGTTCGGCGACGTTGAGGCTGATGCCGTTGGCCTTGATGATCCGTTGCGTCGGTCCGTTCATGCCACACCTCCCGCTGCATGTGATTGCGCCCATCCTAAACGTTGCTGCCCCGCGCGCAAAGATTCCAATATATTAGCCCGTCGATCCCGGCATACGCCGCTGCTCCGGCCTAATCTTCTCGTCCGGCGGACGCGGTCCCTGCGACGGGCAACGTTTGGATCAGAGATCATGGACCAGCAAAAGCTCGACCGCGCGATCGGTCGCCGATTGAAGACGGTGCGGACGCAAGCCGGCATGACGCTGAACGAGCTGGCGGCGCGGTCCGGCGTCAGCCGGGCCATGATCGGGCGGGTGGAGCGGGCGCAGAGCAGTGCGACGGCGTCGCTGCTCAACAAGCTCTGCGCGGCGCTCGATGTGTCCTTGAGCGACGTGGTGGCGTTGGCCGAAAAGCCGCCGGAGCGGCTGGTGCGGCTCGCCGACCAACCGCACTGGCGCGATCCCGACAGCGGCTATCGCCGCCGCCACGCCTCGCCGGCGGACGCGGCGAGCGGCATCGAGGTTATCGTCGTCGATTTGCCGGCCGGCGCGCGGGTGCCGTACAGCCCCTGGGGGCGCAACGCCTTCACCCAGCAGCTGCTGATGCTGGAGGGCGCGATCGCCGTGCACATCGACGCCAAGGCGGTTCGCCTGCGCGAAGGCGACTGTCTCGACTTCGACGTGATGCGCGCGGTGATCTTCGAGAACGAGACCAGACAGGACGCGCGCTACGTCATCATCACGCGCCGCGGCGCGTCCTACGGCAAGATGTGAGGCCCTGACGATGCAGATCCGCACCGGCGACACCTTTGATCCGCGCGTCATCGCGCTGCTCGACCATCACGTTGCGGCGGCGCGAGCACAGACCGCGCCGGGCAGTGCGCATGCGCTTGATCTCGCCGGGCTTCGTGCCCCGGAAGTCGCGTTCTGGACCGGCTGGGACGGCGACACGCTGGTCGCCACCGGTGCGCTGAAGTCGCTGTCGGGAGCGCATGGCGAGGTGAAGTCGATGCACACGCTCCAGACCACGCGGCGGCGCGGCTTTGGCGGTGAGATGCTCCGCCACATCATCACGGAAGCCCGCGCGCGCGGCATGGCGCGGCTCAGCCTCGAAACCGGCTCCTGGGACTATTTCAAGCCGGCGCACGCGCTCTACCAGGCGCATGGCTTTGTCCTCTGCGGCCCGTTCCAGGGCTATGTCGAGGATCCCAACAGCCTGTTCCTGACCCTGGATCTGTCGGCGAGCCGATAGCTCAGGAGCGCGTCTCCTCGATCCTGTCGAGCACGCGCTCGGGGGCGATGTCCCGGCTTGCCTCCTCCAGATCGCGCTTCGAATCGGGCTGGACGTCGAGCCGCTCGGCGATCTGCGTGAGCAGGCGGGCAACCTTGGTCAATTCGTGCTCGGCGAGAAGGCTGATCTGGAGATCGAGATCGGCGCGCTTGTCCGCTGCTGCGCTCATGCGGTTCTGCGAGATCAGCACGAATGTCGACAGGAAGATCGCCTCGACCGAAGCAATCATCGCCAGCACCACGAAGCTCTCGTCCCAGGCCGGGATTCCCGGCAGCCAGTGCAGATTGGCGATGATCCAGAAGCCGAACACCGCGACATGGAGATAGACGAACGCCATGCTGCCGGTGAACGCCGTGATCGCATCGGCAAGTTTTTCCTGACCCCTGGCACCGCGCTGCTCGCGGCGGCGGCGCTCGACCAGGGCCTGGATGTTGCGCTCGAGCGTCGGGCTCAATCCCTCACCGGGATCATGGGTGATATCGTTATGCACGGGGCAGCAACGGCGGACGGGAAAAGCTGTTCCTGGGCTCAGCCGAGCGAAAATGCTCGCCGCCCCTCAAAATGAGTTGCGTACCTCAAAACACCTCTGCTAGCCTTCAGCCATGGCCGAGACGCTCACCACGACTGCGCTGACGCTGAAGGACATCGCCCGCCAGGCCGGCGTCAGCCTCGCGACGGTGGACCGCGTCCTGCACAATCGTCCGGGCGTGCGGCCGGATACGGTCCGGCGCGTCAAGGAGGCGATCGAGCGCAATTCGTTCCAGCCGCACGTGGCCGCCGCCGAGCTCGCCCGCGGCCGCGCCCGCCGTTTCGCCTTCGTGATGCCGTCGGGGCCGAACCCGTTCATGCAGCAGATCCAGGACTATCTCGGCGAGATGTCGGGCTGGCTGTCGTCCCGCCGCCTCGGCGTCGAGACGGTCGCGACCGACGTCTTCGATCCGTCCGTGCTCGCCGCTTCCCTTGAAGGGCTCTCGGATGATTACGACGGCATCGCCGTGGTCGCGCTGGACCATCCCGGCGTCCGCGCCGCCATCGACGATCTCGTCGATGCCGGCGCCAAGGTCGTGACGCTGGTCTCGGACGTGCCGTCGTCGCGCCGGCACCATTATGTCGGTATCGACAATATTGCCGCGGGGCGCACCGCCGGCGCGCTGGTCGGGCGGCTGGTCGGACAAAAGTCCGGCAAGGTCGCGATCGTCGCGGGCTCGCAGGGCCTGCGCGACCATGCCGAGCGCATTTTTGGCTTCAACCAGGTGATGGCGTCGGAATTCCCCGGCCTCAGCGTGCTGCCGGTGCTCGAAGGACGCGACGAGGACGCGCGTTCGGAACAATTGTTGGCGCGGCTGCTGGGCAGGCATACCGATATTGTGGGTCTTTATAATGTCGGCGCCGGCACGCAAGGCGTCGCCAACGCGTTGAATGAGAAGGCCTTGAGCGATGCCGGCCGCGACAGGCAGGTGGTGTTCGTCGGACACGACCTCACCGCGCTGACGCGCCGGCTGCTGCTGCAGGGCGTGATGCATGCCGCGATCTCGCAGAACCCCGGACACGAAGCGCGCGCCGCCGTGCGCGTGCTGCTCGCGCTCGCCCGTGGCGAGCCGATCTTGCGCGAACAGGAGAAGATCAGGATCGACATCGTGATGCGAGACAATCTGCCTTAACGGCAGGTGGAATTCAAAACGACCCCGTTGCGGATAAGGCGACCTTGAGTTCGCGCACCGCAACAGGCGAAAGGGAGGACGGCGTGTTTCTCGGAATCGACATCGGCACATCAGGTGTGAAAGCGGTGCTCGTCAGCGAAGCCGGCGCGGTTGTCGCGACGGCGGCGCGAGAGCTCGCGCTGTCGCATCCCGCGCCGCTGTGGTCCGAGCAGGATCCCGATGGCTGGGTCGATGCGGCGGTCGGCGCGGTCGACGATCTTGCCGCCCGCCATCCGCGCGAGGTCGCGCGGATGCGCGGCATCGGGCTATCCGGCCAGATGCATGGCGCGACGCTGCTGGACGAGGACGGACGGCCGCTGCGTCCCGCGATCCTCTGGAACGACGGCCGCTCGCACGCCGAATGCGTCGCGCTGGAGCGGCGCTGCCCCTCGTTGCACACCATCGCCGGTAATCTGGCCATGCCCGGCTTCACCGCGCCGAAGCTGCTCTGGGTCGCCAGGCATGAGCCAAAAATCTTCGCGCGCGTCGCAAAGGTGCTGCTGCCGAAGGCCTATGTGCGCTATCGACTGACCGGCGAGATGATCGAGGACATGTCGGACGCGGCCGGCACGCTGTGGCTCGACGTCGGTCTGCGCCGCTGGTCGGCGCTGCTGCTGCATGCCACCGGGCTCGATCTCCACCACATGCCGCGCCTGGTCGAGGGCAGCGAGGTCAGCGCGACGCTCGCGCCGGATTACGCCCAACGCTGGGGCATGGCAAAGAATGTCGTGGTCGCCGGCGGCGCCGGCGACAATGCCGCGAGCGCGATCGGGCTCGGCGCCATCGCGCCGGGCGATGCCTTCCTGTCGCTTGGCACATCCGGCGTGGTGTTCCGCGTCACTGATCGGTTCGCGCCGGCGCCGGCCTCGGCGGTCCATGCGTTCTGTCACGCGCTGCCCGGCCGCTGGCATCAGATGGGCGTGATGCTGTCGGCTGCGGCTTCGCTGGCCTGGCTCGCCGGCGTGATGGAGGTTCCGGCCGCAGCGCTGCTGGCGCCGCTCGGCGAGCGCGTCGATGGACCGAGTCCGGTCAAATTCCTGCCCTATCTCGACGGCGAGCGCACGCCGCACAACGATGCCGCCGCCAGCGGTGCCTTTGTCGGCCTGCGCGGTGCGACCGGGCGCTCCCAGATCGTTCAGGCCGTGCTCGAAGGCGTCGCCTTCGCCGCGCGCGACAATCTGGCGGCGCTGAGCGCGGCCGGCGGACCGCTTGCCGAGGTCGATCTCGTCGGCGGCGGCTCGCGCTCGCCGCTGTGGGCGCAGATCTGCGCAGATGTGCTCGGCATTCCCGTCCACCGCGTCGAGGAGGGCGAGGTCGGGGCGGCGCTCGGCGCCGCCAGGCTCGGACGGCTCGCCGCCACCGGCGAAGACGCGGCTGCGGTTTGCACCCGTCCGCGCCGGCTCGCGAGCTTTACGCCTCGCGCATCCGTGGCTGCGGCCTATGACGAGGCCTATCGCCGCTGGCGCGAACTTTATCCCGCGTTGAAGGAGTGTGCCTAAGTGACTGCGTCAGCGAAATTCTTCGATACAAGCGTACCTGTCGCCTTCGCCGGCGGGGATGCGGGAAACGCGCCTGCCTTCCGCTGGTACGATAAGGACCGCCTCGTCCATGGCCGCAGGATGGAGGACCATCTGCGCTTTGCGGTCTGCTATTGGCATTCGTTGTGCTGGCCCGGCGGCGATCCCTTTGGCGGCGAGACGTTCCTGCGACCCTGGCATCACGGCGCCGATGCGATGGCGCAGGCGCGCGCCAAGGCTGACGTCGCCTTCGAACTGTTTCGTCTGCTCGACGTGCCCTTCTTCACCTTCCACGACGTCGATGCGGCGCCGGAAGGTAACTCGCTTGGCGAATCCGTCGCCAACCTCAATGCCATCGCCGATCTGTTCGAAGCGAAGATGGCCTCGAGCAAAGTGCGCCTGCTCTGGGGCACCGCCAATTTGTTCACGCATCGCCGCTACATGGCGGGCGCGGCCACCAATCCGGACCCCGAGATCTTCACCTATGCCGCCGGCCAGGTCCGCGCCGCGCTGGAGGTGACGCACCGTCTCGGCGGCGAGAACTACGTGCTGTGGGGCGGGCGCGAGGGTTACGAGACGCTGCTCAACACCGATCTCAAGCGCGAGCTCGACCAGCTCGGCCGCTTCGTCTCGCTGGTCGTCGAGCACAAGCACAAGATCGGCTTCAAGGGACCAATCCTGATCGAGCCGAAGCCGAAGGAGCCGACCAAGCATCAATATGATTTCGACGTCGCCACCTGCTACGGCTTCCTCGCGCGTTACGACCTGCTGAAGGACGTCAAGCTCAACATCGAGCAGAACCACGCCATCCTCGCCGGCCACTCCTTCCATCACGAGGTCGCGCTCGCGGAGGCGCTGGGTGTGTTCGGCTCGCTCGACATCAACCGCGGCGACGATCTGCTCGGCTGGGACACCGACCAGTTCGCGATGAACGTGCCCGAGCTTGCCCTGGTGTTCCACGAGCTCCTGAGCCGCGGCGGCTTCAGCTCCGGCGGGCTCAATTTCGACGCCAAGATCCGCCGCCAGTCGATCGATCCCGACGATCTGATCCATGCCCATGTCGGTTCGATGGACGCCTGCGCGCGGGCGTTGCTCGCCGCCGCGGACATGCTGGATTCCGGCGTGCTCACTGCGCCGCTCGCGAAACGCTACGAGGGATGGGCCGGGCCCGAGGGCCGCGCCATTCTCGGCGGCCAGCGCTCGCTCGCCGAACTTGCCGACCGCGCGCACGGCCCGGGCTTTGACCCACAGCCGCGCTCGGGCCGGCAGGAATATCTTGAATCCCTCGTCAACCGCTACGTCTGAGGAAGGCCGCTGATGACAAATGCACAAGCAACACCGGTCCTCGAGCTGACCGGCATCGGCAAGGAGTTCGGCGCGATCCGCGCGCTGCATGATGTCGACATGCAGGTCCTTCCCGGCGAGGTCGTCGGCCTGATGGGCGACAACGGCGCGGGCAAGTCGACGCTGGTCAAGATCATCGCCGGCAATTTCCGCCCCAGCCACGGCGAAATCCGCTTCGCCGGCAGCGCGGTTCATTTCAACCGGCCCATCGATGCCCGCGGCGTCGGCATCGAGGTGGTCTATCAGGACCTTGCGCTCGCCGACAATCTCACGGCGGCAGCCAACGTCTTTCTCGGCCGCGAGCTGAAGCGCAGGATAGGGCCGTTCGCGTTGCTCGACCACAAAGCGATGGCTGCGCGTGCGTTGGAGCTGTTCGGCGAGCTGCGCTCGGAGACGCGCCCCGACGATCTCGTCAAGCAGATGTCGGGCGGTCAGCGCCAGGCGGTTGCGATCGCGCGGACGCGGCTCTCCAACGCGAAGCTGGTCATGATGGACGAGCCCACGGCCGCGATCTCGGTCCGCCAGGTCGAGCAGGTGCTCGGCCTGATCCACCGGCTGAAGGAGCAGGGCGTTGCCGTGATGCTGATCTCGCATCGCATGCCCGACGTGTTCGCGGTGTGCGATCGCGTCATCGTCATGCGCCGCGGCGAAAAGCGGGCCGACAAGCCCATCCACCAGACCTCTCCCGAGGAGGTCACCGCCCTGATCACCGGCGCGAAGGAGGCGGCGTGATGGCCATGCCCTTGGAATCCCCGATCACCTTTTCGAACATCGGCAAGATCAGATGGTGGCAGCGCGGCATCTTCGCGTCCCAGACCGGCTATGTCCTGCTCGCACTCGCCGTGCTGCTGGTGGTCATGCATTTCGCCAGCCCGTACTTCTTCACCGAAGGCAACATGCAGAACGTGGCGAAGAATTTCTCCTTCATCGCCATTGCGACGCTCGGCGTCACCTTCGTAATCATCACCGGCGGCATCGATCTGTCGGTGGGCTCGATGATGTGCTTCTCCGCCATGGTCACCTCGATGGTGATGACCGAGCTGTCGGCGCCCGGCTCGCCGGCAGGCTCCCTGTTCGTGCACATGGCGGCCGACGGCAAGACCGTGCTCGCCAATGTCCCCGGCCTGATCCTGGTGGTCTCGCTTCTCGCCGGCCTCGGCGTCGCGCTGCTCGCCGGCCTCGTCAACGGCTTCTGTATCGCGGTGCTCGGCCTGTCGCCGTTCGTCACCACGCTCGGCATGCTCTCGATCGTGCGCGGGCTCGGCTATGTCGTCTCCAACGGACGCGGCAGCTTTCCAGGTGGGCCGGATGCCGATTATTTCTACGCGCTCACCTCGGGCGACGTGCTCGGCGTGCCCGTGCCGTTCATTTATCTGATCGTCCTCGCGCTGGCGATGGCCGTGGTGCTGCACCACAGCTCGTTCGGCCGTCACGTGTTCGCGCTCGGCGGCAACGAGAAGGCGGCCGAACTCACCGGCATCCCGGTCGTGCGGGTGAAGATCGAGGTCTATGTGATCTGCGCGCTCGCCGCTGGCCTCCAGGGCATCATCATCTCCGGCTGGCTCGGGTCGGCGCCGGCCAACATGGCGACGTCCTACGAGCTCAACGTGATCGCTGCGGCCGTCATCGGCGGTGCCAATCTCGCCGGCGGGATCGGCGGTCCACTCGGCGCCATCGTCGGCTGCGTGCTGCTCGAGGTGATCCGCAACGGCCTCGTGCTCGCCCAGGTCAGCTCCTACTGGCAGCAGACGCTGGTGGGCGTGATCATCATCCTGGCCGTATTGGTCGACCGCATCCGCTCGCGGATGATCTGAAACGAAATCGTTCCGGGACGGCAACGAAAATGCCGCCTGTCCGCTTCCCGGACGATCTTGAGAGGACAGGCGCCAAAGAAGGGTGGAGGAGACGATGAGGAAATTTCTACTTGCCGGCATCGCGGTCGCGATGATGGCTACGCCGGCGTTTGCCGCAAACTACCGGTTCGTGATCGTGCCCAAGGCGATGAACAATCCGTTCTTCGATTTCGCGCGCGACGGCTGCCTGAAGCGTGCCAAGGAGCTCGGCAATATCGAGTGCATCTACAAGGGGCCGGTCGAGCACGAGCCGGCGACGCAGGCCCAGATCATCCAGGACTTCGTCACCCAGAAGGTCGACGGCCTCGCCATTTCGGTTGCCGACGTTGCGGCGATGACCAAGTCGATCGACGCGGCGACCGCGGCCGGCATCCCCGTCATCACCTTCGACGCCGATGCGCCCGGCGCCAAGCGCATCGCCTATATCGGCACCAACAACAAGGAGTTCGGCGTCGCCCTCGGCAAGCAGCTCCTGAAGCTGCGGCCCGACGGTGGCAAATACGCCATGGTCTCGGGTGGTCCCGGCGCCAAGAACCTCGCCGAGCGCGTCGACGGCGTCCGCGAGGCGTTGAAGGGCTCGAAATGGACCGAGGTCGCGGGCTCTCCCACGTTCTGCAATGACGATCCCGCGCTGGCGGTTCAGCAGATGACTGACATGCGCACCGCGACGCCCGACCTCGCCGCGATCGTTCCCATCGGCGGCTGGCCGATGTTCGCCCCCGAAGGCTTCAAGGCCTTCGCGTCCAGGTACAAGAAGGATATCGATTCCGGCAAGTTCACGCTTGTCGTGGCCGATACGCTGAAGATGCAGCTCGAGCTGTTGCGCGATGGCTATGCCAATGCGCTGGTCGGCCAGCGTCCGTTCGAGATGGGCGAGAAGGCGATGGACACGCTGCTCGCCATCAAGAAGGGCGAGAAGGTGCCGGAGATCGTTTATACCGGCCTCGATCTCGTCACCAAGGACAACGTTGCGCAGATGTTGAAGTAGGAGCGTCGCCAGCCCCGCGCTCCTGCGTGCCTCTCCCGCTTGCGCTTGTCGCAAGCGGGAGAGATGATTTTGGTTATTGGGAAGACTGTTGAGGCAGTGGGAATGAAAAGGTCGCGGCTCGGCTCTCTCGATGTCACCTCACTCGGCCTCGGTTCCGCCCCGCTCGGCGGATTGTTCACCCCCGTCAGCGATGCCGATGCGGAAGCGACCATCGCCCGCGCCTGGTCGCTCGGAATCCGCTTCTTCGACACCGCGCCGCTCTACGGCTTTGGCCTCGCGGAGCGACGCCTTGGCGCATTCCTGCGGCAACAACCCCGTGACTCCTTCGCCATCTCGACCAAGGTCGATCGCCTGCTCGACGAGCTCTGCCGCAAGCACGGCACGCAGATGAGCTGGGAGCTGCGTGGGCGAAAACTCGTCGATGCCCGCGCACCATTGCCGGGCGGAGCGTAAGGCATGATCGTCGACGCTCACCAGCATTTCTGGGATCCCGCGCGCGCCGACTATCCCTGGATGGACGCGCCCGAGCTCACGCCGCTCCGGCGTGCCTTCGGTCCGGCCGATCTCGCGCCGCTCTTGAAAGCCAACGGCATCGACGCGAGCATCCTGGTGCAGTGCCGCTCCGCACTGGCGGAGACCGAGGAATTTTTGCGGATCGCGCATGCGACGCCGTCAGTGATTGGCATCGTCGGCTGGGCCGATCTGACCGACGCTGAACTTGGCGAGACGCTGGAGCAGTTGCGTGCTTCGCCCGGCGGCGACAAGCTGGTCGGCATCCGCCACCAGGTCCATGACGAGGCCGACCCGGATTGGCTGTTGCGCGAGGACGTCCAGCGCGGCCTCACGGCCGTGTTCGCGCACGATCTCGCCTACGATTTCCTGGTCCGCACCCGCGAGCTGCCGGCCGCGATCGCAACCGCACAAGCGTTCCCGCAGGCGCGCTTCGTGCTCGACCACGCAGCCAAGCCGCCGATCGCCGATGGCGGAAGCACTGAATGGTCCAATGGCATCGCGGCACTCGCGGCCTGCGGCAATGTCTGGTGCAAGGTCTCGGGGCTGGCGACGGAAGCGGTGTGGAGCGACTGGAATGCGGAGCGGCTGTTTCCATTCGTCGCGCACGCCGCGACCTGCTTTGGCGAGAATCGCCTGATCTTCGGCTCGGACTGGCCGGTATGTTTGCTCGCGGGAAGCTATGGCGAGATCAAGGGCGCGCTGGAGGCGTGCCTGATGGAGCTCGGGCCGCAGGTGAGGGAGAAGGCGTTCGGCGTGAATGCCAAGGCTGCGTATCGGCTGGCGGTGAGCTGAAGTCGCCAGCGCGTGTCGCTCAGTGTTCGTCCCCGAACACCCGATCCAGCGCCGCATCGTACGTCGTCTGCACCAGCTCCGGATGCAGCTTCGCCAGCGCCTCCATCATCACGCCTGAGTTGATCTCGAGCACACGCCAGACGCCGTCGACGTGCACGAGGTCGATCGATGCGAAGGTGATGCCGATGGCATTGGCGGCATCGATGGCGAGCTTTGCGCAGGCTGCGCGTAGATCGTCGTCCCGCATCAGCACGGGCGTTGCACCCGCATCGAGATTGTGCCGCCAATCCGGGCCAAGCTGCTTGCTGTAGACGACGAGTGGCACATCGTCGAGCAGGACCACGCGAACTTCATCCTCGATCACGACATAGGGTGAGATCACGAGTCCGGCGCTCATCGAAAAGGCTTCGCCAACCGCATGATCGAGCTCTGTTTCCGTCGTTACCCTGAAGACGGATCGTCCCGACGTCCCGTCGTTCGGCTTCACGACCACGCCTTGCGGATTGTCGTGAAGCAATGCCAGCATGGTCTCTCGCCAGGCGACGCCGACAACCTTCTCGCCCAACTTCGGATTGAGGAAGAGGCGATGGGGAATGCAGGGCACGCCCTCGAGCGCCAGCACCTCGGCGGCGGCCGATTTGTCGTTGGCCAGGCGGTGCGCGATGGCGCTGTTGAGGCCGATGTCGTAGCCGAACGCGAAGTGGCGCTGCTCGCCCCGGCGCATCGCGAGCAGCCAGCCATCGGCGCGGACATCGAGCGCGATGCCATGGGTCGCGCAATAGCGCTTGATCGCCTGCACGAAGATCCGCTCGCCGCTCGCCATGTGTCTCAGTCGCCAGTGCCAGTCGTCAGTTCCAGTCGATCTTGGCGCCAAAAGCCGCAAAAATCCGGGAAACGGCGCCAAACGGGGGTGAAATCAGAGCTATTCTTAATGAAATTCTCGCGAGCACTACGGAAATTAAGTGCTGTATTCGAGCCCCGGAGGGAAAAGAAATTGCCCTCCGCATGCGCCGGACAGCAGATCCATTAATGGTGTGACCATTTCCGCCGCAAATGCCGGTTTGCCGGCATCAATTGCATCCGGAACGAGGTTGATTATTGGTCTCAATGGCGTAGATCACACTCGCGAAATCCTCCGCCATGGCAATGGTGTCCGCTCCGCTTTCAGGGGCCGGGCAACGCTTTTGCCCTAAAACCGCAATTATTCGGAATATCGAAAATCATGAGCGCGTTTTACCGAGAGAAGGTTCTTTCCGTCCAGCACTGGACCGACACCCTGTTCAGCTTTCGCGCGACCCGGGATTCCGGCTTCCGCTTCCAGAACGGCCAGTTCGCGATGATCGGCCTCGAGGTTGAGGGCCGTCCGCTGCTCCGCGCCTACAGCATGGCGAGCGCCAACCACGAGGAAGAGCTCGAGTTCTTCTCGATCAAGGTTCAGGACGGCCCGCTGACGTCGCGTCTCCAGAAGATCAAGGAAGGCGACACCATCCTGGTCGGCCGCAAGGCGACCGGCACGCTGATCACCGACAACCTCATCCCCGGCAAGCGGCTGATGCTGCTCTCGACCGGCACGGGCTTGGCGCCCTTCGCCAGCCTGATCAAGGACCCCGAGGTTTACGACCAGTTCGACAGCATCGTGCTGGTGCATGGCTGCCGTCAGGTCTCCGAGCTCGCCTATGGCGAGAAGCTCGTCGCCGGTCTTCGCGAGGACGAACTGTTCGGGGAGTTGCTTGCGGACAAGCTCATCTACTACCCGACCGTGACCCGCGAGCCGTTCAAGAACCGCGGCCGCATCACCGATCTCATCAGCTCCGAGCAGATCTTCAACGACATCGGCCAGGGTCCGCTCGACATTGCGACCGACCGCATCATGATGTGCGGCAGCCCGGCGATGCTCGAAGAGCTGAAACTGATGTTCGAGGGCCGCGACTTCGTCGAGGGCTCCGGCAACAAGCCCGGCCATTTCGTGATCGAAAAGGCCTTCGTCGAGCGGTAGGCCCTCTCGGCGTCGTCCTGGCGAAAGCCAGGACGCTTGCCTGGGTAAAGCACCTTGACCGGTTAATGGCCATCCATTCCGGGCTCTGCTGCACCGCAGCAGCCCGCCCATCGGGCTGATTGATTTGTCCCCGCCGAATTCGCTAGCCTGAAACAACCGCCGCGTCATATCCGTATGACAGGCGCGGGCGTATCGTACCGCCTCATGCTGGCGAGAGGATGGGAATCGTGGCCGACGAGAATAAGACGCAGGAATCGCCTCACTTATCGGCCAACGTATCCGCCAAACGGCTGCCGCTGGTGGAAGAGGGGATCATGGAAACCCTGCTGCTGCCATTCTCCCCGCGCTTCATCGTCCTGACGATCTGCGCGGTGGTCACCGCGCTGCTAATCGGCATCGGCATCGCCGACCGCAAGATCTTCGACATCCTGCTGATCCCGATTCTGATCTTCGGCGCGTTGACGCTGCTGGGCGTCCGCGACCTCATGCAGAAGGGCCACGCCGTCCTGCGCAACTACCCGATCTCGGCGCATATCCGCTTCCTGCTCGAAGAAATTCGCCCGGAGATGCGGCAGTATTTCTTCGAGAGCGAGAAGGACGGCATGCCGTTCTCGCGCGACATTCGTGCGGTGGTCTATCAGCGCGCCAAGATGCAGCTCGACAAGCGTCCGTTCGGCACCCAGGAGGACGTCTACCGCGAGGGCTACGAGTGGATGCATCATTCGGTGTCGCCGAAGGCGCATGCCGAGGAGAAATTCCGCGTCACCATCGGCGGACCGGATTGCGCCAAGCCGTATTCGGCTTCGGTGTTCAACATCTCCGCGATGAGTTTTGGCGCGCTCAGCCCGAACGCCGTGCGCGCGCTGAATGCCGGCGCCAAGAAGGGCGGCTTCGCGCACGACACCGGCGAGGGCGGCTTCAGCCCCTATCACGCGGAGATGGGCGGCGACATCATCTGGGAGATCGGTTCGGGCTATTTCGGCTGCCGCCATCTCGACGGCGCCTTCGATCCCGAAGCCTTCGCGCGCGTCGCGAGCCAGGACCAGATCAAGATGGTCGAGCTCAAGATCAGCCAGGGCGCCAAGCCCGGTCATGGCGGCGTGCTGCCGGCGGCGAAAGTCTCGGAGGAGATTTCCAAGATCCGCGGCGTCGCGATGGGTGAGGATTGTATCTCGCCGGCCTCGCATCGCGCCTTCTCGACACCTGTCGGCATGATGCAGTTCATCGGCGAGATGCGAAAGCTCGCCGGCGGCAAGCCGACCGGCTTCAAGCTGTGCATCGGCCATCCCTGGGAATTTTTGGCGATCTGCAAGGCAATGATCGAGACCGGCATCTATCCTGACTTCATCGTGGTCGACGGCAACGAGGGCGGCACCGGCGCCGCGCCGCTCGAGTTCATGGACCATTTGGGCATGCCGATGCGGGAGGGCGTCAATTTCGTCCACAACGCTCTGATAGGCATCAACGCACGCGACCGCATCAAGATCGGCGCCTCCGGCAAGATCGCCACCGCGTTCGACATGGCACGTGCCATGTCGATCGGTGCGGACTACTGCAATTCGGCACGCGGCTTCATGTTCTCGCTCGGCTGTATCCAGTCGCTGAGCTGCCACACCGACCGCTGCCCGACCGGCGTCGCGACGCAGGACCCGACGCGTGCGCGTGCGCTCTATGTGCCGCTCAAGATCGACCGCGTGCACAATTATCACCTTGCGACGCTGCACTCGCTGACCGAGCTGATCGCCGCGGCCGGTCTCGAACATCCGCAGCAGCTGCGCCCGATCCATTTCTCGCAGCGCACCTCGACGACGGACGTGAAATCGTTCGCGCAGCTTTATCCGTCGCTGCGTCCGGGCGAACTGCTCGAAGGCACCGAAGACCCGCGCTTCCGCGACGCCTGGCGGATGGCGCGGACAGAGACGTTCCAGCCGGCGCTGTAGGCGCCGGTCCACTTGCAAGGCCGCAGGCCCCGCGCGCAAAAGCATCGCAACGAGGACTGCGTTTAACGTTTGGTTCAACTTTGGGTGTAGATTGTCGCCATGGATGAGCGGCGCGACAAGGCAAGGCATCGCGTGCTGAAGGCCGGAACGATCGAGTTCGGCGGCGGCGGCGCGATCGACTGCACCATCCGCAACCTGTCCGATACCGGCGCCGCGCTCGACGTCAGCAGTCCCGTCGGTATCCCCGACCATTTCAGCCTGTTCGTCCAGGCCGACGGAACACATCTCGCCTGCACCGTGATCTGGCGCAAGGAAAAGCGGATCGGGGTGAGGTTCGGGTGAGGGCTCCAGCGCACTAGGCCGGGACGACGTGAAGCTTAGTGCGGCGATCTGCATTTCAACACGTCGCCGCTCGCTCACCCCGTTTCTACTTCGCTCCGCCGGCTCGCGAGAATCTTGTCGATCCTCCGTCCGTCGAGATCGACCACCTCGATGTGCCAGTCGCCGAAGTCGAAGGCGTCGCCGACATCAGGCAGCACGTTGAACTGTTGCAGCACGAGGCCGGCGACGGTGTTGTAGCGGTGCGGCGGCAGTTCGATGCCGAGCAGCTCGCCGAATTCGTCGACCGGCATCCAGCCTGAGACCAGCAGCGAATCGTCCGCGCGCTTGACGTAGGCCGGTTCCGGTGGGCCTTCCTCGGAATGGAAGGCGCCGACGATCGATTCCAGAATGTCAGCCGTCGTCACGATGCCTTCGAAGGCGCCGTATTCGTCGTAGACGAGGCCCACATGCACCGGCGCAGCCTTCAGGATCGCCAGCACGTCGCGGGCATCGGCTGAGGCGGGAATGCCGGGCGCCTCGCGAACCAGCACGCGCAAATCCGGCGTGCGCTCGTTCATGAAGGCGACCAGCAGGTCCTTGGCCTGGAGCACGCCAATCGGCTTGTCGCGGTCGCCGTCGGAGACGGGAAAGCGTGAATGCGGACTCTTGGCGATGGTCGCTCGAATGCTCTCCGGCGTATCATTCAGGTCGATCTCGTTGACCTCCGTGCGCGGCGTCATGATCGCGCCGACCGGCCGATCGCCGAGCCGCATCACGCCCGCAATCATCTCCTTTTCACCTGACTCGAGCACGCCCGCGCTTTCGGCTTCGCTGACGAGATGATGGATCTCGTCTTCCGAGACCTTCTCTTCGGACTTGCCGCCATGGCCGAGCAGCGTGAGGATCAGCTTGCCGGAGAGATCGAGCAGGAAGACCAGCGGCAGCGAGACCTTCGCAAGCACGTGCATCGCGGGTGCAACCCTGACCGCGATGCTCTCGGGGTCACGCAGCGCCACCTGCTTCGGCACCAGCTCGCCGACGATCAGGGTGGCGTAGGTGATGAGCGTGACAACCAGGCCCACGCCGACGATGTCGGCAATTCCTGCGGACAGGCCGAGCTCGAGCAGCCATTGCGTCAGCCGCTGTCCGAGCGTCGCGCCCGAGAACGCGCCGGAGAGGACGCCGACCAGTGTGATCCCGATCTGCACCGTCGAGAGGAATTTGCCGGGATCGGCCGCGAGCGTCAGCGCCCGCTCGGCGCCGCGGACGCCCTTGGCGGCGAGCATCGACAGCCGGGCCGGACGTGACGAGACCACGGCCAGCTCGGACATGGACAGCAAGCCGTTGATGACGATCAGGACGACGACGATGGCGAGTTCGGCGGAGAGCATTGATGTTCCGAGGTAATGGAGTGTGGCGCGGATGGCGACACAGGCCTTGATATAGGTATTCGGGGGAGAAATGCCGACGATTCTGTCGTATCCGGCATCGCGAAGGAACTTCGGCGACACCGTCCGGAAGGCACTCGAAGCCCAATACTCCGCGGAACTACGGGCATGCCGTTGCTTAACGGGCTCTTAGCGGCAACCGGCTAAGTTTTCGGCATTTGCAGGAATGTATTCGGGGGATCAGATGCGGATCGGGAAGCTCTTTGCGCTGTCGATGCTGACGGTGACGGTTTTTGCAGTCATCCTTGGCGCCGAGGTGCTGATACCCCAGGCGCGCATCTTCGCGAACCGCTCCGACGCGATCAAGACGGTCGACGCCTTTGGTGCGACCCTGACGGTCAGTCAGCACATTGCTAGCCTTCGTGCCCCCTACATTTCCCCGATTTTCCAGGAGAACGCTGCGACCCAGGTCCAGATCGAAGCCGCCGCGAAGGCGGCGAAAGCGGTCGATGTCGCGTTCGAGGGGGCAAGGCGCGCCATCATGGTGCTGGATGATTCCGGGCCAATGATCGAAAACCTGGACCGTACCGCGCGGCGGCTCAAGGATATCACCACCGCGGCAGATCGCGCGATGAGCGTTCCGCTGGCGACGCGCGACAGCGCTGCGATCAAGGGCTTCCTTCCGGGCGTTGCCGAGGTCATCGGCAATATCGAGCCGATCATGAACCGGCTCGAAGCGAAGGTCATCAATGCCGATTCCTCGCTTGCGGCACTGTTGAGCCTGGCGCGAACGGCGCAGGATCTGCGCGTCTCGGCCGGTAGCCGCGCCGCCTCGCTGTCGCCGGCGCTGAGCGCACGCCGACCGCTCACGGCGGTCGAATTCTCGCTGATGGATCGGATGCAGGGACGTGTCGAGGCCGACCGCGAGCGCATCGAGGCCGGCATCGACCAGCTCGGAAGCCCGCCCCGCATCGCCAGCGCGCAGAAGGCGGCGACGGATTCTTATTTCGGGAAAGCAGCGCTCATCGTGGACAAGGAGATGCCCGCGGCACGTGGCGACGGCAAGTACGGCATCAACGCCGAAGAGTTGGCCAACGTCATCGTACCCGCCATCCAGATGTTCTACGGCGTGCGCGATGCCGCCTTGGTCGAAGCTGCCGAGCGCGCCTCGGCCGCGCGCGACGGCGCGCTTGCGATGCTCGCGCTCGCGGGCGTGGCGGTGCTGGCGTTGCTGGGGACACTCGCTGGCGTGACCATGATGCTGCGCCGGCGCGTGGTGACGCCGCTGGGCCGGCTCGCGGACGTGATCGCAACGCTTGCCGCTGGGCAGCACGAGGTCGAGATTCCCGTGACCGGCCGCAATGACGAGATCAGCCAGGTGGCGGGATCGCTCCAGCACTTCAAGGACTCGCTCTCCGCCAAGAAGGCGGCCGACGAGGCCGCCGCGGTCGAAGCCGAGGCAAAACTCCGGCGCAGCCAGCGCATGGACCAGATCGCGCGCGATTTCGAAGCGTTGATCGGCGACGTCATCAACACTGTGTCGTCGGCATCGTCGGAGCTGGAAGTGTCGGCGGGAACGCTGACGAGTACCGCCGATCAATCGGAAAAGGTCACCGCGACGGTCGCGGCCGCCTCCGAACAGGCCTCCACCAACGTGCAGACCGTTGCCGCCGCCGCGGAGGAAATGGCGTCCTCGGTCGACGAGATCGGCCGTCAGGTCCAGGATTCCGCGCGGGTGGCCAGCGAAGCGGTGCAGCAGGCCGCGCGGACCAACGACTATGTCGGCGAGCTCGCCAAGGCTGCCGGCCGGATCGGCGACGTGGTCGAGCTCATCAGCCAGATCGCGGGCCAGACCAATCTTCTGGCGCTCAATGCAACGATCGAGGCGGCGCGCGCCGGCGAGGCCGGGCGCGGCTTCGCCGTGGTCGCCTCCGAGGTCAAGGCGCTGGCCGAGCAGACCGCCAAGGCCACCGGCGAGATCAGCCAGCAGATCACGGGAATCCAGAGCGCGACGGAGGATTCCGTCGGCGCCATCAAGTCGATCGGCGACACCATCACCCGGATGTCCGAGATCGCATCGGCGATCGCCTCCGCAGTCGAGGAGCAGGGCGCGGCGACGCGGGAGATTTCCCGCAACGTGCAGCAGGCGGCACGCGGCACCCAACAGGTCTCCGCCAGCATCGTCGACGTGCAGCGCGGCGCGAGCCAGACCGGATCGGCCTCCTCCACCGTGCTGGCGTCAGCGAAGTCGCTGTCCGGCGAGAGCAGCCGTCTCAAGGTCGAGGTCGGGAAGTTCCTGGATGCGATCCGGGCCGCGTAACAAGGTCATTGTGGAGGGAAGCGGCTTCACCTAGGCTTGCACCACCGGGGATGTCGCAGCCTCCCCGTGAAGTGGTGATCCCACGCAAGCGCTGCTCGCTGATGCTTGGAGCGAGCAATGGATGGGATCACAATCGAACTACCGCTTTTCCTGTTGGCCACTTTCGCCGGCGCGTTCGTCGCCGGCCTCTCCGGCTTTGCCTTCGGCCTCGTTGCTGCATCGCTGTGGCTTTACGTGCTGACGCCGCTTCAGAGCGCCAGCCTGATCGTCGGCTTCGGCCTCCTGGTGCAGGGCTACTCGGTCTGGAAGCTGCGCAGTGCGCTCGACTGGCGCCGGCTATGGCCTTTCATGATCGGTGCCGTCGTGGGCGTGCCGGTCGGCGTGTCACTCCTGACCTCGGCCGATCCCAAGAGCGTCCGCATCGCGGTTGGGGTGATCCTGATCGTCTACAGCCTCTACGCGTTCTTCAGGCCGCAGCTCAAGGTCGCTACAATCGTGCCGCCGGCCGCCGACATGACGATCGGTTTCGTCAACGGCCTGCTCGGCGGCCTGACCGGTCTCGCCGGCATCATCATCACCATCTGGTGCAATCTGCGCGGCCTACCCAAGGACGTCCAGCGCGCCACCTTCCAGCCCGTCGCGGTCGTGGTGTTTGCCACGGCGGCGCTGCTTCTGGGCGCCAAAGGGGCGCTCACGCTCGACACCGCAAAGCTGTTCGCGCTCGGCCTGCCGTTTCTCTTTGCGGGAACGTGGCTCGGGCTGAAACTGTTCGGCCGCATCGACGAGGCCACGTTCCGCAAGATTGTGCTTGCGCTGCTGTTCGTCTCGGGCGTCGCGCTGCTGTTCTGAGCCGCGCTCAGAACTCGCCGTGCAGCCGTCCCGAGAATACCGACACTGGGCCGCGATCAGCGTTGTATGCGGGGTTGACGATCAGCTGGTAGTCGGCGGTGAGGGTGAGATTCTTGTTCAGCGCATAGGCGTAATAGGTTTCGAGGATGCGCTCGCGGCGGTAGTTGAGCGCGCCATCGCCGATGAGAACACCGAGGCCGCCGGCGGCCAGGAAGTCGCGATAATCCTGCGAGATGGCATTGATGGCGCCGCCGACGCCAATCACGTCATCGGGCCGGCCCCATTTCGTGCCCTTGATCGAAAGACCACCGGACAGGCTGCGGTGAATGTCGGTGAAGGCCAGCGTCTCGGTCTTGCCGTCATTCCAGCTCCAACGGCCGAACAGACCGACATCCTCGGTGATCGCCTGCTCGAGGTTGAGCACGTAGCCATACTTCAGACGGCCGCGCCGGGTCTGCGCAATGTCGAGATTGAGCGCCGGATTGTTCAGCGTCTCGCGGAAGCTGCCCATATTGGCGCTGTCGAGCCAGCCTATGGTCCTGAGCTTGCCGGGCTGGCCAAGCAGCGAGAAGCGCGTTTCGAGCTCGAGCACGTACTGGCCGCGCTCGCCGACCCTGGTGTCGAAATGATTCGAATTGGACTCGGCGACCATCAGGAAGTAGCCGCCGCGCAACGCCCACTGCTTTTGGTTCAGCTCGGCGGTGACGCCGTAGGTGAGGCCAACCTTGTCGGCGGAATAGTCGAAGGCGCCTGGCGCCCACAGCGACCAGTTCATGAAGTCCTTGCGGGTGTCCTTGGCGTAGGCGTTGCCGTCGAACACGTCGATCACGGGGAATTTGCCGGCCTGCACCGTGAGCCTGGAAACGTCGACCTTCTGTCCGAGCTGCAACTGGCCGCTCGCGAGCTCTTCCTGCTCGCCGCCAAAGCCAAACGTCTGGCGCACGAACAGGCGCGAGGTGTTGTAATGCGGATAGGGAAAGTTCGACTTCTGCGCTTCGCCATTCGGGAAGCCGGCCGCACCGACGGTGTCGTTCAATCCAAATCCCTGCAGCAGTTCGGGATTGTAATAGACCTCGCCGCCGTCCCACAGCTTTGCGTTCAGGAACAGGCTGTTGCTCCAGGTCGCCTTGGCCTGCCGTGATGGCGAGAGCGAGTTCGGCCCGGTGTAGAGGGCGGGGAACGAAGGATAGCCTTGCGGCAGATACGTGCTCTGGCCGTGGATCTCCCAGCGATCCGATTCCGTGTCGATCAGCGAGCCGATTCCCGAGCTCTTGGGATTGTAGCTCGGCATGCCCGGCCAATCGACCTTGCGGTTGAGGCCAAGCCGGACCGACTGGAAGTCGAGCGATGAAGAATTGTATTGGGCGCCCGTGGAGAAGGCGACATTGCCGCCGTCGAAGCGGCTGTAGAGATATTCGACCCGTGCGCTCCAATGCGGCGCGAAACCGTATTCGATGCCAGCACCCGCGATCCAGCCGGGCCGCGTGTTCAGGATTTTCGGGACTGCTTCGCCTGCGGCCGGCGTGTCGAAATAGCGCTCACCCATCCAAGCAAAGCCGCCGGTGGCATAGACCAGCCATGGACCGCTGGTGTAGCCGAGGCGCCCGCGCACGCTCGCGGTGTAGTCCCATTGCTGCGTGACGGTGTTGGCGGGTGTCGCCAGGACGGAAACGATCGAGTTGGAGGTGATGTAGTTCGGAAAAGAAAAATCCCCTTCGACGCCGAGAAGCCAGCCGGAATTGAGACGGTAATTGTAGCCGGCCTGCACGCCGCCGATCATGCCGCTGAAGACGCCGCTGTCGTTGATGCCGGTGCCGTCGTTCAGCGCGGAGCGCGACGAGCCGAGGCTGTAGCCGGCATGCGCACCGATGTAGAGGCCGGTCCAGTCATAGACGGCCTTCAGCGCTGGTGCCTTCAGCGGCAGATCAGCCGCGCGGCTGGCGGCGGGCAAAGCCAAGACGCCCGAGGCAATCGCCGCGGCCGTCCGCAAATACCTGTAACGGTGACCCCTCAACGTCAAAACGCACGCCCCCAAAGCGAGTGTGTCCACTCGCCGCACTATCCCTGCCGATTCGCGGCGACCCTGTCATCAGGATTAGGTGCTCCGCGATCGAACGAGATGATCTCGATCCGGCCCGATTTCTTCCCAAGCTCCTGAGCCTGTTGCGAACCTTATTGCGATTAATTCGCAATAGCAACTGATGCGGATTGCCGCAGAGGATGGTTCGCACCGCTCTGTGACGGGACTGCAACAAATTCCGAGGCGCAAAAACAGTTGACCCCGCCCGGGGGGACATCCGGGCGGGGTCGGGGGCACGACACGGGGTGGATGAGGCGCCCGTGTCGGACGCGGGATCCACGTGAGATCGGCCTCAGGGACTCAAATCAGAAGCAGGTACGAACGCGGCCAACGTACTGGCCGTAGGCGTTGTACTGGGCGGCCCAGCCGCAGCGATGATAGCCGTTGTAATAGGGGTCGTTGCTGGCGGCGATCGCGGAGCCGACGACGGCGGCGGTGGCGATGCCCAGGCCGACGCCGACGCCCCAGCCGAGCGGCTTGGCTTGCGCCTGCGAGGTGGTGGCGACGACGCTGCCGGTCAGGGTGAGCGCGGTGAGGGCAACTGCGAAAATCTTGGTCTTGATCGACATGTGAAACTCCATCCGGGTTGAGGCGGTCCGTTGTGGCCCGCGTACCGAGTTGGACGGAGGCTCCGCGCGTCCGGTTCGAAACCGGCAAAAGCGGAGATCGACTTTGAAACTTTCCCGAATGATTCCAGCAGGATAAGCGCTAACCGAGCGGGCCTTCGGCGAGCCTGTTCACGTCGAAGTTATCGACCTCGGCAAGCAGCTCGCAAAAAGCGCGGGCGCCCTGGTCGATCAGTTGCTCGCCCTTCGCGGCCACGGCCAGCGTCGCATTGCCGACCGCGCCGCTTGGGTTGAGATCCTGCGCCTGCCAGGCGAATGGTGCGGGTCGCTGCGTCGACAGCCAGCGATATTGCTGCTCCATCGCGATGCTGCTCGCGGGAAAATCCGCGATCGCATCACCGCGTACCTGATCGGGATAGCGCGCAAGCATGATTGAGGTCTCGACCGCGCCGCCATGAATGCCGTGGCGCACTTCGTCGGCCGGGAACAGGCTGTCCGCGCCCGACAACCGCGACCACGACGTCGTCACCACGAACAGCTTCTGATGCGCGCGAAGATCCTGCGCGATCAGCATCATGGCCGCGCTGTTGCCGCCATGGCTGGTGATGATGACGAGCTTCTTCAATCCGCGACGCGCGACATCTTCGCCAATCGCGGTCCATTTTTTCAACGCGATGTCGGTCGGCAGCGTCTGCGTGCCCGGATAGTCGATATGCTCGGTGGAAATCCCGATCGGTTCAACGGGCAGGAAACTGGCCGGAGCGCTCTCGGGCAGCAGCTCGCGCACCCGCGCGAGATAGGTGTCGGCGATCAGCACGTCGGTCTCGAGCGGCAGATGCGGGCCGTGCTGCTCGGTCGCCGCCAGCGGCAGCACTGCGATCCAGCGCGACACCTCGGCGGGGCTGGCATCGGCCCAGCGGATCTCGGTCCAGTCGCGGGAAGGCGTCATCAAGGTTTCTTTGCCCGAATTTGTCGCGTAATTTGGGGTATCAGGGGACGCGGGCCAGGCCGGCTCGCGTCCCTGAATGTCTTGCGGTTTTATCGCGTTGCTTGGACATCGGCTAGAAGCGATCGACGGAGTCCCATCATGAGCCCCTCTCATCTGCGGCGAGCCTTAACGGCGGGTCTGATGGCCGCTTTCGTCTCGGTGGTCCCGACGCGCGCCGAGACCCTGGACAAGGTCACCTTCGGCACCAATTGGGTCGCCGAGGCCGAGCATGGCGGCTTTTTCCAGGCCGTCGCCGACGGCACCTACAAGAAATATGGGCTCGACGTCACCATCGTTCCCGGTGGTCCCAACGAAAACAACCGGATGCTCCTGATCGCCGGCAAGATCGATTTCTTCATGGCCGCGAACACGCTGATGTCGTTCGACGCGGTCGCCAACAACGTCCCGGTCGTGACGATCGCCGCGGTGTTCCAGAAGGATCCGCAGGTGATGCTGACGCAACCCGATGCCAAGGTCACCAAGATCGAGGACCTCAAGCCGCTGACGCTGTTCGTCTCCAAGGAAGGCATGACCAGCTATTTCCAGTGGCTCAAATCCGAATACGGTTTCAGCGAGAAGAACGTTCGCCCCTACAATTTCAATCCGCAGCCCTTCATCGCCAATCCCAAGAGCGCGATGCAGGGCTACGTCACCTCCGAGCCCTTCGCGGTCGAGAAGGCCGCCGGCTTCAAGCCCAACGTGTTGCTGCTCGCCGATTACGGCTTCAACACCTATTCGACCCTGATCGAGAGCCGCCGCGACGTGGTCGAGAAGAAGCCTGACCTGGTGCAGCGCTTCGTCGATGCCTCCATGGTCGGCTGGTACAATTACATCTACCGCGACAATTCCGCGGGTAACGCCATGATCAAGAAGCTCAATCCGGAAATGACCGACGAGCTGCTCGCCTATTCTGTCGCCAAGATGAAGGAATACGGCATCGTCGATTCCGGCGATTCGCTGAAGAACGGCATCGGCGCGATGAGCGACGAGCGCTACACCTCCTTCTTCAACAAGATGGTGAAGGCAGGCGTCGTAAAGGCAGACCTCGATTTCCGCAAATCCTATACGCTGCGCTTCGTCAACAAGGGCGTCGGCGCCGAGCTGCGCCCGAGCAAGCCGTAGCGCAAGGCCGATGTCATCAGTCCAAACGTCGGCGGGGGTCGAGGCCGGCCTGACGGCCCTGGCTGTCAGCCTGCGCGGCGTGACGAAGACCTATGACAACGGCGTGCTGGCGCTCGGCCCGCTCGATCTTGCGGTGCGCAAGGGCGAGTTCATCTCGCTGCTGGGCCCCTCAGGCTGCGGCAAATCCACCGCGCTGCGGTTGATTGCCGAGCTCAGCGCGCCGTCGTCCGGAATCGTGAGGCTGGCGCGTCGCGAGGGCAAGGTGCAGCCAAGTCTTGTTCAACCAGGTCATGGCATCGGCTTCGTGTTTCAGGAACCGACCCTGATGCCCTGGACCAGCGTGCGCGAGAACGTGCGATTGCCGCTGAAGCTCGCAGGCGTTCCGAAGGCGGAAGCGCGCGCGCGTGCCGACGAGGCGCTGGCAAGCGTCGGGCTTGCCGATTTCGCCGACGCCTTTCCGCGCGAGCTCTCCGGCGGCATGAAGATGCGGGTGTCGCTGGCGCGCGCGCTCGTCACCGACCCAGACATCCTCCTGATGGACGAGCCGTTCGCGGCGCTCGACGAAATCACGCGCTTCCGCCTCAACGACGATCTGCTCGCGCTGTGGCGCAGGCTCGGCAAGACCGTCATCTTCGTCACGCATTCGGTGTTCGAATCCGTCTATCTGTCGCAGCGCGTGGTGGTCATGACGGCGCGGCCGGGCCGCATCCAGGCCGACTTCCGCATCGAGACGGTCGAGCCGCGTGGCGAGGAGTTTCGCACTTCAGTCGCCTATTCCGATTATTGCCGGAAAGTGTCGGCGGCGCTGGCGCCGTCCTATGCGGGGCAGTCGACGCTATGAACGCGCAAGCTTCCGTCACTGCGAAGCCGTCCGGCGCAAAACGCGCGGTGCGCTTCGTGCTGCCGGTCATCGTGTTCGCGGCGGGACTTCTCGCCTGGGAGCTCGTGGTCCGCATCAAGGACATCCCGCCTTACGTGCTACCGGCGCCCTCCGTCATATTCGTGACACTGATCAAGGATTGGTCGGTGCTGTCACAATCGCTCGCCGCGACGCTGCTGACCACGCTTGAAGGTTTTGTCGCGGCCAGTATCGGCGGCATCGCGCTGGCGCTGCTGTTCAACCAGTCCAAATGGGTGGAAGCATCGCTGTTCCCCTATGCCGTGGTGCTTCAGGTCACGCCTGTCATCGCGATCGCGCCGCTGCTGCTGATCTATCTGGAGCAGCAGACCGCGGTCGTGGTCTGCGCCTTCATCGTCGCCTTTTTCCCGGTGCTGTCGAACACCACGCTCGGGCTCAATTCGGTCGATCGCAACCTCGCGGGCCTGTTCCAGCTCTATGGCGCCTCGCCGCAGCAGACCCTGCGCTTTCTCAAGCTGCCGGCGGCGCTGCCTTATATTCTCGGCGGCCTGCGCATTGCCGGCGGCCTGTCGCTGATCGGCGCGGTCGTGGCCGAGATCGCGGCGGGAACGGCCGGGGCCGGCTCCGGGCTCGCCTACAGGATCGCAGAATCCGGCTACCGCTTGAACATACCCCGCATGTTCGCAGCGCTGCTGCTGTTGTCGCTGGCCGGGATTGTCATCTATGGGGTGCTGGCGCTAGTTTCCCACCTCGTTTTACGGCGCTGGCACGAGAGCGCGCTTGGAAAGGACAACTGATGACCACCGGTTCGATTTCGTCCGAAAAGATCGACCTCCTGATTTATGGGCCGGTCCGGCCGATCCTCGAGAACGGGTTTTCCGATCATTTCGTCGTGCACAAGGCGGAGACGCGGGGCGATCTCGAGCGGCTGACGCCGGCAATCCGCGAAAAGATCCGCGGCGTGGCGGTGACCTATCACACCGTGCGCGCCGACAGGGATTCGCTGTCGCAATTGCCCAAGATCGAGATGGTGGCAAGCTTCGGCGTCGGCTACGACCACGTCGATGCCAAATACGCCGCCGAGCACAACATCATCGTCACCAATACGCCCGATGTGCTGACCGAGGAGGTCGCCGACGTCGCGATGGGCCTTCTGATCTCCACGGTGCGTGAGTTCATCAAGGCCGACCGTTATGTGCGCTCGGGTCTCTGGCAGACCCAGAACTATCCACTCAGCGTCGGCTCGCTGCGCGATCGCAAGGTCGGCATCGTCGGCATGGGCCGGATCGGACAGGCGATCGCACGCCGGCTCGATGCCTCGCTGGTGCCGGTGGTCTATCACACCCGCAATCCGTCCAAGGACGTCTCCTACAAGCACTACCCGGACCTGATCGAGATGGCGAAGGCCGTGGACACGCTGATGGTGATCGTGCCCGGTGGCGCCAGCACGAACAAGATGATCAATGCCGAGGTGCTGAAGGCGCTCGGCCCGCGCGGTGTGCTGGTCAACGTCGCGCGCGGCTCGGTGATCGACGAACCGGCGCTGGTCCAGGCGCTCAAGTCCGGCACCATCCTTGCCGCCGGTCTCGATGTGTTCGCGGCCGAGCCGAACGTGCCGGACGAGCTCAAGACCATGCAGAACGTCGTGCTGCTGCCGCATATCGGCTCGGCCTCGGTGGTGACGCGCAACGCGATGGATCAGCTCGTGGTCGACAATCTCAAGTCCTGGTTCTCAGGCAAGGCGCCATTGACGCCGGTTGCGGAAACGCCGTTTAGGGGACGCTGATGGGAGGTCTTCGGGTCCTAGCATCTGTGATCGCGGCATGCGTTGCCGCGATCGGCATCGCGCAGGCGCAGGATACAACGACCCTGAAGAAGGAGATGCCCGGGCAGTGGGAGCTCTCGACCACTGAGCGCAGCAAGACCTGCGTCGTCACGCTCAAGGCGGACGCCGCCGCTCAAGGCTTCAAGCTCGAGCTGGAGCCGGCCTGCAAGGCCGCGCTGCCTTTCACCAAGGACATCGTCGCCTGGAGCGTCAGGGGTCTCGACATCGTCCGCTTGCAGGATTCGAGTGGTGAAGCCGTGATCGACTTCACCGAGGTCGAGGCCGGCATCTTCGAGGGCCTGCGGCAGGGCGAGGGCGTCTACATCCTGCAGGACCTTGCCGCCGCCCGCTCGATGGCAAAGTCGATGGACCAGATGATCGGCGACTGGTCGATCGTGCGCGGCAACGGCCAGCCGGTCTGCGGGCTGACGCTGACCAACACGGAAGCCGGGCCGGACAATTTCCAGGTCTTCCTCAAGCCGAAATGCGATGCGGCGATCGCGCAGTTCAACCCGACGCAATGGCGGCTCGACCGCGGCCAGATCATCCTGCTGTCGAAGGCCGGTGAGGCCTGGCAGTTCGAGGCCGACGACAACGCGCAATGGCGGCGCGTCCCCGATACCGCCGATCCCCTGATCATGCTGCGCCAGTAGCGTTCGCCCGGCCTCGCAATTTTCCCGTTGCTGATGTCGATCCGGCGCCGGCTGGATCGTCATCCCAATAGCGAGCTGATTTCGCGGCCGAACTGGCCGCGTCTCGCCTCAACAGGAGTTTTGCATGCGCTTCATGTACATCGTTACTTCCCCGAAGCCCCTGGCAGGGCCGTCCCCGGCGCTGGCGGAGGCGATGCAAAGGATTTCCGAACGGGAGATCAAGGCCGGCCGGATGCTCGATAATGGCGGCCTGATGCCGCTTGCGACCGGCGCGCGGGTGTATGTCGCTGACGGCGAGCTCAGCGTCATCGACGGCCCGTTCGTGGAGGCCAAGGAGGTGATCGGCGGCTATGCCATTTTCGAATTGCGCGACAAGGACGAGGCCCTGGCGATGGCCAAGGAATTCATGCAGTTGCACCTCGACCACATGCCGGGCTGGGAAGGCACCTGCGAATTGCGGGCATTCGCGACGCCGGGCGTGGACGTGGCCTGTGAGGTCAACGCGCGTGCAGGGGTCGCCGCCAACGCCTGATGGACAACTCCGCTCGTCTCCTTCGGCGGCGATGACGGCCGCCGACACCGACATCGATCGTGTCATCCGCGCCACTTGGCGCGTCGTGCAGCCGCGGCTGATAGCCACGCTGTCGCGGATGCTGCGCGACGTGCCGCTGGCGGAAGAGCTGACCCAGGACGCGCTGGTTGCGGCTCTGGAATCCTGGCCCATCGTCGGCGTGCCCGAAAATCCCGGCGCCTGGCTCATGACCGCTGCCAGGCGCCGCGCGCTTGATCATTTGCGCCGCGGCAAGATGCTCGCGGAGAAGCACGACATGCTGGCGCGGGACATGTTGCAGGAGCAGGCGACCGTGCCGGATTTCGATGCCGCGCTCGACGACGACATCGGCGACGAATTGTTGCGGCTGATCTTCACGGCCTGTCATCCGATCCTGTCGCGCGAAGCCCGCGCGGCGCTGGCGCTACGCATGATCTGCGGCTTGACCACATCGGAGATTGCGCGCGCCTACCTCGTGCCGGAAGCAACGATCTCGCAGCGCATCGTCCGCGCCAAGCGAACGCTGTCGGAATCCGGCCTCGCCTACGAAACCCCGAGCGGCGAAGCTCTGTCGGAGCGTCTCGCCTCGGTGCTGGAGGTTGTCTATCTGATCTTCAACGAGGGCTATCTCGCGGCGCGGGGAGAGGAATGGTTGCGGCCGCAGCTCTGTGACGAGGCGTTGCGCATGGGCCGGGTGCTCGTCGGTCTGGCGCCGGACGAGCCGGAAGTTCACGGCCTCATCGCCCTGATGGACCTGAATGCTTCGCGTGCGCGTGCGCGCACCGATGCGAATGGTGATCCCATTCTGCTGATGGACCAGGATCGCACGCTCTGGGATCAATTGCAGATTCGTCACGGCCTGCGGTCGCTCGAACGTGCCTGCGAGCTCGGCGGCGCCGGAGGATTTTACGCGCTTCAGGCCGCAATCGCGGCGTGTCATGCCACGGCGGCGGATTCTGCTGCAGGCACGGACTGGCGGCGCATCGCGCAGCTCTATGCCGCGTTGGCGCTTCTGGTGCGCTCGCCGGTCATCGAGCTCAATCGCGCGGTCGCGGTCGGCATGGCGGAGGGACCGCAAGCCGGGCTCGACGTGCTGGACGCAATCGCCGTCGAGCCGGCGCTGACGGCCTATCATCATCTGCCGGCGGTTCGCGGCGACTTCCTGCAAAAGCTCGGGCATCTCGCAGAGGCGCTGCTGGCGTTCGAGGCTGCCGCGAATCTTGCGACCAATGGGCGTGAGCGCTCGCTGATGCAGCGTCGCGCCGCGGCGCTGCGCGACCAGTGTCTCTAGGTCGTCGGCCTGGGCGGCGGCGCGGTGCCTTGGGCCCACTTCTCCATCTTGCCGAGTATGCCCCAGGCCGTGAGCGCCAGCGAGATCGGCATCGCGAACTGGCCGAGGCCCGGCACCGCCGACACGAGCGTCCCGAGCAACCCGGCAATGCCTTCCGCGTTGGGGCTCGCCGTCACCGACGAGAGCAGCGCCGTGATCAGCGAGCCGCCGATGCCGAGCGCAGTCTTCTTGCCGTCGAGCATCTTGCCGATGGTATCGCCGAGCGCGCCATTGACCTGGCCGAGGACAGGCTTGCCGTCCCGGTTGAGCAAGGTGCCGAGCAGGTCGACGACCTGCTTCAACTGGTCGACGGGAGCGGTGCTGGTCGGGGTGAGGGGGCCTGGCATGGGGGCTGTCTTGTTGACGAGGGAGAAGAGCCGTTCGAACAGGCTGATCGGATCATTGGTGGCGGGCAGTGTATTGCCCGATGTAGTCGTTGCCGGCGTCACACCGCCGACCGGCGGCCGCAGCAATTGCGCGAGGTCCTCGAGCCGCTTCATGATCCGGGACACATCGCCGGTCGGTCCGGTGGGGGCCGACTGCGTCGCGCGCGTGAGGGCGGCGACCGTGGCGCCGTCGAGAAGTCCGGTATCTCTCAGGCCGTTCTGCTGCTGAAATTGCGAGACCGCGGTTCTGGTCTTCGGTCCGCTGATGCCGTCCTCGGCGAGCGGCGGATTGGCGCCGAGCTTGTTGAGCGCCTGCTGCATGAGAACGATCGTCGACGCCGCGTCGTCTTCCGGCTCCGCGCGGCTCGCGAATTGCGGGCTGTCGTCGAGGGTGATCGAGGAATCCAGCGACATCATGGCATGCAGGATTACCGCGGTGCCGAGCTGGGAATCGACGTGGTTCGAATCGAACACGTGATCGCGAACGAATTTGCCGGCCCTTGCCTCGGGCGGGCCATACAGCGTCGAACCGCCATAGAGATAGGGCGAATTGCAGCCCTTGGCGTGATAGCCGAAGCCGTTGAACGCTTCGAGCCGGAACAGAATCCGCGCGATCCCCCAGTCGTGAGCGCCGACGAAATTCTCGACCCTGAAGGCGTCTACGGCGCCGTCCACGAACGTGGCAAACGGACCGCGCCCCTTCGGAACGAGCGCCGTCACGCGATGAAGCGTTTCGCCGTTGCCGAGATAGGTGTCGAAATCGAAATTGGACTCGCGGTAATGGCAGAGGGCAGCGAAATGCCAGGGGACGCCGGTCAACCGTTCGATCTGCTGATAGGTCGCCTTGCCGTTGATGGCCTTGCGCGCGACCGCATTCGCGTCGGACAGGCGCGAAGGCCGGATCTCGAGATTGGACCAATTGCGCTCGTATTCGCTTTTCAAACTCTCGAATGAAATCATTTTCCGCTCCCACAATGAATGAACTATCGCAACTCCGCGTCAGACGAAGTGAACCGGGTGCCGTGATCAGGGCGTGAGGCCAGCGTGATCTCCCGCAAGTCTGGCAGGCCGCCGCGGCGCCGCGTGTGAAGTGGGTTACAACCTCGCCGGGAAAATGAGCGGCAGGACCGGGATCAGGGCGGCCGCCCGCGAGGGAACCGGCAGGGCCGCTGCCCCGTTAGCGACGCGAGACAGTCCGGCCAAGGAGCCCTGCATGACCACGCGCGTCCTCGCGATCGGCATCGAACCCGGCAATGCGGACTACAGCGCATTCCCGCAGCTCACGCCGGAGCTCGTGCGCAACTATATCGATGCGCAGCTGCTGCGCCTGCGCGATCTCGGTTACGAGGTCACGAGTTGCCTGATCGATCTCGATGCCGCGGCGGAAGCCGCCGTCACGGCGGCGTTGCGCGAGGAGAATTTCGACTGCATCGTGATCGGCGCGGGGCTGCGCGAGCCGAAGGAGCGCCTGCTGCTGTTCGAGAAGGTGCTCAACCTCGTCCACCGCCTGGCGCCGGATGCGGCGATCTGCTTCAACACCACGCCGGCCGACACCGCCGAGGCCGTGCAGCGCTGGGTCGATGCATGAGATGAAGCATCCGGCCGCGCGGCGCACGCGGCATGGCCTGAGCCGCCTTCGAGCCGAGCCTCCGACGCCATCGCGAGACGTGCCGGGTCCCGGCATGGTGATTTTTCTGGTCCGAATCCGGTTGCGGCGCTATGACTCGTCTGACCACAGGGGAGGGCGAGCATGCTTCGAGGTCTTCGCATTGGAAGTTTCGCTATCGCGGCATGTCTGGCGGTCGTAATCGCGATGCCGGCTCATGAGGCGGCGGCGCAGGACGCAATTGGCGGTGCCATCCTCGGCGGCGTCGGTGGAGCGATCGTGGGTGGCGCCATCGGCGGAGGCCGCGGAGCCGCCATCGGCGCTGTCGTCGGTGCCGGCACGGGCGCCGCGATCGCCTCCGAGGGCGAACGCCGCCGCTCCGGCTATTACGCCTATCAGCGCGGCTGCTACATGCAGCGCCGGGACGGCTCCTATGTCCCGGTCGATCCGCGATATTGTTACTAGATCAACCGCATCCCGCGCAAACTCGCATGCCCGCTCTTGCCCACGATGATGTGGTCGTGGACGGCGATGCCGAGCGGCTTGGCGATGTCGATGATCGCCTTGGTCATCTGGATGTCGGCCTGCGAGGGCGAGGGATCGCCTGAGGGGTGGTTGTGCACCAGGATCAGCGCGGTCGCGGATAATTCCAACGCGCGCTTGATCACCTCGCGCGGATAGACCGGGGTGTGATCGACGGTGCCGGTCTGCTGCACCTCGTCGGCGATGAGCTGGTTGCGCTTGTCGAGGAACAGCAGGCGAAACTGCTCCTTCTCGGCAAACGCCATGCTGGTGCGGCAATAGTCGATCACCTCGTTCCAGGACGACAGCGCGTTGCGGCTGTTGACCCCGCCCTTGGCGACGCGGTGCGCCGCCGCCGCGAGCAGCTTGAGCTGGTGGATCGCGGATTCGCCGACGCCGTCCACCTCGCGCAGGCGCGACACCGGCGCGTGCACGACCTCGGCAAACGAGCCAAAGGTCTTGATCAGCGACTTCGCCAGCGGCTTGGTGTCACGCCGCGGCAGTGCCGGAAACAGCGCCATCTCCAGCAGCTCGTAGTCGCTGAGCGCGTCCGCACCCGCGCTGTAGAAGCGCTCGCGCAGCCGTTCGCGATGGCCGAGATAGTGCGGCGGCGCGTGCTCCGGCTTGCTCTTGTCATGGTCGGTCTTGGCGGGCATCGGCCGCCAGCATTGCTGCGGGTAATCGTTTTTGCAACCGTCAATTGCGCCTGCGGCGCGCTGGTCCCGACAGCTGACCCAGAAGATGGTGGCTCAGCCTATCGGCTTCTTGGCGCTGTGCGCCGGCGGGGACACCGTAATCGCCACGACGCCGACAAGAATGAGCGCCATGCCGGCAAGGCTGGACCAGGTGAAGTGCTCGCCGAGCCATACGGTGCCGAGCGCCACGGCAAAGCCCGCACGCAGGTAGCTCCCACTGGTCGTGCCAAGCGGGCCGAGCATGCGGATCAAGCGGAAGTAGATCACCATCGCAAGGGCCGTACAGACAATCGCGAGCGTGATGACCGCTGCGATCGCGCTCGCGGGCGGTGGCGGGAGGGTCCAGGGCCGTTCGATGGCGGTGGCCGCGGGCAGCATCAGCGCTGCGGCGCAACTCATGGCGCCGGCCGCGGTGACGATTGCGGGCAGGCCCGAGAAGCGTTGTCCCCATATCGGTGCGAGCGCGTAGCAGAGGCTCGCGCACAGCACGGCCGCCTGCGCCAGCGGTGCCGTCGTGCCGATCCCCGAGAGCGCGTCGGCACCCATGGTCACCGCGACGCCCGCAAGCCCGAGCGCGATGCCGATGATCTTCCGGCTACTCATGGCTTGCCGCCCCGGCCCGGTCATCAACGCGATCGCGAGCACGAACATCGGCGGGGTCGCATTGAGCACACCGGCGAGACCGCTTGCGATATGCATCTCGCCCCAGCTGATCAGGGTGAACGGCAAGGCGCTTTGCAGCAGCCCTTGCACGAAGAAAGCCGCCCATGCCGATCCTCGACCGGGAAGGGCGTGTCCCTGCGCGCAGGCGACCGCAATCAGGAGAATGGCCGCGATCGTCACACGCGCGGCGACCATCGTGAAGGGCGGGATCGTCGGGACCGCGACCTTGATCAGCGTGAACGAGCTGCCCCAGATCAGCGAGAGCAGCAGCAGAAGCCCGATATCGAGCGCGAGAGTGGTTTGTTCTGTCGTGTGTTGCGCCTGCGGGCTCATGCGAATCTGCTCCGGGATGGACCGGGACCATGATGCGGCGCGGCGGCGCAGGCTGGCTGGATTCGGACCTCATCGCCCGACCGAGTCCGATTTCGGCTACTCGGCGTGCAGCGCGGGCATTATTGTCGCGCAATGGCGACAGGTTCGGTACATCGGCAGACGCTGCCACCGCATCTCGACTGGGACACTTGCGATCGCGCGCGCCTCGCGCGTGCGCGCGCATTCGACGGCCTGTTCTTTTCGGGTGTTCGCTCGACGCGGATCTACTGCCGGCCGGTCTGCCCGGTTCGCCCCGCGCGCTCGGAGAACGTCACCTTCTATCCGACCGCCGCCGCCGCCGAACGTGCCGGCTTTCGCCCGTGTCTGCGCTGCCGGCCGGAAACCGCGCCGGGGTCGCCGGCCTGGATGGGAACGGCGAGCACCGTTGCGCGCGGGATGCGCCTGATCAATGAAGGTTTCCTGGATCGTGCATCCATGGCGGAGCTTGCAGAAGCCCTTGGCGTCGGGCCGCGCCATCTGCTCCGCCTGTTCATGCGCCACGCCGGGGCGAGCCCGAGCGAGATCGCGGCGACGCGGCGCGTGCAGGAAGCCAAGCGCCTGATCGACCACACCAGCATGACATTGGCGGAGATCGCCTTCGCCGCAGGCTTCGGCAGCGTTCGCAGATTCAACGATGCCTTTGCCGCGACCTACAAGCGGCGACCGTCGTCGTTCCGACGGCCGCGATAGGCGCGCGGTGGGATCACCCGATCTGCTTCTCGCCGTGCCGCTCCGACAGCGTGAAGATCTCGACGCCGGTGGCGGTGACGCCGACCGAATGCTCGAACTGCGCCGACAGTGAGCGGTCGCGGGTCACGGCAGTCCAGCCGTCGGAGAGGATCTTCACATGCGGCTTGCCGAGATTGATCATCGGCTCGATGGTGAAGAACATGCCGGGCTTGAGCTGCACGCCTTCGCCGGGCCGGCCGATATGGATGATGTTCGGCTCGTCGTGGAACATGCGCCCGAGGCCATGGCCGCAGAAATCGCGCACCACGCTCATGGCCTGCGGCTCGACGAAACTCTGGATGGCGTGGCCGATGTCGCCGGTGGTGGCGCCGGGCTTCACCGCCGCGATGCCGCGCATCATCGCCTCATAGGTCACCTCGATCAGCCGCTCGGCCTTGCGCGCGATCGGGCCGACCGCATACATCCGGCTGGAATCGCCGTACCAGCCATCGACGATGAAGGTGACGTCGATATTGACGATGTCGCCCTCTTTCAGCGGACGGTCGCCCGGCATGCCGTGGCAGACCACGTGGTTGAGCGAGGTGCAGGTCGAATAGCGGTAGCCGCGATACATCAGCGTCGCCGGATAGGCATTGTTGCTGAAGGCGAAGTCGCGGACGAACTGGTCGATGCGCTCGGTCGGAACGCCGGGCCCGACGATGTCGGTGAGCTCGTCGAGGCACTTCGCCACCAGCGCGCCCGCCTTGCGCATGCCGGCAAAGGCGCTTGGCCCATGCAGCTTGATCTGTCCGGTCTTGCGCAGGGAGGTATCGGAGGCTTCGACGTAGCTCATGCGGGCGCAATCTTCTGAGGTGGGCTCGATATCGGCGGAAAGGCTTGATTTCGCGCCCCAATTTAATGATTGCGCGCCTTCATGCAAGTCAGGCCTGCCTGCCTTGCGCCCCTAAGCTGGCCTAATTCGGGACTTCCATGATGGTTTCCACCGGCAGGGCACCGCCGCGGACGCGGATTTCGCGGACCGGGTAGGGAACCCGGATACCCTCGCGCTTGAAGGCGTCCCACAGCGCCAGCATCACGTCGCTCTTGACGTTGTCCATGCCGTCGGGGTCGGCGATCCAGAAGGTCAGCGAGAACTTCATCCCGGCTTCGGCGAACTCGGTCAGGATGCAATTCGGCGGCTTGCCCTTCTGCGCGCGCGGATGCGCGGCCGCGGTCTCGGCGGCGAGCTTGCAGACCAGCCGTGGGTCCGCGTCGTAATTGGTGCCGAAGGCGATCTTCACCAGCGTGTTCTTGTCGGTGTAGGTCCAGTTGACGACCTTCTGCGTCACCAGATCCTCGTTCGGCACCAGGAATTCGCGGCCATCGCCGGCGGCGACGGAAATATAGCGCGTCTTCATCGCGCTGATCCGCCCGGTGTTGTCGCCGATGGTGACGAGATCGCCGGGCTTCACCGATTTGTCGGCGAGCAGGATGATCCCCGAGATGAAATTGGCGACGATCTTCTGCAGGCCGATGCCGATGCCGACGCCGACCGCGCCGGAGAACACCGCGAGCGCCGAGAGATCGATGCCGACCGTGCCGAGCGCGATCACGATCGCGACCGCAAGCAGGCCGATGCGGATGATCTTGACCAGCAGCACCTGTACCGACGGGGTCAGATCGGTGGTCGAGTTGATCCGGCTCTCGGCGAAATTGCTGGCGATGTTGGTGAGCCAGAGCGCGATGAGCAGCAGCGCGCCGGCCTTGATCACCAGCAGCGGTGTCAGCCGCAGCCCGCCGAGCACGATGGCGAAGGAATCGAGCAGGTCGACCGTCGCATCGAGCTGGCCGAGGATCGAGAGCGCCGCGACGAACCAGGCCGTGATCGACACCAGCTTGACGATGAAGGCGTTGCGCAGCACCGAGGTCACCAGCCGGACCGCGAGCCAGGCCAGGCCGAGCTTGGCGGCGACCATCAGCAGATAGGAGCGGCTCGGCCAGGTGGCGTGGTACATGACCACGCGCGAGATGATCACGAGCAGGGTGAACACCGCCGTCGAGGCGCTGGAGACCATCACCCGGGCGAAGTGCCGGAGCGGCAGCGGCCAGCGCATCGCCAGCGAGGTGATGTCGACCCGGCTGCGAACGGCGGCTTCGGCGGCATAGGCGATGCCGGCCGCGGCCAGAATGAGCCCGAACTGCA
Source organism: Bradyrhizobium sp. i1.15.2 (assembly GCF_040548425.1). NCBI lineage: Bacteria > Pseudomonadati > Pseudomonadota > Alphaproteobacteria > Hyphomicrobiales > Nitrobacteraceae > Bradyrhizobium > Bradyrhizobium sp. i1.15.2. The sequence continues at coordinate 434,669 of NZ_JBEPRQ010000001.1, read as the reverse complement.
GGTAGAACCAGGGCGAGGAGATTTCGGCCCCGACGCTGCGCGCGGTGGTCTGCACGAACTCCATGAAGTCTTTGAGGTCCATGTCTATCGGTCTCGTCGGGGAGCGGGCGGGAGGCATTGATTCGAGCGCGCCGGAGAATCCCACAAAGGGCCCGGCCGGGCCACCGATACACCGCTAAGTAAAGCGCGTTAAGGCCGCAAAATGCGGGCAGATTGCCGCGAGCGGGAGAAAATGGGTTGGCGTGGGAGTCCGCCGACGATAAGGATGCAATTCCAGCGATTTCGTACCCGGAAGGTGGATGGCTTCCCTCGACACTGTCAGCCTCGCCATATTGCTCGGCGCCGTCCTGGTGTTGGCCGGGATCCTGTCAAGCCTGCTTGCGCTGCGCTTCGGCGCGCCCCTTCTGCTCGTCTTCCTCGCGATCGGCATGCTCGCGGGCGATTCCGGTCCCGGACAGCTGCAGTTCGACGACGTCCGAACCACCTATCTGGTCGGCTCGGTCGCGCTCGCACTGATCCTGTTCGATGGTGGCTTGCGGACCCGATTTGCCAGCATTCGCACCGTGCTCGCGCCTTCCATGGTGCTCGCGACCGTCGGCGTGCTGCTGACCGCACTGATCACGGCGCCGTTCGCTAAATACGCGCTCGACCTCAACTGGACGGAGTCGCTGCTGGTCGGCGCGGTGGTGGCCTCGACTGACGCGGCCGCAGTGTTCCTGCTGGTGCATACCCAGGGCCTGCGCCTGCGCCCGCGCGTCGGGGCGACGCTGGAGGTGGAATCCGGCACCAATGATCCCTTCGCGATCTTCCTGACCCTGATGCTGGTCGAATACATCTCGCTCGGAACGGGCACGGCCGTGCATGTGCTGATGGAGTTCGCCCAGGAGGCCGTGCTGGGCGCCGTCGTCGGGGTGATCGGCGGGCGTCTGGTGGTCATCGCGCTCAACAAGGTCGCGCTGCCGCAGGGCCTCCATGCGCCGTTTGTCACCACCGCCGCGCTCGTCATCTTCGGCGGCTCGCAGATCATGCACGCCTCGGGCTTCCTCGCGGTCTATCTCGCCGGTATTATCATCGGCAACCGGCCGACGCGTGCGCATAATTCGGTGGTGGCCTTCCTGGACGCCGCGACCTGGCTCGCGCAGATCGTGATGTTCGTGCTGCTCGGCCTGCTGGTCTCGCCGAGCCGGCTTGGCGGCAGCGTGCTGCCGGCGGTCGGGATCGCATTCGTCCTGATGCTGGTGGCGCGGCCGATCGCGGTGTTCGTGTGCCTGGCGCCGTTCCGCTTCAACTGGCGCGAAAAGATCTTCATCGCCTGGACCGGTCTGCGCGGCGCGGTCGCGATCTTCCTGGCCTCGATCCCGATGCTGGTCGGGCTGTCGAAGGCCTATCTCTATTTCGACGTCGCCTTCGTCGTCGTCATCATCTCGCTCCTGCTGCAAGGCTGGACGCTGGCGCCGGCCGCGCGCAAGCTGCACGTGGCGCTGCCGCGCGCCGAGCGTGGCCCGCGCCGTGTCGAATTGGATCTGCCCGGCCAGCTCGAGCAGCAGCTCGTCGGCTATCCGGTGCGGTCCAAGAGCCTGTATTTTCGCCGCGGCCTGATCCCGTCCTGGTCGAAGCCGACGCTGGTGATCCGCAACGAGAACATCTTGACGCCGATTGAAGCCGAGCCGATCGCGCCCGGCGATTACATCTATCTGCTGGCGCCCCCGGAAAAGGCCGAATCGCTCGACCGCTTCTTCGTCGACATGCAGCCGAGCTCGGCGCCGGACCCGCATCTGCTGGGCGACTTCATGGTCTCCGGCGAGCACACGCTCGCCGAGCTCGCGGAGATCTACGGCGTGAAGGTCGGCGGGGACGAGAGCGGGCACACGCTCGCTGATTATTTCGACGTCCATCTCGACCGCGCGCCGAAAGAGGGGGCGGAGCTCGTGCTGGATCCGATCGTGCTTGTGGCGCGCTCGATCTCCGGTGGCCGAGTCAACGTCGTCGGCCTGCGCCTGCCGGAAGATGAGGAAACCCCCGCCCCGCTGACGCGCATGCAGGTCCTGCGGCGCAAGCTCGCGGATTTGTGGAGCTCGGTGGCGGGGGTTTAACGCTACATCCGCGTCGGCGGTCATTGATGAAGCGCACGTCTGCTTCTTCGTCGTCCTGGCCTAGTGCGCAATTGCGCACGGGGGCCAGGACCCATAACCACCGCCAGCTGTTTCGCGAAGGCTGGTGGTGACGATCTGCCCCACCCGCTTCTCCCTAGGCTAATGGGTCCTGCCTTTCGCCAGGACGACGGCGGGGTCCGTGGCGACAGCGCGGGAACCGCCACCAAATCGCCGCAACCGCCGAAGATTTGCGCGTCTTCGTGACCGCCGCTCCCGGAACGCTCCGCGATGCCGCTCGTTCTTAGCGGCGTAAACGCAGCTGACAGGAGTAATCCATGCGAAAGCTCATCTTGCCGGCGATCGTTGCGATCGGCATCGGATCGGCCGCGCCCGCGATGGCCTATGACACCGGAGATCAGATCTCGATGCAGGTCGCGCTCGATGTCGCCACCGATATCGGCGTCATGACCGTCTCGCACACCGAGTTCCTAGGCGATGAATGGCAGATCGAAGGCCGTGATCGCGCCGGCCGCTGGATGGAGGTCGACGTGGACGCCCGAACGGGCGAGGTGCGCAACGTCGATCGCGGCTGGTAGTTGCGGTTCCCGGTAGCAGAGCGCGCCGCCGCAACGCGCGGCGACCGCGTCGCCTCGGTGCGGCTGTCGGGCGCCTTCCACGTTCATCTGGTGGAAGCGCTCGGCAATGCGGAGCTGTCGCACTTCCTCGCCGATCTGCTCAGCCGGTCCTCGGTGATGGTCTCGGTCTACGAGCCCGCCCCAACGTCGTCCTGGCGAAAGCCAGGACCCATTACCCCGGGGAGTAGTTTTGCGAACACCAGTTACGTTTTCTTCGCTGGTACGCACACCACCTGCCGCTGATAGATCACGCGGTATGGGTCCTGGCTTTCGCCAGGACGACGGCGGAGGGTGGGCCGGCGGCTTGCCTCATCCGTTGCCTGCTCAACCGCCCCTCACGTCAGCACCTTCACCCCGCCGAACGACGTCACGCGGCCGTGCTTCAGCATCACGATCTGCGTCGCGAGCTGGCGCAGCTCGGCGGCGTCGTGGCTGACATAGACCATGGGGACGTTGGCCTCGTCGCGCAGCCGCACCAGATAGGGCAGGATCTCCAGCTTGCGGCCCTCGTCGAGCGCGCCGAGCGGTTCGTCGAGCAGCAGCAGGCGCGGCCTCGACAGCAGCGCGCGGCCGAGCGCGACCCGCTGCCGCTCGCCGCCGGAGAGCTTTCCGGGACGGCGACCCTGCAGTGCGCCGATGTCGAGCAGCTCGATGACGCGCTTGTGCTGCGCCGGATCGGGCGCGAGGCGGTTCATCCGCCTGCCATAGTCGAGATTTTGCGCGACGTTGAGATGCGGAAACAGCCGCGCATCCTGAAACACATAGCCGATGCGACGGCGCCAGGTCGGGACATGAATGCCGGCCACGCTGTCGTCGACAGTCTCGCCGTCGATCACGATGGTGCCGCGGTCGGGCCGCAGCAGCCCCGCGATCATGTTGACCAGCGAGGTCTTGCCGGCGCCCGACGCTCCGAACAGGCCGATGACGCGGCCCTCGCTCGCGAAGGCGGCGGACAGCGAGAATTCGCCGAGCTGCTTTTCGATGTCGACACGCAGCATGGTCAATTCCCGTGCAGGCGCGCGGTGGCGCGGCGGGCGAACCATTCGGCGGCAATCAGCGCACCGAGCGCCAGCACGATCGAGACGATCACGAGCCGTCCCGCGGCGGCGTCGCCGTCCGGGGTCTGGATCAGCGAATAGATCGCGGACGAAATCGTTTGGGTCTCGCCGGGAATGTTGGAGACGAAGGTGATGGTGGCGCCGAATTCGCCGATCGCTTTGGCAAAGCCAAGCACCATGCCGGCGAGCACGCCGGGCAGCGCCAGCGGCAGCGTCACCGTGAAGAACACTTTGAAAGGAGTGGCGCCGAGCGTCTCGGCGGCCTGCTCGAGCCGGCGGTCGATCGCCTCGATCGACAATCGCATCGGACGCACCAGCAGCGGAAACGCCATCAGGCCGCAGGCAAACGCGGCACCGGTCCAGCGGAAGGCGAAGACGATGCCGAGATGGTCCGCCAGGAAGCCGCCGACGAGTCCGCGGCGGCCGAAAGTGAGCAGCAGCAGATATCCGGTGACGACGGGCGGCAGCACCAGCGGCAGATGCACCAGCGCATCGAGCACCGACTTGCCCCAGAACTCACGCCGCGCGAGCAGCCACGCCAGCGCAATGCCGAACGGCGTTGCCACCAGCGTTGCGATCACGGCGACCCTGAGCGAGAGCAGGATCGCCGTCCATTCGGCGGGAGAGATGTCGAGCATCAAATCGCAAAATTAAGTGGAGGGGCTGATCAGGAACTTGAAACCGTATTTTTCCAGAATGGTCTTGGCGGCGGTCGAGCGCAGGAAGGCGAGATAGTCGCTGGTCTCGCCCTTTGCCGTCGCGGTCGCAGCGACGGGATAGATGATCGCGGGATGCGAATCCGCCGGGAAGGTGCCGACGATCTTCACGCCGGGCTCGACCTTGGCATCGGTGGAATAGACGATGCCGAGATTGGCCTCGCCACGCGCGACCAGCGTCAGCGCGGCACGCACGCTCTCGGCCATGGCGAATTTCGGCTCCGCCGCCTGCCAGGCGCCGAGCTTTTCCAGCGCCGCCTTGGCATATTTCCCGACCGGCACCGACTTGACGTCGCCGGTCGCGATCCTGCCATCGCCGGCGAGTTTTGCGAGGTCGAAGCCCTGCGCGATGGCGACGTTGTCGAGTCTGGAATCCTTCGGCGCAATCAGCACGATGCTGTTGCCGAGCAGATTGACCCGGGTCGGCTCGTTGATGGTCTTCTTGGAGATCGCGTAGTCCATCCAGTCGGTGTCGGCGGAGGCGAACACATCGGCCGGCGCGCCCTGCTCGATCTGCCTGGCGAGCACGGAGCTTGCGGCATAGCTGACGCTGAACTTGACGCCGGTCCTCGCGGTGTAGGCCGCGTCGACCTCGTCGAGCGCGTTCTTCATCGAGGCTGCCGCGAACACGGTGATGGTCTTGTCCTCGGCGGCGGCAGGCGAAAGGCCCGCGCCCGCGAGGATCACGAAAGCGGTGAAGAGTCCGGCAATACGAATCATGGATGCGCTCCGTGCGAGATCGCGCGCGCAAGAAGCACGCGCAGATCCGGCGTTGGTGGGTCTGAGCGACGAGCGGAAGCGCTGTTCCACGGGTCCCGGCGGCGGCTTACGGCCGGCAGGGATATCGCTACTCTCGAAGATAGCAGGCCAGGGCCTCAGGTCAAAGGCGACTGTTTGGCTCATTGCGCCGGCAGGATGGCGATCGACAGCGAATTGTCTTTCGCGCCGCTGACCTGGAGCACGACGGGCTGGCCCGACAGCTCGTATTTCATGGTCTTGCGGATGCCGTCGCAATCGGTCGCGCCACTGAACGCCACGGGCTTGAGGGCATGCCCGTCCTGGACCAAATCGACCCACGCGCCCGAGGACAGGCTGACCGTGTAGAGCCCGGCCTTCGGGGCCTTGATGCCAGTGAAGCCGGCAAATGTGCCGTCCTTTGGCGCGCGCTCCGGAGGCGTCGGCAGTTTTGCCTCCGCGGACGCGACCAGCCCCAGCGTGATGGCCGACGACGGCAACGCGGCCTGCTCGCTTCCCGATGCCATCTTGACACCGTCGGGCGCGGTCAGCGCGGCGCGCTCGCGCTCGATCGACCATTTGAATTTGTCGCAGCCGCTGGGTTCTTCCGCCGCAAAGGTGGGCGCGATACCGAGCAACAGCAATCCAAGCAGCAGAGGGATGCGCATCTCAGTCCACCGCGATCATCACATCGGAGGACTTGATCACCACCGTGACCTGCCCCTTCGCCTTGATGCCGAGGTCGTCGACCGCCTCGTTGGTGATCGAGGAGGTCACGATCGTACCGTTGCCGATGTCGACACGGACGTGGGACGTCGTGGCGCCCTTCGTGACTTCGATGACCGTTCCCTTGATCTGGTTGCGTGCACTGATGCGCATGGGCTCTCACAATGGCTGGCGCGCGCGACGAAGCCGCACGCGTGAGGAGGGATTTGGTTGATGAGGGCGGGATTGCATCCCGGCAGGGCCGACCCGCTTACGGCAGGGCAGCGCCGCACTCTAACGCATTTGGAGATCCGAGGACTAGCCGCTGACGAAGTTGTTACAGCCTGACCGGCTACGGCTTCGCATTGCCCGCGTGCAGCACGGCCTTGCACGCCGCCGGCATCTGCGCCAGCGTCATCGGCGGTTTCGGCTTCGGTGGCTCCGGCGGGGGTTTGGGGTGCAGCACGCCGTCGCTGAACCAGTAGGCGAGATCGGACGGCTTGCAGCCTTCGTCCTCGGATTGCGACGGCTGGCCCTCGCAGTCGCTCGCGCCCGCCGGGCAGTGCATGCGGATGTGGAAGTGGTAGTCGTGGCCCCACCACGGCCGGATCTTCGACAGCCAGGAACGGTCGCCCTTGGCCTCGCGGCACAGCGCCTTCTTGATCGCGGCATTGACGAAGATGCGCTGCACCGCCGGCTCCTGCGCCGCGTCGCGCAGCACCAGCACATGCCCCGGCGTGAACACCTTCGGATCGATGTCGAGCCGGTCCGGCCGCACCATCATCACCGCCGACATGTCCTCGCGCTCTTCGCGCGAGAGCCGATGGTCGGGCATCGGCGTCAGCCAGATGTCGGCATCGAGGCCGATCTGGTGGCTGGCATGGCCGGACAGCGCCGGCCCGCCGCGCGGCTGGGCGATGTCGCCGACCAGGATGCCCGGCCATCCCGCGTCCTTGTGCGCCCTCGCCGCAAGCCGCTTGATCAGCGCGATCATCGCGGGGTGACCATAGCTGCGATTGCGCGATAACCGCATCACCTGCCAATTGTCGCCATTGAGCGGCATCTGCTCGGCGCCGCCGATGCAGCCCTTCACATAGGAGCCGATGACGTGCGCCGGTCCCTTCGACGGCAGCAGCTTTCGCGCGAACAGCTCCTTGGCACCAATACTCGGATCGTTCGGATTAGCGAGCGGCGGCAGCGGTTTTGGGTTGATGCTGCCCTTGTCCTGGGCCAGCGCGTCGCCGGCGGCCAGGAGCGTCATGACGAGCAGGAGAGGGGCGAGGCGGCGGGGACTCATGTTGACATTCTTATAGCCCAACACCGCGTCAGGGTTAAGGAACAGTCCAGCAGATGAAATCTCGTTCAAAAGTCGCAGTTCCGCAGAGTCGGACGGCCGATTCTTAACGAGGCGATAACCCTCTCATGCATTGACCAAAATTCGTGCGCGGGACGCGTGCTCACTCCCTTCTGCATGCAATCGCGCGCGATCGCGGAAATGATTCAAGGCAGCGCGCAATTTTGCGCCATCTCGTTCTCCGATGACGACAATGCGATGCGCCTGGAGCGCCCATCGCCACTGCCGCGCCTTGCAAACGGGCAATGAGGGCTGTTTTTTCGAGACTGCCAGACCGTGCGTCCCATCGCCATGCCACCCAAGATTACCTTTTTTTCAGACACTTGCCCCAAGAGTTGCGGTGGCTGGGCGCGACTGGGGCGAGTGAAGTTGAGTTTGGGGTTTCGAAAGCCAAAAAAGCGAAAGGGAAGCGTGCTTGGCAGGTCCGGCCTGCACCCGCGCAAGCCGCGCTTTGCGCGCGCCCATCATCCTCCGTCCGAACGCGACGAAGTTCTGCGCCGCCGTGCCGAGGCTGCGATCGCGGAAGCGCGCAAATCCCATGAGCGCCTGCGCCAGGCCATCGACATCCTGCCGCAGGGCATCGTGTTTCTCGATGCCGAGGGCCGCTATGTCCTCTGGAACAAGCAATACGCGGAGATCTACAGCAAGACCGCCGATCTGTTCGAGGAAGGCGCGCGCCTCGAGGACACGCTGCGCATCGGCGTCGCCCGCGGCGACTATCCCGAGGCTGCCGGCCATGAGGAAGAATGGATCGCGGAGCGGCTGCAAAAGCTCTATCAGCCCGGCTCGCGCCACGAGCAGAAGCTGGCGGACGGCCGCGTCATCCTGATTGACGAGCGGCTGACCGAGGACGGCGGCGTCGTCGGCCTGCGCGTCGACATCACCGAGTTGAAGCAGCGCGAGGCCTCGTTCCGGCTGCTGTTCGACGGCAATCCGGTCCCCATGATCGTCTGCGCGCTGGACGACGAGCGCATCCTCGGCGTCAACGATGCCGCGGTCGCCCATTACGGCTATAGCCGCGCCGAGTTCGAGCGGCTGACGATCCGTTCCCTTCAGGCTTTCGACAATGAGCCGCCCTGGACCGCCGCTTCGGCCGGTGAGGAGCAGGCCGGACGCACCTGGAAGCACGTCAAGGCCGATGGCGCCCTGATCGACCTTGCGATCTATTCCCGCGAACTGACCTATGCCGAGCGGCCCGCGGTGCTGCTCGCGCTGATGGACATCACCGAGCGCAAGCGCGCCGAGGCGCGGCTCGCCTTCATGGCCCAGCATGACGGGCTGACCGGTCTGCCGAACCGCAATCTGCTGCGCCAGCAGGTCGACGAGATGCTGCTGCATACGAGGCGCAGCACCGACAAGGTCGCCCTGCTGATGCTGGGGCTCGACAATTTCAAGGCGGTCAACGACACGCTGGGGCACGCGGTCGGCGACAAGCTGCTGCGCGGCGTCGCCAAGCGGCTGCGTTCGTCCTTGCGCGAGGACGACGCGCTGGCGCGGCTGAACTCGGACGAGTTCGCGATCGTGCAGAGCGGCCTGACGCGTCCCGAGGATGCGGTGCTGCTGGCCAAGCGCCTGCTCGAAGCCATCGCCGATCCCTATCTGCTCGACGGCCATTCCGTGGTGATAAGCGCCTCCATCGGCATCGCGATGGCGCCGGGCGACGGCGACGATTCCGAAAAGCTGCTCAAGAGCGCCGACATGGCGCTGTCGCGCGCGAAGCTGGATGCGCGCGGCTCGTTCGCGTTCTTCGAGGCGGCGCTCGATGCGAAAGCGCAGACCCGCCGCAAGATCGAGGTCGAGCTGCGCGACGCCATCCAGAACGACGTCCTGCGGCCGTATTACCAGCCGCTGATCGACCTCCAGAGCGGCCGCATTACCGGCTTCGAGGCGCTGGTGCGCTGGCCGCATGCCGAGCGCGGCATGGTTTCGCCGGCCGAGTTCATTCCGGTCGCGGAAGAAACCGGGCTGATCAATCCGCTCGGCGGCCTGATGCTGCGCCGGGCCTGTCACGACGCAGCGACCTGGCCGGACGACGTCCGCGTCGCCGTCAACCTGTCGCCGCTTCAGTTCCGCAGCGGCAATCTGCTTTCGGTGGTGACGGATGCGCTGAAGCATTCCGGCCTGCCGCCGCGGCGGCTCGAGCTCGAGATCACGGAAACGCTGCTGCTGGAAAAGAGCGCCCAGGTGCTGGCGGCGCTGCATGCGCTGCGCGCGCTCGGCGTGCGCATCTCGATGGACGATTTCGGCACCGGCTATTCCAGCCTGAGCTATCTGCGCAGCTTCCCCTTCGACAAGATCAAGATCGACCAGTCCTTCGTGCGCGATCTCGGCGCCAATCGCGAGGCCCAGGCGATCATCCGCTCCATCGTCAGCCTCGGCAAAGGCCTCGGCGTCACCATCACCGCCGAAGGCGTCGAGACCGAAGCCGAGCTGAGCTGCCTGCGTGCCGAAGGCTGCGACGAAGGCCAGGGCTTTCTGTTCAGCAAGGCCCGGCCGAATGCCGAGATCATCAGCCTGCTCGCCGCGCAGCGCGGCATCGACGGTGCCGAGGAAGACGCCGCGCTGGTGGCCTAGAGTTAGGATGCTGACCTGTTGTCTCGCGTCTCGACATGCCCAAACCTGGAAGCTCACCGACCGACAAGTGTTACGGCCTCTTGCTCCTCGGCAGGAGCGGTTTCATGGGACCGCACGAATACGAACCGGGATGCCGCGGGGATCTGTGCCTCGGCACTGCCATCCTGGCCGATGAGGATGAGTCCCGCGCCGCCATTGGCTACATTCAAGATGACGGGCGCGCCCTGCCAGGTCCCGATTGGCTCCATTCCGATGATGAGAAACTCGCCGATCGGCTGGTCGAAATATTGAAGCCTCAGTTGTGGTCCGACTTCTGCAGCCGCCAGGCCGAAACCCAATTGTTTGGCGCGCGCATAGATCTCCGCCAGCAACGCCGTGTCGGTCCGAAAGCCCAGTTCGGCTGCCGACACCGTGAAAAGCTCTACACTCGTTTTCGTGGCGCTAACGGTAAACGTTGGCCGCGCCAGAATTTCGCCGGCCGAGTTTCCGATGCCACAACCTGCCGCATCCAAAGCGTTACTGAGGGCGAAGAAGTTTGCAAACGTCCCGATCCTGATCGTCTTCCACGCGGGGAGATCGACGGCGGATTTGATTGGGACTTGCGGCCGATCAGACGGCGCCTGCTTGAGCTTCAGCTGATTCCGCAGGACGTCTCGCGCCGAGCATTGCGCCACGGCTTCGCTCGCAAACAGGAGCGTGCATGCGGTGCAGAGGGTGGCAACAATGAGCATGCCACCATGGTGCCATCCCGGCGCATGACCCTGAATGGCATGGCAACTGACTTTCCTGCCAGCTGTTCGGCCCATAACGGACCTCTCTTGCGCAAATGCAGCGCGCTAAAAACAATTCGGAATTATCGCTTCCATATGGTCGGCGCGGTCACGGCGGAAAAGCCGTCGTCCTGTAGCTATGGAAATTAGTCGGAGAAAATTCACCAAGGTTCAGCGACGAAGACGCCGGATGGCGAACTCAATATAGGTCAGCGTGCGTGCACTTTCGCAACTGGTTGACGTCAGCGGTCCCCTGAAAGGATCATCTTACCGACATCCTCGTAATGGGTGTCGCGCGCCTGGATCTGCTGGGCGATGGCGTGCATGTCGCGAAAGCGGCGCTCGAACGGATTGCTGCGGAATACGGCGGTCGCGCCGGCCATGTGATAGGCGGTGTCGACCACCTTGGCCGACTGGTGAATGGTCCAGGTCGCGGCGAGGCGAACCGAGCTCCGATGCGCCGCGCTGAACGCGCCGGTCGCGCAGAGATCGCGCCACATCGCGCTTGCGGTCGCATAGAGATAGGCGCGCGCGGCCCGCAGGTCGCCCTCGGTGCGGCCGATCAGGCCCTGGACCGCCGGGTTGTCGTGCATGGCGCTGGCCGCCAGCGACTGATGCTTGCCGCGCGCCAGCGCGATCGCGGCATCCAGCGTGGCGCGCGCCACGCCGAGCGACACCGCGGCAAAGCCGAGGCTGAAGGTCGAGCCGGTGCCGATCCTGTAAAGTGGACCCTGCTCGCGTAGCGCGGACGGCACGTCACGAAACGCGGTGAAGCGCTCGGGGACGAACAGGTCGGCGACCTCGTAGGAATCGGTGCCGGTGCCGGCGAGCCCGATCGCCTGCCAGACGTCGTGCAGCACGGCGCTGGCGACCGGAAACAGGATGGTGCGCACCTCCGCCGAGCCGTCGGCATTTTTCCGCGGCGTGCCGTCGGCGCCGACGATGCGGACATGCGCCCCGAGCCAGCTCGCCTGCCGCGAGCCCGAGGCAAAATCCCAGCGCGCCGTGACGCGATAGCCGCCCTCGACGATGCGCGCCTCATGCGCGATTGCGCCCCAGGCGAGGATGCCCGGCGCCGTGTTGAAGATCTCCTGCGCGGTGTCGTGGTCGAGCGAGGCCGCGATCATCGCGCAGACCGCGCATTGACCAAGGCACCAGGCGGTGGAGGCATCGGCCTTGGCGATCTCCTCAAGCATCTGCATGAAGGCTTCCGGCGGCGCTTCGACCCCGCCAAGACTCTGCGGCAGCAGCGCGCGATAGAGCCCGTTCTCGATCAGCGCGTCGACGACGGCCGGCGTCAGCCGCCGCGTCCGCTCGATATCGTCAGCCTCGCCCGCGATGAGCGGCGCGATGGCGCGGGCGCGTTCGCCCAGATCGACGCCGGAAATAGTGTTCATTCGCGTTTCCTCGCCCCTTCTGCCGTGAGCGGTAAGTGGTGCGATGGTGGTCTATCTGGCAGGGAGGATCAAGCTGTCGCGCAATTTCGCGCGCACGCGGATGACATCACAGCGCGGGCAAGCCCGGCGGCGGCTTGCGAGCGTTGCTTGCTTGCTCGAAGGCATACGCCAGACGCAGCAGCTTGTGCTCGCTCCAGGCGCGCCCTGCGAAGGTGACGCCGAGCGGATAATCAGGCGTGTCTTTGCCGTCGAACGTTCCCGAGATGAAGCCGCCGGGCACCATGACGCTGGGATAGCCCGCCTTGGCGGCGATCGCCGCGCCAGTTGCGCCTGGGAATAGCACGGCGTCGAGCTCGTGCCGGTTCATGTAGGCGTCCATACCGTGCGTCTTGGCGGAGAGCAGATCCATGGCACGTGCAGATTTGTACACACGTTCGCTCAAGTCGCCTCTGGTCAGGTCGGCGGCGAGGAAGAAGTCCTGGCCGAAGCGCAGCGCCTTTCCCGCGTTCGCGTTGTTGAAGGCCACGACGTCGGCAATGGTCTTGATGTCAGTATTGGTGGCCCAGTCCCTCAGATAGAGATTAAGATCACTCTTCAACTCGTAAAGGAAGACGACCGGCGGCCGCACGACCGTGCCTTTTTGGCTGCTTAGGGGATTGCAATTGAGCACCGCCATAGTTGTGCCCGGCCCACCGATCCAGCCGAGCGTCGGCATGTTGGCGCGCACGATGACGGCGCCGAGATCTTCCAGCGTCTTGATCGTTTCGGTCATCAGCTTGAACCTGTCGGGCAGCAGCTTGCCGTAATAGCAATCGTTCAGCGGGTCAGCGGGGTCGCTCGGCACGCCGATGCGCGCGCCCTTAACGGCGTCCGACGCGAGGCCGGCGGTGTAGTCGGCCGGGCGCCGCTGCGCTTGCGTCACTGGGTCGAGCGGGTCCTTGGCAGCCAGCACATTCAGCAGCATCGCCGCATCGCGCACCGTGCGCGTCATAGGCCCGGCGGTGTCCTGGCTGTGCGCGAGCGGCAGGATGCCGGCACGGCTGATCAGCCCGACCGTCGGCTTCACGGTGACCAGTCCGTTCAGGCTGGCAGGAAACAGCAGCGAGCCCGAGGTTTCGGTACCGATCGAGGCCGCGCACAGTCCGGCTGCCACCGCGACGGCCGAACCCGAGCTTGAGCCCCCTGGGGTCAGAACCGGGATGCCGCGCTCGTCCATCAGGCCTGGTGCGTAGGGGTTCTTCACCTGCCCGCCCAGCGATGAATAGCCCGAGGGCATGTCGATCGCGAGCATGTTGGCGAACTCCGTCAGGTTCGCCTTGCCCAGGAGCACCGCGCCGGCGCTCCGCAGCAGCTTGACGATGGTGGCATCATCCCTGGCGTGCGCGCCCTCGAGCGCCAGCGAGCCCGCCGTGGTCGGCTGTTCGTCGCCGGTCGCGATATTGTCCTTCAGCAGGATCGGTACGCCCGCCAGCGGCCGCTGGACCGACGGCCTCGTGCCGTCGAGCGTGCCCGCGAGCGCATCGGGATTGAGCGCGCGGACCGAGTTGAGTTTAGGCCCATCGCAGTCATAGACCGCGATGCGGGCAAGATAGAATTCGGCCAGTGCCCTCGCGGTGATCCGCCCGCCGGCCAGGGCATCGACGATGTCGCTCATCGGCGCGTGCGCGAGCATCTGCATGGTCGGTGCAGACGGCGTCCGTTCAGTCAGGCCAGCTCCAGGAAGCTCGGACATGCGCGTTTCCTCGCCCATTCTGCCGTGAGCGGTCAATCGCGCGATGGTGATCTATTTGCAGAGGAGGATCAAGGTGGTGTGGCGTCAATCCGGCAATCACTACGTGAAGTGCGGAATCGGAGATGATAGCGCAAGCTCGAAGAGCTCACGCCGGCCCTAAGAAACTATTGGTGCTGCTCGGACATTATCGTTGTCCAGAAGAGCATGATACTGTTCCGAAACAGGCAGCGATTTTGACCTCCAACCGGCAGCGGCAAATGTCCTCGTCTGATGCTCCGATGAAACGCGGTGACGCAGCCCGCCGAGGGCGGAGACAGACGAAGACCCTACTGCTGATTTTAGCCATCGGATTTCTCGTTTTCGGTGCCGCTGCGGGTACATTGTATTACGCGCTGCGGCCGATAACTCTTCGGATTGCCGTCGGACCGCCGGGAAGCAACGATCACAAAGTGATCGAGGCGATGACCGAGGCCTTTGTCAACGAGAGCAGGACCGTGAGGCTGTCTCCGATCACGACCGCCGGAGCGGCCGAAGCTCTCGCTCTGCTCGGTGCCGGCAAGGTCGACCTTGCGGTGGGTCGCGGCGATCTGGAAATGCCCGCCGACGCGCAAACAGTCGTCATCTTACGCAAGAACTTCGTCGTGCTGTGGTCTTCTTCGGGACCGGCGGGCAAGGGCTCCAAGCGAAAGCCGGCGGCGAAAATCAAGGAGGTCGCCGATCTCGCGGGACACAAGGTGGGGGTGATCGGCGCGACCCCGGCGAACGCCGCGTTGCTGAGGGTGATCCTGAGCGCCGCCGGTGTGGAGCCGGACAAGGTCACGGTCACTCAATTCGGCACGGGCCAGTTCGAGGAGCTGGCGCGGGACCCGAGCCTCGACGCCTTCATGGCGGTCGGTCCGCTCGACAGCAAGATAACCGCCGACGCGATTGCCGCGACCGCCCGGACGCGGGGCGAGCCGAAATTTCTCGCGATCGACGCATCGGAAGCCATCGCCCTAAAGCATCCTCGTTATGAATCGGAGGAAATTCCGCCAAGCATTTTCAATGCGAATCCAGCCCGGCCGGATGACAAGGTGGAGACCGTCAGTGTCAGCCATTTGATCGTCGCACAGAAAGCCTTGTCCGAGACGACAGTGTCAGCCTTTTACCGACAGCAATTCGCCCTCCGCCAGTCAATTGCCAGGCAGGTGCCTGGCGCTGCGCAAATCACCAAGCCGGACACCGAGAAGGAAGCCGAGCTGCCGGTTCACCGGGGAGCGGCGGCGGTGATCGACGGGACCGAGCGCACCTTCCTCGACAGGTACGGCGACTATTTCTGGTTTGCGCTCCTGCTTCTCTCCGGCATTGGCTCGGCCGGCGCCTGGTTGCGTCAATATCTGAATCGGGACGAAAGGGACGAGAACACCAGCCATCGCAACAGGATTCTGGCCCTGGTTTCCAAGGTGCGCACCGCGGAGTTCGACCACGAACTGCTGGCCATGCAGCAGGAGGTCGACGCGATCATCGAGGAAACGCTCGGCTGCTACGATGACGGCGCCATCGAGGAGGAGGAGCTGGCAGCCTTCGGCCTGGTGCTCGAACTGTTCGATCATGCCCTCAGCGAGAGGCGCGCAGCGTTGCAAACCCCTCCTTCGAACGTGCTCGCTGCGCGGCGCTAGGCGATACTGGCTTTGGTATCTTGAGCTTCGCTCAATCGATAGCGCGCCGCCCTCAATCCAATGCCGCGTAGAAGGTCTCAGCGGTGACTGAGAAAGCTCGTCGGATGGGTTGAGCGGAAGCGAAACCCATCAAACTTCTAGACTGCGCTCGTCGAGCGATGGGTTTCGCAAGAGCTCAACCCATCCTGCTCCAGCCGGCGCGCCGGGTTCGCTCCGTGAAAAGCGCAATGACCCCTCGCTATTGCAGTCCCAGACCGCTGCAGTACCACGCCATGTCTTCGTGTCTCCGGCCGCGCTTGACGCCTGATTCCTTGCATTCATTGTAGGACTTAAAGTTTGCTCCGTTTCGGCAGCCTGACGGGTAGCTCCCGAAGCCGCCACCCGAGGTGGAACATGCGACCGGGCTGGCTGCCGTGGTCGGGGCGGCCGTGGCTTTGGGAGCTGCGTTCGCTGATGTGATCGACAAAATGATCAAGCCCCCTAACGCTAAAACCGAAGCTTTCATTGCCTTCTCCTGATCGCAGGGATGCGTCGTGCTATCCCAGGATGTGTTGTAGCAGAAGATGCAACCGAGATGAAGGAACACTGTGCTGCGCGCGCTTTCTGGTTGTGCCATTCAACAGCAAACCCCCACTGCGTCGGTTCCTTCGGAGGAACGGTCATCAGCTCCAGGCGTTTGAGGTAGCGAAAGGACACTTGCATGACCGAGAAATTCGATCCGGCGCCGCCGGACAAGAACGCGGAAGATCTCAAGCATGGCATCCGACGCGACAAGGCCAAGGACGACGAGTTGGACAAGGGCTTGAAGGATAGTTTCCCGGCGTCGGACCCGGTGAGCAGCACCCAGGCGTCCAAGGCAACACCGGACGCATGAAGGAGGGACAGACTATGGGCCTCGCAGCCTATGATGTTGTTGGCAGGGACGGTGCCTGGCACGTCGACCACGATGGCGGAATCCGGAACACTTACCAGACCAAGGAAGCCGCCTTCGAGGCGGCTGTTGCGGCGGCATCGCTCGCCATGCGGCAGGGTCACTCCGTCCGACTGACGGTGCCGGAGAGCGAGAACGCCGTCGGCGCGGAAAATTCGGGCGGATGACCCTCGAGGAAATCCCCGTTCTACACGGCCGCCAGCAAATGAGCTGGCGCAAACGGCTTGCGCAAAAAGGTCGTGTTGGGCGGCAGCGGCGCCATCATTGTCCCGGACATCAGCACGATGTTCAGCCCCGGATGGGCACTGCGAGCGTACTCTGCGAGCTCGAGCCCGGTCATTCTCCCTGCGAGGTTGTGATCGGTGATGAGCGCCCGCAGCTCCGTGCCCGTCGACGCCACGATAAGCTCCGCCGCTTCTGCGGTGGCACATTCGACGACTTCGAACCCTTCGTCCTTGAGGAGGTCGGATAGAACTTCGCGCTGGAGCGAGTCATCCTCGACCAGCAGCATGACGAAATTCGACATGCGGTCATTCCCAACTTATCGGATGTTAATGCGCATCCCGGAAGATTGTTTGGTTGTGATGTCTTCGTTCGCAGCGACCTGCGCACGGCATGATCAGTCGAACATGTTGCATTCTCCTTGAGGCTTCGACGGAGGCGCCGAAGCGGGGATCGGACAGGAGTGGCAATGGCAATCGTCTTCATCACGGGCAGCACGGACGGTCTGGGCCGCGCAGCTGCCCAGTCTCTCCTCGAACAGGGCCACCAAATCGTCCTGCACGCACGATCGGCGGAACGTGCGGCGGCAATCTCCGAGCTTGACTCGCATTCCGCACGGGTCGTGATCGGCGATCTCAAGAGCGCCGCCCAGACGAGGCATGTGGCAGATCAGGTCAACGCGATCGGACGAATGGACGCGGTCATCCACAACGCCGGCGTCTATACCGAGCGCAGCCGCGGCCCGACGCCCGAAGGCCACGCCACCACCCTGGCGGTCAACACGCTCGCGCCCTATTTGCTCACCGCCCTGATGAAACGCCCCGATCGGCTGGTGTATCTCAGCAGCGGACTACATCGTGGCGGAGAGGGATCGCTAGGCGATCTCGACTGGACGAGGCGAACCTGGGATCCGGCCAAGGCGTACGCCGAGAGCAAGCTGCACATGGTCGCACTGACCTTTGCCTTGGCGCGGCGTTGGCCGCAGGTGCTGAGCAACGCCGTCGATCCCGGCTGGGTACGCACCAAAATGGGCGGTGCCGGAGCGCCGGTCGGCGTGGCCACCGGACAACGGACGCAGACCTGGCTGGCCGTGAGCGATGATCCCGCCGCCCTGGTCAGCGGTCGTTACTGGCATGACCTCCGGCAACAAGAGCCGGCCCACGAAGCGACCGATCCCGATTTTCAGGAGCGGCTTCTGGACAAGCTGGGCGAGTTCACAGGGGTGACGTTGCCTCCGGCGTAGAAGCAATTCGCCTGATGCTCGTAGGATGGGTAGAGCGCAAGCGAAACCCATCAAACTTCCAGACAGCGCTCGTCGGCCGATGGGTTTCGCAAGAGCTCAACCCATCCTACGAGCTGATCGGGCGTTGGTCCAAATGACCGGAATGTGCACCGATGCCTCGTCGAGCCGGTGTTCTTCCAATCGCACCGAAGACCTCGCGTGAGGTCCGTCAGACGTCCGCTATCGGAAACACTTCCAGCTTGGCTGCTGATTTTTCCAGCAACGAGGCCTGACCTGTCCGCCGAGGGTCATTCCGATAGTTTTGAAAGTCCTCATCGGATGCGAAGCTGACGATGTGCATCTCGATGCTGCCATCCGGAGTTCGAAGCCGACGGTCCAGACGTCCGTTGAACTCGGGCAATAGCGGCAGAACCGCGCCCTTGTAGGCTCGAAAGTTCGCGATACCCTCTGCCGGTATTCGGGCCACGAGCACGACTGGTTTGCTTTGATGGGACATCGCCGCCTGCCGACCGCACCGCTGCCATGATGCCGTCATGCTCCTGTTTTGCCCGACGAGTCAAACAGGATTCGTAAAATCGGAAGTTGGAAAAACCTTGTGCCAACAACGTGCCGGCTACTGTGCATGGGGTTGTTTTCGCGTTTTTTGTTATCCGGCCCCAAACATCCCTACCGGACCTGTGTTGTTTCGCTCGAGCCGGGCTAGGCCTTCGCCTCAGCTATCCACCTTCAGCGCGGCGATGAAGGCTTCCTGCGGGATGTCGACCTTGCCGAACTGCCGCATCTTCTTCTTGCCTTCCTTCTGCTTCTCCAGAAGTTTGCGCTTACGCGTGATGTCGCCGCCGTAGCACTTTGCGGTGACGTCCTTGCGCAGCGCACGCACCGTCTCGCGGGCGATCACCTTGCCGCCGATCGCCGCCTGGATCGGGATCTGGAACATGTGCGGCGGGATCAAATCCTTCATCTTCTCGACCATGGCGCGGCCGCGCCCCTCCGCGCGGGTGCGGTGGACCAGCATCGAGAGCGCGTCGACCGGCTCGTTGTTGACGAGGATCTGCATCTTCACCAGATCGGCCGGCTTGTAGTCGGTGAGATGATAGTCGAACGAGGCGTAGCCTTTGGAGACCGACTTCAGGCGGTCGTAGAAGTCGAACACGACCTCGTTGAGCGGCAGATCGTATTTCACCATGGCGCGGGAGCCGACGTAGGTCAGCTCCTTCTGCACGCCGCGGCGGTCCTGGCACAGCTTGAGCACGCTGCCGAGATATTCGTCGGGCGTGAGGATCGTGGCCTCGATCCAGGGCTCCTGGATCTCCGCGATCTTGACCACATCAGGCATGTCGACAGGATTGTGGATCGAGATTTCCTGCCCGTCGGTCAGGCTCATCTTGTAGATCACGCTCGGCGCGGTCGCGATCAGGTTGAGATCGAATTCGCGCGACAGACGCTCCTGGATGATCTCCAGGTGCAACAGCCCGAGGAAGCCGCAGCGGAAGCCGAAGCCGAGTGCGGCCGAGGTCTCCATCTCGTAGGAGAAGCTGGCATCGTTGAGGCGCAGCTTGCCCATCGCCGCGCGCAAGGTCTCGAAGTCGTCGGCGTCGGCGGGGAACAAGCCGCAGAACACCACGGGAATGGCCGGCTTGAAGCCCGCCAGCATCTCGGTGACAGGCTTCTTGTCGTCGGTGATGGTGTCGCCGACGCGGGTGTCGGCCACTTCCTTGATCGCGGCGGTGATGAAGCCGATCTCGCCGGGGCCGAGCTCGTCGACCTGCGTCATCTTCGGGGTGAAGAAGCCGACGCGCTCGATGTCATAGGCCGCACCCGTGCCCATCATGCGGACGCGGCTGCCCTTCTTCATGACGCCGTCGACGACGCGGATCAGCACCACCACGCCGAGATAGACGTCGTACCAGCTGTCGACCAGCAGCGCCTTCAGCGTCGCTTCGCGGTCGCCCTTCGGCGGCGGCAGGCGGGTGACGATCGCCTCCAGCACGTCGGGCACGCCGAGACCGGTCTTGGCCGAGATCATCACGGACTCGGAGGCGTCGATGCCGATGACGTCCTCGATCTGTTGCTTGACCTTCTCGGGCTCTGCGGCGGGGAGGTCGACCTTGTTCAGGACCGGAACGATCTCATGCCCCGCATCGAGCGCGTGGTAGACGTTGGCGAGCGTCTGCGCCTCGACGCCCTGGCTGGCGTCGACCACCAGCAGGGAACCCTCGCAGGCCGCCAACGACCGCGAGACTTCGTAGGCGAAGTCGACATGGCCGGGCGTGTCCATCAGGTTGAAGATGTAATCCTTGCCGTCCTTGGCGCGGTAGGCGAGGCGCACCGTCTGCGCCTTGATCGTGATGCCGCGCTCACGCTCGATGTCCATGGAATCGAGCACCTGCTCCTTGCCCGCCATTTCGCGGTCGGTGAGGCCGCCGGTCATCTGAATCAGGCGGTCGGCCAGCGTCGATTTGCCATGGTCGATATGGGCGACGATGGAGAAATTGCGGATGTTGGAAATGGGGACGGTCGTCATGGGCGCGGGATACCACTCACATCCCCGTGCGGCAACCATATTGCTGTAATTTCAGGGCCTTTGTTCACGCCAAGCTGATTCCACGACAGCCCGAAACGCGCTACGCAACGCCTGATGTCCAGGCCCATGTCGACGACCTCGATCCCGTCTGCCCGAGCGCGCGCGAAGACCCGGGTGAGCTATGCCCGCTTTCGGGCCTGGCTGGTTGCCAGCGCGACCCGCCCCGAGGCGCGCCTGTGGCTGGTGATCCAGCTCGCCATCCTGCATGCGGTGCTCTGGACCTTCATCCTGATTAATCTCAAGGCCGCGCAGGACGTTCACATGGACGTCGCGGAAGCCTGGGGCTGGGGCCAGAAATTCCTCTGGGGCTACGGCAAGCACCCGCCGCTGTCCGGCTGGGTCGCCGGCCTCTGGTTCACATTGTTCCCGCCGACGGACTGGGCGACCTATGCGCTGGCGATGACGACCGTCAGCACCGGTATGGTGATCTGCTGGCTCATCGCGCTACGCGTCGTGGATGCGCGGCGCGCGTTCCTGGTCGTGGTGATGGTCGCGCTCTACCCGATCTTCAATTTCAAGGGTTTCAAGTACAATCCCGATCTGCTCCAGCTCGTCACCTTGCCGCTCCTCGTGCTCGCTTATCTCAATGCGTTCGAGAAGCGGAGCTGGCAATCCGGGATCTTGCTCGGCCTTGCCGGCGCGCTGGCGCTGATGACCAAATACTGGGTGCTGACCATGATCGGCGCCATCGGGCTCGCCGCGCTGATCCATCCGGAGCGGATGAGATTCCTGTCGTCGCCGGCGCCATGGGTTGCGATCGCGTCGATGGTGGTGGCGATGATCCCGCACATCGTCTGGCTGGCGGACGCGCATTTCGTGCCGCTGACCTATGCGGGCGATACTTACAGCCTCGAGGACAGCGGCCAGGTGCATCAGCTGGTGGCCGGCTATGCCCTGCATAATGTCGCGCTGCTGGCATTGCCGGTGGCGCTGGCTGCACTGGCGATGGCGCTGGTGCCGCCTTGGTTCAGGCTGCTCCTGCGTGCGCCCTTGCGCATCGTCACGCGGGCCTGGGCGCGCGGCGCGAATGTGAGCGTGAACCCTTCGCAGGCGCGCAACGTCTGGATTATCCAGATCATCGTCGCGGTCGGCCCGGCGCTCGGCGCGCTGGCCTTCAGCATCTACATGAAGACCGATTGGGGCATCTCGCTGTTCTTTCTGGTGCCGCTCTCGCTGGTCGCGATCCCGGCGTTGCGGGTGCAGAGTGCGGCGCTGTTCAACATTGTCGCGATCTGGCTCGTGCTCAGCGTTGCCACGCTCATTGCCTCGCCGTGGATCGCCGCGCGCGAGATGGCGGCCAATGCCGGCAACACGGCGACTTATGGCGCGCGCTCGGATCTCGCACGCGAGCTGACGCAGGCCTGGCACGCGCGCTTCGCCTCGCGCTGGGCGGTCGTCGCCGGCACCATGGAGTCGATCCAGCCGATGGTGTTCTACAGCCCGGATCATCCGGCCGCGTTCACGCCGCTCGAAGCCTGGGGGTCCGGGTTGATTTCGCCCGATGACGTCAAGCGATACGGCTTCATCGGCGTGTTCGACCCGGCCGACGGCCGCCTGCCGGCGTTCGAGAAATGGGTGTCCGAAGTTGCGCCAAACGCCGAGCGCATCGTCATGACGACGCGCCGTTTCACCCACGGCAAGGCCGGTCCGTCGATGAGCTGGAACATCTACATCGCGCCGCCGGGGAAATGATCGAGGCGGAGCCGCCTAAATCCCTTCCTCGTTGAATTTGCTTTCAACGAGTTCGGTGATCGCCGCGAGCGCGGCTTCGGCATCGTCGCCGGAAGCGGCGACCGTGATGGTGGTGCCGGGACCGGCGGCGAGCATCATCAGGCCCATGATCGAGGTGCCGCCGACGGTTTCGCCGCCGCGCGTCACCCAGACCTGCGCGTTGAAGCGCTCGACGGCCTGGACGAACTTGGCGGAGGCCCGCGCGTGCAGGCCGCGCTTGTTGATGATCAGGAGGTCCTTGGAGATCGCGCCCGCGGGCACGCCCGTCCCGGCTTGCGGCGCCTCGTCGCTCATTTGCCGGCGAGGACGCGGCTGGCGATGGTGACGTATTTGCGGCCGGCTTCCTGGGCCATCGCGATCGCATCGGGGAGCGGACGCTCCTCGCGCACCTTGGCGAGCTTCACCAGCATGGGAAGGTTGATGCCCGCGAGCACTTCGACCTTCGGCCGGCTCATGCAGGATATTGCCAAATTGGACGGCGTGCCGCCGAACATGTCGGTGAGGATCGCGACGCCGTCGCCGGAATCGACGCGGTTAACCGCCTCGATAATGTCGCTTCGACAGAGATCGGAATCATCTTCGGCGCCGATCGTGATCGCTTCGATTTGCTTTTGTGGGCCCATGACATGTTCAAGCGCTGCCTTGAATTCGTCGGCAAGGCGCCCGTGGGTCACAAGTACTAGACCAATCATCGGAAAACTCCTCGCGGGCGCTTTTGGTGCACCGCACGAACGCGCCACTTTGACCATCCAGAGCCCCCGCGCAAGAGGGGATGTTGCGTATCTCCCTGAATCTAGACGGATGGATAAGGGGAGCTGCGCCGGTCTATTCGGTCGCGAGTGTGGGGTTCATATGGTTACCATTTCCCTTCAAACAATCGGCTGAAGGGTTAACGGAAGATGAACTCTTGGTAGTGGTCAAGGCCGCGACAACCAGAGGGAGGGGCAAATAGTCGCGGCCCACAGGTATTCGCGGTATTTCGACACCGAAAATGACTGTTTTCAAAGATTCTGCCGGCGGCAGTCGCTCCGCATCCGCGGCGTCCAGATCGACCACGAGGCCGACGGTCGCATGCTCCACAAAGTCGCAGCGGCGGATTCCCAGCCCCCGGATCTCGATCAGGCCGGCCAGGAGCTGAGCGGGGCGGACCTCAATTTCGCGGCCGAGTGTCGCCAGATGGACACGGTCATCACCGATCAGAACGGCCCTTTCGAGCACGCCGCTACGTCCCGCCATGATCAAATCGAAGGCAAGGCGCGACTTGCCGGAGCCCGAGGGCCCGCGGATCAGCACCGCCCGATCTCCAACCTTGACTGCCGAGGCGTGAATGCTGGGGCCGCCGTCGCTCATAGCGCCGGCAGCCTCACCACGAAGCGCGCGCCGACGACACTAGGCGCGCCGTCCTCGTCCGCCGGGCCGGGACGGTTCTCCGCCCAGATGCGTCCGCCATGCGCGTCGACGATCTGCTTGGAGATCGACAGGCCGAGGCCGGAGTTCTGGCCAAAGCCCTGATGAGGTCGGTCGGTGTAGAAGCGCTCGAAGATGCGCTCCAGCGCGTCGTCGCGGATTCCGGGGCCGTCGTCGTCGACCACGATCTCGATCTCTCCGCGCACGCGGCGGCAGGTGAGGCGCACCTTGTTGCCGGGCTCGGAGAAGGACTGTGCGTTCGAGAGCAGGTTGGAGACCACCTGTCCGAGCCGCGAATCGTGGCCGGTCACGGCGAAATTGTCGGTCGGGCTGCGACCCTCGAAACGCATTTCGACCGCGACGTCATGGCCGAGCTTGGTTTCATTGGCGACGGAGACGAGCGTCGTCAGCAGGCGGCGCAGGTCGACCGGGATCGCATCCTGGCGCTGCAGTTCGGCATCGAGGCGGCTGGCGTCGGAGATGTCCGAGATCAGCCGGTCGAGCCGCTTGACGTCATGCTCGATCACCTCGAGCAGCCGCGCGCGGCTGTTCTCGTTGCGCGCCAGCGGCAACGTCTCGACCGCGGAGCGCAACGAGGTCAACGGGTTCTTCAATTCGTGGGCGACGTCGGCGGCGAACATCTCGATCGCTTCGATGCGGCTGTAGAGTGCACTGGTCATGTCGCGCAGCGCACCGGAGAGATGGCCGATCTCGTCGCGACGACGTGTGAAGTCGGGAATTTCGACCCGGGTCCTGATGCGGCGGCGGATCAGCTCGGCGCTGTCTGCGAGCCGGCGGACCGGACCTGCGATCGTGCTGGCGAGCAGCAGCGACAGCATGATCATGACCGCGGCGGCGACACCGCCCACCTTGAGGATCGCGAGGCGCTCCGCGGTGACCATCTGGTCGATGTCGTCGCCCTGCGTCGACAGCATCAGCGCGCCGTGGATGGCGCGCGAGCGCAGCACGGGGACCGCGACCGAGACGATCACCTCGCCGCGCGCATTGACCCGCACCATCGAGCGCTTCTGGCCCTGAAGCGCGTCGCCCACCTCCGCATAGCCATTGCCGTTCTCGGGGCCGAGCTCGCGATAGAGCGGCAGGTCGCCGCGATTGAGCCAAGTACGAACCGCGACCATGCCGCGTTCGACCATGCCCGGCTTCTCGGCGGAGACTGACGGCAGGGGGAAGCGCACCACGGTATCGAGGCTGCGGCTGTCGACCAACAGGCTGCCGTTCGGGTCGTAGATGCGGGCGCGCGTCTTGGTCGGCGAGATCAGCGTGCGCAGCACCGGCGCCACGCGCTCCGGATTGATCGGAAAATCCAGCGGGGAATACTCGTCCGACCCGCCATAGGTCTCGCCCGGCTTGAGGTCGAGCAACCGGTCGGGGTCGATGGTGATGGCGTTGGTCTGCACCGTCGCGGAGGCCGCGATCGCGCCGGCGATGATCTCCGCCTGCACCAGCAGGCTCTGCGCGCGCGCGTCGATCAGGCCGGCGCGGAATTGCGACAGATAGAGGATGCTCGCCACCAGCGCGACGAGGCCGGCGAGGTTGAGCGAAACGATGCGGCGGGTCAGGCTCGAGAAGGACAGCGCGAAGAAGAACTGCCCGGCGCGTTTCAGCCAGTTCAGCGGACGCCAGCCCCGCACCGCCGGCTTGTCATCGGCCAATTGATCCGGAGCGCCGCGGGCGGTGACGTCCTCGGCGTTCTGGTTCTCGTCAGGCTGCGTTCGGTCAAGCAATGCTCACGCCCGCGTTAGGACAGCTCGTGCGAAGGTCCCCGCATCCTAGAGCCATCCCGGTCCCGATGGAATCAGAACCGGCGATGCTCTCGGTCTTTCGTGGAGGCGCGCGCGCCTCAGGCTTCCTTGAAGCGGTAGCCGACGCCGTAGAGCGTCTCGATCATCTCAAACTCGTTGTCGACGACCTTGAACTTCTTGCGCAGCCGCTTGATGTGGCTGTCGATGGTGCGGTCGTCGACATAGACCTGGTCGTCATAGGCGGCGTCCATCAGCGCGTTGCGGCTCTTCACCACGCCGGGCCGGGTCGCGAGCGCCTGCAGGATCAGGAATTCGGTGACGGTCAGCGTCACCGGCTCATTTTTCCAGGTGCAGGTGTGCCGTTCAGGATCCATGCGCAGCAGGCCGCGGTCGAGCGCCTTGGCGTCGTTCTCCTTCGGCGTGACGGTCGGATCCTTCGGCGCCGAGCGGCGCAGCACCGCCTTGACGCGCTCGACCAGCAGGCGCTGCGAGAACGGTTTGCGGATGAAGTCGTCGGCGCCCATCTTGAGGCCGAACAGCTCGTCGATCTCTTCGTCCTTGGAGGTCAGGAAGATCACCGGCAGATCGGATTTCTGCCGCAGCCGGCGCAACGTCTCCATGCCGTCCATGCGCGGCATCTTGATGTCGAGGATGGCAAGATCGGGCTGGGTGGTGCGGAAACCGTCGAGCGCGGAGGCGCCGTCGGTATAGGTCATGATGCGGTAGCCTTCGGCCTCCAGCGCGATCGAGACGGATGTGAGAATGTTGCGGTCGTCGTCGACCAAAGCGATTGTGGGCATGAGCCTCTGCTTTCTGCTTTCCGTTTGGGTCGTGGCTTGAAAACGGCGAGCAATCCACTGATGCGCCGCATACATGGGTGCCGATGTTGGCATTCGAACCTTGTCACCGAGCAATGCAAGCTAGGCTGAAGTGTGACCAAGTTCCACGAAACACGGCAGATTCGCCGCATCTCGACCCATAACCGGGCCCCGGTTTACCCGAAAAAAGGCCCTCCATGCAACCACCTGACCCGAGAAAGCCGATGCAACCGACCTCCGATTTCGACCCCGGAAAGCTCGCCAAATCGCTGCTGCGGCGGTCACGGCAGGGGGCCCTGGCGACATTGATGGCCGGCAGCGGCGATCCCTATTGTTCCCTGGTCAATCTGGCGAGCCATCCGGATGGCTCTCCGATCCTGCTGATCTCAGGATTGGCCGTGCACACCAGGAACATCCTGGCCGACAGCAGGGTGTCCCTGATGCTGGATGAGCGGGCGGCGGGCGATCCGCTGGAAGGTGCCCGAATCATGCTGTCCGGCCATGCCGAGCCGGCCGATGCGGACAAGGATCTGCTCCGGCGACGGTATCTCAATGCTCATCCCTCAGCGGAAGCCTTTGTTTCGTTTAAGGATTTTTCTTTCTTTCGGATCCGACCTACGGGAACCCATCTGGTCGCCGGCTTCGGCCGGATCGTCGATCTCAAGCCGGAGCAATTCCTGACGGACCTCACGGGGGCCGAGGACTTGCTGGCGGCGGAGCAGGGCGCGGTAGAGCACATGAATGCCCACCACCGCGAGGCCATGGGCCTCTATGCAACAAAACTGCTGGGCGCTGCCGCGGGCGACTGGCGCTGCACCGGCTGCGATCCGGAGGGCCTCGACATGCAGGACGGCCAGACCGCCTTGCGGCTGGACTTCCCGGAGCGGGTTACTGATGGCACCTTGCTGCGCAAGATGCTGGTTCGCCTCGTCGGCGAAGCGCGCACCAGGATGGACCAGAGCGCAAAAGGTTGAACGCTGCTGCCCATCGCCGCGACCCAAGACCATAATTGGTCAGAAGGCGGCGGCGAGAGCGTCATGGCAGAATGGAATAGACTGACGCTGGTTGCGGGTTTGACGCTCGCGATCACCGCATCGTTTGTCACGCCCAGCCTTGCCCAGACAAGCCTTGCTCAGAAAGGTCTCGCCGCGGAGGGCGAGCGGATCAACGCACTCATGAGCGCCGGCAGATATTCGGAAGCACTGCCGTTGGCGCAAGGCATGGTCGCGAGCCTGGAGAAGAGCGACACCGGTCGCGACCTCGCCGCCGCGCTGAACAACCTCGGCCAGGTTCATGCCGGTCAGGGCCACGACGATCTGGCGGAGCCGCTCTACAAGCGCGCCATCATGCTGATGGAAAAGTCGCTCGGTCTCGAAACCCCGTTGATTGGAGCCGAACTGAGCAATCTCGCCGCGCTTTACCAGCGGCAGAGCCGCTACGCCGAGGCCGAGCCGCTGTTCAGGCGAGCGCTCGCCGTTCGCGAGAAGGGGCTGTCGCGCGAGCATCCCGATGTCGGGCAGTCGCTCAATAATCTCGCCACGCTCTATGTGAAGCAGCAGCACTATGCAGACGCCGAACCGTTGTTTCAGCGGGCGCTCGCGATCTATCAGAAGGCCGGCGGCCCCGAGCATCCGGCGGTGGCGACGGTCCTGAACAATCTCGGCCAGGTCTATCGCGATCTCAACCGCGATGCCGACGCGGAAGCGCCGATCAAGCGCTCGCTCGCGATCCGCGAGAAGGTGCTGGGACCGGATCATCCCGACGTCGCCCGCTCGCTGAACAATCTCGCAGGCCTCTACGAGCACCAGCAGCGCTACGGCGACGCCGAGCCGCTCTATCGCCGCGCGCTGCTCATCCGCGAACGCGCGCTTGGGCCTGATCATCCCGAGGTCATGACCTCGACCAGCAATCTCGCTTATTTCCTCTACGTGGCCGGGCGCACCGCGGACGCATTGCCGTTCGCGGAAAGGACGCTTCGGGGCGATCGCGCCCAGTTGCGCGTCGTGTTGCCGGTCCTGTTTGCCGCACGCCAACAAGATCTGCTGCCCGGCGACAAGGCGCTGGACGAGGCCCTCGCCGCGATCCAGCGCGGCACACAATCCTCCGCCGCATCCGCCGTGAACAAGCTCGCGGTTCGGCTTGCCGCCGGCAGCGACCGGCTCGCCGAGCTGGTTCGCCGGGACCAGGATCTTGCGGCTGAATCCGAGGCACTCGACAAGGCGATCGTCACCGCAGTGTCGAAGCAATCCGCGCAGCGCGATCTCGCAACCGAGCAGCGCAGCCGCGCGCGGATTGCAACGATTGCCAACGAGCGTGCGGGCTTGCAGAAGACGCTCGCGGTCGAGTTTCCCGACTACGCGTCGCTCTCCAATCCCCAGCCCTTGACGGCAAAGGACATCCAGCTGCTGCTATCAGCCGACGAAGCGATGGTGCTCTACTCCGTCGTCGACAAGCAGAGCTATGTCATCGCGATCACGCGCGAGGGCGTCGACTGGATGGCCATCCCACTCGGCGCGGATGCGCTGACGCAGAAGGTGACGGCATTCCGCAAGGGACTCGACGTCGGCAAGGCGCGCGATGCCTCCGGCAAATCCGGATTGTTCGATCTCGCGCTCGCCAACGAACTCCATGTCGCGCTGCTCGGTCCGGTCGATGCGTTGACAAAGGACAAGCGCAGCCTGCTGGTGGTGCCGTCGGCTGCGCTGACCGCATTACCGTTTCATCTGCTCGTCACCGAGAAGCCGCAGGCTGCGATCCCCGACACGCTCGAAGGCTATCGCAGCGCTGCCTGGCTGCTGCGGCGTCAGGCCGTCTCGGTGCTGCCGTCGGTGGTCAGTCTGAAATCGTTGCGGGCCTTTGCGCGTCGGGACCAAAGCGTGAAGCCGATGACCGGCTTCGGCGATCCCGTGTTCAATCCTGCACTGGAAGCGCCCGCCGAGCGGCGCGCCGCGAACGGCAAGGTCGCCGCGCGCAGCATCGCGACCATTGCCTATAGCGATTTCTGGCGCGGTGCCGGCGTCGATCGCGCGCGGCTTGCGCAGGCGTTGCCGCAACTGCCCGACACCGCCGACGAGTTGAACGCGGTGGCCAGGGATGTCGGCGCTGCCGAGGCCGATATTCATCTCGGCCGCGACGCCAGCGAGACGACGCTCAAGCGTGCAGCGCTTGCTCAATACGGCATCATCTACTTTGCCACCCACGGCCTCGTTGCCGGCGACATCAAGGGACTGGGTGAGCCCTCGCTCGCGCTCTCCATTCCCGATCAGCCGACAGAGCTCGACGACGGTCTCCTCACTGCAAGTGAAGTCGCTCAGCTCAAGCTCAATGCGGATTGGGTTGTGCTGTCGGCCTGCAATACCATTGCAGGCGACAAGCCGGGCGCCGAGGCTCTGTCGGGACTGGCGCGCTCGTTCTTCTACGCCGGTGCGCGCGCACTCCTGGTCTCGCATTGGGCCGTGGATTCGGAAGCTGCCACCCGCCTGACCACGATGACTTTCGAGCTGCTCAAAAACGAACCAAAAATGGGGCGTGCCGAAGCCTTGCGCCGCGCGATGTTAACCTACGTTGACGACACCTCGTCACCGCGCAACGCCTATCCTGCGATGTGGGGGCCCTTCGCGCTCATCGGCGAAGGCGCGGTAAGATAGGGTGGGCTTGGAATTTTCGCTGCGACTGTCTTCGGAATTGTGCGTCGCAACAACCTTGGGAAACGCCGAAGCGCGCATTTGGTTGCGCGATCATTGTCGATTTTTTGACGCACCTGCTCAGAGCTGACATGCGCGACGTTTGGCGCGGTCCTTGAATAAACCAAATCCTAAGGGATCAGCTTGGCAACGCCTGCGTTCATCAGTATTAGGTCGTTCCAACCGAGGCCGAACGGCCTGTAATCACGGTGACCGCGGCGGCGCCAAGCATGATCGCGCTGAGTGGGTTCTAGGAGGATTTTTCGTGCAAGAGACGGGCGTGCGCAACGGTGCCTTCGGCGCCGACAAATTCGGCTTAAAGAATCTCAAGCAGGTTCACTGGAACCTCGGTGCGCCGCAACTCTATCAATACTCGCTCTCCGCGGGCGAGGCGGTGCTGTCGGCCGATGGCGCGCTCTGCGCCGACACAGGCGAGTTCACCGGCCGCAGCCCCAAGGACAAATTCACGGTGCGTGATGCCACCACCGACAAGAAGATGTGGTGGGCCGGCAACCAGTCGATCACCGCAGAGCAGTTCGAGACGCTCTACCAGGACTTCCTCAAGCACGCCGAAGGCAAGTCGCTGTTCGCGCAGGACCTCTACGGCGGCGCCGATCCGGCATATCGCATCAAGACCCGCGTCTTCACCGAGCTCGCCTGGCATTCGCTGTTCATTCGCACGCTGCTGATCCGCCCCGAGGCGGTCGAGTTATCGAGCTTCACGCCAGAGCTCACCATCATCGACATGCCGAGCTTCCGCGCCGATCCGAAGCGCCATGGCTGCAAGTCGGAGAACGTCGTCGCGATCGATTTCGCCCGCAAGATCGTGCTGATCGGCGGGTCTTATTATGCCGGCGAGATGAAGAAGTCGGTCTTCACCACACTGAACTACTATTTGCCCGAGCGCGGCGTGATGCCGATGCATTGCTCGGCCAATGTCGGCGCCAAGGGCGACGCCGCGATCTTCTTCGGCCTGTCCGGCACCGGCAAGACCACGCTGTCAGCCGATCCGAACCGCACGCTGATCGGCGATGACGAGCACGGCTGGGGCCCGAACGGCGTCTTCAATTTCGAAGGCGGCTGCTATGCCAAGTGCATCAAGCTGTCGCAGGAAGCCGAGCCCGAGATCTATGCCGCCTCGACCCGCTTCGGCGCAGTGCTCGAGAATTGCGTGCTCGACGAAGACACCCGCGTGGTCGACTTCGACGACGGCTCAAAAACCGAGAACACGCGCTCGGCCTATCCGCTCGAATTCATCCCGAACGCCTCGCGCACCGGCCGCGCGCCGCAGCCGAAGAACGTGGTGATGCTCGCCGCCGACGCCTTCGGCGTGCTGCCGCCGATCGCCAAGCTCTCGCCGGCGCAGGCGATGTATCACTTCCTGTCGGGCTACACCGCCAAGGTCGCGGGCACCGAGCGCGGTCTTGGCAACGAGCCGCAGCCGGAATTCTCGACCTGCTTCGGTTCGCCCTTCCTGCCGCTCGACCCCAGCGTCTACGGCAACATGCTGCGCGACCTGATCGCCCAGCACAATGTCGACTGCTGGCTGGTCAACACGGGGTGGACCGGCGGCAAATACGGCACGGGCTCGCGCATGCCGATCAAGGTGACGCGCGCGCTGCTCACCGCTGCGCTCGACGGCTCGCTTCGCAACGTCCAATTCCGCACCGACAAATATTTCGGCTTCGCGGTCCCGACCGCGCTGCCGGGCGTGCCGAGCGAGATCCTCAATCCGGTCAACACCTGGAAGGACAAGGACGAGTTCGACAAGACCGCCCGCGCGCTGGTCGGGATGTTCCAGAAGAACTTTGCGAAGTTCGAAGCCCAGGTCGACGCCGAAGTCCGCGCCGCAGCGCCGGACGTGAAGCTCGCGGCGGAGTAAGATCGCCGCGCTTGAAATCGAAAAGGGCGGCCGCGAGGCCGCCCATTTTTATCTTTCCTTCTCCCCTTGCGGGAGAAGGTGGCGCGAAGCGCCGGATGAGGGGTTCTCTCCGCGCGTTCAACCGCAAGAGAAGCGCTCGCGGAGAGAACCCTTCACCCGTCTCGTCGCTTCGCGACGAGCCACCCTCTCCCGCAAGGGGAGAGGGGAAGCAGCTACGCTTTGAAATACGCGATCTGCGTACTCGTCGCGAGCAGCCTTCCGTTCGGCGACCACAGCTCGGCGTTCTGGTCGGCGTAGCTCTTGTGCATGATTTTTGAATCTGCGGTCGCCAGCACGCGCGTGATGTCCTCGGCCGCGAGCTCTTCGCTGTCGGTGTGGAAATACGTCGTTAGCGACACCGTGCCGAACGGCACCAGCTCGCGCCGCGCGTGGAAGATGCGGCCGAAGAAGGCGTCCGACATCGACATCAGCGACGGCATGTCGAGCTTGCGCCGCTCGCGATCACTGATCCAGAGCTTTGAGTAAGTGCTGGCGAGCTCGGCCCGCGGCGGGCCGATCCGCATCTCGCCCTCGACGAAGCGGAATTCATACTGGTTGGCCCAGGACGCCGCGATCTTCGGGAACGGCATCGTCTGTTCGAACGGCTTTGCATCGGGATATTGCGCCACCCTGTGCTCCCAGGACGGCCGGCGTTCGGCGAATACGGCGGTGGCGAGCGTTGCGACCTCGCCGCCGCCTTGCGACAGTTCGACGCTCCAGTGCTGGCTGGAGCGGTTGGCCTTCACCAGCCGCACGTCGAGATCGAACGGTCCCTTCGCGATCGGCGCGCAGTAATTCACGGTGAGCGCCAGCGGATCGCCGGCACGTTCCGGATGCTCGATCAGCGCACGCAAAATGGTCGCAGCAGTGGCGCCGCCGAACGGGCCGACAAAGGCCCAATAGTCGTCGCTGGTGTGTCCCTGCCAGCTCGAGTCACCGGCGGTGACGCGGGTGGCGTCGTCGAAAGGGTGCGGGAGCTTGGCGTGCATCGTTTGATCCGGCGTTCAATGACGGACGTCATATCACGCCCGCCGCCGGCTTGTGCAATTATCTCGCGGGTAACCGATTTCACGCAGCGGAAAATCAGCCCGCGACGTCGCGCAGGGTCGGCAGCAGCGGTGTGGTCGGATTCACCGGCACGTTCCAGATCTCCTCGGCGTATTCGCGGATGGTGCGGTCGGAGGAGAACCATGCCATGCGCGCGACGTTGAGGATCGAGGCGCGGGTCCAGGCCGGCGCCACCTGCCAACGCGCATCGACGCTGCGCTGCGCCTCGTAATAGGAATCGAAGTCCGCGCTGACCATGTAATGGTCGAGATAACGCAGCGCGTGCGCGATCGATTCGAAGCGGCCGGGATCGCCGGGCGAGAACTCGCCGGCGCCGATCGCGTTGATGGCGCGCTGGAGCTTTGGCGAATTGCGGATCACGTCGGAAGCGTCCAGCCCCTGCTTGCGCCGGATCATGACGTCGCCGGCTTCCATGCCGAAGATCGCGATGTTCTCCGCGCCGACATGGTCGCGGATCTCGATGTTGGCGCCGTCGAGCGTGCCGATGGTGAGGGCGCCGTTCAGCGACAGCTTCATGTTGCCGGTGCCGGAGGCTTCCATGCCGGCCGTCGAGATCTGCTCGGACAGGTCGGCTGCGGGAATGATCACCTCGGCAAGGCTGACATTGTAGTCGGGCAGGAAGACGACCTTGAGCTTGCCGCCGATCGCGGGATCGTTGTTGACGGCTTCCGCAACGTCGTTGATCAGCTTGATGATCAGCTTGGCGTAACGGTAGCTCGCCGCAGCCTTGCCCGCAAAGATCTTCACCCGCGGCACCCAATTGCCGTTGGGATCGTCCTTGATCGCCTGGTAGAGCGCGACGGTCTCGATGACGTTGAGGAGCTGGCGCTTGTATTCGTGGATGCGCTTGATCTGCACGTCGAACAGCGCGGTCGGATCGACCTTGATGCCGAGCCGCTCGCCGATCAGGCGCGCCAGCGCGGTCTTGTTGTGATGTTTGACGGCGCGGAACTTCTTCTGGAATTCGACGTCGCTGGCGCGGGCCTCGATCAGGCTGAGCTGCGTCGGATCGTCGAGCACGGCATCGCCGCAGGTCTCGCGCAACAGATCGGTCAGCTTCGGGTTCGCCAACATCAGCCAGCGGCGGAAGGTGATGCCGTTGGTCTTGTTGGTGATGCGGCCGGGATAGAGATGGTTGAGATCGTGGAACACGGTCTCTCGCATCAGGTCCGAATGCATCGCCGAGACGCCGTTGATGCGGTGCGAGCCGACGAAGGCGAGCTGGCCCATGCGCACGCGCCGCCCGCTCCGCTCGTCGATCAGCGAGACCGAGGCGCGGAAGTCGATGTCGCCGGGGGCGCGCGCCTCTGCGAGCGCGAGATGCTGCACGTTGATGCGGTAGATGATCTCGAGATGCCGCGGCAACAGCCGTTCGAACAGCTCGACCGGCCAGGTCTCCAGCGCTTCGGGCAGCAGCGTGTGGTTGGTGTAGGACAGCGTGGCGACCGTGATCTTCCAGGCCTCGTCCCAACGGAAATTGTGGTCGTCGATCAGGATCCGCATCAGCTCGGTGACGGCGAGGCTCGGATGGGTGTCGTTGAGCTGCACCGCGACCTTGCTCGACAGGCTGCGGAGTTGGCCGTCCGACGCAAGATGCCGCTTGATTAGGTCCTGCAGCGAAGCCGAGACGAAGAAATATTCCTGGCGCAGGCGCAGCTCGCGGCCCGCCGGGCTCTCGTCGTTCGGATAGAGGAATTTACAAATGGCTTCCGCGCGCGACTGCTCGGCGCTGGCGCTGACATAGTCGCCGGTGTTGAAGGCGTCGAGCTTCAACGGATCGGGCGAACGTGCCGACCACAGCCGCAGCGCGTTGACGTGCTGGCCGCGCCAGCCGACGATCGGCGTGTCATAGGCCATCGCCTGCACGGTCTCGGACGGATGCCAGATCGCGCGATCCCGGCCCTTGTCTTCGACGTGCTCGACACCGCCGCCGAAGCGAATGTCATAGATCACTTCGGGCCGCTGCAATTCCCAGGGGTTGCCGAAGCCGAGCCATTCGTCCGGGTATTCCTGCTGCCAGCCCTGATTGATGATCTGGCGGAACAGGCCGTAATCATAACGGATGCCGTAGCCGATCGCGGGGATCGACAGCGTCGCCATGCTTTCCATGAAGCAGGCGGCGAGACGGCCCAGGCCGCCGTTGCCGAGCGCCGCGTCCGGCTCGCATTTGCGCAGCTCAGGCAAGGAGACGCCGAGATCGCCGAGCGCGACCTCGAAGATCTTCAGCAGCCCCATATTGTTCAGCGCGTCGCTGAAGAGGCGGCCGATCAGGAATTCGAGCGAGAGATAGTAGACGCGCTTGCGTCCCGCATCGTAGCTGTGCTTCTCGGCCGTGAGCCAGCGATGCACGATGCGGTCGCGCAGCGCCAGCGCGGCGGCCTGGTACCAGTCGTGCTTGGTCGCCATGCCCGCATCCTTGCCGATGGCAAGGCGCAGCTTCGCCAGGATCGCGCCCTTGATCTCAGCCAGGGCGAGCTCGTCGATGGGCTGGTTGGCGGCGGGAAAATTGGGCTGGAACGATGAATCTTGCAAAGTCGTCACTTCCTGGTCGCGAGAACACTACTGACCCTACGCATCTTGCCTCTGTACCGGAACCATTGCTGGTGCGACCGTGCACTGCGCTGGCGTAAAATTATGCAAGGAACGGGCCGATTTGGGAACCCGGACGCATACGGGGAAACGTGGATTTGGTGCTAGAATGGCGGCCAATTCAGCCATCAGTGTGGAGGAGACATCCATGAAAGCTCTGATGAGACCTGTGATGCGACGGCTGATCGAAATCGCAGCGGCCACCTTCCTCGTCGTCTGCATCACCGCCTCCAGCGCCGCCTTGGCCGCCGGCAAGATGGGCCGCAGCGCCGACGGCCTGAGCTGCGCCGTCACGCTTCCGCAAAGCGCATCCCCCGCCGCCCGCTGCGCCGCCATCAAGCGCCAATGCGGCGGCAAGTTTTATGCGAGCGCGTGTGGGGATAAGCTGATATCGGCGGCGAATTGAGGAGGGCCTCGCGACAAAATTGGCGTCGTCCTGGCGAAAGCCAGGACCCATTACCCCGACTGTGTGATGAGGCCCGACCGGTCATTCCAATCGGGATTTTCTTCTTCGATCAGTTTGATCTTCCAATCCCGCTTCCAGAATTTGAGCTGCTTCTCGCGCGCGATCGCCTCCTGCGGAGTTGCGAAGGCTTCGACATGAACGAGGCCGAATATCTTGTATTTGTGCACGAACTTCGAGCCGCGACCCGAACGATGTAGCTCAAGCCGCGCGCGGATGTCATTGGTCACGCCGGTAGATCGTGCCGTGGTGGCGGCTTGCCAAGATGTAGACGTAGTAGCTGCTTGCGCTCATGGCCTCAGCTCGCAAGGGCAACGCTGACCGGGGTAATGGGTCCTGGCTTTCGCCAGGACGACGCTCTCCAACAATCGCGCCTAGCGTCAGAACAAATTAAGAACACTTTAGCAAGTCTTTGATATATCATTGTGATTCGGCGCGTTGCCGACACAATATCTAGCGTCCGCCAGACTTCGCGAGGACTACATGTCCACCATTGCCTTCGACCAGTTTGCCCTCACCAGGATCGCCGATTTCGCGCGCTCGCTGTCGCGGCTGCATCAGGCGGCGCGGCGCTACGCGGTCGATGACGACCAGTTCGACCGCGAGTTCAATGCGGTGTGCCAGTCGATCTGGGGCTACACCATCGACGACGTCAGCGACGATCTGTTTTCTGCCGAGGACCATCTGTTCCTCGACACGCTGGACGAAGCGCAAGCGCGCATCTTCGCCGCCGAGCAGGGTTATGACCTCGTCGACGATCAGGGCATGCTCACCGACTGGTGGGGGTTTTGCTGGATGATCCTGGCCGAGAAGCGCGGCCTGCTCACGGCAGACAACCGCGCCGCCGCGCGCGCGGCGATCGAGGAGAAATATCTGGCGGCGCCGAACGTGATCGGCGTGATCATCGGACGTTGACGGTCTCAACCCTCATCCTGAGGAGCTTGCGCAGCAAGCGTCTCGAAGGATGAAGGCCGAGCCGTAGCAGCCGGGCCTTCATGGTTCGAGACGCGCGTTCCGCGCTCCTCACCATGAGGATTTCAGTCCAGCCCCGCCCGCTTCGCTGGCTTTTGCGTTTTCGGCACCGTCACGTCGGGCAGCGTCTCGCGCACGATCTCCGTGGCGGGGCCATCCGCCGCCACCGTGTCGGCGCGCACCGGCGCCACCTTCATCTCGCCGAGCCGTGCGCGGACCTGCGCGGTGAGACCGGGATAGGAGGCGACCGGCGTGAAGTCCGCGGCCTGGTCGTTGCCGACGCGAATGCCGGTATAGGCGACGAGGCCGTCGCTGGTGGCGATCACGTCGCCGGGTTTTAGCGACGAATCCAGCGCCAGATCGACCGGAGCAAGTCCGACCGGCTCGCGGCCGTTGCAGGTGCAGTCGGCGCGCAGCGCCTTGCGATAGGCGAACGCGTTCTCGCTATCGGCGTAGCGCTCGCCGGTCTGCGACGCCGCGCCGTCGATCGAGGAGCCGAAATAGATCTTTGTCGCGCTCGCAGGACAGAAGGCCTGACACATCTGCGCGGGCGAGGTGAGACCGCGCATCAGCGGAAAATATTTGCCGTCGCAGCTGCGCACGCAGAACGCCGGTCCCGAGCCGCCGGCTGCGGCCGAACGTGTCGGCGGCACGTATTGCGGGCTCGCGGCATTCTGCTGGCCGGTGAAGGGATCGGCGTAAGAGCTCGCCTGCTGCGGCACCTCACGCTGGGGCCGTTGCTGCTGCTGCTGCTGCATTCCGCCGAAGAAGAAATCGAACAGGCCTTCGGCCGAAACCGGGGCCGGAGCTGCAAGCAGCGGTGCTGCCAGTGTCGCGGCTACGAGCATCGCGCGATTCCGGCGCGCATGGGACATGACTGTACGCAAACGCTTACTCCACCCGACGCTACCCAACCGGCCGGGACCATCAGGTCTCAGCACATGATTCACCATAGAGCGGGATGGTAAATGAGCGGTTGAGGGGGGAGCGGTGTCGCCGGACGGGGGTGGACCTCGTCATGGCCGGGCTTGTCCCGGCCATCCACGATCTCTGGTGCGGCAAAGACGTGGATGCCCGGGTACGACGGCGGAGAAAGTCTAGCCGCTCAAGCCTTCAAGAACTCCGACGCCTTGTACAGCGAGCGGAATGGCAGCCCGGCCGCGCCAAAAGTGTCGTCGGCGCCTTCCTCGCGGTCGACCATGGTCAGCACCAGCACCACCTCGGCGCCGGTCTCGCGCACCGCTTCCACTGCCTTCATCGCCGAGCCGCCGGTGGTGGTGACATCCTCGACTATCACGACGCGCTTGCCCTCCAGCGTCTCGCCCCTGGGCAGCCCCTCGATCGCGAGCTTGGCGCCGTGCTCCTTCGGCTTCTTGCGCACGAAGAACGCCGCGATCGGATGGCCCTTGATCCAGGAAATCTGCGCCAGCGCGCCGGCCAGCGGCACCGCGCCCATCTCGAGCCCGCCGATGAAATCGAGATTGTCGTCCTTCAGCGCCTCATAGGTCAGCTCGGCCAGCAGGGTCGCGCCCTCCGGGTCCAACATGGTCGGCTTGAGGTTGAAGTAGAAGTCGCTCTTGCGGCCCGACGCGAGCGTCACCTCGCCGCGGCCGAAGGAGCGCCGGCGGATGATCTCGAACAGGCGGGCGCGGGAGGCTGATTTAGACACGGCGGGCCCTCGGGAGCATTTTTGGAAGTGGCGGAATTTATCCGCGACGGCCCCGACATTCCAGAGGGGGCTTCCCCCGTCAACAGGGATCGGCCATCCCGGCCCGCCGGTTGTGGGGGTGCAACCTTCTGGAGTAGGTGGATGCCGGATATCTTGGGCAAGAAAACCGGCAAGAAGGCTGGGCAAGGACACGCGAAAATGACCATCGAGCTGCACACCTGGAATACGCCGAATGGCCGCAAGATCTCGGTCGCGCTGGAGGAGATGGGGCTGCCCTACAGGGTGATCCCGGTGAATATCAGCAAGGGCGAACAAATGGCGCCGCAGTTCCTGAAGCTCTCGCCCAACAACAAGATCCCCGCGATCCTCGATCCTGATGGCCCGGACGGCAAGCCCGTCAGCATCTTCGAGTCGGGCGCGATCCTGCTTTATCTCGGCGAGAAGACCGGCAAATTCCTGCCGAAATCGCTTTCAGGCCGCATCCCCGTCTATGAATGGCTGATGTGGCAGATGGGCGGTTTCGGGCCGATGCCGGGCCAGGTGCACCATTTCATCGCGCTCGAGAACGAGCAGGACCGCGCCTACGGCCTCAAGCGCTACATGGCGGAGACGCGACGGCTCTACGGCGTCCTCGATCGCCGGCTAGAGGCCCGCGATTTCGTCGCCGGCGAGCTCTCGGTTGCCGATTTTGCCATCCTGGGCTGGGCCTGGCGTCACCCTCGCCACAAGGTTGACCTGGCCGACTTCCCCCACGTGAAGCGCTGGTACGAGGCCCTGATGGCACGCCCGGCGGTGAAGCGGGGCATGGAGGCGAAGCTGGATTGAACTGACGGTGTCATCGCCCGCGAAGGCGGGCGATCCAGTATTCCAGAGGCGGTGGTGATTTACCGAGAGGCCGCGGCGTACTGGATGCCCC
This sequence comes from Bradyrhizobium sp. i1.15.2, assembly GCF_040548425.1. Classification (NCBI taxonomy): domain Bacteria; kingdom Pseudomonadati; phylum Pseudomonadota; class Alphaproteobacteria; order Hyphomicrobiales; family Nitrobacteraceae; genus Bradyrhizobium; species Bradyrhizobium sp. i1.15.2. The sequence goes on along the minus strand of NZ_JBEPRQ010000001.1, from coordinate 395,262 downwards.
GCCTTCGCGGGGCATGACAGCGTTGCGCCTCACACCTTCCGCGCTTCCACCGCCATCCGCACCGCAAGCCCGGCCAGCACCGTGCCCATCAGCCAGCGCTGGACCAGCATCCAGCTTGGCCGGCTTGCGAGAAACAGCGCGATCGATCCGGCCGCGAGCGCGATCATCGCATTCACGCTGACACTGATCGCGATCTGGATCGCGCCGAGCACCACCGACTGCGCCAGCACGCTGCCGGCGGTGGGATCGATGAACTGCGGCAGCAGCGCGAGATAAAGCATCGCGATCTTCGGGTTGAGCAGATTGGTGACGAACCCCATTGCGAACAATTTGCGCGGGCTGTCGATCGCAAGCTGCTTCACCTGGAACGGCGAGCGACCGCCCGGCTTCACCGCCTGCCAGGCCAGCCACAACAGATAACCGGCGCCGGCAAAGCGCAGCGCGTCGTAGGCGAAGGGAACGGCGAGCAGCAGCGCCGTGATGCCGAACGCCGCGCACAGCATGTAGAACACGAAGCCGAGCGCCACGCCGCCGAGCGAAACGATGCCCACTGCCGGCCCTTGCGTGATCGAACGCGAGATCAGGTAGATCATGTTCGGCCCCGGCGTGAGCACGAGGCCGAGGCAGACGAGGGCGAAGCCGAGCAGGGCGGAGGTGTGGGGCATGGCTGAACCGGTGCGGGAGACGGCACGGTTCTAATATGGGTGGCGCGGTCGGGCCATCGCGCAATTGCACGGAGGACAATTCAACCCGACCGGCCGGTGGTGAACGCGAACCAGACCGCTATCGCGACCAGTGCCAGGGCGAACAAGCGCCGCACCACGTTGCGGTTGTTCGCGACGTCGATGGTCGATTGCAGCGAGCCCGCCAGCGCGACGATCGCCGCATGGATCAGCGTGGCGATTGTCACGTAGATGACGCTGAGCATCAGCGTCTGCCGGACCACGGAGCCGGCATCGGCGCGCACGAACTCCGGCAACACCGCCACGTAGAACATCGCGGCTTTCGGGTTGAGCAGGTTGGTGATCAGGCCGCGCCGGAACGCCGGCCACGGCCGCGCGTCGGCACCGACCGTCCTGCCCGGCGAAGCGTCCTCCTTGCCCGACCACGCGTCCCAGGCAAGCCACAGCAGATAGGCGACGCCACCCCATCGCAGCAGGCCATAAAGCCACGGCGAATGGTCGATCGCCGCGGCGAGGCCGAAGGCCGCGATCACGCCATAAGTCATCAGCCCGAGCGCGATGCCGGCCACCGCGGCAAAGCCCGTGCGCATGCCGCGCGAGAGCGACAGCGCGGCGAGATAGGTCATGTTGGGACCGGGCGTGATCTCGATGACGAGCGCCGTCAGCGCGAAGGCGAGCAGCGGGCTGAGATCACTCACGCAGTTCGCCTCTGGACTCGATCACGGTGACGGATCAGTGCGCCTCGTCCCAATTGTTCGCCGCGCGTGCATCGACATGCAAAGGCACCGAGAGCAGCACGGCCGGGAACGGCGCGTCCTGCATCACGTGCTGCACGACGGGGAGCGTGGCCTCGACCTCCGCGTCGGGCACCTCGAAGATCAATTCGTCATGCACCTGGAGCAGCATCTGCGCCGACAGCTTCTTCTCGGCCAGCGCGTCCTCCATCCGCGTCATGGCGCGGCGGATGATGTCGGCGGCGGTGCCCTGGAGCCGGGCGTTGATCGCGGCGCGCTCGTTGAAGGCGCGCACCGAGGCGTTCGAGGCCTTGATGTCGGGATAGTACATCTTCCGTCCGAACAGCGTGGTGACGTAGCCGTGGCTGCGGCAAAAGTCGCGCGTCTCGTCCATGTAGGCGCGGATGCCGGGGAAGCGCTCGAAGTACTTCTTGATGTAGGCGGAGGCTTCCTCGCGCGCGATGCCGAGCTGGTTGGCGAGGCCGAACGCCGAAATGCCGTAGATGATGCCGAAATTGATCGCCTTGGCGCGGCGCCGGATTTCGCTCGGCATGCCCTGGATCGGCACGCCGAACATTTCCGATGCCGTCATGGCGTGAATGTCGAGACCGTCGCGGAACGCCTGCTGCAGCACGGGAATGTCGGCGATCTCGGCGAGCAGCCGCAGCTCGATCTGCGAATAGTCGGCGGAGACCAGCTTGTGCCCTGGCGTTGCGATGAAGGCGCGGCGGATTTTTCTGCCGTCCTCAGTACGTACCGGAATGTTCTGCAAGTTCGGCTCGTTCGACGACAGCCGGCCCGTCGTGGTCGCGGCCAGCGCGTAGGTCGTGTGGACGCGGTGGGTCTGGGGATTGACGTAGGTCGGCAGCGCGTCGGTGTAGGTCGATTTCAGCTTCGAGACCTGGCGCCACTCCAGAATCTTCTTCGGGAGGTCGTGGCCCTGCTCGGCGAGCTCGTCGAGCACCTGCGCGGTGGTGGACCATGCGCCGGTCTTGGTCTTGGTGCCGCCGGACAGTCCCATCTTGCCGAACAGGATGTCGCCGATCTGCTTCGGGCTGCCGACATTGACGGGCTCGCCCGCGATCTGCTGGATCTCGGCCTCGACGCGCGCCGCGGTCTGGGCGAAATCGCCGGAGAGACGCGACAGCACCTGGCGGTCGATCGAGATGCCGCGCCGCTCCATGCGTGCGAGCACTGCGACCAACGGGCGTTCCAGCGTCTCGTAGACCGTGGTCATGTGCTCGGCGACAAGGCGCGGCTTCAGCACGCGCCAGACCCGCAAGGTCACGTCGGCGCCCTCCGCCGACAGCGACGCGGCCTTGTCGATCGGCACCTGGTCGAACGTGATCTTGCCCTTGCCGCTGCCGAGCAGCTCGTTCTCCTTGAGCATGGCGTGACCGAACCAGCGCTCGGACAGCTGCTCCAGCGCATGCGAGCCGCGACCGGCATCGAGCACGTACGAGATCAGCTGCGCATCGTCGGTGTTGCGCAGTGTGATGCCGTGCTGCGCCAGCATCACCGCGGTGAATTTGACGTCGAAGCCGATCTTGAGAATGCCTGACGATTCCAGCACCGGCCGCAACGCCTCGACCGCCTCGGCATGCTTGACCTGATCGGGCGCGAGGCCCGCGTCGAACAGGCCGGCGCCGCCGCCGGACTGCTTGTGCGCCAGCGGGACGTAGCAGGCTTCGTTCGGCGCCAGTGCGAGCGCGATACCGCAGAGATCGGCCTGCATCGGGTCGATCGAGTTTGCCCGGATCTCGACCGCGACATGGCCGGCATCATGGATGCGCGCGATGAAGGCGTTCAATTCCGCGAGGCTCTTGATCGCCTGGTACTTGCTGCGGTCAACCGGAAGCTTGCGCAAAGCCTCTTCGCGCGCCGCGGCGAGAGAGATCGGCGCGCCCTTCGGGCTCGCGGCCTTGTCCTCCTTGGTCGCCGATGCGTTGCGCTGGCCCGCCGGAACTTGCGGCGCGCCGGTTCCCGGGGCCGGCACGACGTCCGAAGGCGGCAGCGGCGAGAACACGCTGGCGCCGCTGGAATAGCCTGGATCGGCATCGACGTTGGTCGGATCGATCTGCGAGAACTCGGCGACGCGGCGCGTCAGCGTGGAAAATTCCATCGCCTTCAGGAACGCGATCAGCTTGCGCGCATCGGGCTCGTGGACGGCGAGATCGTCCAGCGGGACTTCGAGGTCGACGTTGTCGTCGAGCAATACGAGCTGCCGCGAGATGCGCGCCTTCTCCGCGTGCTCGATCAGGGCCTCGCGCCGCTTCGGCTGCTTGATTTCGGTGGCGCGGAACAGCAGCTGCTCGAGATCGCCATATTCGACGATCAGCTGCGCCGCGGTCTTGATGCCGATGCCGGGCACGCCCGGAACGTTGTCGGTGGAATCGCCGGCCAGTGCCTGCACTTCCACCACTTTCTCCGGCGGCACGCCAAACTTCTCGATCACCTCGGGGATGCCGATGCGGCGGTCCTTCATGGTGTCGTACATGGTGACGCAATCGGTGACGAGTTGCATCAGGTCCTTGTCGGAGGACACGATCGTCGCGCTGGCGCCGCGCTCGCAGGCTTGCCGCACATAGGTCGCAATCAGATCGTCGGCCTCGAAGCCGACCTGTTCCAGGCAAGGCAGGTCGAAGGCGCGTACCGCTTCGCGGATCAGCGAAAATTGCGGGATCAGATCGTCCGGCGCCGGCGCCCGGTGCGCCTTGTACTCAGGATAGATCTTGTTGCGGAAGGTGATTTCCGACTTGTCGAAGATGATCGCCAGATGCGTCGGCCGGTTGTCCTCGGGCATCTCGCGCAAAAGCTTCCACAGCATGTTGCAGAAGCCGAGCACGGCATTGACCTGCAAGCCGTCGGACTTGCGGTTCATCGGCGGCAGCGCGTGATAGGCGCGGAAGATGTAGCCGGAACCGTCGACCAGGAAGACATGGTCGCCCTTGCCGGCGGCCTTGGCGGCGACGGGCTTGGCAGCAGCTGTCGCGGCAGCGGGCTTCGTTTCGGCGGCCTTGGGCGCGGCCTTGGTGTCAGCTTGGGCGGTGGTCTTTGGGGAGCTCTTGGGCATGGCCGCAATGTATGAATTTTTGCGGGATTTGACAGCCTCGGGAGGTGGATTTTTGGCTTGCGGATGCCGCTATCCCCACTGTCGTTTCCCGCATCCCCCGCTGTCATTCCCCGCGAGGGCGGGGAATCGAGTACGCTGCGGCTTATCCGTATACGACTGCTGCCTCTGGAATACTGGATCCCCGCCTTCGCGGGGATGACAACAGAGCATCACTCCGCCGCCTGCAATCGCGCCTCTGTCTTCTTCGGCGCGATGCAGAACGCATCGGGCCGCTCGAACAGGAAATTGCCGCCAAGCCGCAGAGCGATCTGCCAGATCGCGAGCGAGCCGATCACGCCAACGATGGTCACGATCAGCGACACCGCACCGATGTCGGGAATGATGCCCGTGCGCAAGAGCAGCGTCCGTGTCGCCGCCATCGGCAGGAAGAAGGCGAGATAGATCACGATCGAATGCTCGCCGCAGAAGCGGAAGACATTCAGCCATTGCGCGCGCGCGAGCAGCGTGCCCATCGTGATGATGGCGCAGGCCCCGGCGAAGCCGAGCACGAGCGATACGATTTTCCATTCGCTGGCCCCGAGCGCAACGAGGCCGGCATTGACCAGCGCCCATGTCGCGAGCGCTGCCAGCGCCCATGCAGGATGATTGCGCGCGCGGTCCGACAGCGCGAACACGAAGGGCGCGAACAGATAGCCCGAATAGAAATAGACGAAACGCGCGCAGAACTCGTCGATCGCGGTCCAGCCGGTTGCGACACGTGCCGTCTCCAGTGCGGCCGCGATGAGCCAGATCGCGGGCGACGGGACTCGCCGTGTCAGTTTTGTGACGACGAAGAAGATCGGCAGGAGGTAGATGAACCATAGCGTGCCGAACGGCTCGACGAAGGATTCCAGATACAGCAAGCCGGCGTCGCGCCAGCTCGTTTCCGCCGCGAATGCGGGGGCCTTGAAGCCGAACTGGATTGTCACCCAGACGACATAGAAATAGGCGAAATGCACCACCTTGCGGTCGAGATAGGTTCGCCAGTCCCGGTCGATCACCAGTGGCAGGAACAGGCCCGAAATCAGGAAGAAATCCGGCATCCGGAACGGCTTTGCGAAGGCGACCAAAACATGCATGAAACCGGTCTCACCGGCAGCAAGCTCGACCCCGAGCACCGAATGCATCATCACGACCATGACGATGCAGATGCCTTTGGCGTAATCGACCCAATCGACACGCGCAGCAGCCGGGGCCTTGAGTCCCCCGCTCGCGGCGATTGTGCCTGATGGTGCCATGGTGTCTCTTTTTGAGGCGTGTTCCGCCAGGATCTGCGTGAACGCGGGGCAGTTTGCCGCCTTGCGGCTTACGATTTCTTTACCGGTACAAGTGCTGTGCCGTTTTTTGTACGCGGGCTGTTCCCTCACCCCGGGAAAATGCTAAACCGCCTTGGAATAGGGGTTTTGTTAACCAAGCCAAACAGGGTTTTTCATGCGCATTGCTATGATCGGCACGGGCTATGTGGGACTGGTGTCCGGGGCCTGCTTTGCGGATTTCGGTCACGACGTCATCTGCGTCGACAAGGACGAGAAGAAGATCGCGGCCCTTCATCGCGGCGAGATCCCGATCTACGAGCCCGGGCTTGACGAACTGGTCGCGACGAATGTGAAGGCCAAGCGGCTGGAGTTCACCACCGATTTGTCCAGGCCGGTCGCGGATGCCGATGCTGTCTTCATCGCGGTCGGCACGCCGTCGCGCCGCGGTGACGGCCACGCCGATCTGTCCTACGTTTATGCCGCCGCGAAAGAGATCGCGCAGTCGCTGTCCGGCTTCACCGTCGTCGTGACCAAATCGACTGTCCCGGTCGGCACCGGCGACGAGGTCGAGCGCATCATCCGCGAGACCAATCCCAAGGCCGACGTGGTCGTCGCCTCGAATCCCGAATTCCTGCGCGAGGGCGCGGCGATCCGCGACTTCAAATTCCCCGACCGCATCGTCGTCGGCACCTCCGACGAGCGCGGCCGCAAGGTGATGAGCGACATCTACCGTCCGCTGTCGCTGAATCAGGCGCCGCTGATGTTCACGGAACGCCGCACCGCCGAGATGATCAAATACGCCGCCAACGCGTTCCTCGCGACCAAGATCACCTTCATCAACGAGATCGCCGACCTCTCCGAAAAGGCCGGCGCCAACGTGCAGGAGGTCGCGCGCGGCATTGGCCTGGACAACCGCATCGGCACCAAATTCCTGCATGCCGGTCCGGGCTTCGGCGGCTCGTGCTTTCCGAAGGACACCAAGGCGCTGATCAAGATCGCGCAGGACTACGACGTGAGCCTTCGCATCGTCGAGTCCGTGCTGGCGGTCAACGAGAACCGCAAGCGCGCGATGGCGCGAAAAGTGAGCCAGGCGCTCGGCGGCTCGCTGCGCGGCAAGACCATCGCCGTGCTCGGCCTCACCTTCAAGCCCGACACCGACGATATGCGCGATGCGCCGTCGATCCCGCTGGTTACGGGCTTGATCGACATGGGCGCGAAGGTGAAGGCCTTCGATCCCGTCGGCATGGAGCAGGCAAAGAGTGAGCTGCCCAGCATCACTTATTGCGAGGACGCCTATTCTTGCGCGGAAGGCGCCGATGCGATCGTCATCGTCACCGAATGGGTTCAGTTCCGGGCGCTCGACCTCGACCGGCTGAAGGCAACCATGGCCCAGCCCGTCATCGTCGATCTGCGCAACATCTACCGTCCCGAGGAGATGGCTGCGGCCGGTTTCATCTATGAGAGCATTGGCCGGCCGCCGGTGCAGGGCTGATAGCCACATATGATTGTCATACCCCGCGAAGGCGGGGTATCCAGCAATCCGCGATCTTCGTAATAGCCGGGATCCGAGTTTACTGGATCACCCGCACCGGTGCGCAAGGGCGCACAAGGCGGGTGATGACGGAAGCGAGATATTTGCCCCGCAGTTTCGACACGCCCCTCCCGATCGATGCCGTGCTCGACGACCTCTCGCGCACGCTGGAGGCGCATAATGCCGCCGTGCTGGTGGCGCCCCCGGGCGCCGGCAAGACAACGCGCGTGCCCCTGGCGCTGCTCGATGCCCCCTGGGCCAAAGGCAAGAAGATCATCGTGCTGGAGCCGCGGCGCATCGCGGCGCGCGCCAGCGCCGACCGCATGGCCAAATCGCTCGGCGAGCGCGCTGGCGAGACTGTCGGCTATCGCGTCCGCTTCGGCTCGAAAATCTCGCGCGCGACCCGCATCGAGGTGGTGACGGAGGGCATCTTTACCCGCCAGATCCTCGACGATCCCGAGCTGTCGGGCATCGCCGCCGTCCTGTTCGACGAATTCCACGAGCGCTCGCTCGATGCCGACATGGGCCTCGCGCTGGCGCGCGATGCGCAAACCGGCCTGCGTGAGGATTTACGCATCCTCGTGATGTCGGCAACGCTCGATGGCGCCCGCGTGGCAAGATTGCTCGGCGAAGCGCCCGTCGTCGAAAGCGAGGGCCGCGCCTTTCCGGTCGAGACGCGCTATCTCGGCCGCAAGGCGGACGCGCCGGTGGAGCGGCAGATGGCGGATGCGATCGCCTCGGCGCTGCGGGCCGATGCCGGCTCGGTGCTGGCGTTCCTGCCGGGCGCCGCCGAAATCCGCCGCACCCAGAATTTCCTCGCCGAGCGCGTGCAGGACGCTTCGATCGAAATCGTGCCGCTGTTCGGCGCACTCGACGCCGCCGTGCAGGATCGTGCCATCTCGCCGGCGCCCAAGGGCACGCGCAAGGTGGTGCTGGCGACCTCGATCGCGGAAACCTCGCTCACCATCGAGGGCGTGCGCATCGTGGTCGATTCCGGCCTTGCCCGCGTGCCGCGCTACGAGCCCGACATCGGCCTGACCCGGCTCGAGACCGTGCGCGTCTCGCGCGCGGCGGCTGACCAGCGCCGCGGCCGCGCCGGCCGCACCGAGCCGGGCGTGTGCTACCGGCTCTGGGACGAACCTCAGACAGCCTCGCTCGCGCCCTACTCCCAGCCCGAGATCCTCAGCGCCGATCTGTCCTCGCTGGTGCTCGATCTCGCGCAATGGGGCGTCGCCGACCCCGCCGCGCTGTCGTTTCTCGACCCGCCGCCGCAGCCGGCCTGGAAGGAAGCAAAAAGCCTGCTCGCCGAGCTCAATGCGCTCGATGGCGATGGCCGCATCACCGCGGAGGGCAAGAGCCTGCGCGCGCTGGCGCTGCCGCCGCGGCTCGCCCGCATGATCGTGGATTCGCATCGTGCCGGCGAGGGCGAGGCCGCCGCAGAGATCGCCGCCATCATCACCGAGCGCGGGCTTGGCGGCGACAGCGTCGATCTCGAGCACCGGCGCGATCAGTTCCGCCGCGACCGTTCCCCGCGTGCCGCAAGCGCGCGCGACCTCGCGCGGCGCTGGGCCTCGCAGGTGGCGGCGTCGGAGAAGGCGGCGACCGGCGAAGACGGCCTCTCGACCGGCCTGATGCTCGCCTACGCCTTCCCGGATCGCGTTGCGCGCAACCGCGGCAATGGCAGCTTCGTGCTCGCCAACGGCCGGGGTGCTGCCGTGGATCAAACCTCCTCGCTCGCCCGTGCACCCTATATCGCGATCGGCGAGATGACCGGCACGGCGGCGAGCGGGCGCATTCTGCTCGCCGCGCAAATCTCGCAGGACGAGATCGAACGGCATTTCGCCGAGCACATCGAATCCGCCGAGGAGATATCGTTCGATCGCGGCGCGATGGCGTTGCGGGCGCGGCGCAAGCGCGCGCTGCACGCGATCACGCTCTCCGAGGCGACGCTTGCCGTATCGCCCTCGGAGGACACTGCGCGCATCTTCGCGGACGGGCTGATCGCCGCCGGCCTCGACCGGCTGCCCTGGTCGAAGGCAGCCAAACAATGGCGCGATCGCGTGATGTTTTTGCGCAAGGCCGAGGGCGACAGCTGGCCTGATCTCTCGGACGACGGATTGATCGCGCGGCGCGACGATTGGCTGGTGCCGGCGCTCTACGACAAGATCGCGCTGAAGGATATCTCCGCCGGCGAACTCTCCGACGCGCTGATGACATTGTTGCCGTGGGAGATGCGCGCGCGGCTCGACCGCGAGGCGCCGACGCATTTCGAGGCGCCGACCGGCAGCGTGCTCGCGATCGACTATGAAGCCGAGCAGGGGCCGACCATCGCGGTGCGGCTGCAGGAATTGTTCGGCCTCAACACCCATCCCTCGATCGCCGCCGGCAAGGTGCCGTTGGTGCTGGAGCTGCTGTCGCCGGCGCAGCGCCCGGTGCAGGTGACGCGCGATCTCCCCGGTTTCTGGCGCGGCAGCTACAGCGCCGTGCGCTCCGATTTGCGCGGCCGCTACCCGCGCCATCCCTGGCCGGAAGATCCGGCGAATGCGCTGCCGACCCGGCGGGTCAAGCCGCGCGGCACGTGAGGCGCAAGAAGACCCTCATGGCGAGGAGCGCGGAACGCGCGTCTCGAACCATGTAGGCCCGCCTTTCACCCGCGGCCATCCTTCGAGACGCCTGCTTCGCGGGCTCCTCAGGATGAGGATATGCCGTATCTGCGACACCGGCGCATTAACCGTCCGCTCATCCTTTTCGTCAAAATAGCACAGCTCTGGCCGCAGCGTCGCTCGCGGACAGGCCTGCCGCGTGGTGAAATCGAGGCTTCCGGCTCGGAACTGGTGTGATGCGTAACATAATGATCTTCGCGGCGATCATGATCGGCCTCGGCACCTTCATGGCGCAGATGGCGGACAGGATGAGCTCCGCCTCGGCGACGTCGGTGCCGCGCACGGTAGCAGTCGCGTCCATCGCGCCGGCCGGCGGCCGCAGCCTCAACATCCCTCGCGACGGCCGCGGCCACTTCCAGACTGAAGGCCGGATCGAAGGCCAGCGCATCGGCTTCATGGTCGACACCGGCGCCTCCGTGGTTGCGCTGAACGAGACCTCGGCCGCCCGCTTCGGCCTGCGCCCCTCGCGCAGCGATTACAACGCCACCGTCTCCACCGCCAACGGCACCATCAAGGCCGCGCGCACCCGCATCGCCATGCTCGATATCGGCGGCCTAATCGTGCGCGATGTCGATGCCATGGTGCTGCCCGACGAGGCGCTGTCCGAGAACCTGCTCGGCCTCTCCTTCCTCTCCCGCCTCAGGCGTTTTGAGTACGCCAACGGTCAGATGGTGCTGGAGCAGTAAGGGTCTCCCAAAGGCTCCAGCGACCACATATTTCAAGAAAATCTCTATTTTGACCGCTCTCGCGGCCAGATTTCCCCGTTACCAAACTGCCGCAATTATCATCCATAAGCTGCCATTCCCGCCTTCCGCTGCAGCCCGGCATTCGCTAAGGCTGCATCAAATCTGGCTCTTTTTCACGAGACCGTCTCCATGTTCCCCAAGCCGAAATCCGTGTTGCTGCCCAACACCTATGCCTTCGAATCCGAGCCGATGGTGAAGGCCACGGGCTTTCGCGAATACGACGCGCGCTGGCTGTTCCAGAAGGAAATCAACCTGATGGGAATCCAGGCGCTCGGCATGGGGCTGGGCGCGCTGATCGCGGAGCTCGGCGTCAGCCAGGAGATCGTCACGGGTCATGATTTCCGCGGCTATTCGGCCTCGATCAAATATGCGCTGATCTCCGGCCTGATGGCGGCAGGCTGCAAGGTGCACGACATCGGGCTCGCGGTGACGCCGATGGCCTATTTCGCGCAGTTCGACCTCGACGTGCCCTGCTGCGCCATGGTCACGGCCTCGCACAACGACAATGGCTGGACCGGCGTGAAGATGGGCGCCAACCGCCCGCTGACCTTCGGCCCCGACGAGATGACGCGGCTGAAGGAAATCGTGCTCGGTGCCGAGTTCAAGAACAAGGCTGGCGGCTCCTATCAATTCCATGAGAATTATCCGGCGCGCTACATCGCCGACCTCACCAGCCGTCCGAAGCTGAAGCGCAAGCTCAAGGTGGTCGCGGCCTGCGGCAACGGCACCGCGGGCGCGTTCGCGCCGCAGGTGCTGGAGGCGATCGGCTGCGAGGTGATCCCGCTCGACACCGAGCTCGACCACACCTTCCCGAAATACAATCCGAACCCCGAAGACATGGAGATGCTGCATGCGATCCGCGACGCGGTGCTGCAGCACAAGGCGGATGTGGGCCTCGGCTTCGACGGCGACGGCGATCGCTGCGGCGTCGTCGACAACACCGGCGAGGAGATCTTTGCCGACAAGGTCGGCGTGATGCTGGCGCGCGACATGTCCGCGATCCACAAGGACGCGCAGTTCATCGTCGACGTGAAGTCGACCGGCCTGTTCATCACCGATCCGGTGCTGCAGAAGCAGGGTGCAAAAACCACCTACTGGAAGACCGGGCATTCCTACATGAAGCGCCGCACCCATGAGACGGGTGCGCTCGCCGGCTTCGAGAAGTCCGGCCATTTCTTCTTCAACAAGCCCTATGGACGCGGCTACGACGACGGTCTCGTCTCGGCGCTCGCGATCTGCGACATGCTCGATCGTGCCCCCGGCAAGTCGATGGCCGATCTCAAGAACGCGCTGCCGAAGACCTGGTCGTCGCCGACGATGTCGCCGCATTGCGGCGACGAGGTGAAGTACGGCGTCATCGACAAGGTGGTGAAGCACTTCGAGGGCTTGCAGGCCAAGGGCGCCAAGATCGGCGACCAATCGATCCGCGATCTCGTCACCGTCAACGGCGTCCGCGTCACGGTGGAGGACGGCAGCTGGGGTCTGGTGCGGGCCTCCTCCAACAAGCCCGAGCTCGTCGTCGTGGTCGAGAGCCCGGTCTCCGAGCAGCGCATGCACGACATGTTCGAGATGGTGAACAGCGTGCTGCGCACCCATCCCGAAGTCGGCGAGTACAATCAGAAGATTTGAGGTGCGAGGCTAGCCTCACTTGCTGTCATGCCCCGGCTTGACCGGGGCATCCAGTACGCCGCGGCTCATCCGTACCCCATCGTCGTCTCTGGAATACTGGATCGCCCGGTCAAGCCGGCGATGACAGTTTGCGTGTGGTGAGCCTTAACCCGCCACCACAGCCGGGATCGGCAGCGCGGTGACTGACTTGATCTTCTCCATCGCGAAGCGCGAGGTGACGTTCTTCAGCGGCACGGCGCTGATCAGCTTCTTGTAGAACACGTCATAGGCCTGCATGTCGGCGACGACGACGCGCAGCATGTAGTCGACGTCGCCGGCCATGCGATAGAACTCCATCACCTCGGGCATGGCGCTGACGGCTTCGGCGAACTTCTTGAGCCAGGCGTCGGAATGGTCGGAGCTCTCGACCGACACGAACACCGAGATGCCGAGCCCGATCTTGTTCTGGTCGACCAGCGCCACCCGCTTGGTGATCACGCCGTCGGCTTCCAGGCGCTGGATGCGCTTCCAGCAGGGGGTCGAGGACAGGCCGACGCGGTCGCCGATCTCGGCGACGGAGAGGGAGGCATCATCCTGCAGCACCATCAGAATCTTGCGGTCGATGGCGTCGAGGCGGCGGCTGGTCTCGGGGAGCGGGACGGCGAGATCGGTCATTTGAAGAACTTTGTTCCATATCAAGGGTCGTTTTTCCTGATATAGAGAAAATCCTTCTATAGCAAGTCTATAATCTCGGCATCCGTCCGAGCGTCGTCCCGCGCGGCATGTTCAAAAGCTCTTCAACTTCAACGCGTTGCGGAGCGGCCAGGCCGCCGCCGTGACGGGTGCATTTCAGCGCCGCGGCGGCCGCGGCGAATTGCAGCGCCTGCCGCACGCCGCCGCCTTCGGCAAGGCGAAGCGTGAAGGCGCCATGGAAGACGTCGCCGGCGCCGAGCGTATCGACGGCCTGAACCGGAACCGCCGGCGTCTGCTCCAGTTCGCCGCTCTCGTTCAGCCAGATCGTGCCACGCGGGCCGCGGGTGGCAGCGAGGAAGGCGGGCGTGAGTCCGGCCAGGCGCTGCAACGCCTCGCCGTCGTCAGGGATGCCGGCTGTCTCCTGTACCTGTTCGCTGGCGAACAGCAGGTGCGAGGCGGCCGTGAGCAGTCCGTCCTGCAACGATATCGCGCGGTCGACGCCGACGATGACGGCAATGCCGCGCCGGCGTGCCTCAGTGCAGAGATCCGTGCAGAACGATGCGCAGCGGCTCTCGACGAGGACCGCCTGACAATCGGCGAGCAGCTTGTCGGCGTCGGGCAGCTCGACTGTCCACAGCGCCGGATCGCGATAGATCGTGAGCGTTCGCTCGCCCGTCGCATCAATGATGATGGCAGAGACGGGCGTGGTCGCATCAGGTATGCGCACGATATGGCTTGTGTCGATATTTTCGGATCTCATGCGCTCGAGAATGAAGCCGCTCGACGTCTCCTGCGCATCGCCCATGGGGCCGGCGAAGGAGACGCGGCCACCAAGCCGCGCGATGGCGATCGCGGCATTGAGCGCATTGCCGCCGCAGATCTCCGCAAGGTGCGTGGCGTTGGCCTTGCTGCCGCGCGCGGGCACTGCCTCGACACAAAAGGTCAGGTCGCGCACGGGAATGCCGATGCAGAGGATGCGCGGCGCGATGATAGAGTGCGCCATCGGCGGTCTCAGCTCTTGTCGTGCACCCAGCGGCCGAGCAAGTGATGGGCGATGGCGAACGGGTGCGGACCGGCGAGCCCGTCGGGATGGGTCCGCGTCAGCATCAGGGCGGCCTCCTCGCGCGTGAACCAGCGCGCATCCTCCAGCTCGGAATGATCGACGACGATGTCCTCGCTCACGGCCCGCGCGCTGCAGCCGATCATGAGCGACGACGGATAGGGCCAGGGCTGGGTCATGTAATACTGCACGTCGGTGCAGCGGATTCCGGATTCTTCGAGGATCTCGCGGCGTACCGCGTCCTCGATGGTTTCGGCGGCCTCGACGAAGCCGGCGAGGCACGAATACATGCCGGGCGGAAACTGCTTCTGGCGGCCGAGCAGGCACCTTTCGCCGGAGGCGACGTGCATGATCACGACGGGATCGGTGCGCGGGAAATGCTCGGCCTTGCAGCTCGGGCACTCCCGCTTCCAGCCGCCTTCCTTCATCGCGCTGCGCGTGCCGCAATTGGCGCAATAACCATGGCGCTGATGCCAGCTCACCATCGACTTCGCCATCGCGATCGCCGACAGCTCCTGCGGCGGCACCGCGCCCTGCATCGCCATGCCGCGCAGCTCACTGAGGGCGTAGTCTTCGCGCCCGATCAGCTTCTCGGACGCGGCCTGCGACAGGCCCATCCCGAACATCGCGGCGCCATCGCGCAAGCCTAAGAAGATCGTGCCGGGATTGGCGCCGCATTTCAACGCCTCGTCGATTCCGAGCAGCGCGCGCACCTTGTCGCCTTCGCGCTTCACCAGCAGCGAGTCGCGGTAGACCACATAGGCGCGCGAGGTCGGCTTCTGCTCCATCGCGAACAGCTTTTCGTCGTCGCGGCGCAGATGCGCGGCGCGGTCGAGAATGTTGGTGACGAAGGCCGGCTGCCCCAGCGGAAACGAGTCGAATGCTGACATCTATTGTTCTTTCAACCCAACCAGATCTTGCGGCGAAGCGCGCTGATGAAACTCTGCACCTCGGTGGCGTCGTGCGCCAAGGGCTGCATCACGCCCCAGACCGGCCGCGGCCAGGCGGCGTCACTGGTGCGGCGCGCGATGATGTGGACGTGAAGCTGGGGCACGAGGTTGCCCAGTGCCGCGATGTTGAGCTTGTCGCATTGGGTGATCTCCTTCAGCGCGCGCGAGACGCGGGAGATCTCGGTCATCAATTGCGCCTGCTGCACCTCGTCGAGGTCGATGATCTCGACCGTATCCGCGCGCCGCGGCACCAGCAGCAGCCAGGGATAATGCGCGTCCTTGATGACCAATACCTTGGACAGCGGCAAATCGCCGATGTCGATGGTGTCCTCTTTCAGGCGGGAGTGCAGCGACCAGGCGGGTTCGGGCATGAAGATTTCCGGATGGCCCGACGGGAATCGGGCATGGCGGGGCGGAACCCCTGAATATTTGCTCCGACCATACGACAGCGATTCCGATAGGGGAAGGATGGCGCTCCGCAGGGGCCGCATACGCGATCGTCGTCCTGGACAAGCGCAGCGCAGATCCAGGACCCATTACCACAGGATTGGGCTTGGCGAAGATTCGGGGTTTACCGACTTCGTGCCACAAACTTCTCCTTGGGGTAATGGGTCCTGGCTTTCGCCAGGACGACGGTGGGGGCGTGCTTTTACGCCTCCGCCAGCACCCGCGCATTGGCGCGGACCGAGGCTTCGCTGACGCGGATGCCGAGGCCCGGGCCGTCGGGCACCACGACGTGGCCGCCGCGATTGGCGACGCGCTCTTCCAGCACGTCCTCGGTCAGCACATGGTGCGGCATGTAGAATTCGCAACCGAGCGAGATTCCCGGCGTCGCCGCGATCAGCTGCGTGCCGGCGGCGAGCCCGATGCCGCCCTCCCACAGTGTGCCGCCGTAGCCGGGCAGGCCGGCGATGTCGGCGATCGCCATGATCGCCTGCGCCTCGAACAGGCCGCCGGCCTTCATCAGCTTGATCGAGACGGCATCAGCCGCCTCGCGGCGCACCACCTCCATCATGTCGCGGCGGTCGAAACAGCTTTCGTCGGCGAGCACGGGCGTCTCCAGCGCCGCGGTGAGCTGCGCCATCACGTCGAGATATTTGCGGGGTACCGGCTGTTCGATGAAGGTCGGCGCAAACTGCTCGACGTCGCGCAGGATCTTGACCGCGCCGAACGGCGCCAGCGCCTGGTTGTAATCGACGCGAAGATCGACCTTGTCGCCGAATTCTTTCCGGATCGCCGCAAGATGATCGAGATCCTCGCGATGCGACTTCACGCCGGTCTTGACCTTGTAGATGACGTTCCCGTCCGGAACCATCTTCCGCATGCGTTCGAGATCGGCAGTGAAATCCGGATCGGCGATGGAGAACGACAGCGGGATCGTGTCCCGCACGCGGCCGCCGAGCAGGTCAGCGACCGAAAGTCCCGAGGACTTGCCGACGATGTCGAGCAGCGCCATTTCGATCGCGACCTTGGCTTCGGCATGTCCGACCAAGGCACGATCGAGCTCGGCCATCAGCGCGCGGATGCGACGCACCGACTTGCCCATCACGATCGGCCGCAAATAGATGTCGAGCGCGGAGAAGGCTGCTTCCGGCGTTCCCGTGAACACTTCCCACGGTGCCGCCTCGCCCCAGCCGATCACGCCGTCGCTCGACGTCAGTTCGAGCAGCACGCGTTTCACCGTGCCCTTGACGTTGCCAACGCCCTGGAGGCGCGCCATCTTGATCGGGCTCTCGATCAGGAACAGCCTGAGACGTGCGACGGTCGCTTCGGTCATGTCAGGCCTCCATTGACGTGCCAGACCTGGCCGGTGACGTAGGATGCTTTCGGGGAGGCCAGAAAGGCGATGATCTCGGCCACTTCCTCCGGCCGCCCGCGGCGGTTCATCGGGATCAGTGCTTCGGTCGCCGCGATCTGCTCGGGTGACAGCCGGCTTTCGCTGGGCTTGTCCTTGATGATCAGGCCCGGCGCGACGGCGTTGACGGTGATGCCCTCCCCGGCGAGCTCGACTGCGGTGAGGCGCACCAGCGCTTCGAGCGCGGAGCGGCTCGCGGCCGTCGCTGCAAAGGGTGCGAACTCCGGCCGGATCGCGTGCGCCACGAACGACGACACTGCCACGATCCGCGCATCTCGTCCCGCACGCAGCAGCGGGAGCGCGGCGTCCACCAACCGCGTGAACGCCAGCGCCGATTCATCCATCGCCTTGCGGAACTGATCCGCCGGCGTACCGATGGCGCTGCCGCGGCGGGCATGGCCGCCGACCAGGATCAATCCGTCGAGCCGGCCGAAGGCGCTTTGCGTAGCGGCGAGGGCGTCGGTGACCGCGGCCTCCTCGGCGAGATCGCCGAGGCATTTTGCGACGATCGCACCTTGCGCTTCGGCTTCCGCGGCCGTGACGTCGAGACCCTCTGCGTTCGAGCGCGTGTGGAGCAGCAGCGCCGTGCCGGGCGTTGCGAGCAGTCTTGCGGTGGCGCGGCCGATGCCGCTGGCGGCGCCGGTGACGAGATAGACGCGGTTGATATCGGACATCACGATGCCGTTGTGGCCGGCGGCAATGCGCCGGTGCGGTGGAAATGGCTAAGGAAGGCGCGGGTCGCAGCTTCTCTTGGATTGTCGATCACCTGCCGCGCCGGGCCTTCCTCGATCACGACGCCGTCGCGCATGAAGATCAGACGGTCGGCGACTTCGCGGGCAAAGGCGATCTCGTGGGTCACGATCACCATGGTCATGCCCTCCGACGCCAGCTGCTGGATCACGGCGAGCACCTCGCCGACAAGCTCGGGATCGAGTGCGGAGGTGGCTTCGTCGAACAGCATCACGTCCGGCTCCATGGCAAGCGCCCGGGCAATCGCGACGCGCTGCTTCTGTCCGCCGGAGAGCGTTGCCGGATATTGGTCGGCCTTCTCTGCAAGGCCCACCTTGACGAGTTGCGCTCGTGCGAGTTTCTCGGCGTCCGCCCTGGCCATGCGCCGCACCGTGACCGGTCCCTCCATCACATTCTGGAGCGTCGTCATGTGCGGGAACAGGTTGAAATGCTGGAACACCATGCCGGTGGTGGCGCGGAATCCTGCCAGCGTCTTCACGTCGGGCAGCTTTGTGCCTTGTCCGAACGAAAAGCTCGTGTCGCCAACGCGGACGCTACCGCCGTCGGGCGTCACCAGGAGGTTGATGCAGCGGAGCAGCGTCGATTTGCCGGAGCCGGACGGGCCGATCAGCGCGACGACGCCGCCCTTGGGGACATCGAGGCTGATGTTCTTCAGGACTTCGTTGCTGCCAAAGCTCTTGCGCAGCGCCCGGATCTCGATCTTGGAAGAGGTGTCGCTCATTCGCCGACCGCCAGTCGCTTCTCGCCGCGCCGGACCATGATGGTGAGGGGAATCAGGATCGCCGCATAGGCAACCGCGACGGCGGTGTAGGTCTCCAGCGGACGGTAGCTGTCATGGGCGGCGACCTGGCTCTGATAGACCAGGTCGGGCACCGCCAGCACCGAGACCAGCGAGGTGTTCTTGAACTGGATGATCGACTGGTTCATCAGCGCCGGGATCATGCGCTTGATCGCCTGCGGCAGCACGATGCGCCGCATGCTCTGGCCTGGGGTCATGCCGAGCGCGGCGCCGGCTTCGGACTGGCCGCGATCGATCGAGATGATGCCGCCGCGGATGATCTCCGAATAGAACGAACCGCCATAGAGCGAGAGCGCCAGCGCCGAGGCCGTGATCGGCGTCATCTCGACGCCGGCCAGGATCGGCAGCGCGTAATAGAACCAGATCAGCTGCACCAGGATCGGCGTGCAGCGGAACGCCTCGATGAAGGTGAGCGCGAGAAGGCGCACCGCGCGAAAGCGCGACAGGGTCCCGAACGCGCCGAACAGGCCGAAGACGAGGCCGAGCACAACGATGACCAACGTGAAGCCAACGGTGACGCCGAGCCCGTTGAGAAAGAGCCAGCGATAGCTCCAGAGGATGCCGAAATCCCACTGATACATATTATCTTGGACCTCAGTCGCGCGCGAATTGAAGACAGTCGAGCCGCATGCTCGGTGCACCTCTCCCGCTTGCGGGAGAGGTCGGCGCGAAGCGACGGGTGAGGGTTCTATCCTCTTGGGGAGTCTCCCTAGAGGAGACACCCTCTCCCCAACCCTCTCCCGCAAGCGGGAGAGGGGGAGCACAGGCGCTCGGGGATCCAGCCCGATCCAAATTCAGCATACCTTACAACGACACGCCCGGCGGGATGTCCGCCTCGGTCACGCCCACCAGCTCCATATTGGTGATGATCGCGTTGCGGATGAAGCCGAGGCCCTTGTTGAAGTCGATCCAGGTGTTGACGTAGTCGCGCCAGGTCTTGTCGGTCTCGCGGCGGAAGCCGGCGTTCGACGTCGTCGCAAAGATCGGCGTCGGCAGCACGAACTGGCCGAGCGAGGGGTTCTTCTTCAATACCGTCAGCGACAGCATGGTGATCAGGCACTGCGCGTCGACGCGGCCGGTCTGCAGCGCGGCGGTGGCGTCATCGGCAGTCTTCAGCCGCGAGATCTGCGCCTTAGGCGTCAGGCGGCTGACGACCTGGTCGTGCGACGAGCCCTGGTCGACCGCGATCTTGACGTCGGGCGAGTTCAGCTCGGCCCAGCTCTTCGGCTTGAAGTCCTTCTTGCAGAGGATACCGAAGGCGTTGTTGAAGACCGGCACCGAGAAGTCGACCACCAGCGCACGCTTCGGAGTCGGGTTGAGGCCGAAGAAGATGTCGATCTTGTTGGACTGCAGGTCGAGCACCGAATTGCCCCAGGTGGTCTCGGTGATCTCGAGCTCGGCCTCCATGTCCTCGGCAAGCGCCTTGGCGATGTCGACGTAAAATCCCTTCCACTGGCCCGTCGAAAGATCCTTCATGTAATAGGGCGCGCCGCCGCCGACCGCGCCGATGCGCATCTTCTTGGTGCGGCGGATGCGGGCGAAGGTCGATTCATTGGAATCGGCGGTCTGCGCCACGGCCGGGGAGGCCAGCGTCGCCGCAGCCATCGCGCCAAGTCCGACAATCGATGCAACATCACGACGTGTAACCATTGGGATCAATCGCTTTTCTGTTGGAAGGGGTTCCGGCAGCGTTCTTACCAAGGCGCCTCCGGCAGTGAAAGCACAGCCTATCGGCTAGGCAGACCGGGAATTGCCCGGATGCTGGGCAAGCCACCACGAAGCCCAGCCTGTTCAAGCCGATACCCGCTTGCTTTCCGGTCCTTTTGGCCCCAAATAGGGACCGGGAGATTGGCGGTGGACGAGCCACTCGCCAACCGGGTCAGGTCCGGAAGGAAGCAGCCCTAACGAGGTCCGGATCGGGTCGCTCGTCAGTCTCCTACCTGTTTTTCCGAGCGAATTGCGCCGGCGGCTCGGGCCGCCAGCGCGCTCCTTTCCGCAAAGCCGGCCGAAAGACACTTCATTGCGGATCGACCGATGACCGACGCTGGCGCCCCTCCCAACCCTCACAGCGCCGGCCAGGCCAGCACGCCCTACCGGGTGCTGGCGCGGAAATACCGTCCTTCAAGCTTCGACGATCTGATCGGCCAGGAGGCCGTGGTCCGCACCGTCTCCAATGCGTTCGAGACCGGCCGCATTCCGCAGGCCTGGATTCTCACCGGCGTCCGCGGGGTCGGCAAGACCACCACCGCGCGCATCCTTGCCCGTGCGCTCAACTACGAGATGCCGGATGGCTCGGTGAAGGGCCCGACGGTCCAGATGCCGACGCTCGGCGTGCATTGTCAGGCGATCATGGAAAGCCGGCACATGGACGTGCTGGAGATGGACGCGGCCTCGCATACCGGCGTCGACGACGTTCGTCAGATCAATGACAGCGTCCGCTACGCGCCGGCCAGCGCCCGCTACAAGGTCTACATCATCGACGAAGTCCACATGCTGTCGACAGCGGCGTTCAACGCCTTCCTGAAGACGCTGGAGGAACCGCCGGAGCACGCCAAATTCGTGTTCGCCACGACGGAGATCCGCAAGGTTCCGGTGACCGTGCTGTCGCGCTGCCAGCGTTTTGACCTGCGCCGCGTCGAGGCCGACGTGCTGATGAAGCATCTCGCCAACATCGCGGCCAAGGAAAACGTCGAGATCGAGCCTGAAGCGCTCGGCATCATCGCGCGCGCCGCGGAAGGCTCGGTGCGCGATTCGCTCTCGCTGCTCGATCAGGCGATCGCGCATGCGGCGGGCACCGTGAAGGCCGATGCCGTCAGGCAGATGCTGGGGCTCGCCGACCGCACCCGTGTCATCGATCTTTTCGATTCTCTGGCGCGTGGCGACATCGCATCCGCGTTCAGGGAGTTCCGCGACCAATACGACGTCGGCGCCGATCCGATCGTCGTGCTCTCGGATCTCGCCGAATTCGTCAATTTCGTCACCCGCGTGAAGATCGTGCCGGCGACCGCCGACAACGTCGCCTATGGCGAGACCGAGCGTGTGCGCGCACGGGATTTCGCCTCGAAGATCTCGATGCGCGTGCTGTCGCGGATGTGGCAGATGCTGCTCAAGGGCATCACCGAGGTGCAGGCCGCGACGCGGCCCGCGGCTGCCGCCGAGATGGTGCTGGTGCGCATCGCCTATGTCGCCGACCTGCCGACGCCGGACGAAGCGATCAAGATGCTGGAGCAGAACGGCGGCGGTTCGCCGGTCGTGAGCGGCGGCGGTGCCACGCGCAGCGCGCCGGCCGGGCCGGTGGCGTCCGCGGCTCCAGTTCGCATTCCGACATCGTCGCCGTCCTCCTTCGGCGGCGGTGGTGCCCGTCCGCAGATGGCAACGCCCGCGCCGGATCCGCAAGCTGCCGCGCCCGTGTTGCGCGTCACGAGCTTCACCCAGCTCGTTGCGCTGGCCGGGCAGAAGCGCGACCTCCTGACCAAGGGCGCGCTCGAAGGCGACATGCGCCTCGTCCGTTTCGAGGAAGGCCGGCTGGAAGTCGCGCTCGAGCCCAACGCCTCCAAGACCATGATTTCCGATCTCGCGCGCAAATTCGAGCTCTGGACCGGACGCCGCTGGACCGTGATCGTCTCCAACGAGCCGGGCCAGCCCACGCTGCGCTCGGTGAACCAGGCGGCCAAGCAGGAACATGCGCGCACCGCCGAGGCCGATCCGCGCGTGCGCGAGGTGCTGTCGCGTTTTCCGGGTGCGAAGGTCGTCGAGGTCCGCAGGCTTGCCCCCGAGGCGCCGGAATCCGATATTAATGCCGACTATGGCAGTGACGATCCGCCCGACGGTTCCGACGGCGACGATCTCTAGAGCCGATTTTCAAGGACAGCACCGATGGTCGATATATTCGGCATGATGAAGCAGGCGCAGCAGCTGCAATCCAAGATGCAGGAGATGCAGGATCAGCTCGCCAACGTCGAGGTCGAGGGCATCTCCGGCGGCGGTCTCGTCGCTGTGCGCATGACCGCGAAGATGGACGTCAAGGGCGTCAAGATCGATCCTTCGCTGATGAAGGCGGAAGAGCGCGAAGTGCTCGAGGATCTGCTCGTCACCGCGTTCGGCGAGGCCCGCCGCAAGGCGGAAGCCGCTATGCAGGAGAAGATGCAGTCGCTCACCGGCGGGCTCGGCCTGCCGCCGGGGCTGTCGGGGCTGTTCGGCCAGTAGGATGGGCGCTGTTGCGGGTCCTGAAATCGAGCGGCTGGTCCAGCTTCTCGCGCGGCTGCCGGGCCTCGGCCCGCGCTCGGCGCGGCGCGCCGCGCTGCATCTGATCAAGAAGCGCGAAGCGCTGATGATGCCGCTGTCCTCGGCCATGCAGGTCGCGCTCGAGAAGGTCCAGGTCTGCAAGACCTGCGGCAACATCGACACGCAAAGTCCCTGTACGGTCTGCACCGATCCGAGGCGCGATCCCTCGATCATCGTCGTCGTCGCCGACGTTGCCGATCTCTGGGCGCTGGAGCGGGCCAATGCCACTCAAGGGCGCTATCACGTGCTGGGCGCGACATTGTCGCCGCTCGACGGCGTCGGTCCGCAGGACCTCACCATCGAAGCGCTGGTGGCGCGCGCGCATGAGGCGCAGGTGCACGAGGTCATCCTGGCGCTGAATGCCACGGTCGACGGCCAGACCACGGCCCATTACATCACCGACCTGCTTCAGGACGCCAACGTAAAAGTAACCCGGCTCGCCCATGGTGTGCCGGTCGGCGGCGAGCTTGATTATCTCGATGAAGGCACGCTATCGGCCGCGATGCGGCAGCGTACCCTGTTCTAGCCATCCAGACTCACGGAACGGACGACATGACGAAACTTTTCGCCACACGATGGGCTTTGGTCGCGACGATGGCGATGCTGGCGACGCCGGCCATCTCCGCGCAGCAGGACGATGGGGCTCCGCCGCCGTCGAAGCCCGGCAAGCCGATCAATGCCGGCGAGGTGCTGTCGGGCGAGCTGAACACGATGAAAGTGCGCGACGTCAAGAACGTCGGCAAGCGGGTTGCGATGTACCAGATCACCTCCGAGCCGCGCCGGCTGCCGCCGCCGAACGGGCTGTGCAACCTCGAGACCGGCCCCGAAACCTTCCAGCTCGTTCCCAGCGGCGACGCCCAGGCCGCGCAGTTGAAGACGTTCGCCGGCAAGGAGATCTCGGTCAAGGTCGACGAGATCGCCTGCGCCAGCGATCCCGGCCAGATGAGCGAGGCCGTGATCACGAAGTGGAGTTTGATCAAGAAGCAGTAGCGGGGTGGGCGCGCTACCCTCTCCGTTCGTCATTGCGAGGAGCTCTTGCGACGAAGCAATCCAGATCGTGTCCGCGGCGGCAGTCTGGATTGCTTCGCTTCGCTCGCAATGACGAGGAGAGAGGGCAGTGTCAAACCCTGACCGGCCCCAACGCATCGAAATGCCCGCGCTTCTGCAGCCAGGCCAGCAGCACCAGGCTCGGGATCGCCACCAGCATGCAGATCACGAAGAACAGCGGCCAGCCGGTGGTATCAGCCACGAAGCCGGCGCCTGACGAGAGATAGGTCCGCCCCACCGCGGCAAGCGCGGTGAGCAGCGCATATTGCGTCGCCGTGTGCAGCGGGTTCTGGCAGAGCGCCGAGAGATAGGCGACGAAGATCACCGTGCCGATGGCGCTGGTGAAGTTCTCACAAGTGATGGCGAAGGCGAGCGCCCATTGGCTGGTGCCGACGAAGGCGAGCCAGGAGAAGGAGAGGTTCGCGAGCGCCTGCACCACGCCGCCGATCCAGAGGCTGCTCGCGAGCGAATAGCGCCGGGCGACGAAGCCGCCGGCAAAGCCGCCGATCAGCGTCGCAGCGAGGCCCACACCCTTCACGATCGCGGCATAGTCGTTGCGGGAGAAGCCGAGGTCGATCACGAACGGCGCGGTCATCGTGCCGGAGAAGGCGTCGGTGAACTTGAACAGCACGACGAAGGCGAGTGCCGCAAGCGCGTCCTTGCGCGTCAGGAATTCCGAGAAGGCGCCGATCGCCGCGTGCAGCACGCGCGCGAACGCGGTTTGCGTCTGCGTCGCAGCTTCCGCCCGCACCGACTGCTCGGGTTCGGTCGCGATCAGCGCCGTGATCGTCCCGATCAGCACCATCGCCGCCATCACCACATAACCCCACATCCAGGCGGATGTGCGGGTGATGCCGGTGCTCTCGAAGCCCGACACAATGAACAGCGCGCCGGCGGTCGAGACCAGCATGCCGATGCGATAGGCCGCGACATAGGATGCCATGCCGGCGGCCTGCTCGCTTTCCGGCAGGCTCTCGACGCGGAAGGCATCGACCACGATGTCCTGCGTCGACGAGGCCGTCGCCACCAGCAATGCGCCGAGCGCGACATAGAACGGCGAGCGCGCGGGATCGGTCAGCGCCAGCAGCAGGATCGCGACGATCAGCAGCAATTGCGAGAACAGCAGCCAACCGCGTCGTCGCCCGAGCGCACGCGTGAACAGTGGCACATGCATCGCATCGACCAGCGGCGCCCACAGGAATTTCAGCGTGTAGGGCGTGCCGACCAGCGCAAACAGCCCGATGGTCTTGAGATCGACGCCCGACTCCCGCATCCACACCAACAGCGTCGAGCCCGACAGCGCCAGCGGCAGCCCGGACGAGAAGCCGAGGAACAGCACGATCAGCACCCGCCGTTGCAGGTAAACGGCAAGGCTGTCACGCCAGGAGGTGGGGGTCGTATCGGGCCTGGCGGGGGAGGTCGCGTCGGGTGCGGTCATGGGGTGGTGTTAGCAGATTCTGGCCGCCACAAGTGAGGTGTCGCTCCTGCCGGCCAAAGAGGAGGTGTCGTCGCCCGGCTTGACCGGGCGACCCAGTATTCCAGAGGCCGGCATTATGGGGGCCAGCAATCCCCGAATAGAGATCGTTCCAATCCGGATTGTCTTTCTCGATCAACGCGATCTTCCAATCGCGCTTCCACTTCTTCAGCCGCTTCTCCCGTTCGATCGCATTCTCGGGGTCGTCGATCTGCTCGAAGTAAACGAGCTTCACGACATCGTAGTCTTTCGTGAAGCTCTCGATCAGTTTCAACTTGTGCTCTGCCACCCGGCGGATGAGATCGTTCGTTACGCCAATATAAAGCGTGCCACCCATCTTGCTGGCGAGAATGTAGACGTAGTAGCAGCGAGCGCCCATCTGCCGCCTCTGGGATACTGGGTCGCCCGGTCAAGCCGGGCGGCGACAGCGAGATTGAGGCGGCAGGTTACCGCATCTCAGCGTAGAATCACTCCCCCGCCTGGAGCTTCCTCGGGAACAGCTCGGCAGCGCCGGTCGCCACCAGATGCGGGGCTTCGGGCGCATCGGTCTTGCTGAAATCGAGCTCTTCGATGCGCCCGGCGCGCTTCTCGATCTTGTCGGCGGAGATCAGGATCTGGCGGACGTCTTCGTTGGCGTCGGCAAAGTGTTTCTGCAATTTCAGCACGCGCTCGCGCAGGCGGCCGAGATCGTCGCCGAGCTTGATCACCTCGGTCTGGATCTGGTCGGCGGCATCGCGCATGCGCGCGTCCTTCATGATCTGCTGCATCACCTGGATCGCGAGCATCAAGAGCGACGGCGACACCAGCACGACGCGGGCGCGATACGCCTTCTGGATCACGTCGTCGAAACCGTCGTGAATTTCGGCGTAGACCGATTCCGACGGCACGAACATCAGCGCCATTTCCTGGGTCTCGCCGGCGACGAGATATTTTTCGGCGATGTCGCTGACGTGCTTCATCACGTCGCCGCGCAGCCGCTGCGTGGCGATCCGCTTTTCCTCATCGGTGCGCGCATCATGCAGCGCGGTCATCGCTTCCAGCGGAAATTTCGCGTCGATGCAGAGCGGCCGCTGGTCGGGCAGGAACACGACGCAGTCCGGACGCTTGCCGGTCGAGAGCGTGAACTGGAACTCGTAGGCGCCCTTCGGCAGACCGTCCTGGACGATCGCCTCCATTCGCGCCTGACCGAAGGCGCCGCGCGACTGCTTGTTGGCGAGCACGTCGCGCAGGGTCGTCACCTGCGTGGTGAGGTCGGTGAGGTTCTTGTGCGCGCTGTCGATGATGCCGAGCCGCTCGTGCAGCGCGCGCAGGCTCTCCATGGTGTTGCGGGTGGTGTGCTCCATGGATTGACCGACCCGGTGGGTCACCGAATCCAGCCGCTCGTTGACCGCGCGTGCCATGTCTGCCTGGCGGCCGGCCAGCGTCTGGGTCATGGCATCGACCCGCCCCGAAGCCTCGCTCTGGGCATGCAGCATCTGGCTGATGCGCTCCTCGAGTTCGTCGGCGCGGATCGCGTTGGCCATCGCGAGTTCCGCGCCGCGCCGCCCCGAGCGTGCAATCACCACGGCGATGACCGCCAGCAGGATGAGGACCAGCGCGCCGAAGCCGATCAGCGCGTCCACCGTGCGCACCGGCCAGTCGCCAGCCGTGAAAATGATCTCGTTCATGCCTGCCCTTCTAGCCGATTCGCACTGTGGCACGAACGAATAGCGAACATTTCGAGGTAATGCCCTGTTAATTTTGATGGTTAACGAAACCCGAAGTTTTATGGTTAGCGGAGGGTTAACGGGTTCCCGGCCGCATTGACCGCATCGAACGCGCGGCTTAAATCGCGGCCATGGCCCTCAGAGAAATCATCATCCTGCCCGACAAGCAGCTGCGTCTGGTCTCCAAGCCGATCGAGAAGGTCACGCCGGAGATCCGCAAGCTTGCCGACGACATGTTCGAGACCATGTACGACGCGCCCGGCATCGGGCTCGCGGCGATCCAGATCGCGCAGCCGTTGCGGCTGATCACCATGGACCTCGCCAAGCCCGACCAGGACGGCGAGACCAAGCCCGAGCCGCGCGTCTTCATCAATCCGGAAATCATCGCCTCCTCGGAGGACCTGTCGGTCTACGAGGAAGGCTGCCTGTCGATCCCCGAATATTACGAGGAGGTCGAGCGTCCCGCGAAGGTGCGGGTGCGCTACATCGATCTGGACGGCAAGGTGCATGAGGAGGACGCCGAAGGCCTCTACGCCACCTGCATCCAGCACGAGATCGACCATCTCAACGGCGTGCTGTTCGTCGACTATCTGTCGAAGCTCAAGCGCGACCGCGTGCTGAAGAAATTCGAGAAAGCCGCCAAGCGCGGCGAGTGAGTAAGGTTTAGTGCTGCCTCACACTCCCCTGCGCTCCCTCCCCCCTTGTGGGGGAGGGCGGGGGAGAGGGGTAGCCCAGACGGAAGTCTCTCCGTCATCTGAATCAGGTGCGTGCCGCGAAACCTCAAACCGAGAGAGCGCGTCGTGTGGCACCCCTCTCCCTAACCCTCCCCCACAAGGGGGGAGGGAACGTACCGAGTCCTTGTCATGCCCCTCCGCCTGATCTTCATGGGCACGCCCGATTTCTCCGTGCCGACGCTGCTCGAGCTCGTCGCGCACGGCCACGAGATCGCGGCCGTGTATACGCGCGCGCCGAAGCCCGGCGGACGGCGTGGCCTGCAATTGCAGCCGACCCCGGTGGAAGAGGCCGCGCGAAAGCTCGGCGTGCCCGTGCTGACGCCGAAGACGTTGAAGACGCCGGAGGCGCGGGAAGAATTCCGCGCCTTCGACGCCGATGCGGCCGTCGTCGTCGCCTATGGCATGATCCTGCCGCAGGCGATCCTCGATGCGCCAAAGCTCGGCTGCTACAATCTGCACGCTTCGCTGCTGCCACGCTGGCGCGGTGCTGCTCCCATCAATCGCGCGATCATGGCCGGCGATGCCGAGAGCGGCGTGATGGTGATGAAGATGGATGTTGGCCTCGACACCGGCGACGTCGCCATGGCGGAACGGCTCGCGATCACGGACAATATGACCGCGCTCGATCTGCACGATCGTCTGGCCCGGCTCGGTGCCGATCTGATGGTGCGCGCCATGGCCGCGCTCGACCGCGGCGGACTTCAGCTCAAGCAGCAGAGCGAGGATGGCGTCACCTACGCCGCCAAGATCGACAAGGCCGAAGCGCGGATCGACTGGACCAGGCCCGCGCGCGAGGTGCTGCGCCATATCCACGGCCTGTCGCCGTTTCCCGGCGCCTGGGCCGAGCTCACCGGCGTGAGCGAGAACGCGCGCGTAAAAATCCTGCGTTGCGAACTGGCGATAGGCGCGGGCGCACCCGGCGAGGTGCTCGACGATCACCTCACCATTGCCTGCGGCGAAGGCGCAATCCGCCTGATCGAGCTCCAGCGCGAAGGCAAGGCACGCATGCAGGCCGCGGATTTCCTGCGTGGCGTGCCGTTGAAGCCCGGCGCCAAATTCACCTGACGCTGTCATACCCCGCGAAGGCGGGGTATCCAGTACGCCGAGGCTTCTCGGTCGAACGGATAGGCTGCGGAGTACTGGATCGCCCGGTCGAGCCGGGCGATGACAGCGAAACTGGACAAGATGCCCCGCTACAAGCTCATCATCGAATATGACGGCGCGCCGTTCTTCGGCTGGCAGGTGCAGGAGACGCTGCCCTCGGTGCAGGGCGCGCTGGAAGCGGCGGTGAAGGCGATGACCGGCGCGGATGCACGCGTGCACGGCGCCGGGCGCACCGATGCCGGCGTGCATGCGCGCGGCCAGGTCGCGCATGTCGATATCGACAAGCAGTTTCCGCAGGGCCGTTTTCGCGACGGCTTGAATGCGCATTTGCGCCCGCATCCCATCGCCGTGCTCGAAGCCGATATCGTGCCGGAGACTTTCGAGGCGCGCTTCTCGGCCATCAAGCGCCACTATCGCTACCGCATCGTCAACACCCGCGCCAATCTCGCGCTCGATGCCGGCCACGCCTGGCGTGTGCCGCGCCGGCTCGATGCCGATGCGATGCATGCGGCGGCACAACGCCTGCTCGGCAAGCACGATTTCACCACCTTCCGCGACACCGAGTGCCAGGCCAGGTCGCCGGAGAAGACGCTCGATCAACTCGACGTGCTGCGCGACGGGCGCGAGATCACGATTCTCACCTCGGCGCGCTCGTTCCTGCACAGCCAGGTGCGCTCGATGGTGGGGTCGCTGATGTGGGTCGGCGAAGGCCGCTGGACCGCCGAAGATCTCTCCGCAGCGCTCGCTGCACGCAACCGCGCCGCCTGCGGCATCGTCGCCCCGCCGGACGGGCTGTATCTGATGCAGGTGGATTACTGATTGGGGTGAGGGCGCGCGCTCTCGCTACATCCACCACTGTCATGCCCCGGCTTGACCGGGGCATCCAGTACGCCGCGGCCTCTCGGCTCAGTCACTGCCGTCTCTGGAATACTGGATCGCCCGGTCAAGCCGGGCGATGACAGCGGAGTTTGGGCGGGCAGAAGAGCCTACCCAAAATACCGCGTCAAAATCCCGCGATACACCTTGGTCAGCTGCTCCAGGTCCCTGACCGGCACGCGCTCGTCGACCTGGTGCATGGTCTGGCCGACCAGGCCGAACTCGATCACCGGGCAATAGCTCGAGATGAAGCGCGCATCCGAGGTGCCGCCTGAGGTCGACAGCTCCGGCTTGCGGCCCGTCACTTCCTCGATCGCGGACACCGCGAGTTCGGTGAACGGGCCAGGCTTGGTCACGAACACGTTCGAGTTCGAGGGCTCCCAGACGATGCGGGCGCGGATCCGGTTGCCGCAGGCTTTGGTCAGCCGCGTCTCGACCAGCTCGCGCAGGCTCGCCTGGGTGTGATTGTCGTTGTAGCGGATGTTGAATTTTGCGCGGGCCTGGCCCGGGATGACGTTGTTGGCGGTGTTGCCGACGTCGACCGAGGTGAATTCGAGATTGGAGGCCTGGAACTGCGCGCTGCCATGGTCGAGCGGCTCATCCGAGATCGCCACGATCAGCCGCGAGATATCAGGCACCGGATTGGCGGCGCGGTGCGGATAAGCGACGTGGCCCTGCACGCCGTCGACATACAGCGTGCCGGATTGCGAGCCGCGGCGGCCGACCTTGATGGTGTCGCCGAGGGTCTCGACATTGGAGGGCTCGCCCAGCACGCAATGGTCGAATTTCTCGCCGCGCTCCGCCGCCCACTTCAGCAGCTTGATGGTACCGTTGATGGAGACGTCTTCCTCGTCGCCGGTGATCAGGAACGAGATCGAACCCGAGCCCGATTTTTGGCCGTCGCTGCGTGGCTTGCCGCCGTTCGCGGCGAGATGCTCCAGCACCGCGGCGACCGAGCAGGCGATGCCACCCTTCATGTCGACCGCGCCGCGGCCGTGCAGAAAGCCGTCCTTCACCTCGCCGGAGAATGCACCGACGCTCCAGGCGCTCTCGTCGCCCGGCGGCACCACGTCGGTGTGGCCGGCAAAGGTGATGTGCGGCCCGTCAGTGCCGATCCGCGCATAGAGATTGTCGACGTCGGCGGTGCCGGGCTCGCTGAAGGTGACGCGGTGGCATGTGAAGCCGGCCGCGTTGAGGACTTGTTCGAGCACGCCCAGCGCACCGGCATCGGCCGGAGTTACCGAGGGACAGCGGATGAGATCGCGGGCAATCGAGAGAGCATCGGTCATGCGCGCCCCAATCAATCCCGCAGCAGCTCGTTGATGCTGGTCTTGGAGCGCGTGCGCTCGTCGACGCGTTTGACGATGACGGCGCAGGCGGTGCTCGGGCCGATCTGGCCGTTCTTCATGGGCTTGCCGGGCAGCGCGCCGGGAACGACGACCGAATACTCAGGCACTTCGCCGATGAAGATCTCGCCAGTGTCGCGGTCGACGATCTTGGTCGAGGCACCCAGGAATACGCCCATCGACAGCACCGCGCCCTTGCGCACGATCACGCCTTCGGCGACCTCGGAGCGCGCGCCGATGAAGCAATCGTCCTCGATGATCACGGGCTCGGCCTGCAGCGGCTCGAGCACGCCGCCGATGCCGACGCCGCCGGAGATGTGCACGCGCTTGCCGATCTGCGCGCAGGAGCCGACCGTCGACCAGGTGTCGATCATGGTGGATTCATCGACATAGGCGCCGAGATTGACGAAAGACGGCATCAGCACGACGTTGCGGGCGATGAAGGCCGAGCGGCGCACGATGGCGCCGGGGACGGCGCGGAAACCGGCGTCGCGAAAACGGTTCTCACCCCAGCCGTCGAACTTCGAGGGCACCTTGTCCCACCAGG
Organism: Bradyrhizobium sp. i1.15.2; assembly: GCF_040548425.1. Lineage (NCBI taxonomy): Bacteria > Pseudomonadati > Pseudomonadota > Alphaproteobacteria > Hyphomicrobiales > Nitrobacteraceae > Bradyrhizobium > Bradyrhizobium sp. i1.15.2. The sequence continues at coordinate 363,704 of NZ_JBEPRQ010000001.1, read as the reverse complement.
TCGCCTTGCCGGGGCCGCCGGGAATGGCGCCCATGTCGTTGAGGCGGAACGAGAGCAGCACCGCCTTCTTCAGCCATTGATTGACCTTCCACTTGCCGTCGGTGCCGCGCTCGGCAACGCGGGCCTCGCCCTTGTCCAGAATCTCCAGCGCGTGATCCACGGCCTCGCGGACCTCGCCCTTGGTCGAGGTCGAGACGCCGTCGCGCGCCTCGAAGGCGCCGTTGATGGTGGATTCGAGGGCGGACAGGGACATCGGGATTTCCTCAAAGGCGGGCGGGAATTTGCGGTGATTTGGAGCGCTTTTTCGGGATTTGGGAGGACGGAGTCAAGGCAAACTCAGTGTCGTCCTCCATCGTCGTCCTGGACAAGCGAACAACGTGAGCGCCGACCCAGGACCCATTACCCCTGGGAGGTGTTTGGCGAAGGCTGGTAGTTATCAGCTCGCGCCAAATTCCACCCCGGGATAATGGGTCCTGGCTTTCGCCAGGACGACAGCGGTTATTTGGGAGACAGCCTGCCCAAAAAACCCGCGAGATCATCCGTGACATGGTCGACATGGGCGGCATCACGGCCCGCCAATTCCCAGTCCTCGCGCACGACCTCTTTCGTCCCATCCGGTATCACCAGCACGGTGGTCATGCCGAGTTCGTGCGGGACGGTGAGGTTGCGGGCGAGGTCTTCGAACATCGCGGCGCGGGTCGGATCGACCGAATGGTCGGCGAGAAACTTGCGGTAGGTCTGCGGCGCCGGCTTCGGCTCGAAGTCGGCGGCGATGATGTCGAACACGCCGTCGAAATGCGTGGCAAAGCCGAGCCGCGCCAGCACCGCATCGACATGATCGACCGAACCGTTGGTCAGGATCAGCTTTCGTCCCGGCAGTTTTGCGATGGCCTCGCCCAGCGCCGGGTTCGGCTCTAGCGGAGAGTGGTCGATCTTGTGGACATAGGCGAGATAGTCGTCGGCGCGGACGCCATGCAGGGTCATCATGCCGCGCATGGTGGTGCCGAAGCGCTGGTAATAATCCTTCTGGATCTTGCGCGCTTCCACCGCTGTCAGATCGAGCCAATTGCAAACGAACTCGGTGATCCGCGCATCGACCTGTTGCCACAGATTGACGTGGTGCGGATAGAGCGTGTTGTCGAGGTCGAACACCCAGGTGTCGATATGGCCGAAGGCACGGGGGGATTTCATTTTCACTCTCTATCCGTTGACCGCGGCGGCGCCCCACCCTCAATCGTCGTCCTGGCGAAAGCCAGGACCCATACTCCGTGACCGATCATTGGGGCACGCTAGTCGTCGTTCTTCGCCAAACGCGATCCTGGGGTCATGGGTCCTGGCTTTCGCCAGGACGACAGCGGAGTGCATGGCACCGGTACGATCACAAAAGCAATCACGGCATCGCAAACCGCAGCGTCTTGCCGCCGCTCGACATGTCCACCGCGCCAAAACCCGTCGCCGCGAAGCCGCGCGCGCCGCAGTCGGTCTGCTCGTTGGTCTCGAACTTGGTCTCGCGCGTGCAAAGCTGCTTGTCGCCGCCCCAGTTCAGCGGCTTGTCCTTTAGCTTGACGATTCGGTTGTCGGCGTCGATGGCTTCCGCGAAGCTGAAGATCTGCTTCGGCTGGCCGCTCACATCGGGGTGCAGGCAGGTCTTGGGGTCGATGCGATACCAGCCGCGGCTGGTCACCGCCTTGCCGTCGTCGGTGGCAACCGCCGCCATTACCTTGTGCGTGGTGTCGTTGCACCAGGTGAGGCCGGTCGCAGACGGCGTCTGCACGGCATCGACCATGGTCTTGAAGAAGTTCGGCGACGACAGGATGTCGGACGACAATCCGCGGCTCTTCAGGAAAGCGGCCAGCGCGCCTTGCGTCTTCGGCCCGTCGACGCCGTCGATTGGCGCGGCGTCGTAGCCTGCGATCACCAAAAGCCGCTGGATGCCGGCGAGGCGAGCCTGCTCGTCGTCATATTCGGAGTCCTCGGCGAGATAGGCGACGAAATTGCCGTCCGCGCCTTGCGTCGGCGTGATCTGGGTGAAGGCGGCCTGGGTCTGGCCACTGCGGCACTGCCGCGCGGCCGCGATGACGAAATTGTCCTGCGCGACGCACAGCGTGTCGCTGCCGTTCTGCGGGATCGGGGAGGCGCCGTAGACGCCAAGCGCGCGGGCGTTGAGCAGGATGCGGTCGGCGGAGAGCGTGCCTTGCACCACCACGCGGCAGGTGGCGGGGTCGATCCTGAACCAGCCACGCGTCGCGGTCGCCGCCTTGTCGTCGATGCCGATCGCGGCCTCGACGACATAGGACATGCGGTTGCAGATTTTCAAGTCGGCGAACGCCGGTGCGGAGGAGAACACGAACGAGATGGCTGCGGCAGGGAGCGTCATCAAGAAACGGCTCAAGGTCGAGCGGCGATGCCGCCGAGTCCTCAACTCGTCATGCCCGGGCTTGTCCCGGGCATCCACGTTCTTGGCGCGGGACGAAAGGTCGTGGATGGCCGGGACATCTTCGCGAAGACGCGCTTCGCGCTGTTGCCCGGCCATGACGGCTTTCATGCGTGGCGCCTCTCGCATCACTTGTGGATCAGCGTGCCCGTGCCGGTGTTGGTGAAGAGCTCGAGCAGCACCGCGTGCTGCATCTTGCCGTCGATGATGACGACACCCTCCACGCCCTGTTCGAGCGCATAGATGCAGGTCTCGACCTTGGGGATCATGCCGCCGGAAATGGTGCCGTCGGCGATCAGCTTTCGTGCGTCCTTCACCGAGAGCTGCGGGATCAGCTTCTTGGATTTGTCGAGCACGCCCGGCACGTCGGTGAGCAGCAGCAGCCGCTTCGCTTTCAGCGCGCCGGCCACAGCGCCGGCGAAAGTGTCGGCGTTGACGTTCAGCGTCTGGCCCTCTTTCGAGGTCGCGAGCGGTGCCAGCACCGGGATCAGCTCGTAGCCGATCAGCTGGTTGAGCAGCGTGAGATCGACTTTCTCGGGATCGCCGACGAAGCCGAGATCGACCGCCTTCTCGATGTGCGAGTCCGGATCCATGATGGTGCGCGTCGTCTTGGACGCCTTCACCATATTGGCGTCCTTGCCTGATAGCCCCACGGCCTTGCCGCCGGCCTCGTTGATGTAGCCGACGATCTGCTTGTTGACGGAGCCGGCGAGCACCATCTCGACGATCTCGATGGTCGCGGCATCGGTGATGCGCAGGCCGGCTGCGAATTCCGAGACGATGCCGAGGCGCTTCAGCATGGTCGCGATCTGCGGGCCGCCGCCATGCACCACCACCGGATTGATCGCGGTCTGCTCGAGCAGCACGATGTCGCGGGCGAAATTCTTCGCGGTCTCCTCGTCGCCCATGGCATGGCCGCCATACTTGATGACGATGGTTTCCTCGTCATACTGCTGCATGTGCGGCAGCGCTTCGGACAGGATGCGGGCCTGGTCGAGCGGGGAGATTTCGGTCATGAGGCGGATCTCGCTGGCGGGATACTCGGGCCGCGTTCTATCCGATTGGCGGGCGGGGCGCAAAGTGGTCTTCGTCCCCCACACGCAGCCGCGTAGCCCGGATGGAGCGCAGCGTAATCCGGGAATCTACCCGCGCAAGCTCTCCCGGATTGCGCGGAGCCTGTCATCGGGCGGCGCTTCGCGCCGACCCGTTGGCTCCATCCGGGCTACGGACTGCGCTTCACCACCACCGCGGCGAGCGTCACCGCCAGCCAGCTCAAGATCATCACCGATCCACCGGTCGGCGCTGCATAGGGAAACAGCGAATGGCCGGCATATTGCCGCAACGTGAGGTCGCCCGCGAACAGCGCGGCGCCGGCTGCGAAGCCGGACGCGGCGATGATGCCAATTCCGTCGTGCAGAAGGCCGCGCCCGAGCAGGGCGACGGCCGCGAGTATGGCGGTTGCATGAAACAGCAGCATGGCACTTGCGGCGGCGAGCCGGCTCGCATCGCCGCCATGCGCGGAAGCCGCGGCCAGCGCGACGCCGGCGGCGCCCATCACGCCGGCAAGCCCGATCAGCAGGCGGAATGCCGTCATTACGAGGTTCGCTCTTCCAGCAACTTTGCGATCGCTGCGCGCAGCTCGGCCATGCCGGTCGCGCTCCGCGACGAGGTCGCGAGCACGTTGGGGAACGCCGCCGGACGCTTGGCGAGCGCGGCCTCGGTCTCGATGATGCGCGATTGGAGCTCGGTGGCCTTGATCTGGTCGGCCTTGGTCAGCACGATCTGGTAGCTGACCGCGGAGCGATCGAGTGTCTTCAGGACTTCGAGATCGACGTCCTTGAGGCCGTGCCGCGCGTCCACCAGCACGTAGACACGCGCGAGGCTGGCGCGTCCGAGCAGGAATTTGTGGATCAGCTCGGTCCAGGACGCGACCTGGCTCTTCGGCGCTTTGGCGTAGCCATAGCCGGGCATGTCGACGAGGCGCAGTTCACTTTTCCCGGGGACCTCGAAGAAGATCAGCTCCTGGGTGCGGCCCGGGGTATGCGAGGTGCGCGCGAGCGCGTTGCGCCCGGTCAGCGCGTTGATCAGGCTGGACTTGCCGACATTGGAGCGGCCGGCAAAGGCGATCTCCAGCCCCGCCATCGGCGGCAGCGTTTCAGTCGAGGGCGAGGCCCAGATGAACTGCCAGTCGCGCGTGAACAGCTTCCGCCCGACCTCGATCAGCTTCGCATCCTTGTCGTCATTCATGCGAAGGCTTTCTGTTTGTCCGCGTCATTGCGAGCGAAGCGAAGCAATCCAGAAATGCGTCCGCGGAGGGACTCTGGATTGCTTCGTCGCTCGCTCCTCGCAATGACGACCGCTACGTCGCCTTCTTCGCGAACGTTGCCTTGAGATTGTCGAACAGCTCCACCTTCACGCCGTTGCGGCGCATGATGAAGCTCTGCTGCAGCACCGAGAGCGTGTTGTTCCAGGCCCAGTAGATCACGAGGCCTGCCGGGAAGCCCGCCAGCATGAAGGTGAAGATCAGCGGCATCCAGTTGAAGATCATCTGCTGCGTCGGATCCGGCGGCGTCGGATTCAACTTCATCTGGAACCACATCGTGATGCCCATGATGATCGGCCAGATGCCGAGCGCGAGGTAGTGGCCGAACACCGGGATAGTGGTCGGATCGAACGGGATCAACCCGAACAGAGTGAACAGGTTGGTCGGGTCCGGCGCGGAAAGATCCTTGATCCAGCCGAAGAACGGCGCGTGCCGCATCTCGATGGTGACGAACAGCACCTTGTACAGCGAGAAGAACACCGGGATCTGGATCACCACGGGAAGACAGCCGGCGACCGGATTGATCTTCTCCTTGCGGTAGATCTCCATCATCTCCTGCTGCTGCTTCACCTTGTCGTCAGGGTAGCGCTCCTTCAGCGCCTGAAGCTGCGGTTGGACCGACTTCATCTTCGCCATCGAGGCGTAGGACTTGTTCGCCAGCGGGAAGAACAGGAGCTTCACGATCACGGTCACGAGCAGGATCGAGATGCCGAAATTGCCGAAGAAGCGGTAGAAGAAGTCGAGGCCGAGGAACATCGGCTTGGTGATGAAGTAGAACCAGCCCCAGTCGATCAACAGATCGAAATGGTTGAGGCCGAGTTCCTTGTTGTAGCCGCCATGGCCGGCGAGCGGGAAGTTGATGCCGACGACGCTGGCTTCCTTGGCGCCGGCGAACAGCCGCGCGTTCGCGGTCGCGGAGCCGCCGATCGCGACAGTGACGGGATCGAGCAAATAATCGGTCTGGTAGGTGTGGACGTTGCCGCTCGGGTTCGACGAGAAGCGCGCCTGAATTTGCGCACTGGTGTCCGGCAGCAGCGCCGAGGCCCAGTACTTGTCGGTCATGCCGAGCCAGCCATTGGTGGCCTTGAAGTTCACCGTCCGGGCTTCGTCGATTTTCTTGTAGGCGTATTCCTGCAAGCCATCGAGATAGCCGATCAGGCCTTCATGCAGGATGTAGTAGCCGGAGACCTGCGGCGTGCCGTGGCGCGAGATCAGCGCGAACGGATAGAGCGTGACCGGCGCGTTGCCGACATTGCTCACCTCGTCCTTGACGGTGAAGAGGTAGTGGTCGTCGACCGCGATGGTGCGGCGGAAGCTGAGGCCTTCGCCATTGTCCCATTTCAGCACCACCGGCGTGGTCGGCGTCAGGCTGCCGCTGCCGTCCTGCTTCCAGACGGTCTGCGCGTCCGGCAGTTTCGCCGTCACGCCCGTCGCCGGCACCCAGCCGAACTCGGCGTAATAGGGCTCCGCGGTACCCGAGGGCGAATACAGAATGATCGGCGGTGATTTCGGATCGACCGTTTCGCGGAATTGCACCAGCGCGACATCGTCGATGCGGCCGCCCTTGAGCGAGATGCTGCCGGCGATCCGCGGCGTCTCGATCTTCACGCGCGGGCTCGCTGCAATCGCGCTGTCACGGCTTTGGACCGGCTGGGCTTGCTGGTTCGCGCTCGGCGTCGCCGGCTGGGCCGTGCTGCCGGCCTGCGGCGTGGCGCCCGGCGTCGCGGAAGCCGTTGGCTGCGGCGTGCCCTTCTGCAGTTCGGCCTGCGCCTGTTGCTGGGCGCGCTGCTTCTCCATCGCCGGCATGTTGTAGAAATACTGCCAGGCGATCAGCACGAAGCCCGACAGAATGACGGCGAGGATGGTATTGCGGTTGTCGGTCATCATTCTCTCGTCATCAATCCGGTTTGCGGCTGGTCGCAGGAGCGGGGCCGGGCTTTGAGCCGTCGGTTGTTGGGCTGCTTTTTGAGCCGCGTCCCTTGCGCGTATGCCGTGCGGGCTTCGCGAACGCTATGCGCAGATCATCGAGCATGGTGGCGAAGTCGCGCGAGAGCGCGTCCCTTCGGCCGACCAGCACATAATCATGATGGGGCTGCATCGACACCGGATTGAGCCGCTTCACCAGTTCGCGAAGCCGGCGCCGGATGCGATTGCGCTCGGGAGCGTTGCCGTTCTTTTTGGTGACGGTGAAGCCGATCCGGACCGGGCCGCTGTCGTCTCGGCCAAGGTTTTGGCGGTCAAGGCTTCGGCGGTCAAGGCTTTGCAGGACGAACGCGGGACTACTCACCCGCGCGCCATTGGCAACGGCGAGGAAATCCGCTCGCTGCCTCAGCCGATCCATGATGAAATCCCAAAAAGGGGGTCCGGCTCAGGCGCTCAGACGCTTGCGGCCGCGGGCGCGGCGGGCGGCGAGCACCTTTCGGCCGCCGGCCGTGGCGAGACGGGCACGGAAGCCGTGACGGCGCTTGCGCACCAGTTTGCTGGGTTGATAAGTCCGCTTCACGGGTTTTTCTCCGCTGACCGGGCAATTTGCCTGTAGAATTGATGATAAAGTCCGGAAGATGCTGCCCAAAACGGGCCTTTTTCGGCCCCAAGAGAGCCGCTCCCGGCGGTCACACCGGGTCATCGCGGACAATTGGCCGGCTTATATGCGAGCGCCTTCTTTTCGTCAACGCCGCACAAGAGCTCAATTCGGGCGAATATCGCTGTCCGTGCGGGGTTTTTAACCCTTGAGGTAGCGACTCGCCAGATCTGCGCTTACATCCGACCTTGGCAGATTGACGATCTGTAATTTGACCGCGCTGGGGGCGGGCCGCATCTTGATACGCGCCAAAACCCTTCACCCGGCGATATCTTTCATCCGGTAAAGGCAGCGAGGGCGAATTTCGTGGCAGCGACAGACCTCCAGCCGATCCAGGATGGGGATCAGCGGGACCCGCCGGCGGCGCTGCCGCGCGGGACGCGCGGGCTTGGGCTGTCCGGCAAGCTGCTGCTGCTCACCGTTCCCCTGGTGATGATCGCGGCCATCCTGCTCTACGTGCCGGCCATCGCCAACTTCTGGGTCAACCGGCTCAACGACCGCGTCGCCGCGGCCAACACGGCGGCGCTGGTGCTCGATGCGGCGCCGCTCGGCATGGTCCCCGATTCGCTCTCGCGCGAGATCCTGAAGAGCATCAATGCGCGCGCCGTCGCCATCAAGATGGGCCAGCAGCGCCGTCTGCTCGCCAGCGACAATCTGCCCGCGGCGATCGAGCATGACATCGACCTGCGCGACATGACGGCGTGGGAGGCGATCACCGGCTCGTTCCGGATGATGCTGGAGACCGGCAACCAGGCCATCCGGATCGTCGGGCCCGGAGTCGGCAACGCCCAGTTCATGGAGATTGTCACCGACGAGCTGCCGCTGCGGCAGTCGATGTACCGCTTCTCCCGCAACGTCGTGGTGGTCGCGCTGATCATCGCGGTGCTGACCGCCGGCCTCGTCTATCTCGCCATGCATTATCTCTTCGTGCGCCCGATGCGGCGGCTGACTGCGAGCCTGGTCGGCTTCCACGAAAATCCCGAGAGTTCGGCGGGGATCATCGTGCCGAGCCAGCGCAGCGACGAGATCGGCGTTGCCGAGCGCGAATTGTCGGACATGCAGCGCGACCTGATGTCGATGCTGCACCAGAAGAGCCGGCTCGCCGCCCTCGGCCTCGCCGTCTCCAAGATCAATCACGATTTGCGCAATCTGCTGGCCTCGGCGCAGCTCCTGTCGGACCAGCTCGCCAGCGTGCCGGATCCGCGGGTGCAGCGCTTTGCGCCAAAACTCGTGCGCTCGCTCGAGCGCGCCATCGCCTTCTGCCAGTCGACCTTGTCTTACGGCCGCGCTCAGGAAGCCGCGCCCGACCGGCGCATGATCATGATCGAGCCTGTGGTGCTGGAGGTGCGCGAGACCGCCGGCCTTGCCTCCGACGCCTCGATCGCCTGGGTCGCCGCGATTGAGCGCGGGCTCGCGGTCGACGCCGATCCCGACCAGCTGTTTCGCGTGCTGCTCAACCTCGTCCGCAACGCCGCCCAGGCGCTGGAAAGCCATGCGTCCGCCGAGGGCGGCGCGCAGCAGATCCGGATCACGGGAAAACGCGAGGGCGCGGTCGCCATCATCGAGGTCTCCGACACCGGCCCTGGCGTGCCGCAGAAGACCCGCGATCACCTGTTCGAGGCGTTCCAGACCTCCGGCCGCCCCGGCGGCAGCGGCCTCGGCCTTGCCATCGCCGCCGAGCTGGTCCGCGCCCATGGCGGCGACATCCATCTGGTCGAAGGCACCATCGGCGCCACCTTCCGGATCGTCATCCCCGACCGCCCCGTGGAACTGCTCTCCGTCCGCAACGAGCGGGCGCGGGCGTAGGTCGGCCGGCGGCCGAGCGCGGAAACCGTCATGTCCCCTGCAAAATCTCCCCAATCCGGACCTTGCCAATTGGGGCAAGAGCGGTTAGTCAGAGCGCTCTTTCGCACCCCTCCGGCGTCGCCGGGGGCTGCCTGCGGGCCACGCCCGCACTGTCAGCGAAAAACGCGCCCGTAGCTCAGCTGGATAGAGCATCAGACTACGAATCTGAGGGTCGGACGTTCGAATCGTTCCGGGCGCGCCATTTCGGTACCGACTGTCGCCTGGTCACGCGGATCGAAGCCCCCTTCAGCGGCCCAGCGCAGCGGTCATTGCCCGGTTCGTTCACTCCCTCCGCTCACTGAGACCCAACTCTGTCCATAGCCACGCGAAATTGTAGCTGGCCATCGGATTATCTGGATCGGCGTGCTTCGCCGTCCGGTTCTCCATGAGCTTGAGCCACTCGACGACCTTCATCCGTCCGCCCTCCGTCTTCACCGCGGTCCGCGGCGTTTGCCCGTCGAGCGCGGGAACCGGTTGATCGAGCACGTCACGGTAATGCCGGTCCATGTAATCATGGACAATGGCGCGCTGCTGCTCCTCAGGGATATCGAGCTGATTTGGCATGGCAGACTCTCGCGACACCATGACCTGCTCGATCGATTCCGTCTTGACCGAGGGCTGGCGCAGGCGTCCGCCGAGCGCGTCGGACAGCAGTGCGCATCCGCGGCTGCAGCGCTGTTCGGAGTTGGTATTGAGCACCAACGTCTTGCTCTCCAGCCGTATATCGCCCAGCACGAGCCTGTCCTCGTCGGACCATGTTTCGAAGGTCAGCTGTTTCCGCGATGATCCGTCGTGCCCTGGTGCGGCGGCGGGCTTGGCTGCGCTTCTGTTTTCGCCAACCCAGCTCCATGACTTCGAGCTCGTGGCGCGAAACTCCGGACGTGCTTCCAACGCCGCTCGGATGTCACGCCCCGTGGCGCGGGCGGCGAGCGGGAAGCGCGCCTCGCACAGCATCACCTCGTCCCCTTCCGCGTTCCGCAAATCGGGAATTCTCGGTGACTGAATTCGGTCGATCGCGTCGACAAGCCAGAACGTGGTGAACATGGGCGTGATTGCGCGGAGCCTGTCGGTGGGAGAAAGATCCGAGAATCGGTCCTCGTCGAACTCGTATCCGTTCGCTTCCGCCAATTCTCGCTCTTCCTCGCTGCTCAGCGACTCCAGCTTCCGAACGGCCGCAACCAAGAGTTCCGATGTCTCGTGGTCGAATACCAGCAAGCCGCCACCGATCTGCGACCGCGAACCGACATCAACCACGCGCGCGGCAATGCGGTCCCATGGCTTGAGGCTTCGGGTCGCGCTCCGCTCGCTGACCAGGACCGGTTCGGTGTCGCGAAGCAGGTCGCGCGCCAGGAACGAAGTGTCGGGGACGATGTCGCTGACCTCATAGAGGCTCATCGTCGATTTCCGCAGCGCGGCCATGTAATTGCGAATCGATGCGGATTCTTTCCAGCCGCGGCGCTTGAGATAGTCATCCGTCGCGTTCTCGCCGTCGAATTCACGGGTCAGGAAGTCCTCGAAAGCGCAGGCCCACACGGTGCTCATGAACAGGTCTTCGCCGATGGTCGAAGCGATCTGCTCGATCTCGATGCCGGTTTCCTCGCAGGTGGGGACAAGGTGACCTTCAAGGACCCAGTCGAACCGATCGGCCCATCGATCGCGCGTAGACCACCTTATCAACCCTTCGAGCACGTGCTTGCTGGCCATGTTCCTGCTCGCACCCCGGAATTCCCGGTCGCCGCGTAAGCGCGGCCATGCCGGAGTTTAGCAGGCCCGCGCGACCTGTTCGATCCGGAACTGGATTTTTCGAAACGACGATCAACGAATTTCTTTGGCACCCGAACTGGCCCGGCGACGCAAGGGCCGCGTGCGCGCCGACGATGCCTGCTCGCACCGCTCACCGAAGCCGCTGCAGTTGATTGCACCGGTTCCAAGCCTACGCGTAACAAAGCCCGCTTTAGCGCCGCCCAACTTCCTGCGCCGCCGGATCCGAACCGAGCCCCTTGCTGGTCAGCAAACGGTTGAACTGATCCGCGAAGAAAAGCTGCCCGTTCGGAGCCGTGATCGAAACCACAAAACCATTCAGCGCGTGCTTGCGGGCCAGGATCACCGCAACGATCGCGCTGTCACGGAAATCCACGGTGCGGCAGTCGTCTTTAATAGCTTCGATGATAAATGTCATTTGGCCCATGACCACAATTGGCGCGCGCCAATTGCGCGCCCGGCAACTCAACCTCGTATCGGTGAAAATGATGTTGCCGACAAGCCAGCTATTGACCCGATGGAACCGCGACCATACCCATATTGGGGGAAACAGCAGACCGGTCCTGCCTCACGCGGTGCGCCAGGGAGACATATAACTGGCTTGCAACCGACTTGTGGACGTCGGACCGGACATCCGTAGAAGCGGGCACTGGCCATGGTTGGTACGACTGAAGGCGAGGACATCGCGGCGGATTTGATCCGAACCGTCTCCCGCCACTCGTTGGCTTACATGCTGTGCGCAGCCAGCGAAATGTTCCGCCACTACGATTTCGATCCGCTGGACTTGATGATCATTCATGCGGTCTTGAACGCCAACGTTCTCAATATCATGAAGAACCCCGAACTGGACCGGCAATTTGGCAGCATCCAGGCGGTTGAGCCGGACAAGATCAAGCAGGGCGTTTCCCGTGCCGCCCTGTCCCGCTTTTTCGGTCTGCCGATCGAAACCGTCCGGCGGCGCGCCGATCGCTTGAAGAAGCAAGGCATTTTCCGCGAGACCGACCAGGGACTGATCGTGACCGAAGCCAATCAGTTCAAGTTCGGCAATAATCACGAGCTGCAGAGAACCAACATGCTCCTGGTGCGGAAATTCCTCCGTGACCTGACGGAAGCGGGCGTCGAGCTTCCCGGCGGGATTTGACGGACCATTGCCTTGGAGTCTCCGAACCGGGACCGCACCGCGCGCAGGCGGCGTGCGCCATTCATCATCCGGCTTTCACGCGCTCTTCGGCCGAAAGGCGACGATGGATCCGGTTGGCTCGTCTTCGCGCATTGCCGCCTCGATGGCCTTCGCCAACGCAGCCTGGTCGAATGGTTTTGACAATCGCGGCAGGCTGGATCGTTCGTCGCTGGGAATCTCTGCGTATCCCGTGCTCAGGAGGATGACCGTCCCGGGGCGCTCCGCGGCGACAGCGCTGGCCAGCTGCAGTCCAGTCATCCCAGGCATGGCATAGTCGGTCACGACCAGGTCGACGGTACGGGTGCGGCGGAGCAAAGCCAGTGCCTCGTCGCCCGAGCGCGCCTCGACCACGATGTGCCCAAGATCGTCCAACATCGCTGCCGTGTTCTCGAGCACCAGGAGATCGTCGTCGACGACAAGTACGGAAAGCTGTCGGCTGGCCCGCGGTACGGGCGCCGGAGCTTCCGCGCGCGGGTCAGGCACCGCGGTCTCCCCGGCCATCGGCAGCCAAATTTCGGCTGTCGTGCCCTCCCCGGGAAGGCTCCTCAAAGCGAGCTTGCCGCCGGACTGCTCGGCAAGTCCGTGGACCATTGACAGGCCGAGCCCGGTGCCTTTGCCGACGCCTTTGGTCGTAAAGAACGGCTCCTGGGCGTGCCTGAGGGTCTCGTCATCCATGCCGCAGCCGGTGTCGCTCACCGAGAGCGCAACATAGTCGCTCGTCCGAAGGCCGCCATCGCCCCGCTCTTCGCGAGCGGCAATGGTAATCAGGCCACCGCCCGGCATCGCATCACGTGCGTTGACCGCCAGGTTGAGGACAGCCAGTTCGAGCTGGTTCGCGTCGACCCTCACCTTCGGCAGGTCCATCGGAAACAGCGTCTCGACACGAATTCCGGCCTCGAATTTCAGCAATGAGGCCATGCCGTGCACCAATTCGTGGATATCGACGACCGCCGGCCTGAGATCCTGTTTACGCGCAAAAGCGAGCATACGCTGGGTCAGGGACGCGCCCCGCTGCGCGCCTAGCGTCGCGTTGTCCACCAGGCGCTGCACCTTCGCATCGCCCGGCGGCAGGCGCCTCTTCAGAAGTTCGAGGCTGCCGAGAACGGCTGCGAGCAGGTTGTTGAAGTCGTGGGCCACACCGCCGGTAAGCTGGCCGATGGTTTCCATCTTCTGCGACATCATCAGTGCTTCGCGCGCCCGATCCAGCGCATCCTGTGCCCGTCGCCTTTCGCTGACGTCGCGCACGATCTTCGCAAAGCCGGCGATTGCGCCGCTCTCGTTCCGTACCGCAACGATCGTTGCTTCCGCCCAGAAGCGGCTGCCGTCCTTGCGGATACGCCAGCCTTCGATTGCCGACTTCCCCTCGCGCTCGGCTTCAACAAGGGCGCGCGCCGGGGCCCCGGCCGCGCAATCTTCCTCGGTGTGAAAGATCGTGTAGCTCGTCCCTACGATGTCATCGCCATAGCCCATCAGCCGGTGCGCGCCGAGATTCCAGTTGCCCACGCGCCCGTCCGGATCGAGCATGAAGATCGCGTGGTCGACGATACCTTCGACAAGGAGCCGAAAGCGTTCTTCGCTGCGCCTCAGTGCGTCGGCCTCGCGTTGAGCGCGCTCCGCGGAAGCCCTGTCATAGACGGCAGCCGCGATTCCGATGCTCAGGATCACAATGGTGATGCCGGCGAGCAGGAACGCGAGCGGCGCCTGACCGACGCCGAGATGTCCTGCCTGCCGGGCCATGGTGTTCGTCGGCAGGAACATGGCGCCTTCCATCGCGGCGTAGTGCATGCCGGAGACCGCAAGGCCCATCACCAGTCCCGCGAACAGCCGCTGGACCGCGTTGGTGTTGCGAAAGGCGAGCCAGAGCGCCACGACGGAGGCGCTGATCGCGATCAGGATCGAGAGCACAACCCATCGGGGATCGTACTCCATGAGCGCCGCCATGCGCATCGCGGCCATGCCGGTATAGTGCATGCCGGAGATACCAAGTCCCATCGCGAAGCCGGATGCGAGGAGCGCCCGTGGCCGTCGTCCGACGACGGCAAAGGCCGCAGCGGCGACGACGATCGGAATGACAAGCGAGAGGAGAGTCAGGAATGGATCGTACGAGATCTCGATTCCAGGCAGGCTGAAGGCCAGCATACCGACGAAATGCATGGACCAGATGCCGCCGCCCATGGCGATCGCGGCGGCTACCAGCCAGGATCGGCGGGCCCTTCCCGAAGCAGCTCGCATTCGGGTCGCCAGGTCCAACGCCGTATAGGAGGCGAGTGCCGCGATCAGAATCGATAACGCGACCAGAACGGGATCGTGAAAAGCCGCATGATGATGCATTTCGGCCGACGCTAGCCGAACTTACGTTCGCGTTCGCGTTCCCGCAAATTGTCCTCCCCCGACGACGCCGAATCATCCTCGGCACCAAGATCGTTTCCGCCTGACAGGACGGCGCCGATGACCGGCCGCGGCATCCGTACCTCGCCAGACGAGAATCAGTTGAGAATAGTACCGACGACGAGCCTGCACCGCAAAGGTGGCAGCAAGTCGGCTGGTTCCCGCAAAAGATGCATGACGAGCAGCCGCTCGTCATACGCGAGGGCGGCGTCACGCGCTGCTACGCCGGCAAGGGCGTGGTGCGCTACCGATGGTAAGATCCAGGCAGGCTCGGCCGGCGGTGTGAGGTGCAGCACGCGAGATCACCTGTAATCTGCTTCACACGCAAACGCGCCCAATGACGCTAGATGGAACCAGGCGCGCCTCCGCGCGGCCTGTTCGGAGCTGGCGATGATGGCTGCACTGGCAAAGGCGATATCCCGCGCGACGAGAACCGACGTTGATGTCGAAACTCTGAAAGTCCTCGTGATCTTTTCGGGCGCGGGCTTGCTGCTCTCTCTCGTGGCCGCAATGATCTACGGACAGGCTGTCAGCGCCGCCTTGTTTTGAGAGCGCGCTTCGCCAAATCGACCATTCGCCTCACCGCCACCCGAGCGCCGGCGCCACGTGCGTGAGGATCGCCTCGATGGCGTGCGCGCAATAGTCGACGCCGAGCTGGTTCGGGATGGTCAGCAGCAACGTGTCGGCCTCGGCGATCGCCTCGTCCGCTCGGAGCTGCTCGATCAGCACATCCGGCTCCGCCGCATAGGAGCGGCCGAAGATCGCGCGGGTGCGCGGGTCGATGAAGCCGACCTGGTCCTCGCTCCCGCGCTCGCCGCCGAAATAGGCGCGGTCGCGATCGTCGATCAGCGCGAAGATGCTGCGGCTGACGGAGACGCGGGGCTCGCGGGGGTGGCCGGCTTCCTTCCACGCAGCGCGATAGTTACGAATCTGAGCGGCCTGCTGCACATGGAAGGCTTCGCCGGTCTCGTCGTTCTTCAGCGTCGAGCTCTGCAGATTCATGCCGCGCCTGGCGGCCCAGACCGCCGTGGCGTTCGAGCCGGCCCCCCACCAGATCCGTTCGCGCAGGCCTTCCGCATGCGGCTCGAGCCGCAACAGGCCCGGCGGATTTGGGAACATCGGCTGCGGGTTGGGTTTTGCAAAACCTTCGCCGCGCAAGATATCGAGAAACACTTCGGCATGACGCCGGCCCATATCGGCGTCGCTCTCGCCGTCGGCCGGCTGGTAGCCGAAATAGCGCCAGCCGTCGATCACCTGCTCGGGCGAGCCGCGGCTGATGCCGAGCTGCAGCCGCCCGCCGGCGATGAGATCGGCAGAGCCGGCGTCCTCCGCCATGTAGAGCGGATTCTCGTAGCGCATGTCGATCACGGCCGTGCCGATCTCGATCTTGCTGGTCTTGGCGCCGACCGCGGCGAGCAGCGGAAAGGGCGAGGCGAGCTGCCGCGTGAAATGATGCACCCGGAAATAGGCGCCGTCGGCGCCGAGTTCTTCCGCCGCAACCGCAAGCTCGATCGATTGCAGCAGCGTGTCCGCGGCCGAGCGGGTCTGCGATTGCGGCGAGGGCGTCCAGTGCCCGAAGGAGAGGAATCCGATCTTTTTCATGGGCGCAATCTAATGACGATCAGGACGGTTTGCGAGACCATCGTCGGCCCAATCGCCTAAGACTCGCGCCTCGCCTCACGCGCCGCGCATGTCGGACGGTGTGACGCTGAAGCGCCGTCGAAACACGCGGTTGAAATAGGAGACGTCGGCGAATCCGGCCGAATGGGCGAGGTCGCTGATCTTGCGCCAGCGGTTGAGCGGGTCGAGCAGCAGCCTGCGTGCCAGCAGCAGGCGCTGTTCAAGCAGAAACTCGGTGAACGTTGTTCCGGTCTGTTCGAACGTCCGCTGGGCATGACGCGGACTGAGACCGGCCTTCCGTGCGACCGAATAGATCGTCAGGTCAGCTCGGCCGAGATTGGCGATCACGTCGGCGCGCATGAGGTCGAGCCGCGCGGCGGCATGTCCTCGGCCGTTCGCCAGTTCGGCGCGATCGGCGTCGGTTCCCAGCAACAACGCAATCAGGTCGACCATGTGCTGCGACATCAGGTGCCGACTGACCATGTCCGTATGCGGGCCAACACTGGCGGCTAGGGCGTGGTAGCGAACGATTGCTTCACTGATGGGACCTTGATCGCCAACAACTGTCCCCAGCCGATCCTCGGCCTTCGGGCAGATCGCCAGGAGCAGGGATCGCGGGATGCGTATGGCCTTGGCCTCGCAATCGTCGCTCATGCGCGTGCCACAGAGCACGCCCATGTCCCCCAGACCCATTTGCGATTCCGACAATTCGATCGAACACTTCTCCTGCGATACAAGCACGCGTCCGGACGTGGCGATGACCAGGCATAGCCCGTCGTAGCCGTCCTTCAAGGTTTCGCGCGTGCGCGAGAATTCAACAGACGATCCGCTGGCGACGGCCATCATGATGTCGCCCAGCAGGCTGACCTGCAATTTGCAGTCGATGCTGTCGCCGGCGCCGGGCTGGACGTCGATCCGGAACGTCCATCGATACATTTCCTCGCGCCATCGCTCGTAATCGCGCCCGCTGGGCGGACCCGTGTAACGGTCGACAAAAAAATTCGGCGCGCTTGTTTGCATCATGCTTCCCGTCGATTCCGGCTGCCCACAATATCCGGAGATTCCCCGAGCGAAAGGCCGGGAGACGTGGTTGGCGCCTCATTCTACACGATTGGCGCTGGAGTCCAATCGCACCGCGCCGGTATCGCCCGCACCTCAGGCGCCGCGCAGGTCGGACGGAGTGACGCCGAAACGCCGTCGAAACATGCGGTTGAAATAGGACACGTCGGGGAAGCCGGACGAGTGGGCGAGATCGCTGACCTTGCGCCAGCGGTTGAGTGGATCGAGCAACAGCCTGCGCACCAGCAGCAGGCGCTGTTCGAGCAGGAACTCGGTGAACGTGGTTCCGGTCTGTTCGAACATCCGTTGCGCCTGGCGCGGGCTGAGCCCCGCCTTCTGTGCCACCGAATAGATCGTGAGCTTGTCCGTGCTCAGATTGGCGATGATGTCGGCACGCATGAGGTCAAGCCGTGCGGCGGCATGTCCCCGGCTGTTCGCCAGTTCGGTGCGATCGCCGTCCGTCCCCAGCAACAGCCCGATCAGATCGACCATGTGCCGCGCCATCAGGTGCTGCCCGACCACATCCGCGTGCGGACCAATGCTGGCGGCCAGCGTATGGTAGCGTGCGATCGCTTCTCGTATCGGAGCCTGGTCGACGAGAGCCAGCGCGAGCCGGTCCTCGGCTCTGGGGCAGATCGTCAGGAGCAGCGACCGCGGGATGCGTATGGTCTTGACCTCGCAATCGCTGCTCATGCGCGTGCCGCAGAGCACGCTCATGTCGCCGAGACACATTTGCGATTCCGACAGTTCGATCGAATGCTGCTCGTGCGATATGAGCACGGGGCCGGATGTGGCGATGACGAGGCACATGCCGTCGTAACCATCCCTGAGAATTTCGGGGGTGCGCGAGAATTCAGCCGACGTTCCGACAGTGGTGCCCAACAGGATGCCGCCCAACAGGCTGATCTGCATTTTGCAATCGATGCTGTCGCCGGCGCCGGGCTGGACGTCGACCCGCAGCGTGCACCGGTACATTTCCTCGCGCCACCGTTCGTATTCGCGTCCGCTTGGCGGACCCGTGTAACGGTTGACGAAGACGTTCGGCGCGCCCGCACGATCCATCATGGGTCCCTTCAATTGCGATCGCACACCATACCGGGAGATTGCCGAACCGAAAGGCCGGCGCCGGAGGATAGCGCCTCAATCTCGACGATTGGCGCTGGAGTCCAATTGTACCGGTGCCATTCGAGAGTGCGCAGGAAGCCGCCGCTTTTAGGGGCTTTCGTCCGTGGCCGTTCTGCATCAGAGCGCCGCTGTTGCGCTCGCGGGGCGCTGGGAGTGAAGCGAATGGCGTTGCGTTCCAAGACAGAAAACCCCGCATACCTCATTGATGCCACGCGAAGTTTCAGTGCGATTCAGTCTCGCCAAACGGCCGGGCCGGTTCGCGCGAGATCGATGTTCGATTTGTGCGAGGTCATGCATGCCGCATCTTTCATTCAACCGCGACGCGGCTGCGCAACTGGCTCCCGCGCGGAGCCGCTTTGCCTCACGCGCGGCGTCGTTGATGGCATTGATGATCGGCTCGACCGCGCTGACGGTGGTGTCGCTGGCGCTGATCAGCCCCGCAAGCGCCGGCAATCCGGTCTGGGTCGGCACCATCTCGACCGACTGGTTCACCGCCGGAAACTGGAATACCTCGGCGGTGCCGAACGCGACCGATACGGTCACAATCGATACGACAACGCATCTCACATTCATCAACGGCGGAACGGCAGCGGCGCAGCAGACCTTCGTGGGTGGCGTGAGCACGGGCAACCTGTCCATCGGCGGTGGCGGCATCCTGAACGACGCCTTCGGCTACCTCGGCTATCTCCAGAACAGCATCGGCAGCGTCAACGTGTCCGGGGGCTCGGCCTGGAACAATACGGCCGATCTCAGCATCGGCCGTCTTGGCGCCGGCAACCTCGGGATATCCGGCGGCAGTACCGTGGCCGACGTCAACGCGTCGATCGGCGGAGGCGTCGGCGGCTCTGGCAGTGTCACGGTGGCCGGTGCGGGGTCGACCTGGATCAATGCTGGCGACGTCAATGTCGGCGACATCGGCACTGGCAGCCTGACGGTTATCAACGGCGCCAGCGTCATCACGGTCGGAAACAGCTTCATCGGCAATCTCGGCGCCGGTACGGCGACGGTCACGGGGGCCGGCTCGACCTGGGCTGCCGGCGCGAACCTTCTCGTCGGTGCGGGCGCCAGCGGCACATTGCAGGTGTTGCAGGGCGGCTCGGTGAGTGCGACGATCACCGAGATCGGCTCCGCGGCGGGCGTCCACGGCGACGTCACGGTGGACGGTGTCGGCTCAACCCTGAGTACGGGAACGCTAACCGCCGGGCTCGACGGTATTGGCCAGCTGACCGTTTCCGGCGGGGGTCATGTCAACAGCACCGGCGTTTTCCTCGGATACTATGGCGGTTCGGGCACGGCCTCGGTGGATGGCGCGGGATCGATCTGGACCAACACCGGCACGCTGACCGTGGGTAACGCCGGCACCGGCACGCTGACGATCACAAATGGTGCCTTCGTGCAGAGCTCAGGCGCTATCAGTATCGGCAACGGCGTCGGCTCAACCGGCAATGTTCGGGTCGATGGAGCAGGGTCGGGCCTCGGCCTGACCTCAAATGCCAACTTGTCTGTCGGCGTGGCCGGAATCGGTACACTCGCGATCACCAATGCCGGCCAAGTCGCCAGCAGCAACAGCATTGTCGGCGCGGCGACCGGCGCGAGCGGTTCTGTTCTCGTCGACGGCGCAGGATCGGAATGGTTCGCCGCCAATTTGCTCGTGCTCGGGGGCGCCGGCCGGGGAACGCTGATGCTCTCCAATGGCGGCATAGCTCTGGGCGCCACTGCTGTGCTTGGCCTGACTGCCGGCGGGAGCGGCGGATCGGCCGTGATCGACGGCACGGGCTCGTCATGGACCGTCAATAGCCTCTATGTCGGCATGAACACGCTCGGCTCACTTGCGGTTATGCATGGCGGCAGCTTGAGCAATCTCAACACGGGGATCGGACAGGGCAGCGGCTCGAACGGCAGCGTCACCGTGGACGGTGCGGGTTCGTCCTGGACAAATTTTGTGAACATCACGATCGGAAACGCCGGAACAGGCTCACTGACGATCTCGAATGGTGGCGCGGTTTCCGCCGCTGGCCAGTTCGTGATCGCCAATCAGGCGGGCTCGACCGGCGCGCTCAACATCGGGGCGGCGCCGGGCTCGGCTGCGGCGGCGCCCGGCACCTTGGCGACGGCCACGGTCCAGTTCGGCGCCGGCATCGGCGCCATCAATTTCAATCACTCCTCGTCGAATTATCTGTTCTCGCCTGACATCGTCGGCAACGGCGCCGTCAACCAATTGTCGGGCACCACCATCCTCACCGGCAACAACACCTATACCGGGCCGACCACCGTTGATGGCGGTACGCTGTTGGTGAACGGCACGATTGCAAGCTCCACCACCACCGTGAACGCCGGCGGCACACTGGGCGGCATTGGCATCGTCGGCGACACCACCATCAGCGGCGGCACGCTGGCGCCGGGCACCAACGCGATCGGCACGCTCACCATTGCGGGCAATCTGGTGCTGTCCACGGCGGCGACCTACATGGTCCAGGTCTCTGGCATATCGGCCAGCAACACGGTGGTCGCAGGCGCCGCGCAGCTCGCCGGCACCGTCGCGGTGAACCTGACCGGCCGGATCGCGGCGACCACGACCTATACCATCCTCAGTTCGGCGAACACGACCGGGACGTTCGGATCGGTCGCGGTGAGCAACTTGGCCTACGCACGCAACGCGCGGGTCACCTACTCCGGCAATAACGTGCTGCTGACGCTCGATGCCGGATTGCTGTCGCCGTCGCTGCCCGGCTTCGCCAACATAAACCAGAGGAATGTCGCCGCCGGGATCGACAATGCCCTGCTCTCGGGCGCTTCGCTGTCGACCGGCTTCAACACGCTGTTCAACGCGACCGGCCAGAATCTCCTCAACCGGCTGACGCAGGCCTCCGGCGAAGCCGCCACCGGTGCGCAGCAAGGCACCTTCAATGCCATGGGCCAGTTCCTCAACGCGATGCTCGACCCGTTCTTCGGCGGCCGCCACGATGCCGGCGCGCCGGTGAACGGGGCCTCCCGATATGCCGAGGGTGGCGCCGCCACGCGCACGAACCCGAGTCGGGACGCCTACGCGGCAATCGATAAGGCGCGGGGTGCCGGGGATTCGTTCGCACGGCGCTGGAGCGTGTGGGCGGCCGGCTATGGCGGCGCGCAGACCACCGACGGCAATGCGGTGATCGGTTCGAACACCGCGACCAGCCGCATCGCCGGCGTGGCCGCGGGCGCCGACTATCAGATATCGCCGAACACGCTGGTCGGCTTCGCGCTCGGCGGCGGCGGCACCAGCTTTGGCGTCGCCAACAGGCTCGGCGGAGGCAGCTCCGACCTGTTCCAGGCCGGCGTCTACGCACGCCACACCATGGGCAACGCCTACGTTGCCGGCGCACTCGCCTATGGCTGGCAGGACGTGACGACGGATCGCACGGTGACGATCGCGGGCGCCGACCATCTGCGGGCCCGCTTCGACGCCAACGCGCTGTCGGGACGCCTCGAAGGCGGTTATCGCTATGCCACGCCCTGGATGGGCATCACGCCTTATGCGGCGGCGCAGTTCACGACGCTGTTCCTGCCGGGCTATGGCGAGCAGGCGATCTCCGGCGCCAACACCTTTGCGCTGAATTATGCCGGCAGGGATGTCACCGCCGCGCGCGGCGAACTCGGTCTGCGCACCGATCGCTCCTATGCACTGGAGACGGCGGTTCTCACGCTGCGCGGCCGTGCGGCGTGGGCGCATGATGTCAATCCGGATCGTGCGGTCGCGGCCACCTTCCAGACCCTGCCAGGCGCGAGTTTCGTGGTGAATGGCGCCGCGCAGGCGCCCGATGCCGCGCTCCTCACGGGCGCGGCCGAGCTGAGATGGCTGAACGGCTTCTCGCTGTCCGGCACCTTCGAGAGTGAGTTCTCGAGCGTCACCCGTAGCTACGCCGGCAAGGGCATCGCCAGATATCAGTGGTGAAGTGCACCAAGCGCCTTTCAGGGAATTCGTGCTGAGGAGTTTTTGATGAATCGGATCGTGATTGGAATGGCGGTGTCGCTGCTTGCAACGGGCGCGACGGCTGCCGATCTGGCGCCAGGAAGCAACGTACCAAGCCCGCACGTCAAGGCGCCGCCGATGGTCGATCCCGGCTACAACTGGACGGGATTTTATGCGGGGTTGAACGGCGGCTATAGCTGGGGCCGCTCCAACGCAACGGTCCTGCCGATCACACCGCTGGCCGTGAGCATCGGACAGAACGCTGACGGCGGGCTTGGCGGTGGCCAGGCCGGCTACAGCTGGCAGATCGATCCGAGATGGGTTCTGGGTGTCGAGGCCGATCTTCAAGCAACCGGCGAGAGCGGCCGTTCGACTGACGCGCTGACGGCGGTCAGGATCGGTTTGGTTGGGGTTACCGGCATGACTACCAGCAGCACTGATTTCCCGTGGTTTGCAACCTTCCGCGGTCGCGCCGGAGTTTTGGCCGATCCCAGCCTGCTGCTCTATGCAACCGGCGGCCTGGCAGTCGGAGAGGTTAAATTCGGAACACAGGCAACGCTGACCGCGCAATTGTTCGATGGTGCCAATGCGCCCGTCGGAGCGCCGGTGACGATTGCCGGTGCGATAGTCTCGGAGAGCCGGACCCGCCTGGGCTGGACCGCCGGCGCCGGCATCGAAAAGAAATTCAACCGCAACTGGTCAGCCAAACTCGAATACCTCTATCTCGATCTGGGCTCTGCCACTTACTTCAGTGGCACTGCCAACGAAAGACAGTCGGCTTCCACGATCATATCCTGCGGGCCGGCTTCAACTACCAGTTCGCGCCTGGACCGGTGGTCGCGTGGTACTGATTCCGAGTATTTCTTCCAGATACCTACATCAACGTTGCCGTGACGCCTCAGGCGTAGGCGACCCAGCCGCGGAAAGTGAAGCCGGTATAGAACAGCGTCGGGTCGGAGAATCCGGCCTGCCGCAAAATCGCTTCATCCTGCGCGGGCGCGAGGATTTCCAGATGGTTGGTGACGGCGTTCCGCGCGGCCGCCGCCTGATCCGGCTCGACGCCGGACGCGGCGAGGTACGCGGAGTATCGCGAGAGCCACAGCGGGCGTTCCTCTTCGCCATTGGGCGCGCTCAAATGCGCGACCACGAAAGGCGCGCGCGGCTTGAGCCGGCGGCGGATCTCCGAGGCGATACGGCGTCGCTCCTCGACATCGACGAAGTGCAGGGTCAACAGGCAGGTGGCGCCGTCGAACGGGCCTTCCGGAGCGTCGTCGATGTAGCCCTGATGAAGACGCGCACGTGGCGCGAACGATCCGAGGGTTTGCCTCGCTAGCCCCAGCATGGCCGCGGACGGATCGACGCCATCGAAGCTCCAGCCTCCATGCGCTTGCGCAAAAGCCTTCAGCTCCAGGCCGCCGCCGGCTCCGAGAACGAGAATCCGTGCATCGTCACGCGCGCGCTCGGCCAGTAGGATCGCCGCCATGGACAGCATGGCATTGTAGCCGGGGACGAACCGTGGCGGTCCTTCGGTGTATCTCGCCACCGCTTGCGGATCGGAAAACACGTTCTGAACGTCGGTCATGATGTCGTCCTTGCTGAAATGGGCCAATCACGCGCCATGCGCGCTCATGCCCTGAAGCTTTCGCGAGCCGAGGCGCTTGCGCAGATCGTCGCCCAGCATCGCCAGCGTTACCTCGCCAAAGCGCGACAGCAGCAGCGCCTGCGCATCGCCAAACGCCTGATCGAGGGCGGCATTGACGGACTGTTCGACGAGGCAGCCCGGCGCCTCCGTCCGGTTACCAATCGCCAGAAGCGAGGGACTGCCGAGCGCGATGTAGACGTCGCGCAGCGTCACCTTCGCGAGGTCGCAAGCCAACGTCCAGCCGCCGCCGTGGCCTTTTTCGGAGCGGACGTAACCAAGGTCCCGAAGCCCGGCCATGATCCGCCGGATCACCACCGGGTTGGTATCCATTGCTTTTGCCAGGGTCTCGGACGTGAAGGGACCAGGCTGCTGTGCCATGTGCAGCAGGACGTGCAGCACGCCCGATAATCGACTGTCTCGTTTCATGTAACTTTATATGTTACATGATTTCATTCAGGTCAAGCGATTTCGGCGCGAGCCTTCCGATCTCACGCTTCGACCGGAAGCGAACTGCGCGCCGCCAGGTCTGTGCAGAATCTCGTCGCAAAGCTCAGGCGGCTGACGACGATGCGAAGCGGAACGTTCTATGGATGGCGCGTTGTCGCCGCGGCGTTCGGTCTCGCCGTTCTCGGCCTGGGGTTCGGCTTCTATGGACCGCCGATCTTCCTGAGTGCCGTTCGCGAAGCTCACGGCTGGCCGCTGGCCCTGGTCTCGACGGCCGTCACCGTGCACTTCCTGGCGGGGTCGATCGTGACGGCCAATCTGCCGACGCTCTATCGGCGCTTCGGCATTCCGGCTGTCACAAAGGCCGGGGCGCTGTCGCTGGCCGTCGGCGTCTTTGGATGGGCGATAGCAGCGACGCCGTGGCAATTGTTCGGCGCGACGGTGTTGAGTGGTGCAGGGTGGGTGACGATGGGCGTGGCCGCGGTCAACGCCATCGTGTCGCCCTGGTTCGTCCGCCGTCGTCCCGCGGCACTCGCGGTCGCCTATAACGGCGCAAATGTCGGCGGGATCATCTTTTCGCCGCTCTGGGCTGCGGCCATTGCCAAGCTTGGGTTTGCCGTTGCAGCAGCAGCCATCGGCCTGATCTTGGTCGTGGTAGTGTGGCTGCTTGCGAGCACTGTGCTGTCGCGCGCGCCGGAGCAGACCGGATCGATGCCGGACGGCGCGGCCCCGGCCGAAGAGACTGTCTCGGCGAAGAGCGCACGGCCGCTGCCGGGATCGCTGCTCTGGCGGGACCGCAAATTCCTGACGCTCGCGGCTGGCATGAGCCTGGGGCTGTTCGCACAGATCGGCCTGACCGCGCATCTCTTCTCGCTGCTGCTGCCTGCGCTCGGTGCGCAATGGACTGGTCCGGTGGTGGGACTGATCGGCGTCATGGCGATCGCCGGCCGGACGCTGCTGGGCTGGCTCATGCCTGGAAGCATCGACCGGCGGCTGGTTGCCTGCGCCAGCTACGCCGTTCAAATCGCCGGCACGATCACATTCATTGCCGCGGCCGGAACGAACATTCCGCTGTTGATCCTCGGTGTTGTCTTGTTCGGCCTCGGGTTCGGCAACGGGACGTTCCTTCCGCCGCTGATTGCGCAGCTCGAATTCGCTCCGGACGACGTGCCGCGTGTGGTCGCGCTGATCGTTGCGATGTCGCAAGGCGCCTATTCATTTGCGCCGGCGGTCTTTGGTTTGATCCGGGAATGGCTTCCGGCCGGTACGGGCGCCACGCCCGGCTTTTATGTTGCCGCGGCGCTGGTGCAGGGATTGGCGATCTGCGCATTTTGGGCGGGGCGCCTCCGAGCCGATGCGGCTTGAAACGCCGCGCAATGGCCAATGCGTCCGATGATGGCATCCTGCTCCTGTTTTGCCCGACGGAGCAACGACTTTTTGTCCGGACGGATCAACGTCTCAGCAAGGCGCCTAAGCCATTGATCCCGCTCATGCCGGCTACTGTGCATGGGGTTGTTTTCGAGATTTTTGTTTTTGAGGGCACGAAAGCGGCAGGCTGAACCGGACCTGATCCGGCTCGCCCGCTACTTCATCACCCGCAGATTCTTGGTCGTGAACCGCTGCGTCTTGTCGCCGGGACGAACCGGCCGCCGCGTGCCGGCGGCCTTGCCGGTGCCCGGTGGCTGGTGCGCGGGGACCAGCTGGTCGGGGCGGGAGCCGATCAGATCAGCGCGGCCCATCTCTTTCAGCGCCTCGCGCAGCACCGGCCAATTGTCGGGGTCGTGGTAGCGCAGGAACGCCTTGTGCAGGCGGCGCTGGCGCAGGCCCTTGATCGCCTCGACCTTGTCGCTGCCGCCGCGCCGCACGCCGCGCAGCGGGTTGACGCCGGTGTGGTACATCGCCGTTGCGGTCGCCATCGGCGAGGGCAGGAAGGTCTGCACCTGGTCGGCGCGGTAGCGATTCTTCTTCAGCCACAGCGCGAGGTTCATCATGTCCTCGTCGGTCGTGCCCGGATGCGCCGCGATGAAATACGGGATCAGATAGTATTTCTTGCCGGCCTGTTCGGCCGCCGCATCGAACATCCGCTTGAACTGGTTGTAGGCGCCGATGCCGGGCTTCATCATCTTGTCGAGCGGCCCGCGCTCGGTATGTTCAGGCGCGATCTTGAGATAACCGCCGACGTGATGGGTGACGAGCTCCTTGATGTATTCGGGGCTCTCGACCGCGAGGTCGTAGCGCACGCCGGAGGCGACCATCACCTTCTTGATGCCCTTGGTCTCGCGCACCTTGCGATAGAGCCGGATCAGATCGTCATGCGAGGTGTTGAGGTTCGGGCAGATCTCGGGGAAGACGCAGGACGGCCGCCGGCACGCGGCCTCGACCTTCGGGTCCTTGCACGCCATCCGGTACATGTTGGCGGTGGGGCCGCCGATGTCCGAGATCACGCCGGTGAAGCCGGGCGTCTTGTCGCGGATCTTCTCGATCTCGCGCAGGATCGAGCCCTCGGAACGGTTCTGGATGATGCGGCCCTCGTGCTCGGTGATCGAGCAGAAGGTGCAGCCGCCAAAACAGCCGCGCATGATCGTTACCGAGAATTTGATCATGTCCCACGCCGGGATCTTCGCGTCACCGTAGGACGGATGCGGGGCGCGTGCATAAGGAAGATCGTAGACCGCGTCCATCTCGTCGCTGGTCAGCGGGATCGGCGGCGGGTTGAGCCAGAGGTCGCGATCGCCGTGGCGCTGCACCAGCGGTCGCGCATTGCCGGGATTGCTCTCCCGGTGCAGCACGCGTGACGCGCGCGCATAGGCTTCCTTGTCCTGCTCGACTTGCTCCAGCGCCGGCAGCCGGATCACGGTCAAGCCTTTCGTCCGCGAAGCGCCCTCGTCGGCGGAATCGAGATCGTCGGCGTGCAGTTCGACATAGTCCTCAGGCACGCGGCGGAACAGCGCGACGCCCCTGATGTCGTCGAGCTCGCGCGGCGCCTCGCCGGCGGCAAGACGGTTGGCCACTTCGACCACGGCGCGCTCGGCATTGCCGTAGAGCAGCAGGTCCGCCTTGGCGTCGGCCAGCACCGAGCGGCGCACCTTGTCCGACCAGTAATCGTAATGCGCGATCCGGCGCAGCGACGCCTCGATGCCGCCGAGCACGACCGGGACGCCCTTGAACGCCTCGCGGCAACGCTGCGCGTAGACGACGGTGCAGCGGTCCGGCCGCTTGCCGCCTTCGCCGCCCGCGGTATAGGCATCGTCGCTGCGGATGCGGCGGTCCGCGGTGTAGCGGTTCACCATCGAGTCCATGTTGCCGCCGGTGACGCCGAAGAACACTTTTGGCTTGCCCAATACCTTGAACGGCTCGGCCGAATGCCAGTCCGGCTGCGAGATGATGCCGACCCGAAAGCCCTGCGCCTCCAGCAGGCGGCCGATGATGGCCATGCCGAAGCTGGGATGGTCGACATAGGCATCGCCCGTCACCAGCACGATGTCGCAGGCATCCCAGCCGAGCGCATCCATCTCGGCGCGGCTCATGGGGAGGAACGGCGCCGGCTTGCGCGGGCGTGCCTGCGCCATCAGGGGTTTTTCGGCGGCGATGATCTGGATGTCCATGGCGCATACGCATAGGACTCCGGGACGGCGAATACAACCGACGGGCACGTGAAAGATCCGGTTCCGTGGCCGGCAGCCCAGGCGTGCGACCGCGTTAACCGTTCGCGAACGCAGCCATCAGCTGTGTGCACCTTCTCGGGTCACACGCAGGAACCAACTGCCCTCGCGAACATTCTGATGCAGGGTTTGCGCCGGCCCGGCTGGCGCGCGCTCGCGCCCGGGGTCTAGTATCGCCTCGATGTTCGCCTCGGGCGGATGGGGGAGCCGTGAGTACAGTCATAGAGAACTTGCTGCTCCGAAAGCAGAAGCTCGTTGAGCAGCTCGAGAAGGCGCCCACGGTCGAGGACCGCGACAAAATCGAGCACCAGCTCGAACAGATCAACACCGCGCTGGATTTTCTGGACAGGCCCGGCACGAAAGGTGCGCGGTAGCAGCGCTCAATCCACCTGCAGTGCTCTTGCGTAGACCACGCCCGAATTGGTGACGTGCGTGGTCATCAGCGTCGCGAAGGCGGCAAACTCGCCGCGCGCGAACAGATCGAGCAGCTTGCGATGCTCGTCGAAGGACGTGCGGGTGCGCACGTCGATCGGCGAAGTCAAATTGGTGCGGAGTGCAGCGACGCGGCTGGATGCGAGCTGATAGGATTCGGCGAGATAGCGGTTGCCGCAATGGGCGAACAGCGCCTCGTGGAAAGCGGCATCGGCGCGCCCGTAGGCGATATTGTCCCGGGCCGCAATCGCCGGCTCCATCGCCGTGATCGCCTCGCTCATCGTCGCGGTCGCACCCTCGCGATCATGGTGGAAGGCGAGCTCGGCGGCCTCGGGCTCCAGCGCGATCCTGAAAGTGCAGAGCGCGGTGATGTCTTCGGCGCTTGGCGTGAAGACAAAACTGCCGACCTGCGGCCGGATCACGACGAGGCCCTGCGCCTGCAGCTGGCCCATCGCCTCGCGCACCGGGGTGCGGCTGACGCCGAAGGAGTTGGCCACCATCTCCTCGGAGATGGCGGCGCCGAGCGCGAACTCGCCGTCGATGATGGCTTGGCGCAGCCGCTGCATCACCCGCTGCGACAGCGATTTCGGTGCATCGAGCTTCAGCGATCGCATCGGCTCTCTCAGATCACCTTGCCGGGGTTGAGCAGATGATCGGGATCGAGCGCGGCCTTCAGCGTCCGCATCAGCGCGATCTCGGCCTCGCTCCTGGCATGACCCAGCCACTTCTTCTTCAAGGTGCCGATACCGTGCTCGGCGGAGACGCTGCCGCCCATCTCGCGCACGAGACCGTAGATGATCGCGTCCATCGCTTCCTTCGGCTGCTGCTCGACGGCAAGGCCGGTCACCCAGGAGACGAGATGCAGATTGCCGTCGCCGATATGGCCGTAATAGACGCTCTCGCATCCGTCGATGCCGTCCGCCAGCGCGGCCTTGCAGCGCGTGACGAACTCGTCCATCCGCGCCACGGCGAGCCCGATATCGTAGGAGATGTGCGGCCCCAGCACTTGGCCGAACTCGGCGCAGATGTCGCGCACGCGCCAGAAGCTCTGCGTCTGCCCCAGCGATTGCGCCACGGCAGCGTCGGCGAGCAGGCCGCGCTCCATCAGCTCTTCGAGCCAGCTTTGGAACCGCGGTGCGTCGAGGCTCTCGTCGGTGCCTTGCGCTTCGACTAGCACGTAGAGGCCGTGGCCTGTGGCGACCGGCGGCTTGACGCCGGCGCGAGTCGTAATGACGTCCCAATAGTCCGGCCACATCACCTCGAATGCCGACAGCAGCGGGCCGAGCCCGCTTCGCGCGGCGCCGAGCAGCGCGATCACCGCGGCATAGTCCTCGAGCGCGCAGAGCGCGGCCATGGTCGAGCGCGGTTTTGGAAACAGCCGCAGCACCACGCGGGTGATGATGCCGAGCGTGCCTTCCGAGCCGATGAACAGATGCTTCAGGTCATAGCCGGCATTGTTCTTCATCAGCTTGTTGAGGCTGGTGATGATGGTGCCGTCGGGCAGCACGACTTGGAGCCCGAGCACCAGCTCGCGCGTCATGCCGTAGCGGATCACGCGGTTGCCGCCGGCATTGGTCGAGAGGTTGCCGCCGATCGCGCAGGAGCCGCGCGAGCCGAGATCGAGCGGAAAGAAGAAGCCGGCTTCGTCGGCCGCCTGCTGGATCGTCTGAAGCGGCGTGCCTGCTTTCACCGTCATCGTCATCGAGGCGTGATCGATCTCCTCGATGCCGCTCATGCGCTCCAGCGAGATCGCGACCCAGCCTGCCTCAGGCGATGCGCCGCGGCACAGCCCGGTCAATCCGCCCTGCGGCACGAACGGCAGATGTGCCTGCCGGCAAGTCGCGATCGCATCCGCAACGCCTTGCGCGTCGACCGGGCGGATTACCGCGAGCGGCGTTTGCGGCAGGCTCGCGCTCCAGTCGTTGCAATTGCGCGCGGGCACGTCGGTGCCAACAAGCACGGCTGCGGCGCCGAGCCTGCCGCGCAAGGCGCTAAGCAACTGGGCGGGCCGCTCGACGGGGGTCACCATGTCCATGCGAGACCTCCTCGGAATCTGGCTGCGTGTCATGCGCGCCATGACGATGGAAAGGATTTGCGCCTTTCTTGTATGTAAGGTACAAGGTGGAAAGTAAAGCAAAAACAAGGCTTGCCAAGCCCCTGGTTCGATCGTCCGAGATCAGAGGCCTGGTCCGAAGCCACAGCAACGGATGGTGTGATGACGGAGGCAATTCGCGGGTTCTGGGTGGCGTCGGCGACGCCGCTTGCCGCCGACGGCAGCGTGGACTCCGCCAAGCTCGCGGCCCACGCCAAGCAACTCTTCGGCAAGGGCGTCGACGGTGTCGTGCTGTTCGGCACCACCGGCGAGGGCACCTCCTTCAATGTCGCCGAACGGGTCGCGACCATCGAGGCCGTGCTCAAGGCCGGCGTCGCGCCGGACCGAATTGGAATCGGCGGCGGCTTCCCCGCAATCAGCGACAGCATCGCATTGACGCGTGCCGTGCTCGGACTCGGTCTGCGTCACGTGCTGTATCTGCCGCCTTACTTCGACCGCAGCGTCACCGCTGAAGGCATCGAGGATGCCTTTGCGGCGATCCTCGACGGCGTCGCCGACGATCGCCTGCGCGCCTACCTCTATCATATCCCGCAGATCTCGGGTGTCGCGGTCCCGACGAGCGTCGCCGCGAATCTGCGCAAGCGCCACGGCAAGGTCGTTGCAGGCCTGAAAGACTCCAGCGGCGACTTCAAGCAGTTCCAGGCGTTCCGCGCCGCCGCTCCTGAGCTCGCCATCACCGTCGGCAACGAGGTTGACATCACCCGCGCGATCGCCGCCGGCGGCGCCGGCACCATCTGCGGCATGGCCAACATCGCGCCGGAGCTGGTCAAGGCCATGATCGACGGCAAGGATGTCGAAGCACGCATGCAGGCTGCCGTGGACATCGTGGTGAAATCGCCATCCTTCCTCACGACGCTGAAAGCCATCCTCGCGGCACAGACGGGCGATGCGAGCTGGCTGCGTGTGCGGCCGCCGCTCCGGGCCTTATCCGACGGCACCGTGCTCAAGCGGAAGCTCGACGAGCTGACGGCTCCCGCCATCGCGTGAGATCGCGCAAAACCGCGACACGTTGCCGCAAATTCGCGCGCTGCGTGTCGCGCTCGCTGCGCAATCAATCGAAGATTGCCGAACAGCGGGATCGGAATCTAGAACCCTTCAACACTAGAGCGATTCAAGTTCGCTTGCGGTTCTCTTCACGAACAGCGGCTGTTAGACGCGCCAGCTTCTGCGTCTGACTTGGAAGTGAATCGAAAGTGCGTGTCTATCTGGACGGCCAGCGCGTCAGCGGCCGTCGAACGCTTGCCGGCGAGAGCCGCGCGGGTCTTCTCATTGGAGCGGCCGTGCTGCTCGCCGAATTTCTCTCCAGCTCGGCGACCGCGCAGGCCCAATCCGCACTTCCGCCGGTGACGGTGGAAGCGCGGGCTCCGCGGCCGAAAGCGGCGCGTGCATCGGACCAGTCTCCGCGCCGCACGCAAACCGCCGCGCGCCAGCGCAATCACAATCCAGCACCCGCAGCGCCGACGCTCTCGGAGCGCGCCGCCGCGGAAGCCGCCGCGCAACAGGCCGCCAAGCTCGGCTACCGCGCGATGCCGAGCGCAACCACGTTGCGCAGCGGCGCCTCGCCGCTCGACACCTCGCAGGCCGTCAACGTCGTCCCTGCGCAAGTGTTGAAGGACCAGCTTCCGCGCAACATCGACGATGCGCTCGTCAATATCTCCGGCATCACCCAGACCAACACGCTCGCCGGCACCCAGGACGCCGTGATCCGTCGCGGATTCGGCGACAACCGCGACGGCTCGATCATGCGCAACGGCATGCCCCTGGTGCAGGGGCGCAGCCTGAATGCAGCCGTCGACAGCGTCGAGGTGCTGAAGGGGCCGGCCTCGCTGCTTTACGGCATCATGGATCCCGGCGGCATCGTCAACACCATCAGCAAGCGTCCGGAGCTCTATCAGCACGGCTCGGTCACGCTGCTCGGCTCGACCTTCGCGAACAACCGCAGCGGCGCTGACGGCACGCTCGACATCACCGGTCCGATCGGCGACGGCGGTCTCGCCTATCGTTTCATCGGCTACGGCGTCAGCGAGGACTATTGGCGCAATTTCGGCCGCCACAGGGAAATGCTGGTCAACCCGTCGCTCGCCTGGTACGGCGACACCACGACGGTCCAGCTAACCTACGAGCACCGCGAATTCATCACTCCGTTCGACCGCGGCACCGCGTTCGTCAACGGCGCTCCGCTGGCGATCCCGAAGACGCGCCGGCTCGACGAGCCCTTCAACAACATGTGGGGCACCTCCGACCTGGTGCAGGCCTCGGTTGAGCAGAAGCTCGACGACAATTGGAAGGTCACGGCGGCCTATAGCTACAACACCGAAACATATAGCGCCAATCAGCTTCGCATCACCGGCGTCAACGCCAAGAGCGGTGTGGAGACCCGCAGCAATGACGGCACCCAGAACTCGCTGAGCAACGCCAGTTACGGCACCTCCTATTTACAGGGTGACGTCTGGGTGGGCGGCTTCCGCAACGAGATCCTGTTCGGTGGCGAGGCGCTGTATCGCACGATCGATCGCCACGACTTGATCCGTCAGGCGACCCCGAGGTTCAATTTCTACAACCCGGTCTACGGACTGATCTCGCCGGGCACGGCTGTTTCGCCAACGGACAGCGAACAGACTGACAAGCTCGGCACCCGCGGCTTCTTCGCTCAGGACACCTTCCATCTGACCAACTGGCTGTCCGTGGTCGGAGGCGTGCGCTGGATGGAATACGAGCAGCTCGCCGGAAAAGGCCGGCCGAACTTCATCACAAACACTAATTTGGCGGGTGACAAGGTGCTGCCGCTCGGCGGCGTCATCTTCAAGCTGAACGATCAGCTCTCCTACTACGTGAGCTATACGCAGTCGTTGAAGCCGACATCGGTCATCGCAGCGTTCACCTCCGGCTTTGTCGTCGACTCCACCATCGCGCCCGAAGAAGGAACGCAATGGGAAACCGGTCTGAAGTTCGATGTCAACAAGCGGCTGTCGGGCACCCTGGCCGTCTACGACATCCAGAAGAAGAATGTCCTGGTGCTGGATGACATCGGCGGAGGCAAGTCGGCGGCGCGCGCCTCTGGCGCGGCCAAGTCGCGCGGCGTCGAATTGGACGTGACCGGCAAACTGACTGATCAATGGAGCCTGATCGGAAGTTATGGGTATACCGATGCCCGGCTGATCAATGATCCCGCTGTCGGTAACGCCAAGCTCCTGAACGCCGCCATGAACACGGCTTCGCTCTATCTCGTCTATGATTTCGGCGATGCGCTGCCCGGACGTCTGCGGCTCGGCGGCGGCGCGCACTATGTCGGTGACCGACCGGGCGACTCCCTCAACACGTTCTTCCTGCCGGCCTATACCGTCGCGGACATCTTTGCGACTTACGACACCAAGATCGACAATCTGCCGGTGACCTATCAATTCAACGTCAAGAACCTGTTCGACAAGGTCTACTATACGTCCACCACCGGAAACGCTCTGAACGTCGCGATCGGCGACGCGCGCAGGATATCCCTGTCGGCGACGGTGAAGTTCTAGCGATGACGGTGTGGCGCGAGGAAGCCGATTTCCCGGTCGTGCAGACCAGAAGGGCCGGCGCCGATGCATGAGTGCTGGCGCGCGATCAAGGCCGTTCTGCTTCAGGTCCATTCCATCGCGGGCCTCGCGCTCGCGCTGCTACTCGCTGTGATCGCGCTGACCGGTGCGATCATGAGTTTCGAGGACGAGATCGGCGACTATCTGAACCGCGGCATCATGCAGGTCGCGCCGCGCCAGGCAGCGGCGCTGATGCCGGACGAACTGGTTGCGCGCCTGACTGCGGCGCAGGATGTCGGCAAGGTCTCCGCCGTGACGCTAGCAAGTGATCCGTCCGCCGCGGTGCATGTGCGCTTCGCCCGCGACGAACGAGGCGCGCGGCCGTCCTCGCTCTATGTCGATCCCTATGACGCGCGCGTGTTGGGCGCACCGCGCGGCGAAGAGTTTTTCGCGACCGTGCGCAAGCTGCATCGCTGGCTGTTGATTCCCGGCGACGCCAAGGGCTGGGGGCGTCAGATCACGGGCGTGGCCGCGCTCGGCTTGATCGTGATGCTCATCTCGGGCCTCGTGCTGCGCTGGCCGCGGCGTGCAGGCAGCGTGAAGATGTGGCTGAAGCCCAATGTCCGGCTCAGCGGGCGCGGGCTGCATCGGTCGCTGCATGCGGTGATCGGCACCTGGGTCCTGCCGGTCTATCTGGTGATGACGCTCACCGGGCTCTGGTACTCGTTCGACTGGTACAAGGATGGCGTCGTCTGGTTGCTGTCGCGGCCGCAAGTCGCCGCCGCTAAGATGCAGCCCAAGATGCCCACAAAGGCGTCGCGTGCCACCGGCGCCGGCGAGACGGCGCCGCCGATCGGCTTTGATCGCGCGTGGGCCGCCTTCCTGCACGAAGAGGGCAGCCGCTTCTCCAAGGCGTTACTGACGCTGCCCGCCGGTCCGGGCACGGTGATACGGATCCGCTCCTGGGGGAAAGACTCCACCCTCGATACTACCCGCGACGAACTCCGCATCGACGCCGTGACCGGTCAGTTGGTCTCTGCGGAACGCTACGCCGACAAGACGTTCGGCGAGAAGATCATCGCGAATGTGCTCGACATCCACCGCGGTGCGATTCTGGGTTGGCCCGGCAAGCTCGCGTTCATGGTCGCGGCTGCGCTGATGCCGCTGTTCGCGGTCACCGGCGTCCTGCTCTATCTGTCGCGCCGCAGGATGCGGCGCCCTGTGCAGCCGCGGCTCGGCCGGCTCGTGCCGGGCGAGTGAACGGACGAACTGCTTCGACACGGCTTGGGGTCGCCCGGCTGACCTGCCGCCCTCATGTCACTTCGCCTGCATGCGCCGTTCGTCAATGACGATGTCGTTGTTGATGGCGTAGACGAAGCAGCCGCCATCTCGGCCGTTCCGCGCGGGATCGCTGTTGCATTTCGCCAACGCGGAGGTCTGGGCGTCTTTCAGGCTGGGATCCCCTGCCGAGATGAATAGTTTGCCCCAGGGATGGATCGCGATCGCCTTGGGCTCCATGGCCTTGTCGTAGTTCTGCACGTCAGGGCGCTGTCGCGTGATCCGCCGGATGATCGGAATCTGCGACAAGTCGTACTTGCCTGCATAGTGCAGCCGCGGCATGTCTCTCGACGCGAGCTCGCCTTCGGCGACGATTTCCTCGTTGACGGCCAGCAGGGCGCATGGCTTGCCGTAGCGGAGCTGACACGCTTCGAGCGAGCGGTCGCCGGTGACAGACGGGTCTTCATGCTCGCAGGAGCGAAAATAGCTTGCGCGGATGAGCTCCACGGCCTGTCCCTTGTTGGGTTTGCAGGCGAGATAGTCCTTGATCAGCGTGTCGCGAAGCGTTGGGTGTACGGCCGGCGTCGCTGCGGCCATGATCGAGGCCATTGCCCGCTCGAATTGCGATTTGCGTTCGGCATTGGTGAGCGCGGCCATGGCGACGCCCGGAAGCGCCAGAAATATCACCAGGAATTTCAACATTTTCATATTGCGCCCCCCAGACGATTTGGAAACTCTAGCCCCCAAGCGCGGCATACGAAACGATTTTTCAGCGAGGGGCCAGGGCGGGCGCGCCGCCGGGCGGGGCCATGCCCCGGATCGGGCTGGCCAACCGGACGGCAATCATTCAAGAACCAGTCCCGTTCAAGTCTCCTAAGGTTGCCTACCCCATGAAGCTCACCACCGTCACCCCCGCCGACATTCGCCGCGCGCTGCTGCTTCGCGAGGAGATCGCGCTGCTCGATCTCAGGCACGAGGCTGGTTTCGCGACGGGACATCCATTGTTCGCCGCCAATTTGGCCGCCGATCGGATCGAGATCGAAGCCGAGGTCAGGCTGCCGCGCAAAAATGTGCCGATCGTGCTCTATGACGACGGCGAGGGATTGGTCACTGCCGGCACCGAGCGGCTGGCCGCGCTCGGCTATACCAACGTCCGC
Source organism: Bradyrhizobium sp. i1.15.2 (assembly GCF_040548425.1). Lineage (NCBI taxonomy): Bacteria > Pseudomonadati > Pseudomonadota > Alphaproteobacteria > Hyphomicrobiales > Nitrobacteraceae > Bradyrhizobium > Bradyrhizobium sp. i1.15.2. The sequence continues at coordinate 327,196 of NZ_JBEPRQ010000001.1, read as the reverse complement.
GCGCTCGATGGCGGGCTGAAGGCCTGGCGCGACGCGGGCTATCAGGTGTTCGAGGACGTCAACTCCTACTCAAAAGCCTTTGGCGAGCTGGTCGAATCGCGCAGGCATACGCCGTCGTTCAGTGCCGACGAGGTGGCAAAACTCATCGCGGACAAGGCCAACATCGCCATCCTCGACGTTCGCCGCTTCGACGAATATGCCACCATGAACATTCCGGGCTCGGTCAGCGTGCCCGGCGCGGAGCTGGTGCTGCGGGCAGGGCAGGCGGCACCCGATGCCGACACCACCATCATCGTCAATTGCGCCGGCCGCACCCGCTCGATCATCGGCACCCAATCGCTGATCAATGCTGGCGTGCCGAACAAGGTTCGGGCGCTGCGCAACGGCACCATCGGTTGGACGCTGGCGCGGCATACGCTTGATCATGGTGCCGACCGGCGTGGCGCGATCGGATCGTTCGCGGGCGGCCGGGCCAATGCGCGCGACGTCGCCTATCGCGCCGGTGTCCGGCATATCGGCGCGAGCGAGATGGCTGCGCTTGTCGCGCAGACCGATCGCACGCTCCATCGCTTCGACGTGCGTGACGCCGAGGAATATGCCGCAGGTCATCTCCCGGGGTTTCGCCACTATCCTGGCGGCCAGCTCGTCCAGGAGACCGATATGGCAGCACCAGTGCGCGGCGCGCGCATCGTGCTGACCGACGACAGGGGCGTCCGCGCCGACATGACGGCGTCCTGGCTCGCGCAGATGGGTTGGGAGGTCTATGTACAGGAAGGTGGCTATGACGGCGCCCTCGAAATCGGTCCGCCGCACGTCCTGCCCAAGCCCGACCCCGCCCACCGTTACCGCCGCCCCTATGAAGGCACCGGCGTCGACGAGCGCGCGATGCAGGCCTATCTCGACTGGGAGTATGGTCTGGTCGATCAGTTGCGGCTTGACGGAACGCACGGGTTTTATGTGATCTGACGACCGCTCCGCCATCTTCTCCCCGTATCCGAACCCTATTGTGCTGCGCATCCCCCGCGGTCTATGAGCTGCGGCAAAGCTGTGACCCACGGAGATTTCATGCCAGTCCCAGGCCAAAGCCCTGAGCGGAGCGCGAAGGCGCTGCTGCTCGAAGGCGTCAACGACAGCGCCGTGGACCTGTTCAGAACGGCGGGTTTCACCAATGTCGAGCGCCTGACCAAGGCGCTGGACGGCGAGGATTTGCGGCGGGCGCTTAAGGGCGTGTCGCTGCTCGGCATTCGCTCGCGCACCCAGATCACCGATGAGGTGCTGGAAGCAGCCGACCAGCTTCTCGCCGTCGGCTGCTTCAGCGTCGGTACCAACCAGGTCGATCTGCTGGCGGCGCGCAAGCGCGGCATTCCGGTGTTCAACGCGCCGTTCTCGAACACGCGGAGCGTCGCCGAGCTCGTGATCGGCGAGATCGTGATGCTGCTGCGGCGCATCTTCCCGCGCTCGGTGTCGGCCCATGAGGGCGGCTGGGACAAGTCGGCGACCGGCAGCCGCGAAGTGCGCGGCCGCACCCTTGGCATCATCGGCTACGGCAACATCGGCTCGCAGCTCTCGACGCTGGCCGAAGCGATCGGCATGCGCGTGATCTATTTCGACCGTACCGACAAGCTCCGCCACGGCAACACTGAGCCGGTCGAAAAGCTGGAAGAGCTGCTGGCGCAGAGCGACGTCGTCAGCCTGCACGTGCCGGAGACGCCGGAGACCGCTGGGATGATCGGTGAGAAGGAGCTGCGGGCGATGAAGCCCGGCTCCCTTCTGATCAACAACAGCCGCGGCACCGTCGTCGATCTCGATGCGCTGGCGGGGGCTCTGCGCGACGGTCATCTCGCGGGTGCCGCCATCGACGTGTTTCCGGTCGAGCCGTCCTCGAATTCGGACCGCTTCAAGAGCCCGGTGCAGGGCCTCGGCAATGTCATCCTCACGCCGCATATCGGCGGCTCGACCGAGGAGGCGCAGGAGCGCATCGGCGGCGAGGTGGCGCGCAAGCTGGTCGATTTTTTCATCACCGGCTCGACCACGGGGGCGGTGAATTTTCCGGAGGTGCAGTTGCATCTGCGTCCCTCCGGCGCGCGCTTCAGCCACGTCCATCGCAACGTGCCCGGCATGCTGCGCCGGCTCAACGAGGTCTTCCTCCAGCGCGACATCAACATCGCCGCGCAGTATCTGGAGACCTCGGGCGACCTCGGTTACGTCGTGCTCGATGCCGACCTCGGCGGCCAGGATTCAGGCGCGCTGCTGCAGCAGATCCGCAGCCTCGAGGGGACCGTCGGCGCGCGGCTGGTGTTTGAGCACTAGCACTGCATTGACGACCGGCCGCAGGCGCCTTGAATGCGGCCTTCTGGCGGAACGAACAGGAACTCAGGGGGAAACGATGGCGCAAATCCATGTGACACTGTGCGCATTGCTGGTGGGCGCAGCGGGCGTGCTCGGCGCGAATTCGGCTTCAGCGGCGACGCTGGCCGAGGATGCGGACACCGTCTGCAAGGGCCTCGTCGGCGGCATCGACGCCGTGAAGATCGATTCGGCGACGTTGCTGGCGCCGTCGCAGCTTGCCGTCGCCGAACGCGGCCCGACGCCGTCGCAGCGCGTCACGCCCGCCAATCCCGGCTTCTGCAAGCTGCTCGGCCATATCGATCCCAGCGATCCCAAGGCGCCGCCGATCAAATTTCAGGTCAATCTGCCCGTCGAATGGAACGGCCGCTCGCTGCAATATGGCGGCGGCGGATTCAACGGCGTGCTGATCACGGGCCTGACGCTGCCGCCGGCCTATCCCTTCGACAAGCCGTCGCCGCTCGCGCGCGGCTTCGTCACCTACGGCACCGATTCCGGTCATGAGTCCAAGCCGGGCGAACCGCCGCAGCTGTTCGCGCTCAACGACGAAGCCTTCGAGAATTTCGCCCATCGCGCCTACAAGAAGGTGCGCGATGCCGCCGTCACGCTGATGCAGCGCGCCTACGGCAAGAGACCTGAGAAGATGTACTTCATGGGTTCGTCCGAAGGCGGCCGCGAAGGCCTCACCATGGCACAGCGCTATCCTGACGATTTCGACGGCATCTTTGCCCGCGTGCCTGTCATCAACTGGGTCGGCCTTCAGCATGCCGGCACGCGTTCCGGGCTCGTGACCATGGGTGACGGCTGGATCAACCCGGCGCAGGTGAAGCTTGTGGGCGATGCCGTGCGCGCGGCTTGCGACAAGGCCGATGGCTCCGATGACGCGCTGGTGCAGGATCCTGTATCCTGCAAGGCGGCGTTCAAGGCGGAGACGCTGCGTTGCGCGAGCGGCAAGACCGGCGATCAGTGCCTCACCGACGCACAGATCAAGGCAATCGAGACCCTGCATGCGACCTACAAATTCCCGTTCGCGCTTGCCAATGGCCTCGACGACTATCCGGGCTGGGGCGTGTCGGGCGAGGACACGCCGGCGGTTGGCCCGACCGGCGGCTGGGTCGCGTGGTGGCTCGGCACGGCGCCCCCGGCGCAGCCACCCGCGCCCAATAACGGCATCGCCTGGATCTACGGAGCCGGCGGCATCCAATATGTGTTCGCGCGCGATCCCAAGCTCGACGTGACGACGTATAAGCCGGAACAGCACAAGGCGCGGCTGCTCGAGGTCTCCAGTCTGATGGATTCCACCGACCCCGATCTCAGCCGCTTCCGCGCTCGCGGTGGCCGGCTGATCATGCTCGAACATATGGCGGACTATGCGCAGAGCCCTTATGCCGGCATCCGCTATTTCGAGAACGTCGAACGCAAGCTCGGCAAGGCCGAGACGGCCGAGTTCGCGCGGCTCTACGCCGCGCCCGGCGTCGACCATGTCGGCTCCGGCGCGCCGGCCAATGTCGACATGCTGAGCGCGCTGGTCGACTGGGTCGAAAAGGGCAAGGCGCCCGGCGATTTGGAAGTCGCCGAGCAGAAGGTCGAGGCGCCGTCGTTTGCGACGCTTCGCGCGCTGCCGCTGTGCCGCTGGCCGGCCTGGCCGCACTACAAGAGCGGTCCGGTGACGGAGGCGTCGAGCTTCACCTGCGCGCCGTAACAGGCGCGCCACGTCGGAGGAAGCGTCACCCGGTGGCCATTGCCTGCGCGCCGCCGAGCAGCTGCGCGTTAAGCCGGCCGCCGGAGAACAGCATGTCGTCGAGGGCTTCGTCGATATCGGCGGAGACCACGGTGTTGCCGCCGTCCCGCGCAATGCTTCCTTGCGCCAGCCGCCGCATCAGCTCCTTGATGAAGGCGCAACTCGTGCCGTCGCTACGCCGGGCAGCCTCTGCGATGACCGCCTCGTCGAGCGGCAGTCCCTTGCCGTAGAGCCGGACCAGCTTGCCGCGGCCGGTCTCGTTGGGTAGCGGCACTTCGATGGCTTGGTCGATGCGGCCGGGGCGACCCGCGAGAGCACCTTCGAGGTCCTCCGGCCGGTTGGTGGTCAGGACGAACAGGATGTCGGCATCTTCCTTCAGCCCGTCCATCTCGTTGAGCAGCTTGTTCAGCATGGATTCCTCACACGGCCCCATGTCATCGCGGTCACGGGCGATGAGATCGACATCCTCGATCACCACCATCGACGGCTGGAGCAGCCGTGCCAGGCTCATATAGGCGCCGAGCAGACCGATCTGTTCGGCCGTGATGATCAGCGTCGTATGCCCGGGCAAATGCGTTGCGAGATAGCGGATCGTGTGGGTCTTGCCGGTGCCCGGCGGGCCGTACAGCAAGATGCCTTTGCGGGTCGATTGGCCCAACCGGCGCAATTGGTCTCGGGTGTTGACGAAGGTCAGAACGTTGCGATCGAGCAGCCGCAGGGTCTGCTCCGGCAGGATCACCTCGTCGCGCGACACCTGCGGCAAGCGATGCACCGTGATGCCGCGCGAGCGACCGCGATAGTCGGAGTCCGCATCGAGCGACAGGATCTTGCCGCGATAGGTCCGCGCAGCCTGTACGGCTTCTTCCAATTCACTGAAGCATTGCTGGACCAGAGCCGCGCCTGCGGAACCTGAAGGCACCAGGATCTCGATTCGAATTCGGGCTCGCGACTGTATTCGCGGTGTGCGCAGAGCAAAACCGCATAGCGGAGATGATCCTGCTCACACAGCCATAGTCCGTTATCCAGACACTTGACCGGGCTCTTCTCGCCTACGTCGACGTCGGAATATTGCAGCGGGGCAATCGCGATCGCATAGCGGCCCTCCTTGAGCAGCCGTGGAATCGACAGCGTTTCGTAGCGCTGCTCCTCGTTCAATCCCACCAGCCGGATGGCCTTGCCGAAGAGCCGGTCGACTGCGGCCTGGAGATCGACCCGCATGTGGCCGGGAAATTGGCGGATCGTGGTCACGAGTTTGCTGCGCGCGGTGCTGGCAAGGTGCCAATCGAGAACGTCGCAAGCAAAGTCGAAATCTTCCTCTTGTTCGTTCGAGGGCTCATCCGCCGCACGCATGCAGTCGCTGCACAGCCAGACCGTGCGGTCGCCGATACGCACGTCCATCTGTCCCTCAGGCTTCCCGCAGAGTTCGCAAGGAGTTTTGACCGCCTCAAGCGTGACCTGCAGTCGATGGCCGGCCAGGCCGATGGATTGTTGCGCAGATTTGAAAAGGGCTTCGGCGACGGATTGAGGGTAAGGTCCGCAAACCGCCTTTTCCTTCTGCTCGATCTGGGTGATCAGCGCGGTCGCTTCACGGTCTGATTTGCCGAAGACCTGCCGAAGCAGATCCATCACGAATTGGTCCGGCGTATCATCGTCATTATGAATTACGAGCTGGGTCGGCTGGTTCTCGCCACGCACACTGTTCATCACGAAAGACCTCCGGGACAATCTATGATTGAATAGAACGAACAGGGAACACAAAAAGAAGCGACCGTCAAGCGGGGCGGCGGCGACTAATTGCGATTGGTGGCTGAGGTCCTGGTGCGCCGGTGCGGCCCTGTTCCTCGACGACTGCCGCGGCACATCGACCTAGCCGCCGCTCTTTGACAATCTGAACCGCTTCGACTATCTATTTCGCATGCGAAATAAAGCAGCCGGCGCGGGGCATCATCGGCTGATCTACCTGTTGAGCGTTGCGCAGCGGCGCTTGCAGCGCTGGATGGCGACGCAGCCTTCGACCGAGGTCACGCCGGCGCAGGCAGGACTCCTGTTCATCCTCGGCAAGCGGGACGGCGTCCTGATGGGCGAGGCGGGCACGGCGCTCGATCTGGGGCCGGCCGGCATCTCCGGCCTCGTCGATCGCACGGCGGCTGCAAGATTGATCGAGCGACGGGCCGATCGCGAGGACGGGCGCGCCTGGCGTATCTGGCTGACGCCGAAGGGCCGTGCAGCGCTCGCACAGGCAAAGGCCAACGCGGCACAGGTCAACGCTGCCTTGACGGACGGATTCACCAGTGCGGAGATCGATACCATCGCGCGCTGGCTGACCAGCATTCAGGACAAGTTTCCAAGAGAACTTCCAACAGAGCCTTTGAGAGATCCAGAGGAATAGAGGAGAGACCCATGACCGAGCACGTCCGGATCGAGAACGACGGCGGAATTCTTACGCTCACGCTGGCGCGACCCGACAAGAAGAACGCGCTGACGGATGCGATGTACGGCAAGCTTGCCGATGCCATCGAGTCCGCCGAGTCCGATGCGTTGGCCCGCGTGATCCTGATCCGCGGCGAAGGCGACATGTTCACTGCCGGCAACGACGTCGGCGAATTCGCGGCGGTCGCAGCGGGCAAGTCGGAAGGAAGCCGCAACGTCGTGCGCTTCATCCAGTCGCTGGCGCGCTGCACCCGGCCCTTGGTTGCCGCGGTGCAGGGCCGCGCCGTCGGCGTCGGCGCCACGATGCTGCTGCATTGCGACCTCGTCGTACTCGCCGACAACGCGCAATTGTCGACTCCCTTCGTCAGCCTTGCGCTGGTGCCGGAAGCCGCCTCCAGTCTGCTGATGCCGGCGCGCATCGGCTACGCGCGGGCCTACGAGATGTTCGCGCTGGGCGAGACGGTGCCGGCCAAATCCGCGCTGGAATGGGGGCTCGCCAACCGCGTGGTGCCGCTCGACAAGCTCGATGCCGAGGCGCTCGCGCTGGCGCAGCGTCTTGCCCGTCAGCCGGCCGGCGCGCTCACCGCCACCAAGAAGCTGATGCGCAATGGCGAGGCGCTGGTCGCGCAGATGAATGCCGAAGGCGAGCAGTTCGGACTGCGCCTGCGCACCGCCGAGGCGCGCGAGGCCTTCACGGCGTTCGCGGAACGCCGCCCGCCGGATTTCACCAAGGTTGCGTGATGGCCGGGGCCGGGGCTCCTTGGGCCGGAAACTCACGCCCATTCGATTAAAACCTTAACGGAACATTGGCATGTCGCGGGGCAAGGTGGTGCCCGAAGAATAGGCCCCCGACACCAGGCCCCCGACAACCATGGCAATGTTTAAGAAATCGGTAAGTTCGCTTCTCCTGACCTTGATGGCCCTGCTGGCCGCGGGTGCGCTGGCCTCTACGGCGATCCAGATGGTTGGGGCGTTCGGCCGCTATAGCGACAGCCTGGAGACCGCGCGGCTCGCCGCCGCCGACAAGGCGATCTTCCAGGGCGTGCTGGCGCTGCGCCACAATCGCGGCGATGCGCAGAGCGCAATCCTCGGCGAGGACGACCCGCGGGCAAAACTCGGCGAGGTGGAAAAGGCTGAGCAGGGAGGTTACGACGCGATTGGCGCTGCGCTCGCCACCGTCGATTTCGCCCGCCGCGACGAACTCGCTGGCACATTGAAGCAGGGCTGGAGCGCCGCCTCGCCGCAATTCCAGCTGTTCTACGATGAAGCCAAGCGCCCGCGCGCGGAGCGCAAGATCGAGCGCACCAACTCCTGGTATGATGCCGTCACCAAGGTGATCGACACGGCCAATCTCGCCTCCACCGCGGTCTCGAACCGTGCCTGGATGAACGACCCCTTCATCGCCCGCATGATCCAGGTTCGGCGCTTCGCCTGGCAGGTGCGCGATCGTTATGGAATCCATTGTTCGTCCCTTCGCTCCAACGTCAACGCCAGCAAGCCGCTCGATGACGCTCAGAAGCGGTCAGTGGCGCAATGGGATGGCACGATCGCCTCCGGCTGGGCGGGCATGGCCGAGTTGCTGGCTGCGCCGGACGTGGCGGCAGAGCTGGTGACGGCAGCGACGGACGCAAAGGCCACGACCGACGGTGCCCTCAAGCAGATCGGCGACCTCACGAAAAATTTTGACGGCAGCGGCAAGCCCGCGATGCCCGCCGCGGAATGGAATACGCTGTGTCAGTCACCCTTCGCGTCCATCGTCGCGGTGGCGAACAAGGCGCTCGACCAGTCGATCGTCCGGGCGGAAACGGTGCAGGCCAAGGCGCTCACCAATCTCGTCGTACAGTCGCTCGCGTTCCTGCTCGCGCTGGCCGTGACCCTGGCCGGCGTGTACGTGGTCCGCAACCGCCTCATGCGCCCGGTGCGCGCCATTGTGGACGCCATCGCCAAGATCAGCGCCCGCGACTACGCAACGCCCGTCCCGCAATCCAGGTATCCCGACGAGTTCGGCACCATGGCGGCCGCACTCGAAAGCCTGCGCGAGAGCGCGGCGACCGCGGAACGCCTGGGCCGGGAGCGCGAAGCGCAGCAGGCGCTCCAGCTCGCCCGCTCCGGCACCGTCGATGCGGCTTGCCGCAGTTTCGACGACACCGTGCAAGCCGTCATTCACAGCGTTGCGGCCTCGACGAAGGAACTCGATGCCACCGCGACCGACGTGCGCTCGCTGGTTACGGAATCGAGCAGCCAGACCGCGGCGGTCTCGTCCTCCGCCGAACAGGCCACCAACAATCTCGAGACCATCGCGGCCGCGACCGAAGAACTCTCGGCGTCCGTCGGCGAGATCTCCGCGCAGGTGCAGGCCAGCGCCCGCGAGGCCCGCGAGGCCGTGTCGCAGGCAGCGCAGACCAATGCGACGGTCGAGATCCTCGATCAGACCGCTGGCCGCATCGGCGAGGTCGTGAAGATGATCAACGCCATCGCAGGGCAGACCAATCTCCTGGCGTTGAACGCCACCATCGAAGCCGCGCGCGCGGGCGAGGCCGGCCGCGGCTTCGCCGTGGTTGCCGGCGAGGTCAAGAGCCTCGCCTCGCAGACGGCGACGGCGACGGAAGAGATCTCCCGCCAGGTCGCGGAGATCCAGGGCGCGACGGGCCAGGCGGTCACTGCCATCCGCGCGATCGGCGGCGCGATCAGCGGCATCGACGAGAAGATGACGGCGATCGCCGCCGCCGTCGAACAGCAGCGCGCGGCCACCACCGAGATCTCCCGCAACTTCCAGCAGGCCGCGCAGGGAACCCGCGAGGTCACCGACACCATCGGCAGCGTCGCCAGGCTCAACCAGGAGACAGGCAATGCCGGTTCGGTCCTGTCGGTGTCCGTGACGAAAATGTCCGCCGATGCCGATCGTCTCCGCGTCGCGGTCGAGGGCTTTTTGGGCGCGGTGAGGACCGCATAGCTTCGACAATCTTCCGTCCCTACGTCGCGCGATCGGCATTGCCGCCGATGCGCGCGGCGGGTACATCTGTGACGCTGCGCGAGCGTCGCGGCAGATGTAAGAGATATCAGGGATGGAGAGTTCGATGCCGGTCACGCCTCAACACAAGGCCCAGCGCCCCTATCGCGGCGTGTTCCCGGTCGCGCCCACCATCTTCGACGAGCGCGGCGAGCTCGACCTCGAGGGACAGCGCCGCTGCATCGATTTCATGATCGACGCAGGCTCGAACGGTCTGTGCATTCTCGCCAATTTTTCCGAGCAGTTCGTGCTCACGGACGCCGAGCGCGAGACCGTGATGCATGCAGTGCTGGAGCATGTCGCGGGCCGGGTTCCCGTGATCGTCACCACCACGCATTTCAGCTCGGCCGTCTGCGCCGCGCGGAGCCAGCAGGCCGAGGCGGCCGGTGCCGCCATGGTGATGGTCATGCCGCCCTATCACGGCGCGACCTTCCGCGTGCCCGAGAAAGGCGTGGTCGAATTCTTCAAGGTGCTGTCGGGCGCAATCAAGATTCCGATCATGATCCAGGATGCGCCCGTCGCCGGCACGCCGCTGTCGGTCGAGCTGCTCGCGCGGCTGGCGCGCGACTTCTCCAACATCCGCTATTTCAAGATCGAGGTGCCGGGCGCGGCTGCAAAGCTGCGTAGCCTGATCGAGGCGGGCGGCAGCGATATCGAAGGTCCCTGGGACGGCGAGGAAGCGATCACGCTGCTCGCCGATCTCGATGCAGGCGCCACCGGCGCGATGACCGGCGGCGGCTATCCCGACGGCATCCGCCAGATTGTCGATCCCTACTTCGCCGGCAAGCGTGAAGAGGCGAAGGCCTCCTACGAACGCTGGCTGCCGCTGATCAACTACGAAAACCGCCAATGCGGCCTGATCGCCTGCAAGGCGATGATGCAGGCCGGCGGCGTGATCAAGTCGGACACGGTGCGGCATCCGCTCCAGCCGCTGCACCCGGCGACGCGGGCCGGGCTGCTGGAGCTCGCGAAAGAACGGGATGCGCTGGCGCTGCGGTGGGGGAAGTAGCCTCTGCCGGCGTCCTGGACAAGCGCGCCCGAAGGTTATGTGTTCCGCCTCCCGTGCGCGATTGCGCACTAGGCCGGGACGACACTGAGTGTGAGGCGCGCTGTGAGGTGCGCGCCCTGGCCTGATCCCGCCGGCTGAAAGCGTCGAATTAACGCGGTTCGGGCGGTTTCGCGCAGCCCGGCGATGACATATTGTTCGCTCGCCAACCAGGCCCGCGGAGCATATCAAGACATCGCGCAACAACTCTTCATTATGCCGCTATTCCGAACCAGGTTGGTGCGAACCAACGAGACAGGGAGGCAGTGCCATGACGATGAGGCCGGATCCCACCTTTCACGCATCGCCCAAGCTTGCGATGGAAGCTCCTGCGGAGAACTTTGCCTACACGTTGCTGCTCAGTCCGGATTTCTCAAAACCGGATGCTCTCGCGGTCATCGACGTCAAGCCGGGATCGCCGACCTACGGCCAGATCGTCCACACCGTGACGATGCCCAACAAGGGCGATGAGTTTCATCACTTCGGCTGGAATGCCTGCTCCTCCGCCTTGTCGCCGCTCACTGGGCATGCCTTCATCGAGCGGCGCTATCTCATCATCCCCGGGCTGCGCTCGTCGCGGATCTACATCATCGATACCAAGCCCGATCCGACCAAAGCCAAAATCCATAAAATCATCGAGCCCGAGGAAGTTTTCAAAAAGACCGGCTATTCGCGGCCGCATACCATCCATTGCGGGCCGGACGGCGTCTATGTGAGCACGCTCGGCGGCGGCGGCAAGGACGGCACCAACGGGCCTCCAGGCGTCTTCATCATGGATTGCGAGACGTTCGAGGTCCTTGGACGATGGGAGATCGACCGCGGTCCGCAGACGCTGCACTATGATTTCTGGTGGAACCTGCCGCGCGACTACATGGTGACGAGTGAATGGGCGTTGCCGCCGCAGTTCGAGAACGGAATCGTCGCGGAAGATCTGCTGGCGAACAAATATGGCCATCGTCTCCACTTTTGGGATCTTCGCGCCCGTCGCAACGTGCAGACCATCGACCTCGGCGCCAATCATCAGATGGCGCTGGAGGTACGGCCGGCGCACGATCCGGTTCGCGAATACGGCTTCGTAGGCGTTGTGGTCGACACCACGAATCTCGAAGCCTCGATCTGGACTTGGTGGCGCGAAGGCGGAAAATTCCATGCGGAGAAGACGGCGACGATCCCGTCCGAGCCTGCGCCAAAGGAGAAGCTCCCGCCGCTGCTTCAGGGCTTTGGCGCCGTGCCGCCGCTGGTGACCGACATCGACCTGTCGATGGATGATCGTTTTCTCTACGTCTCGTGCTGGGGCACGGGTGAGATGCGCCAGTACGACGTGAGTAATCCGCGAAAGCCGAAGCTTGCGGGCTCGGTTCACATCGGCGGCATCGCGCGCCGCACCCGTCATCCGAACGGCAAGGCATTTGCGGCCGGCCCGCAGATGGTCGAGATCAGCCGCGACGGCAGGCGGGTGTACTGGACCAATTCGCTCTATTCCACCTGGGATGACCAGTTCTATCCCGATGGCGTTCCGGGTGTGGAAGTCATGGCCAATGTCGGTCGCAATGGCGGCCTTGAGCTCGACAAGAACTACTTCGTGAGCTTCCCCGACGGATATCGTGCGCACCAGATCAGGCTGGAGGGCGGTGATTGTTCGACGGACTCCTTTTGCTACCCGTCGGCCTAGATTGGGCACACGCGAGCCTCGGCTGGCTGTGGCTCGCTCTTGTTGCGAGCGGTCTCTATCACGGGGTCAATCCGGGAATGGGCTGGCCGCTCGCCGTTTCGGCCGGGCTCATGGACAAGAGCCCGCGCGCGCTCTTTCGTGCTTTGTGGGCTCTGGCGGCCGGGCATCTCCTGGCAACGCTTCTCGTGCTGCTGCCATTCGCGTTCCTTCTCGTGCTGGCCGAGTGGCAGCGTTCGATCCAGCTCGGCGCGAGCCTTCTCGTCATCGGCTTCGGCGTCTATCGGCTGGTCGAGCGGCGCCATCCGCGCGCGCTGGCACGGATTCCGCCGACGCAATTGGCGCTCTGGTCATTTGCCGTTGCCATTGCTCATGGCGCCGCCTTGATGCTCGTGCCGATCTATCTCGGGCTCTGCCAGGCCTTCGAACTCGATGCCGGCCATGAGGCCGCTGGCGCGCTGATGAAGGCGAGTCTCGGGATGGCGGTGCTGGTGTCTTTGGTGCACGTTGCCGCCATGGTCAGCGCCGGCGGATGCCTGGCATGGCTGGTCTACCGCCATCTGGGATTGAGATTCGTCTCGCGAAGCTGGTTCAATCTGGATGTAATCTGGGCGACCAGCCTCATTCTGGTTGGCGTTGTGGCGCTCGGCTTCAATCTCGCGAGCTGGCACTGACGCTTACTGCGTCAAGGCCCACTCGCCGATGATGCGGAAGCGAGCTTTGGCGTCATCCTGCTTGAACAGCGCGACGCGATCGATCGCAAGCGTCTTGAGACCGAGCGCAGCAAACCTTCCCCGCAGCATGTCCAGAATCGGCCCGCGCCGCTCCGCGTCGAGCCGGCCCGTCAGCGTCATGTGGAAGCGGAATTCCTCCATCACGTAAGGATAGCCCCAGCGGTCGAGATAGTCGCGTTGCCGTTCGCTCAGCTTCTCCGGCTTGCGCCGCGCGCGGTCTTCCGCGCTCAGCGGCGCGCGGAAGGAATCGAAGTCGCGCGCGCAATCGGCGGCGAGCTGCTGGAGTTCGCCGACCGGCTCCGCCGGAATGACGGCGATGAAGCCGCTGATGGAATCGACGACCGGGCGGATCACCGGAATTGCGCGTGCCCTGCCGGCGAATGTCGCGCAGGCCGCAACAAGCTCGACCTCGCGCCTGTCGGACGCCAGCGCCATCGGCGCCTTCAGCGTGGCGTGAAAGCCGTATTTGCGGGGATCGGCGGTGACATCACGCCAGTCCGGAGCCGTGCGCAGGGCCTCGTCCGGGAACGGCAGCTCTCGGCCGGTATGCGCATCATAGCCGAGCAGTTCGGCGCCGAAGCGCGAGACGGCGCTGTCGGCACTGGCGGCATGGTAGATCGCGTAGCGGGGAAAATCTGTCATGGACCGAACATAACCGGTTTATGCCGCGGCGACAGCTTCGCGCGGGGCAGCTGCCATGCCAAGCAACCGCGTCGCGTCGGTGAGATGTACGAGCTTGCCGCCTGATATCACGGCGATCAGCCGCGGCCGCAGCGGCACGCGGTCGTCGACCAGCAGAATGTCCGCGCGCCGTCCTTCAGCGAGTACGCCGCGATCGGCAAGGCCGGTCGCGCGCGCAGGCGCGGCGGAGACCAGATTCCAGGCCTCGGTCAACGGCAGCACGCCATCGGCGGCGAGCCGGAACGCTGCGAGCAGCTGCGCGGGATAGTAGTAGTCCGAGGCCAGCACCGAGCAGAGCCCTTTGGCGATCATGTCGGATGCCTTGGTCCAGCCGGTGTGGCTACCGCCGCGCAGGACGTTTGGCGCGCCGTAGACGATGGCATCACCGTGGCTTGTTGCCGCCCGCGCCGTCTCCTCGTTGATCGGAAACTCCGCGATCGCCACGCCCATCGCGCGAAAGCTCTGGCGCATCGCCGGCGTCGCATCGTCATGCGAGAGCATCCGCACGTCGGCGGCGCGCGCCGCCGCGGCGAGTCGCGACACGGAAGCCGGCACATCCGCGGCGCGGGACATTATGTGTCCGACCAGCCGGTCGAAATCTTCACCCGAGAGGCCGGTGCGCTCCACCATGCGGTTGCGCTTGCGGGGCTTGGCCATGTCCCCAACCGTGCCGTCCATGTGGTCGTTGAAGGCGAACAGGTCGACGCGGCCCTCGCTGAGCCACTGCGAGATCTCGGCCTCGGCGTCGAGATTGTAGGTCTCGTGGCGCAGGTGAAAGCGGGTGTCGGCGGCAAACTGCGGGCGCTGCCGTTCGATCGCCTCCATCAGGCCGCGCGCATTGTCGGCGCTGCGCAGGCCCGGCTCCCACGAACAGGTCGTGGCGTGAAACACCGTGGTGATGCCGTTGCTGATCGCCTGGCGATCGCTGTCGGCGAGCGCCACATCGATCGGGAAGTCGACCCCGGCACGCGGCATCATCTGTCGCTCGAAGGCATCACCGTGCAGATCGACGATGCCAGGCAGCACCAGCAGGTCGCGCGCGTCGATCGCAAGTCGTACGCGGCTGCGAGAGCCATCGACCTGCGCGATGTCCGTTCCGGACACGAGAAGCGACGTTTCGACGAATTCGGAGCCGATCAGGGCCCGGCCGCCCTCGAGGAATATGTCTGTCACGCGACCGCGCTTCGTTTGCTGGCAGAGGAAGGTGCCCCTGCTTCGTATGTCGTGAGGAAATCCTCAATCCCGAGCTTGCGGAAATCGGGCAGGGCTTCACACAACTTGTCGTGATCCCAGTCCCACCAGGCGAGCCTCGCAAGCCGCCCCGCAACCTCTTCCGAGAACCGCCGGCGCACGATGCGCGCCGGATTGCCGGCGACGATGGTGTAGGCCGGCACGTCCTTGGTGACGATGGCGCCGGCCGCGATCACCGCGCCGGTGCCGATGTTGCGACCCGGCAGCACGATCGCGCCGTGACCGATCCAGACGTCGTGACCGATATGGACGTGATGCTGGCGCCGCCAGTCGAAGAATTCCGTGTCGTCGCTCTCGCCTTCGAAATAGGCGCTCGACCGATAGGTGAAGTGCGCCTGCGTGGCGCGGTTCATCGGGTGATTGCCCGGATTGATCCGTGTCATCGCCGCGATCGAGCAGAATTTTCCGATGGTGGTGTAGGTGATCTGGGCGTCGTTCACGACATAGGAGTACTCGCCCATCGTCACTTCGTGCAGCATCGTGCGCGCGCCGACCTCGGTGTAGGCCCCAAGCCTGGTGTCGTGCAGCTTCGCCGAGGGATCGATGGTCGGCTGGACCGAAAGAGCTTTGGCGGCCATGTTGCATCCGAACGAGAGGGCGGGCGTTTCCCTTCGAGCGGCTTGATGACAATGTCATGACGACGCGATGACAGGGGATGAACAGGGGATGAGGTGTGTAGGATCGCCGCACCGCAACGTCCGTGTCACACAAGTGTCAAGCGCCGGCGTTAGCGGTGGGTCCCAGCTACTCTGGAGCCCTGCATGCTGGTGGTTGAAGGTCTGACGTGTCGCTTCGGCGTGAAAGCCGCGGTGGACGACGCTTCGTTTCAAGTCTCTCCCGGCGGTTTCGTCGGCGTGATCGGACGGTCCGGCGCCGGCAAGTCGACCCTGCTGCGGACCATCAACCGTCTCGCGACGCCTTCGCAGGGTCGCATCCTGTTCGACGGCCTCGACGTCACCGCGTTGCGCGGCAAGGAGCTGCGGCAGTGGCGAGCGCGCTCGGCGATGATCTTTCAGCAGTTCAACCTGGTCGGCCGGCTCGATGTTCTCACCAACGTCCTGATGGGACGGCTCGCGACGATGCCAGCCTGGCGCTCGCTGTCGCAGACCTGGCCCGAGCAGGACAAGGCGCTGGCGATGTCCGCGCTCGAACAGTTCGATATCGCCCCGCTCGCAGCCCAGCGCGCCGATCAGCTCTCCGGCGGCCAGCAGCAGCGCGTGGCGATCGCCCGCGCGCTGGTGCAGCAGCCCGACATCATTCTCGCCGACGAGCCTATCGCCTCGCTCGACCCGCGCAACACCAAGATCGTGATGGATGCGCTGCTGCGCATCAACAAGCATTTCGGCATCACCGTGCTCTGCAACCTGCATTCGCTCGATCTGGCGCGCAGCTATTGCGACCGGCTGATCGGCATGGCGCAGGGTCGCGTGGTGTTCGACGGCGCGCCGGCCGAGTTGACCGAGCACGTTGCGCGCGAGCTCTACGATCTCGAAGCCGCCGATGTCATGGGCGGCACGCCTGCACCGGTGCGACAAGGCATTCCGGCGCTTGGAACGGCGGCCGCCGCCTGAGCTGCGCCGCTTCAGGACTCACCAGTTTTGCGTCAACCGACCTCAACCAATGAAGAGGCTATCATGATTACTCGCAGATTGATTCTTGCCGGCGCCGCCGCGCTCGCGTTCACGGCTTCCGCGTCCGCCGAAGACTGGAAGGCCAAATATCCCGAGCTGACCTTCGCGGTCATTCCGGCGGAAAACGCCTCGGGCGTCACCGAGCGCTGGGCGCCGTTCATGAGCTATCTCTCCAAGGAACTGGGCGTGAAAGTCACGCTGCGCATCGCCAACGACTACGCTGCCGTGATCGAAGGCCAGCGCGCCGGCAACATCCACATCGCGAGCTACGGCTCTGCCTCGTTCGCCCGCGCCCGCCTGACCGGCGTCAAGACCGACGCCTTCGCCAACGACATCAATTCCGACGGCTCGACCGGCTACTACTCGGTGTTCTTCGTCAAGACGAGCAGCCCCTACAAGAGCATCGACCAGCTCAAAGGCAAGAACCTCGGCCTGGTCGACCCGAACTCGACCTCCGGCAACAACGTGCCGCGCTTCGAGCTCGACAAGATGGGCATCGCGGATGCCGACACCTATTTCAGCAAGGTCGTCTTCACCGGCAGCCATGAGAACGCGATCCTGGCGCTGGCGCAGGGCACTGTCGACGTTGCCGCCAACCAGTGGACCAGCGATGACGATTCGACGCTGGCGCAGATGCTGACCAAGGGCATGCTGAAGAATGCCGACGGCTCGGCGATGAAGAAGGACGATTTCCGCATCATCCACAAATCGGCGCCCATCATCAACGGCCCCTATGCCTACAATTCCGACCTGCCGGAAGAGGCCAAGGCCGCCATCGCCAAGGCGTTCTTCGACGCGCCGGCCAAGGACAAGGCGGCCTTCGATCGCCTCCAGGACGGCCAGAAGAAGGGTTTTCATCCCGCGACCACCAAGGATTGGGATGGCACGATCGAGCTGATCAAGTTCGTCGATGCGCTGCGTAAGAAGAAGGCGTCCTGAGTATCGGGACGATGCCACTGGAGCCGGGTCGATGGACCCGGCTCTTTCTCTTTGATCGACCACCTTTCCTGATCAGATGACCGTCGCGGTTTCGATCCTTCCCGAGCAGCAGCTCGCCGTGCTCAACGCCGCCTATCGCCAGGCGGTCGCGCGCAGGCGGCTCCGACTCCTGTTTGGAGCCGTGATCTTCGCCGCTGCACTGTGTCTGGCCGCGTTCGGCGCCGAAGTGAATCTGCGCACGCTGTTCACCCATTACGGCAACTTCATCAGCTATTTCGACCGCATCCTTACACTCGACAACGGACAGCGGGTCTGGACCGATGTCGGCGAGTGGCTGTGGGGCTGGCGCAAATGGCTGAAGATGCTGGGCGAGACCGTGCTGATCTCCTATGTCGGCACGTTGATCGGCGCGGTTTTTGCATTTTGCCTCAACTTCTTCGCTGCTGAAAACACCTCGCCCGCGCCCTGGCTGCGTTTCACGGTGCGGCGCCTGCTCGAATTCGCCCGCACGGTGCCCGGCATCGTGTTTGCGCTGATCTTCGTGATCGCCTTCGGTCTCGGTCCGATGGCGGGTGTGCTCGCAATTGCGATTCACTCCACCGGCGCGCTCGGCAAGCTGTTCTCGGAGATCGTCGAGAACGCCGACATGAAGCCGGTCGAAGGCGTTCGCTCGACCGGCGCAAGCTGGCTCTCCTGTATGCGCTTCGCCATCCTGCCGCAGGTCATGGCAGGCTATGCCAGCTACGCGCTGCTGCGTTTCGAGATCAACGTCCGCGAGGCCTCCGTGATGGGCTTTGTCGGTGCCGGTGGCATCGGCCAGGAGCTCGTCGTCGCCATCCGCAAGTTCTACTACTCCGACGTCAGCGCGATCCTGCTCACCATCATCGTCACGGTCTTCATCATCGACATCAGCACCGGCTGGCTGCGCGGCCGCCTGTTCGGCAAGGAGGCGCGGACGTGACGGGACCGCAGGAGACCGATACCGCGGCGCTTCGCGCGCGCTATCCTGACGTGTTCGACCGGCCGGCCTCGGCGCGGCTCGCCATGCCGGCGATGATCGTCGCGGCGCTCGCGATCCTGATTTACGGCCTCGTCGATCTCGACTTCTCGCCGTCGCGGTTCGTCGCGGGCCTCAACCAGCTCGGCTGGATCAGCCTGATGATGATCCCGCCGGATCCCGGCTCGTCGCTGCCGGTCTATCTGAAGGCGCTGGGCGAGACGCTGTCGATCGCGCTGCTCGGCACGACGCTCGCCGCGCTGTTCGCACTGCCGGTCAGTCTTCTTGCCGCCCGTAATGTCGTGCCGTCGAGCATTTTGCGCTTCCCGATTCGACGTTTCCTGGATTCGATCCGCGGCGTCGACACGCTGATCTGGGCGCTGGTATGGATCAACGTAGTCGGGCTCGGCCCGTTTGCCGGCGTGCTCGCCATTGCCGTGTCGGATTTCGGCGCGTTTGGAAAACTGTTCTCGGAGGCGATCGAGGGCGCCGACCAGAAGCAGGTCGAGGGCATCCGCGCCTCCGGCGGCAGTGCGCTGCACGAGATCCGCTTCGGTCTGCTGCCGCAGGTTTTGCCCGTGATCGCCGGCCAAGTGCTCTATTTCATCGAGTCGAACACGCGTTCGGCTACCATCATCGGAATCGTCGGTGCCGGCGGCATCGGCCTCCAGCTCGCCGAGCAGATCCGCGTGCTGGAATGGCAGAAAGTGTCGTTCCTGATCCTGATGATCCTGGTCGCGGTCGCCGCGATCGATTTCGTTTCGGGCAAATTGCGGTTTGCGATTATTGGGCGAAGGGCGGTGGCCTGATCACCGATTTCGTAGGGTGGGCAAAGCGAAGCGTGCGCACCACTTCAATCGCGACGTTGGATAGATGGTGGGCACGGCGCAAGCGCGCCTTTGCCCACCCTACGATTCTTCACCCGTTCTCCACCAGAAATTCCACCCGCTCCGCGGCAAAGCGCGAATGCTTGGTCACCAGCGGCTTGCCGTCGAGATCGTGGTCGGTGGCATCGACCACCAGGATCGGTCGTCCCAGCGCCAGATCGAGCCGCGCGGCGTCGGTGGCGTCGACAATGCCGGCGGTGATCCGGGTCGCGCCGCGGCGATAGTCGCGGACGCCGTAATGCTCGAGCAATTTCGTCATCGAGCGGGTGGCAGCAAAGACGTCGCCCGCACCCGGGAACAGCTGCGCCGACAGCCACGTCGTGGAGACGCAGATCGGCGTGCGGTCGGCGAGGCGCATCGCCTCGATCCGCACCAACGGTGCGCCGGCCTTCAATCCAAGTTCCCGCGCGAGTTCGCGGGTCGCGACATCATCGGACGCTTCGATCAAGCGGCCATGCGGTTCGCGGCCGTCCGCGCCGACGATCTCGGAGAAACGGGTCCGCGAGCGCAGTGGATAAGCGAGCTTCTGCGCCTCGACATAGGTTCCGCTGCCGCGTTCGGCCCGCACGATGCCGCGCTCGGCAAGCGCGGCCAGCGCGCGTCGCACGGTGTGGCGGTTCACGCGATAGGTTTCGGCGATCTCCACCTCGCCCGGCAGCTTGTCGCCGGCCGCAAAGCGGCCGTCGGCGATGCCGCGCTCGATGCCGTCGGCAACGAGGCGCCACAACGCCACGCCGGAGGAGGCTGTGTCCTGCATGCTCATGTGGCTCGGAAGCTACTCCAGAAATCACGCCTTTGTCACGAAACAGTCATGGCGCTCCCGTATGAAGTTGTCTAGTATCATAGACAACTTGGATTCGGCAAGTTCTGCAGAAAGTTTCGGTGGATCTGGTGACCCAGCACAACAATCAGCAAGCCCAGCGCAAGGCCGCAATGGCCGTGCTGGCGCACGCGGAGGCGGGCGAGATCGCCGCTCGCCTCCGCGCTCTCGCTTTGCCGGCGCATCAGGATCTGCGCGCGCCGGAAAACGGCCTCGTCATGCTGCGCGGCCGGGTCGGCGGCGACGGTGCGCCATTCAATCTCGGCGAAGCGACGGTGTCGCGGGCTGCGGTGCGGCTTGCGAGCGGCGAGGTCGGTTTCGGTTACACGCTCGGTCGCGACGGTGAGAAGGCGCGGCTGATTGCGCTGTGCGATGCGCTGGTGCAGTCCAGCGATTTCAGTGGCGCGGTGGAGCGGGACATCATCGCGCCGTTGCGCGTGCAGCTGATGGTCAGGCGTAAACAGGCTGCGGCCGAGACCGCCGCGACGAAAGTTGATTTCTACACCATGGTGCGCGGTGAGGGGTGAGATCATGACCACGATTGCGGAACTGCCGCCGGGGTTCGCCGATAAGGTGCTGTCGGCGCAATCGACCTTTCGCTCGGTCATGGACGCGATGGCGCGGCCGGGGTCGGTCCAGCGCATCGTGCCGACATCAGGCGCGCCTCATGTGATGATGCGCGGCACGGCCGCGATCGCGCTGACGCTGTTCGATCACGACACGCCGCTCTGGCTCGATGCGCGCATGTCGGAAAGCACCGACGTGACAAAATGGCTGAAGTTCCACACGGGCGCGCCGGTGGTGCAGGATTCCTCGATCGTCAGCTTCGCGCTGATCAGCGAAGGCGGGGCGCTGCCTTCGCTCGAGCGCTTCGCGCTCGGCACCAGCGAATATCCGGACCGGTCGACCACGCTGATCCTTCAGGTCGAGAGCCTGCATTCGGGGCGCAGCTTCGAGCTGCGCGGTCCCGGCATCGACGGCGTCGCGACGCTCAAGGCCTCGATCAAGCCGTTCGACCTGTTCGAGCGACTTCGTATTAACGAAGCGCTGTTTCCGCGCGGCATCGATGTGGTCCTGGTCGCGGATGATGCCGTGGTTGCGGTCCCGCGCACCACGCGCGTCGTGAGCAAGGGAAGCTAAGCATGTATGTCGCAGTCAAAGGCGGCGAACGCGCCATCGAGAACGCCCATCGCCTGCTCGCCAGTGCGCGGCGCGGCGATCAAGGCGTGCCGGAAATTTCCCTCGACCAGATTTCGGAGCAGCTTGGCCTCGCCGTGGACCGCGTCATGAGCGAAGGCTCGCTCTATGACCGCGAGCTCGCGGCGCTCGCGATCAAGCAGGCGCGCGGCGATTTGATCGAGGCGATCTTCCTGATCCGCGCCTTCCGCGCCACGCTGCCGCGCTTCGGCGCGAGCGAGCCGGTCGAGACCGGCGCGATGCGGGTGCAGCGGCGGGTGTCCTCGACCTTCAAGGACATTCCCGGCGGCCAGATTCTCGGCCCGACCTTCGACTATACCCACCGCCTGCTCGATCCCTCGCTCGCCGAAGGTTTTGTGCCGGAGGCGCCGGCGACGGCCGAAGCCTCCACGGTGCCCACGCCGCGGGTGACGGATATTCTCGGCCGCGACGGCCTGATCGAGCCCTCGCCGCAGGCCGAAGAGGGCGTCAACGTCGGCGACCTCACCCGCGAGCCGCTGAATTTCCCGGCGGACCGCGACCTGCGCCTGCAAAATCTCGCGCGTGGCGACGAAGGGTTTCTGCTGGCGATGGGCTATTCCACCCAGCGCGGCTACGGCCGCAACCATCCCTTCGCCGGCGAAATCCGCTTCGGCGAGGTCGATGTCGAATTTTCGGCGGAAGACGTCGGCTTCGCCGTGCCGCTCGGCTCGATCGAGCTCACCGAGTGTCAGATGGTCAACCAGTTCAAGGGCTCCGCGACGGAGGCGCCGTGCTTCACCCGCGGCTATGGCCTCGCCTTTGGCCAGAGCGAGCGCAAGACCATGTCGATGGCGCTGGTCGACCGCGCGTTGCGCGCGCGCGAGCTCGGCGAAGAGGCACTCGCACCCGCGCAAGACGAAGAATTCGTGATGTCGCATTCGGACAACGTCCAGGCGACCGGCTTCGTCGAGCACCTGAAGCTGCCGCATTACGTCGACTTCCAGTCCGAGCTCGGCCTGTTGCGCAAGCTGCGCAAGGAATTCGCTGATGCCAATGCGCCCGACGCCATGAAGGAGGCCGCGGAATGAACGCGCCGGCCTACAATTTCGCCTATCTCGACGAACAGACCAAGCGGATGATCCGCCGGGCGATCCTCAAGGCGATCGCGATCCCCGGCTATCAGGTGCCGTTCGCCAGCCGTGAAATGCCGATGCCCTATGGCTGGGGCACCGGCGGCGTCCAGGTCACCGCTGCGATCCTCGGGCCACAGGACGTGCTGAAGGTGATCGACCAGGGGTCTGACGACACCACCAACGCGATCTCGATCCGCAAATTCTTCGCCAAGACCGCCGGCGTCGCCACGACAACCGCGACTGAAGATGCGACCGTGATCCAGACCCGTCACCGCATCCCGGAGACGTCGCTGCACGCAAATCAGGTGCTGGTCTATCAGGTGCCGATCCCGGAGCCGCTGCGTTTCCTCGAGCCGCGCGAGACGGAGACGCGGCGCATGCATGCGCTCGCCGAATACGGCCTGATGCATGTCAAGCTCTACGAGGACATTGCCCGCTTCGGCCACATCGCGACGGCTTACGCCTATCCGGTGAAGGTCAATGCGCGCTACGTGATGGACCCCTCGCCGACGCCGAAATTCGATAATCCCAAGATGGACAATTGCCCGGCGCTGCAATTGTTCGGCGCCGGCCGCGAAAAGCGCATCTACGCGATCCCGCCCTATACGCAAGTCGTGTCGCTCGACTTCGAAGACCATCCCTTCGAGCCGTATCGCTTTAATGCGCCTTGCGCGCTATGCGCCGCAGAAAATTCCTATCTCGACGAGATCGTCACCGACGACAAGGGCGGCCGCATGTTCGTCTGCTCCGACACCGATTATTGCGAGGGCCGCCAGGCCGCCGGCCACCACGGCAGCATGAGCGCTGCGCCGTACAAGGAGAAGGCGCAGGGAGGCTCACATGGTTGATCAAGATATGCTCGAACACGATCAGCCGCTGCTGGTTGCGGAGTCTCTCAGCAAATCCTACGGCCGTATCGCCGCGTGCCGCGACGTGTCCTTTGCGCTCTATCCCGGCGAGGTGCTGGCGATCGTCGGCGAATCCGGCTCGGGCAAATCGACGCTGCTTCAGCTCCTGTCAGGTCAGCTCGCGGCCAGCGGCGGCCAGGTGTCCTACCGGATGCGCGACGGCGTCGCCCGCGATCTTGCCACGCTGGGCGAAGCCGAGCGGCGGTTTCTGTTTCGCACCGATTGGGGTTTCGTCCACCAGGATCCCGCGCAGGGTCTGCGCATGGCGGTCTCGGCCGGCGCCAATGTCGGCGAGCGGCTGATGGCAGTGGGCTGGAATCATTACGGCCGCATCCGTGATACCGCGTCGGACTGGCTGACCCGCGTCGAGATCGACATCGCACGCATCGACGATGCACCGCGCACCTATTCCGGCGGCATGCGCCAGCGCCTCCAGATTGCCCGCAACCTCGTCACCGAGCCGCGGCTGGTGTTCATGGACGAGCCGACTGGCGGCCTCGACGTTTCCGTGCAGGCCCGCCTGCTCGACCTCGTGCGCAGTCTCGTCGCCGAGCTGCACCTCGCGGTCATCATCGTCACCCATGATCTCGCGGTCGCGCGCCTGCTGTCGCATCGCGTGATGGTGATGAAGGGCGGCCGCGTCATCGAGACCGGCCTCACCGACCAGGTGCTCGACGATCCCCGCGAGCCCTACACCCAGCTCCTCGTCTCCTCGATTCTGCCGCCATGAGCCTTCCCGGAAGAGTTTTTCAATGATCGCCATGATTGACGTCGCCAACACCAACAAGACCTTTACGATGCACCTGCAGGGCGGCATCGAATTGCCAGTCGTCAGCGGCGTGACCTTCCACGTCAATCCTGGCGAATGCGTCGTGCTGTCGGGGCCGTCAGGCGCCGGAAAATCGTCGATCCTGAAGATGATCTTCGGTAACTACCGCTGCGACTCCGGCCGCATCGGCATCCGCCATCGCGGCGCGCTGGTCGATCTTGCCACTGCCGAGCCGCGGCAGGTCCTCAACATTCGCCGCGCGACCATCGGCTATGTCAGCCAGTTCCTGCGCGCGGTGCCACGCGTCGCCACTGTCGACGTGGTCGCCGAGCCGCTGATCGTCAACGGCCTGGCTCGTGTCGACGCACAGACGCGCGCGGGCGAGTTGTTGCATCGGCTCAATATCCCCGAGCGGCTCTGGCAGCTTCCGCCCGCGACCTTCTCCGGCGGCGAGCAGCAGCGCGTCAACATCGCGCGCGGCTTCATCTCGGATCTGCCGATCCTGCTGCTGGACGAGCCTACCGCCTCGCTGGATGCCGCCAACCGCGCCGTCGTGGTCGAGCTGGTCGCCGAAAAGAAACGCCAGGGCGTCGCCATGGTCGCCATTGTCCATGACGACGAAATCCGTCATCAGATCGCCGACCGCATCGTCGACGTCACCAGCTTCGCCGCCGCGGCCTGAAGGAAATGGATATGAACGCCAAGAAGGACATCGTGATCGCCAACGCCAGGATCGTGCTGGCGGAGCGGGTGATCGAGCAGGGCTGGCTTGCTCTCGCCGATGGACGCATTGCCGAAATCGGTGAGGGCAGGGCGCCCGCCGGGGCCGAGGATGCCGCCGGCGATCTGATCATGCCCGGCCTGATCGAGCTCCACACCGATCACCTCGAGGCGCATTACGTGCCGCGGCCAAAAGTGTTCTGGAATCCGGTCGCCGCCGTCGTCTCCTATGACGGCCAGCTCGCGACATCGGGCATCACCACGGTGTTCGACTCGCTCCGGGTCTGGCGCGAGGATGGCGCCGAGGAAGTCGACGGACGCGCCGGCACGCTCGCCGCCGCGATCACCACCGCACGCGATGCCAATTTGCTGCGTGCCGATCACTTCCTGCATCTGCGCTGCGAAATCCCGATGCCGAGCGTGGTCGAGGAGGCCATGGAGCTGATCGACCGTCCCGACGTGCGGCTGATGTCGCTGATGGACCACACCCCCGGCCAGCGCCAGTTCCGCGACGAAGGCAAGCTGCGCGACTATTATCGCGGCAAGGGCGGCGGCAAGACCGATGCCGAGCTCGACCAGCTGTTCGCGAAGCGCTTCGAATATCAGAAGGCCTATGCGGCGACCAACATGCGCGAGATCGTGGCGCTGGCACACAAGTACAAGATCCCGCTGGCGAGCCATGACGATACCACCGAGGAGAACGTCGTGGACGCCGTGCGCGATGGCGTTTCGGTCGCGGAATTTCCGACCACGCTGGAGGCCGCGCGCGGCCTGCACGAGGCCGGCATCGACATCCTGATGGGCGCGCCGAACGTCGTGCGCGGCGGCTCGCATTCCGGCAACATCGCCGCGGTCGATCTCGCTCGCGAAGGCCTGCTCGACATCCTGTCGTCGGACTACATTCCCTCGAGCCTTCTGATGGCCGCGCTACATTTGCCGGAGCATGTGCCTGCCATCAGTCTTGCGGCGGCGATCCGCACGGTGACGAAGGCGCCCGCCGAGGCAGTCGGCCTGTCCGACCGCGGCGAGATCGCGGTCGGCAAGCGTGCCGATCTGATCCGCGTGCATGTTGCGGGCAGCGTCCCCGCGGTCCGCAGCGTCTGGCGCGAGGGGAGCCGCGTCGCATGAGCGAGGCCGCGACCGTGGCGGAGGACGAGACGGATGCGATCGGCCCTGGCCGGCTCGTGCTCGTGGTCGGCCCCAGCGGTGCCGGCAAGGACACGCTGCTGCGGCTGGCGCGGGCAGCATGCATCGAGGATCACGACATCGTCTTTCCGCGCCGTGTCGTGACGCGCGAATCCTCAGCCGACGAAGACAATGTCGCGGTGAGCCCTGACGAATTCCGGCGCGCGCTCGAGCGTGGGGATTTCGCCGTGCATTGGGAAGCGCATGGGCATTGCTACGCGCTGCCGCTCGACCTCAACGATGATATTCGTGCCGGACGCGCCGTCGTGGCCAATGTTTCGCGCACGGTGATCGGCGCGCTACGCCAGACCTATGCAAACGTCGTGGTGGTCGCGATCACGGCGCCACCGGATGTGCTGGCGCAGCGGCTTGCCGCCCGCGCCCGGGACAGCGACGGCAATATCGCGGACCGGCTGACGCGCAGCGTCGGCGACGCATCGGCGCAGGCCGACGTCACCATTCTCAACGCGGGCAGCGCGGAGTATCATGGCCGCCAGCTTCTGCGCGTGATCAGAAATCAAGGCTGGCACGAATAGCCGGCACAACAAGGAGACTGGAATGTCGGTGATCGAAACGGTCGAGCAGCTGGAGGCCATCTACGGCGTCACCAATGACGCCTCGACCGTGAAAGTCGCCGACCACGTCACCCCGCTCTATCGCGTCTTCATCGAAAAGGCCCCGTTCGCCGCGCTCGCCACCATCGGACCCGAGGGGATCGACTGCTCGCCGCGCGGCGATCTCTCCGGCTTCGTCCGCATTCACGACCCGAAGACGCTGATGCTGCCGGATCGACGCGGCAACAACCGGGTCGATTCCCTGCGCAACATCGTGCGCGATCCCAGGGTGTCCCTGATGTTCCTGATCCCCGGCTCCGGCAATGCGGTCCGCGCCAATGGCCGGGCCTATGTTTCCATCGATCCCGAACTGCTCGCTTCCTTCAAGGTCGACGGCAAGGCGCCGCGCAGCGTCATGGTGATGACGGTCCACGAAATCTACTTCCAGTGCGCCCGCGCCATCGTCCGCTCCGATCTCTGGAATCCCGACAAGCGCATCGACCCCAAGACGCTGCCGACACCCGGCCAGATCCTCGCCGAGATGAGTGAGAACAAGGTCGGCGGCGCGGAGTATGATCGCGCCTGGCCCGAGCGGGCAGCGGCGACGATGTGGTGAGCTCTCTTCCCTCTCCCCCTGCGGGAGAGGGTGGCTCGCCGCGACAGCGGCGAGACGGGTGAGGGGTTCTCTCCGCGCGCGACTCTCTTCAGGATTCGCTGAGGCAACCCCTCATCCGGCGCTTCGCGCCACCTTCTGCCGCAAGGGGAGAAGGAAAGAACTCATCGCGAGATAAATTCGATTGCCTGCGCTCGCGCCCGGAGAAGTGCCGATGCGCGCCGGTGGTAATTATGGATAGCCATTTCATTGACCGATCGCGCCAAACACTCGATAGTCGAGGCATCGAAACTGCTCCTCGAGCCGAAGCCG
This sequence comes from Bradyrhizobium sp. i1.15.2, assembly GCF_040548425.1. Classification (NCBI taxonomy): domain Bacteria; kingdom Pseudomonadati; phylum Pseudomonadota; class Alphaproteobacteria; order Hyphomicrobiales; family Nitrobacteraceae; genus Bradyrhizobium; species Bradyrhizobium sp. i1.15.2. The sequence goes on along the minus strand of NZ_JBEPRQ010000001.1, from coordinate 299,663 downwards.
CGATATGAGAACCGATCAGCAGCGCAATAGGGACGACATGCATGTGTGCATGACGCGGCGCTGTTTCTCGGCGGCCACCGGCGCCTGTTGTTGCTGACCGCCGTCTTCTAGCAGCACCTCACCCAGCAAATCCCGAGACAGGAACGCCGAGATCCCGGCGAACGAGCAGTCATGTCCCAAACTCAATCGAACGCTTACATCATCGAGATCCACGACCGCGCCGCCGGCATCGTCACGAAGGATACGCGCGGCTTCCGCTTCTTCTCCTCCGAGCGTCTGTTCGACAGCCTCGAAGGCAGGCAGTTCCGCTCGGCGCGCGAGGCCGAGCGTGCCGCCCGTGCCGTGTTCTCCGAACGGAGCCGGCGCGCGAATTCTCGCTTCTTTGCCAGCTGAAACCACCGAAAGGACCACATGATGATGACCCGACGATACATCCTCGCAACCAGCCTGCTGCTCGCGACGGCCTTGGCCCCACCTGCGCGCGCGGAGGACAAGCCGGCGGAAATCCGCATCGGTACGCAGAAGGGCGGCTTCTTCCCCGCGGTTCGCCAGCGCCAGACGCTCGAAAGCGCCTTCAAGCCGCTCGGCATCGAGGTCAAATGGATCGACTTCCAGTTTGGTCCGCCGCTGCTGGAGGCCATCAATGTCGGCAGCGTCGATTTCGGGTTCGTCGGCGATACCCCACCGATCTTCGCGCAAGCCGGCGGCGCCAGGATCCGCTACGTTGCGGCGGTGAAGTCGGACGGCGACACTCAGGCGATCATCGTGCCGAAGAATTCACCGATCAAATCGCTCGCAGACCTCAAGGGCAAGCGCGTTGCCTTCGCCAAGGGATCGAGTGCGCACAACCTCCTGGTCGCGTCGCTCGAGAAGGCCGGTCTCGCCTGGTCCGACATCACGCCGGCACCGCTCGCCCCGGCTGATGCGACAGCCGCCTTCATGAAGGGCTCGGTCGATGCCTGGTCGATCTGGGATCCATATCTGGCGCTTGCTGAATTGAAGGAAAGCGCCCGAGTCATCGCCTTCGACAGGGATGTCCACAAGCCGAACGCTTTCTACATCGCCGGGACGGACTTCGTAGAGAAGTATCCTTCGCTGGTGGCAAAGCTCAACGCGAGCTTCGCCTCCGAAGGCGTATGGGCGGAATCTCACCATGAGGAGGTAGCAAAGGCTCAGTCCGAGGCGACCGGCGTCGACATCGAAGCTGTCAGCCGCTTCGTCAACCGCTCCACCTATCGCGTGGTGCCGCTGGATGCAGAGGTGACCAAGAGCCAGCAGGCCGTCGCCGACCGTTTTGCAAAACTGGGCCTGATCCCGAAGCCAGTCAACGTGTCCGACATCGTCTGGAAGTGGACGCCGGGCTCCTGAGGGGACCAGACTTAACTCCGGCGGCGCGCCCTGGTGCGTGCCGCCTTCTTTGCGGCGGCGGAGCGGGCCTTGGCGCCTTTGGTCCGGCTCGCCTTGCGGGCAGTCGCCGAACGCGAAGCAGCGGATCGCTGGCTCGCGGCACGCTTGCCCTGTTTCGACAGTGCACTGCGCGATGCGGTCGAGCGCGGCTCCTTCTTCAAAACCTTTTCAACCGCTCGCGACACGCGCGGTCGGCGCTTCGGGGTGCGTTTGCCCTGACCGACCTCATAGGCATATTTGGCGCTGCGACGCGTCGCCTTCTTGACGCGTCCCTTGCGCGGCGGCGGCAGATCGACGCCGGCGCGGCGCGCTTCGGACAGACCGATGGCGATGGCCTGTTTCGTCGAGCGCGCACCATGCTTGCCCTTGCGGATCTTGTCGATCTGGTCCTTGACGAATTCGCCGGCCTGCGTGCTTGCCGATTTACCGGCACGCTTGTCTTGCCTGGCTTTGCGGATGACTTCCTGTCTTGGCATGGGTCATGTTCCCTCTGGATCTTCACAGGGATATCTGACCGCAACGCGCAAGATGGACGATTGATCCTGTCAGTTCCGTAGCGCCGCCAGCAGTTCATCCGGGCGTTCGGCCATGATCATGTGGCCCGCGCCGGGCACGACGACGGTCTTCGCATGAGGGATCGCGGCGGCAAGTGCCTTGCCGGCCTTTACCGGCGTCATCATGTCCCGCTCGCCGAGGATGAGCGTCGTGGGCACCTTCACGCTCCCGGCGGCGGCAAGCGCATTCGCGTAAGCATTGCAGGCCGACAAATCCCGGAACAGCACGCCCGGCTCGCAGTGTTTCAACACGGCCTGGGCGCCGCCATGCATCCACAGGCCCGGTGCGAGGCTGCCGCCGAGCTCGGCGCTGAAGCCGAGGCCCCAGATCGAGACCATGTCGTTTGCATCCTGCGAATTGGCTTCGGCCGCCTTCAGCAGATCCGGGCCGACCGTCATCGTCGCGGCGGTGCCGATCAGGCTGAGCGCGGAGACCTTGTCGGGGTGACGTGCGGCCGTCTCCAGCGAGATCAGCGATCCCATGGAATGGCCGATCAGATGCGCTTTCGTCGCTCCGGCCGCATCGAGCAGGGCGGCCGTCCAGTCGGCCATTTCGGCGATGCTGCCAAGCGAAGGTCCGGGGGAGCGGCCGTGACCGGGCAGATCAGGCGCTAGCACGCCAAAGCCGTGATGGGCGAACCAGCGCGTGTGCAGCGCCCAGGTCGAATGATCGAAGCCGGCGCCGTGAAGGAAGATGACGGCGGGCAGGGATCTGTCGAAGTCGCGGCCACCGGTTGCGACCAGCACCTCGGCGCCGTTGACGGAGAGCTTCATGGTGTCAGACCTTTTGCGAGATGCGCAGCGCTTGGGTGAGATCGTCGATGATGTCGCTTGCGGTCTCGATGCCGACCGAGAGCCGCACCAGCTCCTCGCCGATGCCGGAGGCCTTGAGCTGCTCGGCGTCCATCTGTTGGTGCGTGGTGGACGCCGGGTGGATCACCAGCGTCTTGGCGTCGCCGACATTGGCGAGATGACTGATCATGCGCAGCTGCTCGATGAACTTGCGGCCCGCGGGCCGCCCGCCCTTGATGCCGAAGGAGACAATCGAGCCGGCGCCGCGCGGCAGCAACTGTTTTGCCAGCTGGTAGTCCGCGTGATCTTCCAGCGAGGGATGCTGCACCCAATCCACGGCCTTGTTGGACTTCAGTGCTTCCAGCACGAGGTGCGTGTTTTGCATATGGCGGTCCATGCGCACCCCGAGTGTCTCAACGCCCTGCAACAGCTGGAACGCGTTGGTCGGGGATAGACAAGCGCCGAAATCGCGCAGGCCTTCGGTGCGCGCACGCATGATGAAGGCCGCGGTGCCGAACTGCTCGTCGAAGACGATGCCGTGATAACCGCCATAGGGTTCGGTCAGCACGCCGAATCTTCCGGATGAGCGCCAATCAAACCGGCCGCCGTCGACGATGGCGCCGCCGATCGCGATGCCGTGGCCGCCGATCCATTTGGTCGCCGAATGCATGACGATGTCGGCCCCGAGTTCGATCGGACGGCTGAGATAGGGCGTGGCAAAGGTGTTGTCGATCAGCAGCGGAATCTTCGCGTCATGCGCGATCTGCGCGACCTTCGGAATGTCCAGCACCTCGAGCCCGGGATTGCCGATGGTCTCACCGATCACCAGCTTCGTGTTCGGCTTGATCGCCGCGCGGAACGCATCGAGATCGCGCGGTTTCACGAACGTTGTGGTGATGCCGAAGCGCGGCAGCGTGTGCGCGAGCAGGTTGATGGTGCCGCCATAGAGCGAGCTCGATGCGACGATATGGTCGCCGGCGTTCAGAAGCGTCGCGATCGCCAGATGCAGCGCCGCCATGCCGCTCGCGGTGCAGATCGCGCCGACGCCACCCTCCAGCGCCGCGAGCCGCTCCTCGAGCACGCCGGTGGTCGGATTGGAGATGCGCGTATAGATGTGGCCGGCGCGCTCGAGGTTGAACAGCGCGGCGGCGTGATCGGAGTCCTGGAACACGTAGGACGTGGTCTGGTAGATCGGCACCGCGCGGGCGCCGGTCGCGGGATCCGGATGCTGGCCCGCATGCAGGCTCAGGGTTTCGAAGGCGGGCGGTTTTGGCGCGGGCATGCGTGGCCTCGTTGCTCAGTCGGCGGAGGCGGCCCTTGTGCCACAAAAATGCGCGCTGCGTCAGCCCATTGACTGCGTTGTCTAACCCCGGATCGCCTGCTCGATGATCCGCGCCTCCCGCAGCAGGATCTCCGCGGCCTCCTGCTCGCGGCGCGGGCCGAGCCTCGTCCGAACGGCGGAGACGGTCATCGCGGCGGCGGGGCGGCCGTCCGGGGTCTTGATCCAGGTGGAGATCGATTTCGTGCCCTGCACGAGACCAATCTCTCTCATGCCATATCCTAGCCGTCTTGCGGCGGTGACCTGGCCCAGCACCGTCGCAACATCGGTCCGGTAGGCCTCCAGTCTCTTCTCATTGGCAGCGACGATTTTCCGCGCGTCCTGGGCCGGCATCGCGGCGAGGATGGCAACGCCCGCGCTGGAGACGCCGAGTGGTCGGCGCGCGCCGACCTCGATCGACAGCACCTGGATCGGATAGACACCGATCCTGCGGTCGACGCACAGCGTGTCGTTGCCGGTCCGCACCGTCAGGAACAGCGTGTCGCCGATCTCGGTCGACGCACGTTGCAGCGACGGATTGGCGGCGATCAGCAGCCGCGACGGCCGAGCCCGTGCGAGCGCAAGCTCCGGCACCTGGTTGCCGATCGCGTAGCGGCCGGTTTTGTCATGCCGTTCGACGATACCTTCCTCGATCAGCACGTGGACGATGCGGTGCACGGTCGGGCGGGTGAGGCCGGTCGCCCGCACCACCTCTGCCAGCGGCACGCCGTCCTCGCGGCCGGCGGCAAGAATGCGCAGCACCGCGAGCGCGCGGCGGATCGCCTGCGCACCCTGTCGCGGTTCGGTGATGCGGCGGGTGGATTTCGCGGAAGCGGTCTTGTCCATAATATGGACAAGAACGCCACAATTCACTCGACAGGTAAAGCGCGCATCTGGAGATTGCGCTCCGAATCGAGATGCCGTGTACGACGTCAGGCAAATCGACGTAAAATTGGAAGCGCCGCCGGGAGGTTAACATGAGATTAATCTGGATTGCCATAGCTGCCGCAGCGGCGATGCTGGCGGGACCGGCGTCGGGCCAGCAATGGCCGTCGCGCAACGTCAAGCTGATCGTGCCCTATCCGGCCGGCGGCAATGTCGACAGCGCCGCGCGCATCATCGCCGACAAGCTCCAGGAAAAGCTTGGCCAGCCCTTCATCATCGAGAGCAAGGCGGGCGCCGGCGGCATGATCGCGGGCGAGGCTTTCGCGAAATCCGCGCCCGACGGCTACACGCTGTTCGTCGGTGCCAACGGCCCGGTGCTGTTCGCGACCGAAATCAACAAGCGCGACGTCTACAGCTGGAAGAAGGACTTCCTGCCGATTACGACGATCTCGATGACGCCGCTGGTGCTCGAGGTGCATCCGTCGGTGCAGGCGACGAATTTCAAGGAATTCATCGACCTTGCCAAGCGCGAGCCGGGCAAGTTGACGATGGCCTCGCCCGGTCCCGGCACCACCAACCATCTGCTCAGTGAGCTGATGCAGTCCAGCCTCGACCTGCAATGGGTCACCGCGCACTATCGCGGCAATGCGCCTGCGGTCAACGATCTCTTGGGCGGCCAGGTACAGTTCGCGTTCGACCAGCTCACGGTCAGCCTGCAGCACATCAAGGCCGGCCTGTTCCGGGCGCTGGCCGTCACCAGCCCGCACCGCCTGAAGTCGCTGCCCGATGTCCCGACGTTTGCCGAGCTCGGCTACAAGGATTTTGACGGCCAGACCTTCACCGGCCTGTTCGCACCGGCAGGCACGCCGGCGCCCGTGATCGACAAGCTGCACGACGCGTTGACCGCGATCCTGAAGGACCCCGCCGTGGTCGACAAGTTCGAGAAGCTCGGCGGCGAAGCCGTCGCGATGACGCCCGATGAATTCAGGGCCTATCTCGAGCGCGAGGACGCCAAATGGATTCCGATCGTGCGCAAGGCCAACATCAAGGCGGATTGATCGATGCGGATCGACCCCACCGAGCTCGGCGCCGAGCGCATCTACCGGCTGATGACCGGCATCGTGGTGCCGCGTCCGATCGCCTGGGTGACGAGCCTGTCCCGCGCAGGCGTGCTCAACCTCGCGCCATTCAGCGCCTTCACCTTCGTCTCGCAGAAGCCGCCGATGCTGGCCATCAGCGTCGGCCGCAAGGGCGCCGACTACAAGGACACCGCGCACAACATTCTCGACACCGAGGAATATGTGATCCACATCGCCGATACCCCGCTGATGCAGGCCGTGCACGACTCGTCGGTAGAGCATCCGCCTGAGATCAGCGAGGTCGCGGAGCTTGGCCTCGAGACGCTCCCGAGCGAGCGCATCAAGGTGCCGCGGCTCAGCATTGCACCGGTTGCGATGGAATGCCGCTTCCGGCAGTGCCTGGAATTCGGCGACGCCCGCAGCCGCCTGATCGTCGGCGAAGTCGTGATGTTCCACCTCCGCGACGGCCTCGTGAACGACGGCAAGGTCGAAACCGCGGCGCTCGATCCGATCGCGCGCATCGGCGGACCGCGCTACGCCCGTCTCGGCGAGATCGTGACGCTGCGCGGCGTGTTCCAGACTCCCAAATCGAAAGACTGAGCGCGCTGCCCCGGCAGCACCTCAAGACCATTGGAGAACGACCATGCGACTCCTAAGCTATCTCCTGGACGGAGAGCCGCACTATGGTGCCGCCATCGAAGGCGGTGTCGTCGATCTGACCCGGCGGGTCGGCCGCGACTTCTCCGATTTGAGGGCGCTGATCGCAGCCAATGCGCTGGCCGACGCGCAGGAAGCCGTCGCCGGACAAAAGCCGGATTATGCGCTCGACGAGCTCGTGCTGCTTCCGCCGGTGCTGGCGCCGGAAAAGCTCTGGTGCATCGGCGTCAATTATGCCGAGCGCAATGCCGAGTATAAAGACAGCTCCGACCTGCCCAAATATCCCAGCCTGTTCGTGCGCAGCATGTCCTCGATGACGGGCTCCGGTCAGCCGCTGGAGAAGCCCACGGTATCCGATCAGCTCGATTATGAAGGCGAACTCGTCATCGTGATCGGGCAGGGCGGCCGTCACATTCCGCGCGAAAAGGCCTGGTCACACATTTTCGGCATGACGCTGTGCAACGAGGGCACGATCCGCGACTGGCTGCGCCACGGCAAGTTCAATGTCACGCAAGGCAAGAATTTCGACCGCTCCGGCAGCATCGGTCCGTGGATCGTCACGTCGGACGAGCTCGATCCGCGCGGCCCTCATGACATCGTCACGCGCGTCAACGGCGAGGTCCGGCAGCAGGACACCACCGAGCGGCTGATGTTTCCGTTCGACTTTCTGATCTCCTATCTCTCCACGTTCGCCACTCTCAAGCCCGGCGACATGATCGTGACAGGCACGCCGACCGGCGCCGGCGCCCGCTTCGACCCGCCGCGCTGGCTGAAAGTCGGCGATGTCGTCGAGGTCGAATCCAGCCGCATTGGCGTGCTGCGCAACACCGTCGCGGCGGAGAGTTAAACCATGCTGGATACCGCCACGATCGAACGCCTTGCCGCGCGCCTTGACGAGGCCGAGCGCACCAAGACGCTGATCACGATGTTCACCAAAGACTATCCCGATTTCAGCATGGAGGATGCCTATGCCGTTCAGCGCGCCTGGACAAAACTCCAGCTCGGACGCGGCCGGGTTATCAAGGGCCACAAGATCGGCCTGACCTCGAAGGCGATGCAGAACGCGGTCGGCATTTCCGAGCCGGATTACGGCGTGCTGTTCGCCGACATGTTCTATGCCGATGCCACGCCGATTCCGTTCGACCGTTTTCACGCGCCCCGCATCGAGGTCGAGCTCGCCTTCGTGCTGAAGGCGCCGCTGCGCGGGCCGGATTGCACCATCTTCGACGTGCTCAACGCCACCGACTACGTCACCCCGGCGCTGGAGATCCTGGAGACGCGCATGCACCGCGTCGATCCCGACACCGGCAAGGCGCGCAAGGTGATGGACACGATCTCGGACAACGCGGCGAATGCCGCGCTGGTGCTCGGCGGCCGGCCGTTCCGCCCGATGGACGCGGACATGCGCTGGATCGGCGCGCTGTTGTTCCGCAACGGCGAGGTCGAGGAGACCGGGCTTGCGGCCGGCGTGCTCAATCATCCCGCCAACGGCATCGCCTGGCTCGCCAACCGCCTCGCGCCGCATGACGAGCATCTCGCCGCCGGCGAGGTGGTGCTGGCGGGGTCGTTCACGCGTCCGGTCGATATCCGCCGCGGCGACACGTTTCATGCCGACTACGGCGCGTTCGGCTCGGTGTCCTGCCAGTTCGTCTGAACCAACAATAAACGGGAGCGCATCATGACAGGCCAAACGCGGCGCAAGAGCATCCACATCGGCGGCTTCAAGCACGCCAACCCGATTCCGAACGCCTGCCGCATCGGCAATCTCGTGATGTCAGGCGTCATCCTCGGCCGCGATGCCGCCGGCGCGATGCCCGAGAGCCTCGATGCGCAATGTGCCAACATGTTCGCGCATATGAAGGCCACGGTCGAGGCCGCCGGCGGCACCACCGACGACATCATCAAGATGACCGTGTGGTTGAAGGACCGTACGCAGCGCGGCCCGGTCAACGTCGAGTGGCTGAAGATGTTTCCGGACGAGCATTCGCGCCCGGCGCGCCACGCGCTGCCGATGGACAACATGGACGGCGGCGCACTGGTGCAGTGCGACTTCACCGCCATGATCGACTAAAGGAGTTTGCGCATGCCGACCTATCTGCCGTTCGACCCGAACCCGCGCCGCCCGGTCAAGGCGCCGCCGCCCAAAACCGTCGACAGCCAGTTTCACGTGCTCGGCCCCATCGACAAATATCCGGAACGTCCCGGCGCGGCCTATCGGATGCCGACCGCGACCTGGGAAGCGGCGCTGCGCGTGCACAAGACGCTCGGCATCGAGCGCGGCATCATCGTGCAGACCACGACCTACGGCGCCGATCATGCCGTCGTGCTCGACGGTCTCGCCGCGATGGGCCCGAACTATCGCGGCTGCGCCAACGCGCTGGTGTTCGCGGAGGCGAACGACACTTATCTCGCCAAGCTGCATGATGCAGGTGTCCGCGGCGCGCGCTTCAGCTTCCGCCAGGAGCTCGGCGCCGTGCTGTCGGATGCCGATTTCGCCCGCGCGATTGCGCGCATCCGCGAGCTCGGCTGGTACGTCAAGATCCAGCCCGAGAAGGACGGCATCGTTTCCAGCGTCGCCAAATACGAGAATCTCGACGTGCCCGTGCTGATCGACCACATGGCGCGTCCCGATCCGGAAGCCGGCAGGAACGATCCGAATTTGCGCAAGATGCTCGAACTGCTCGCCAGGGGCAATTTCTGGGTGATGCTGTCGCTCGGCGAGAAGACCTCGAAGCGCGGTGCTCCTTACGACGACGTCATCCCGATCGCGCGCGCCTATATCGAGGCCGCAGTCGACCGCTGCGTCTGGGCCAGCGACTGGCCGCATCCGGTCTCGGTCAAGCAGCCGCCCAACGACGCCGATCTGCTCGAGCTGATGTACCGCTACGCGCCTGATCAGTCGACGCTGGAGAAGATTTTGGTGCACAATCCGGCCAAGCTGTTCGGCTTTCCGGATTAGGGCGAGATGAGCTGAAGCCGAGTCGAGTTTAACCGCGAATACCGCTCTCTCCGTTCCCTCCCCCCTTGTGGGGGAGGGGCAGGGAGGGGGGGTGCCACGCGGGGATTCTTTCCTTCGCGCACCGGCCCTGAGCGCATCATCTACAACCAGCACCTTTTCCTGGGCTACCCCCCTCCCTAGCCCTCCCCCACAAGGGGGGAGGGAACGCACCTTTGTCGGGCGACAAACTCTGCGCTCACCCCGCCAGCCGGTCCATTACCCCAGCCGCGATCTCGAACGAGTGCAGTCGCGCAACGTGATCGTAGATCTGGCCCGTGGTCATCAGTTCGTCCGCGCCGGTCTCGGCGATCAGAGCCTTCAGCTTCGCTTCGACCATGTCAGGCGAGCCGACCGCCGAGCAGGACAGCGACTGCCCGACCATGGCCTTTTCCGCCGGCGACCACAGCGCGTCCATGTCGTCGACCGGTGGCGGCAGCGGGCCGGGCGTGCCGCGGCGAAGATTGATGAACTGCTGCTGCAGCGAGGAGAACATGCGTTGCGCGTCCGCCTCGCTATCGGCGGCGAACACGTTGACGCCGACCATTGCATAGGGCTTGTCCAGCTGCGCCGACGGCTCGAACCGCGCGCGATACTCGCGCAGCGCCGGCATCATCATCTGCGGCGCGAAATGCGAGGCGAACGCGAACGGCAGACCGAGCATGCCTGCGAGCTGCGCGCCAAAGGTGCTGGATCCCAGGATCCACAGCGGCACCTTCGTCCCCATGCCCGGCACGGCGCGGATGGTCTGGTTCGGCTTGACGTCGCCGAGCAGCGCCTGCAACTCCAGCACGTCCTGCGGAAAATTCTCGGAGCTGGTGGCGAGATCGCGGCGCAGCGCGCGTGCGGTGAACTGGTCGGTGCCCGGCGCCCTGCCGAGCCCAAGATCGATCCGCCCGGGAAAGAGCGAGGCCAGCGTGCCGAACTGCTCGGCGATGACCAGCGGTGAATGGTTCGGCAGCATGATCCCGCCGGAGCCAACGCGGATGGTTTTGGTGCCGCCCGCGACATGCCCGATCACCACCGACGTCGCCGCGCTCGCGATGCCCGTCATGTTATGATGCTCGGCCAGCCAGAACCGTTTGTAGCCCCAACCTTCGGCGTGCCGGGCGAGATCGAGCGAATTGCGGAACGCTTGTGACGCGTCGCCACCCTGGCGGATGGGCGCGAGGTCGAGCACGGAGAAGGGGATCATTTCGGTACCGAAGTGGAGGAGGATGACGCGCGGCGGCTGAGAATACATGTAGTGTCGGCGCGTAGGATGGGTAGAGCGCAGCGAAACCCATCATGCGTCTTCATCGAACAAGGCTCGATGGGTTTCGCTTCGCTCTACCCATCCTACAAAGCTGTTCGAGCGGCCTAAACCCCATTCACAACACCGTCATCGCGCCCCGTTCCACCCCTCGCCCCAACTGGGCGTCTCGCGTCTGTTGTTGTACCATTCCCGGAGCCACTGCTCTGTTGCAGGAGGAACCGACATGACCACGGTCCTACTCAATCGCCGCAACCTCCTTGCCGCTGGCGGCTCGATCGTCGCCACCGGGATTTTGGCAACCGGCGTTCCCGGCCTGCTGTTGCCCGCCCGTGCGGACGGCCTCGCGCCGACCGAGACGATGTCGGGCGGCGCGAACAATTACCGCAAGGGCGCAGCGATCGTGGAGCGGATCGGCAAGGGCGGCTTCTGGATGAGCGGCACCGTGCGCCGCGCCGGCGACGGCGCGCCGCTCGCAAGCCAGCGCATCCAGATCTGGGCGCACACCACCGAGGGACAAGAGCACGAGCCGCAGAGTCATGGCGCCACGCTCACCGACAAGGACGGCAAGTTCCGGCTCGAGATGCCGCAGATCATTCCCATCTTCGGCCAGCCGCATGGACATCTCGCCTATGACAGCGGTGAATTCAAAACCGTCTTCCTGCGGCCGGTGATGCGGAGCCCAAAGGAAACCAGCCTGGAAGCGCATTTCGTGCTGCAGCCGGCCTGACCGCATTGCGAATGAAAGGGTGGCGATCGGCGCCCCTGATCTGGGTCGCCCTTGCCTTGGCCATCGGCGTGCCGATCGCCGCCGCCGCAACAAGCGAGCAACTCGCATGGCGCGGCCCGCTCTACATCCTCGCCGGCTTCGCGGGCATCGTCGCGCTCGGTCTCGTGCTCGCTCAGCCCCTGCTAATCGGCGGATATTTGCCGGGCCTGTCGGCCTATCGCGGCCGGCGCGCCCATCGCTGGATCGGCGGCGCGCTCGCTCTGGCGGTGGTGATCCACGTCGCCGGCCTCTGGATCACCAGTCCGCCCGATATGATCGACGCCCTGACCTATACCTCACCGACGCCGTTCTCCCCCTTCGGCGTGACCGCGATGTGGGCCATCTTCATCGTTGCGGTCCTGGCCGCGTTGCGCCGCCGCCTGGGACTGCGGCTGCGCACCTGGCGCATCGTCCACATTCCCCTCGCGATCGTCATCGTCGCAGGCAGTGTGGCGCATTGCCTGCTGATCGAGGGGACGATGGAGACGATCTCGAAGGCGGTGCTGTGCGCGCTCGTGCTCGCAGCGACCGTCAAGCTCATGGCTGACCTCTGGCGAAAGCGGACGCTGCGCGGTGAGAGTGCGTAGGGGTGGTAAGCGTAGGGTGGGCAAAAGGCGCGTAGCGCCGTGCCCACCATCTATCTACCTATCACAGTGGTTGGTGGGCACGCTTCGCTTTGCCCACCCTACGAGACACGAAACTTCCGCTGACCTCTTTATTCCAACACGTCGGCGTCGTCAGCGCCCGCATCTGCCCTGCTTGCCGCGGATGGCGGTGAAGATTATCCTCGCGCGATGGCCGTCAGTGTCCCCGACCTGAAAGCATTCCTGCTCGCCACACCGTTCTTCGGCGGTATCCCGGATCAAAGTCTCGACCTCCTGATGTCGATGCTGGTCGAGTGCCGATTTGATACCGGAGCAACCGTCGTGACGGAGGGCGAGCCCGGACGCTCGCTGTTCATCGTCAAATCCGGCCGGCTGGCGGTGAGCAAACGGGCGAATGCGGGGCGCGTGATCCCGATCTCCGTTCTGGAGCCCGGCGATTTCTTCGGCGAGATGACGCTGATCGAAATGCAGAATCGTTCCGCCACGGTCATCCCGGAGAGTCCGACGGTGCTGTACGAGCTGACGGCCCAAAAGCTCTACGCCTGCTACAAGGCCGATATCCATGCCTATGTGATCGTCCTGCAAAACATTAATCGCGAGCTATGCCGACGGCTTCGCCGGTCTGATGATCGGTTTACCGGGCACAGTGCGTAGGATGGGTAGAGCACTGCGAAACCCATCATATTTCGTCACCGAACGAGGCCTCGATGGGTTTTGCTGCGCTCTACCCATCCTACGAGCTGAGATGTTTTCATGGGCACGTTCTATACCGACGAGCAGATACAGGAAGCCGTTGCTGCCTTAGAGGACCACACTCCCGGTATCTTCGAGAGAATGAAGAAATTGGCCTCAGTCAACGATCCGTTTAGCGATGAGCAAGAAGCAGAACTAGGAGCCGTCGTAAGAGTTCTCACTATCGTTCTGCCGAAAGTGTCGTACGTGGTGCAAGCTGAAGACAAAAATGAAGCGAGAGCGCGCCTCAGCATAGACCTGGGCGACGTTGTTCGCGCTGCACTCGCATCAGATGAAGACGATTCCCAATAACGCCCGCCATGGCCGCCTAAGGCTAACGTCGGTCATGCCAATCTGACCCGTCGGACAAAACACCCACCTTCCGCAAAATCCCGTCAATCCCCTCTCACAAAAATATTCCACTTTACCGAAATTCGGAATCGCAGTATCAATCCGCCATCCCGGTCCAGGGAGAGGGGCGATCGTCCGTCGTAACGAACGTGGATCGGGGGGTGGTGGACGCGGCAGCGTCGGGCACGAAGGCGGGGACCAGGGCGAGATGAACCTCGTGAGGTCTTGTCTAGCGTGCGGACGAACGGCGCCAACGCCCTGCGAAGTCCTTTTGGGCGAAGCAGGACGTGTCCGGCGAAGCCTCTTGGCGAAGCCGGATCGCTGCGTACGGCAAAATCGTGTGGTCCTGGCCGTCGTTGCTACGGTCAAGCCTTGCGGAGATGGATCGGGGCTCTACCGGGTCTTTGTCCATCGTCAATTCGCAAGGCGACGGTGACAAAAAGGAACTCGTCGCCGGGGAGAGCGCGGCATAAGCCGTCAACCCACTGCGCAGGGAAGGCCGAGTGTTCGGCGTCACCTGTATGCTGCTGTGCGGTCTCTTTGCGCTACATCTTTGCGCAGCGGACCGCGGGTGCCAGCCGGCACCCGGTCTTCCCTGCGCCCTCTTCACAGAGGAGGGCTACGAAAAAAGCAAAACTCGGGCATTTGGTGCCGCGAGAAGGCTGCTTCATGTGCGATTTGAGCGAGGGAATGGTGCTGCCAGACAGGATTGAACTGAGATTGCAACCCTGGACGATGTTGATTTTACTGTGTTTTTCGGTCCGGCGATCTTTTTTTGTGTGGCACTCTTGGGCGGCGCCGCGCGCTACAGACTACTGCATTCAGGACGAGATCGCCACCATGTAGATTCCTCATGCCTCCGCCCGCTAGTGGACGGGTTTCGGCGGACGAGTTCGGAAGCGCGGCGATGGGTAGAGCCGGGGCGCCGGCCGGCTAATAGTAGCGATGCAGCGTTACTTGAGTATGACCCCCGCTGGCAGTGCCAACGCCACTGTAACGCCCCAAAAACTGAAGACCGCCACCTGTATCGATAGCCACAGGTTCTTCTTCGTCAGGATCTTCTGAAAGCTTTTCATAGGTCTTTACTCCTAGTTCAGTGAGCCGATAGAAATTTTTGACGCGTTCGAACAGGCCAAAGAATGCAAACGTCTTCATAAGGCGTGTGATCGACATGCCAATCCGGTTCAGCGCTCGATCACGGCCGTCGTCGGAAAGATCAGCAGATTTGAATCCGAAGGGTGCTAATTCGGCTTCGAGTACCGCGTCTGCAAAATCTGATGGGTTGAAGTGGCCGTAATCGCGAGCACGCTTGGCTATCGTAGCGAAGGCAGTCCCGGAGTCGATCGTCACGATCTCACGGAAGGCTCCTTGCGGAGCGAAGTCGGGAGTGGGCGGAAGCTGGAGTTGTCGCCGTTCTGCTTCCGGGAGTTGCTTCAAGTACTCGACCCTCTTTGCGATGAGGTCTTTGCAGATCGCGGTCCACAGCTCCGAAAAACCGTTTAGACCGACGAGATAGCCTCTCGGGGGGGACGACCCTTGTCAGCCACGACACGTTCCTCCGTTTGCAGGCTAAGGATCTACACTTTCTTCCCAGCGTTTGAAGTCCTCCCTGGACCATCATTTGTGGCTCTCCCACGTTTTGTGGCGCCACAGATTGTTTCCTTGAACAGTCTCTGTGCCTTGCGATGGTCGCCCGCACTGAAGTCCATTGCACGGAGCAAACGTCATGAGTCTCTTGTTTCAGATGGTCAAGCCACGGTCGCCGTCGGCGGCTTGCTGGCGGTGAGCCTGTCGGCTCACGCACAGAGCGCGAGTGTCGGCCACCAGATCGTGGTGGCGTGCCCGGCGGAAAGGCCGCACACGCGGATCAGGCTGATGTCAGCGTTGACGACGGAAATCTGAGTGTCAGCGGCGGCCTGGCCGATGGTGCTCGCGTTGGCGACACCGCAGGCCAAGCGGCATCAACGGCACGATTTCCGTGCCGATGCCCACTCGCTCTCGTCCGGTGCCTGTGCCGACGCCGGAAGAGGCCGCCGCGCCGATCATCGCGCCAGTCGTCGCGCCGATCGCCGTCGCGAAGAAGATTTTTCCCCACTGGTAGGCGCTACCGGCACTCATCGATAATTCAAACCTGAACTGCATGGAGAGTAAGATGACTAAGGTGAAGAAAATTGCCGTGTTGAGCTTGGGCTTGCTGTTTGTGTATGCCTTGGCTCACGCCAGACGGTTCAAGTTGGCAGCAACGTCGAACTCCACATTGGTAAGGATGTTGCTGCGGCCCATGCCTCGCATGGCAAAGCTGGCATCGAGAACGGCAATGTCGAGGCGGGCGGCGAAGTTGCCGAGGGCACGCGCATTGGTGATAGCACGTTCCAGAGCAGCGTGCACGGCAAAGCCTCTGTGCCGGCAGCTTTGGTCGCCGGTGCCCTGACCAAATAGTCTTACGAGATCGATCTAAAAGAAGGCCGCGCTGATCGCGCGGCCTTTTCTGGCGTTGGACGTCGTCTCGTCCTTTCGACGCCGCCGCATGGCGAGCCAGCCGGCGAAACCGAAGCGTTTGCCGTGCTCGCCGTCGGGATGGACGAGAGCCTCGCCGGCCTTCGTCATCCGAAGCGGGTGCATGGCGTAGGCGACTATCACAGCCGCTTCGGTCAGATGGTGTTCGAACTCTCCACCGCACTCTTCGACCCGGTTGGGCGACGGCGCCAGTGCCGAAAGCACCAGACCGTCGAAGTCCATTTCGGCCTCCCGTTGCCGGTCGATGTTAGGCCGGACCATTCCATCCGCTAATCAGGGACCGGGGTTGCCAGAACAGTCGCTCGACTGGCTCAACTCGTGCGTGTATACGTGCGACGGGTAAGCTTGGGTTCGCCAGGTTTAAGCTCTGCTCGCTGGATAAAGACTGCAGTCCGACGCGTGGCCGCCCAAGCGAGGGATGTAACGGAATGAGTACGTCTTTTCTCGTCAAGAAATTCGACATTGCGGTCGACGATAGTACTTGGCCGAAAAACATCGTCAACCAAAAGCTGAAGTCGGGTTCGGGCAGGATCGATATCGACTTGGGAGAGGCGCTCCACGAGCTTGGCACGATTACGATGCCGAGCATTCTGTCGCCCGCGTCTCCAGCGTTGTTCTGGGCTTGGCTTCGATACTACCTCGTGCCGTCGAAGCATTCGGATCTGCGAATCACGATGGATTTCTCAGATCTCGACCCCCATCAGAAGGGAATCCTGAGCGACGATTTCGGCGTAGCGCTTGCAACTCATTGGGTGCGAAAGCGTCTCGGTCCATTCACGCAGATCGTCGACGGCCGCAAGTTCGCGAACCAGTTCAAGGATCTCCAGCGCAAGCGGCACAAATCCAAAGCGAAGGTCGGCATGAGCAAAGCTCCCGACTTCGTTATGCAGGACGCCACAGGCAAGTGGCACATACTCGAATGCAAAGGAACGCAGTCGAGTCGCGAATATCAGAAGAGCGTCTTAAAGACGGCGATCGCACAAAAGCACGCCATCCAACTGGTCGGTAGCGTAAAAGGCGAGCAATTAGCTTCATCGGTGTATTTGACGAACGAGAAAGGCCAGCCGAGATCGCATATGCTCGTCGTCGATCCGGACGAGAACGACCCCCTGATCCGTCTGAGCGGACAACAGGCAGACGAGATGGTCGTGAAGGCGAGCCGATTGACCGTGGCGAGAGCGATGGGGGCCATTGGTCTTAACGAGATCGCCATCGAGATGAGCTTGCCGCCTGACATCAATGCCGACAGCGAGCTACTTCTGCCGAGCGAACGCGCGAGACTTCGATCGGCGCGGGGTGACCGGCTGGCGCGCGCGACGGAGCGTGCCCGCGCCAGCACGCTCGAGGGATTCGAACATGATGGTAGGAAGTATGAGGGCCGCGTAGGTCTGTTCGACTTGCCACTGGTCGGACCCGAATTTCCGTACCGCAAGGTTCGCGTGCGGCAAGGAGTTACGCCGGAACTCATCCGTGAGGTATCTGTATCGGAGGTGCATATCGAGGAAAGGATCGACGATCTGATTCGGCCGTTTGTTCACTCGGCTCGGTTGGGAGTGCAGGCAGTTCAAGATCAAACTTCGGTGGTGTATGGGGAAATGTTCTATTCTGATGTGGAGTGGATCAGGTGACTGGGCGAGCGTCGATGTTCACCCCCGCGCAGAGGATTCGACGAGGGCTTCCGCGCATTCATCGCGGAAAACGGTCTCGATGCGGAAGATTTCGTTAAGTCTCTCTCACCGATATCAAGAAGGGCTCCGTCGGCCAGCATATGTTCCCGTCAACGACGCACTCGATATTGACGATTGTCTTATCGGCGCAGGATGGAAAGCCGCCCCCTTTGCGGGAAACCTTAGAAAAATATTGAGAAGCACTTTTAGACGGCTATGTCCTTCATGTGTATGACAAAATCACAGAAGAAATCACTTGAGACGGAAGTGGTCTCGAACGACGCGCGCCTTAAGCTTACTCGGCTAACCTTCGACGCGTCGCTTCTCGATGGTGGCGGAAAGCGCGATGGGCACCGGGTCGAAATCGATCGGCAAGGCGAAGCGCCGGCGCAAGCCGATGGAGGAGATCGTCGACTATGTCGTCGGAATCGAAAGCTGGGATTTCAGCTATTGGGTGGCGCTGAACAGCCTGCGGGATGCTCTCGATCCGTACCACGAACACCGGCACGTCGTGATCAGCGGCCGGCTACTGCGGCCGGCGGGGTTGAAGTCCGACCGATGGAGATGTCGCTGCTTCCGTCGCTGAACCTCATGGAGGAACGGCGAAGGGATCTCAAGCCGATCGCGATCGGTGCGTTCGAGACTTCCGGACAGGCTGGACGCGAGCATCGGCATCCCTCTGGATGCGTCGGCGCCGATCCTGCAGATGCTGATCGGCGAACGCTTCAGGTTCGTCATGCTCAGGGGATCGAAATTTCGCTGCCGCAGCGCCAGCCTCGTCAGCTTCAGCCTGCGGTCCGAGCTTTGGGAGGACGATCTGCCGGAGGAGGCGGTTTAGTCTCGCACTTCCGAGCCGGTTCAGTTCGGCGACCCGACCCGACGGCAGACCTGCCCCAAGCCGATTGGTTGCCATGGGTGGTAGGTGCTGCCACGAACGCCAGCGCTGACGTTCTACGCGCGATGTCTGAGCGAGCTCGCTCAGGGCGAGCAGCTTTTTTTAAGGCAGCCCGTCGCGTCGCAAAAAGCAGCCCAACCGCTTTGTGGGAGGTCTTGATCCCGCGTGCGGCGAGTTCGTCTGTGAGGGCGTGAAACGTCAGATGCGGCGTCTGACTGATCCGTTCCTCGATGAGGCGCGATACGGTTTCCACGGACAGGCGGCGCGCCAGGGATTCGCGGTGGCTGCTTGCCGCTGTGCGTTAGGAGGATCGGTATGAGTAGAGCCCACGCACCCGAGATCCATTTACCCAGGCAGGGATCGCCAATTCTGTATCCTCCAATACCTATCGGCGTGCTAGAACGTTCAGCGACATTTGCTCTAAGCACCACTATGAAGCAAATCTCACGATGCGAGTGTTCTGACGATGCTAGCGGAATTTCGCCCCATCTTTGTGCTTTGGACGTCGTTCTTGGCGCAGCTTCCGCTACAGCTTTTCTTTGCACTTTGGGCCGGAGGTTTCTTCGGCGGCCTATTGAGCGTAATACTTCCGGCAGGCGCGACAGTTCGCGTCGGAAGCCCCTTCGTGTTAGTCGGGATCGCCGTCCTCGTGTTATTCCCGGCAGTGACGCTTGCGGCGAGATGGTTGAACTACGGTAATACGATTTATCGCGTCTATTCGGACCGGATCGAGATTGAAGAGGGATTTCTGACGCAGCATCGCAAGGAGATCCTTCTAGCATCGGTTCGAGAAATCAACCTTAGGCGCGGAATCCTCCAGCGACTTGTCGGACTTGGATCTATTTACCTCGCCACTCCGGCTACCGGCCAAGGGCCGTGGTGGAGCACCTCCGCGATCGTTGGCGGTACGAGCACGTTCGGAAGTGGGGCCATGCTAATGGATCTAGCCAATCCCAACATTGCTTATGAACAGCTGCGTGAACTTGTCGAACGCGCCCGACCAACAGGACCAACGCTGGCTACATAAACGCGAGACACCTTCGGCTTCCCTTCCAGGATGCCCGCGTTCCTTTCCGATTTGAACACTGAACTGGCTGCTGGCTACGGTCGGTTCAGAGCAGCTTCGCACGCGCTTGCGCGGACGTGGCCCATTCGAACTTGTCGGCCCAAATTGTATGGGATTGAGGTGCGGCCTGAGTGTTGATCGCCCTATTAGCAGGAGCAGCGTGTTGCATCGCACTAGCAAACGTTTTCAAGGCCTGCGAGTTCAAATTGTAAGGTATCCGTAGACAACCAGTAATTATATGGCCTATCATACTATGTGTATTGAGACCGCTGCTGGCATTTCAGGGCACGCTCATTATTCTTTTTGTTGCGAGTAGGGCTGATTGCGCTCAACGAGCTCCGCGTATGCCCCACGAACGTCGTTCGTAGCCGAAGCTAACGTCTTGGGGGAACAAGATGTTCAGGAAAGCGATCTCGACGGGAACGGCGATTCTCTTTCTTCTTCAATTAACCTCTCCCGCCAGGGCGCAGGCGGTCTCGGATCGACCAGCAAGTCATAGTAATTCAACGTCATCTGGCGACAAGATAGCCGTCCTAGACGCGCGCGATCGCCGCATGTCTCTTGGCGGGCTCGATGTGTTCTTGGCTGATGATTACCTCTATGAGTCGCCGGTTCTCGTGCGAGTAGCGTGTTTGGATCGTAACGCTACGCCGTCGCTCGCCGTAAATGCGACGGCGTACGGGGGCAATGCAAGACTACTGAATCTGACGCGTCTCGCCGAGCATGATTGCAGTTCTTATCAGGTTAGCACCGTTCCGCTCCGGGTAGCTCAAGCGGGAGGAGGCGTGCTGGCTGCCTCAGCTAATTCAGTCGTCCAGGGTATCGCGATCAGTGTGCACTATTCAGGACCTATCCCGACGGATGCGCAAACGAAGGCGCCCGCGATTTTTGTGTTCAATCCCGTTCATGGCAATTGGACGGAGGCGAAGTCTTTTGCGCCCCCAACGCAGGACCCCCAAAGAGTCTACGCGACGCTTTCGGAGCAGCACCAGCGTGTAATTAGCGGCGTGATCGTATTGCCGGAATCCACGCAAAACGAGCCAGCGAGGAGCGGTCCCTCCTCACTGGCGAAGCCTATTGAGGAGGTAAATCCAGCTAGCGGCTATCTATCGGTGGATCGTGTTGAGCCGGACAACAAAGGTACTCATGCGTTTAATCTGCCGATGTTGCTGCGTCCTTCTCGCGGACCTGGACCAAGCTTTTCGATCAGGTACAGTTCGCAAGGGGCGCCTGGAGTGTTGGGCCGCGGCTGGGATTTGGTGGTTAGCACCATCGAAGTCCGCGGTCCCGCACCGGTCTATCATCCAGCTTACGAGACCGAGGATTACTTACTCGACGGCATGGATCTGATTGCGCTGGACGCGAACGGCAAGGACATCCCGCCGCTCTACAAAGGCGGCCCGATTTTGCCACGGGTCGGAGACCTGCGGTTCTTTCGCTTGCGCAACAATTCCGGCGGATTGATTGTTCGTCGTTACGGCAAAGGTCCTGGCAGCTATTTCTGGGAAGTATGGGACCCGAACTCCCACGTCACAAAGCTATACGGCGGCAAAGTCGTAGCCGACGCTCGTCCAGAGTTTGACAAGGGCAACGGCGTTCTGCTCGGCAGCGTTCCATTCAGCGACGGGGTGCGCCGGACCGCAATCGGCCAATGGGCCCTAACGCAGGAATATGATCGTCAGCCGGCGCGCAATGGCGCTAAATACTCTTACGTTCAGGCAGACCCAAAAGGACGTGCGTGCCAGCAATTCACGGGTGGCGAATGTGCGGCTGCACTACGCCTCGATGAGATTACGTATAATGTCGCTTTCAGCAATGTGCCGATTTCTGACGCCGGTGTGACGCGCATTAAGTTCGACTGGAAGCCGCGTGCGCCGGAGCGGATAAACAGCGATGGCCGACTTGGCTTCTTCCGCGCGTATGAATATTGGCTGACTCGAATCGATGTGTTTTATCGACCGGACCCGAACAATATCTGGCTCTCTGCCGCTTCGATTAAGGATGGGAATAGCGACATTAAGCCTGAAACGGGGTGGGCCTTCTTTGCGCAGCATCGGTTCATTCCGGGAGGTGAGAACGATGCATGCATGAACTTCGATCGCGTGTTGAAGGCGTACGAGGTTGAGCCCAATCCGCTATACGATGGCGCGCGCGGTCCAGTGAAAATTGGCGATGAAGGGGAAATCCCGCTTGCCACGCAAAGATTCACCTTCTCTTACGAGGGAGAGAAGTTTCAAACCAAAACGACGCAGGGTGGTGAGCCGACCGATGCTTGTCGCGCGTTTTGGCCTGACCCACAGACCGTCACGCAGCTTGGCGATTGGAAAAAAGTGAACGGTAATTTGGCGTTTCCGCGCGAACTGATCTCAAGTTTGGGATTTGGACTCCTGGGGGAACGTTCACTGCTTGGTACAGGGCGCACGGAGGAAACCGGAGCATCGTTATACGTAGGCTTCGGAGTGGGCAACGTGTCATCGAAGGAGCTCTCGGGCGGCGTAAAGGGCGCCGTACACTTCGCAAAATCCGAAGTAAACTCGACCCTTATCGACATAACGGGCGATGGCATCGATGATATCGTTTATCGCGGCGACGATGGCAAGTTGTACTACTGCCCCGGAAAGCGAGAACAGGATCCGGCCACAGGTGTCTACAAGGTCACATATCCAGAGAAAGATCGGGAAGATCAAAGTCGCTGCGGATTCATTGACGGCATTTCGGATCTACCCGTCTCGAGTAACGTGACGAGCAGCATTGGTGTGGAAGGCTACGGTCCGGCCACCATGTTCGGCGGCGTGGCTCTCAACAGCTCGACCAACGACTCATATGTTTATTTTGTTGATCGCGACGGAGATGGACTCGTCGATTTGGTGTCCTATGGTCAGGTCTTCTACAATCAAGGAGAAACTCGAGAGTCGGGCAAGTATATTGTCAGGTTTTCGCGTCAAAGCGCACTGACGCCGCCCATTCCCGGCAAGATCGCCGACAAGATCTTGCTGAACCGCTCTCCCTCGGATATGCGCGATGTGATCCAGACGATAGAGGCTCGGCTAGATGCAACGAGCCGCCGTCTGCAGGCGCTCGAATTTAGCCAAACGATGATAGCCTGGGAGGCGCCACTCACGGGCAGAATCACTATTGAGGGCGCGCTTCGGCGTGGCGTGTCGAAGCCGGATCCCAGCAACGCTGGTGCCCTTGGTACGAAGTTCACGCCTGAGGAGTTCGAGAAACTTTACAAGGACGTACTGCCCTATCAAGCCTATATAGATAAAAAAGCTCGTTGCGAGATCTGGGAAGGCGATGAGCATTGCCACGGCCTCTATTCGGATCCACTGGGACCGCACTACCAGTACCGCCCGGCCAAAATCGAATTCATCAAAACTCCCTCAGCGCTCCTTCAGATCTGGATGTACGATCGAGAAGCGCGCTCGGTCGCGTCGTGCGCACAAGCGCCCCTTGGCGGCGTGTCCTTCGATTTATCTTCGCTGAGCTTTGCGGTTGCCTGCCGGCCGAACAACGCGCCGGCGCAGCAGATCGACGTTAAAGCGGGTGACGTGATCTACCTCGGCTACAGTGTCCATCCACATCTTTCGGCATGGTTGAGGCCATCAGCGAAGATTGCCTATACTGAAGTCAAAGACGACACAGCTTTCAACCTGTTCAAGGCGGGCGATCCGCAGAAGCTGACGGAGTCGCTGCAGTGCCGATGGAAGGATCAAATTGTAGCAGGCGGAACGACCGAGTGCCTCCTCTCCAAGCAGACACGTTATGAGTTCGATTTGCGTGCTGGCACGATTGCGTCCACGCCCGCCGCCACGGTGCAGCTTCCTGCCGGGACAGCTCGCCTGTTCGGTGGCCGGTTCGAGATACCGAGCGAATTGACCAAGGACTATCAGGTCTATTTCGATGTGCACGCGGAACCGAGGCCGGAGCCGGATCCTCCGCCAGCTGGCTTTACGCCACCGGATTCCACCGCCACTCTGCCGGCCTCTCGGCTCCGGCGATTGTTCCGACAAGACGTTTCGGCGCTCTGCGGGACCACGACTGGATCCTGTACTGTAGATATCGCACCGGTGTGCGACCCGACGCGGTCGCAGGCCGACTGCAATGCATTTTTTGCCGGCCAGAACGTGCCGTATGTGCTCGCGACCCGCGTCACAGTTCTGCACAAACTCTCGGGGGCCACGCTGCCGGTGCGTAACATCAGCGCCCGTCTGAGCGAGCTGACATGGCGGGCCCCACCGCATATTGGATCGATCTTCACCGAGAAGCCTGATCCGAATGCCGTGCCAGGCATCGTCTTCACCCCGACGACCCCGTACGACAAGACGATGGTTGTCTACCTGCCGGTTGCGATGGGCGAGCCGGATCTTGAATATGTGCGTGTCGAGCAGGGTACGTTCGCCAATCCCGATACGGCCCTCGACGATGGAGATTCCGAACCAGCTCAAATCGATTTTGCCGATATTCTGAAGGCGGAGCCCGACAACGTTGCACTCGGGCGTATTCGGCAGACGCTCGCGCTCTGCGGTTTCCGTGCCGAGATCCTAGAGTTTATGCGGGCGCTCTACTCCCCCTATGGCTCCCCGTTTGCTGACGAGTACTTGCGTTATTGGCAGAGCAAGATCGACGCGTATAACGCGCGCTGCACCGCGGCGGAAACGGCTTTCAAGGGCAAGAGCTTTACCATGTCAAAGTTGAGCGGAGCCGAGGTAAGACCTGCGGCTTCCGAGACAAACGCACTGCGCTTGCCATTTTTCCTGCGCGATCTGCCCTATGCGGAACAGATCACCAGCGCCGAGACGCTGCTCGAGCGGGTACTCGCGAACCTTGCGCGCGGCGAGGAGTTGCTCACCGACGCGCCGCGCTTGACGCGGCGCGGATATCGGCTCCCTATGAAGGTAAACCCGTTGGATTGCCAGACTTTGGCCAATGGCAAGCCATTGACGAGCCCGATCGTCGGGCCGGACAGCGCCGATTGCGCCTATCGCCTGTCGCTCAATTTCGCCATGCAGGAGTTCGAAGAGGTAGTCGCTGCCGAAGCCGCGAATATGCGCGAGGTCCTGGCTCGGTTCGGGACTCACCCGAAACCTGCTTTTAACGTGCATCTAACCGCAACCGTCAATGGACGACCTATCGCATTCCGTCAGTTGAGCGGAGAAGACGCCGGGAATGATCATTGCACTCCAACATTGCCGAACACGAACACGTGTCTCGGACAATACGGGACACGCGAGCTGCTGCCGCAGGAGCCGATCGATCTGCACTTCTATCCCAAGCGTAAAGGCGGCCCGGGTAGCCCCCATGGGGACGTGCTGCAGCGCATCACGGTGAACAAGCGTTCGGGGCGTGCGACGGCCTTTACCAACAATACCATGCGGGTCGGCGGACCAACTGTTTGTGACGGGAGGTTTTCCAACTACCAAAATCTTGGTCAGATGGAAACCAAACAGGACTGCAAGCTCGGGGAGCTCCAAAAATACGACGGGCCGGAGTTCTACGAAAAATCATTTACTATCGGGGAGGACAATCAATTTCACGGACGTAATCGCGTTCTCGAATTCCGGGCTAATCCGCTCGACGTTCTGGAGCTGCATATCCGCCTTGAGGGCGTGGACCAGTCGGTCGACCGAAATCCGAATGATCCGATCACAGGCAAGTTCTCCGTATTCGACGGCGCTTCGCCTCCGCCCGTCGGGATCCACAACGATCGTTATCTGATTCCGCGTTCGCCATCGCAAATCCTGTCGCGGTCCGAGACCCCAAAGGATAGTTCAGTTAAGGACCTCAAATGTCCGCAAGTCCCCAACCCCCCGAGGTTTGGACCTGCGCTGCCGTCAAGCTGCAGGCCTTGGACGCGCCTGGGTTGGACCGAGGTTCTGCTTGGAGCCCAATACCGCACTTACAGCGACGCGCAGAAGGCCGGGGATCGATTCTCGATCCTGCGCCGTCGGGAGGTTCTTCGGCTGCACCCTGAGATAGAAGTTGCGGCAGATCAATTCGTGCTTGATCGCGAGGAGGCGGTTTTTCCGATCGTCAGTCAAGCGAAGGGCACTTTTGTTTTCTACACTCGCGGTCCGAATGTCACGAAGACCGGCGGGGACTGGTCGCTGTTTGCCGGCAAAGCCAAATCCGATGGCACGCTGCAGCAGCCGATCGCTTTCGTTGCGCCCGCCACCACCACCGCTAACGCGCCGACCGACCGATCGCTCCGTTATGGCAAGCGGATCTTCCCGCCAACGCCTGCCCCCGGCGATCCGGTTGACAACGCCAGTAAAGCGTGCGGCGTGACGATAAAGCCTCCTCATACGACTCCGCCCGACCATGCAGCCTGTGACGATCATTTTGCCTCGCGGCCAGAGGATAATGTCAGCCTAAAAGGTATCGACTATTTCCCGCTGCTTCATCAATTCGTCGGACCAGCCACCAAGGCCGCCTTCGATAAGGCACTTGCTGATGTACCGGCACGGCCGGAGACATCCGTCTGCTCTGCGGAGGCGCCGCGCCTGATTGCCGGTTGCTGGAAGGGCGCAGACGACACCGTGTTCATGGAAAGTGCCGTTTCGCCGCTCGGTGGATCCGGTCCGCCCGTTTACTCAGTCTCTGCGCTTGCGGGCTTCGAACGCCCGCCGATCGCTCAGTTTCTGTTCCAGTTTGATTCCTACAAGAAAATCGCCTGCATCGATCCGCAGGGCCCATCGATCGAAGATGATAAGAAACGACCAGAGGATGCGAAACTATGTGCAGGGTTCGGATCTAAGCCCGCCGATGGCACCGTAAAGCTGCCAAATCGACCCATTCCACCGGCCATTGACCGCGCTGTCGAGGTGTTCGCGCCGGTGCAAAGCAGCAGTTCCAGCTCAGTGTCCGTAAACGCGGGTGTGGCATACCTTAACACCGATTACATTCACACCATCGTCGATACGATCAGCCAGTTCCGTGACGTAAACGGAGATGGCTACCCGGATACGATTGCGAACGGCGTGGTCACGCTTACGTCACCGGTAGGGCTTTCTCGACGGGATTGGTGGACCTACTTTCGGGCAACTGACAATTTCCCAGATCTTAGTTCCGAACTGACGGCGGGAAGCGCAGATCAGTCTTCGACTTCGAATAGCCAGGGGGCCGGCATCGGGCTCACCGCATCGACGGCGGCCCTTTTTCGTAGCAATGGGACCAAGCCGAACAAGAACACCGGTTCGTCGGATCCGAACGTCGATCCTGGATTCAACTTCAGTTTGGAGCGCGGACAAGACGAGCGGTTTATTGAGCTGCGTGATTTTAACGGCGACGGCCTCGCCGACAAGCTCACCAAGAACACCGACTCCGATGTACTTACGTTGCAGCTCAATGCGGGCAATAGTCTGCGCGCTAGCAACAATGTCAGCACGAGCATGGTGGCGGGCGTCCCCTTCAACACTAGTCATTCCCAGGGATTCGGTGTCAGGCTTGGCTTCTCGTGGGGCGCAGGCAGCTACGCGACCGGGCTCGGGCTCGCACACCGCGACGCCGGGTCTCAAGCTGCTCTGATTGATTTTACAGGTGACGGCAGACCCGACATCGTGCTGCCGCTGGACGATGGGACCTTGAAGGTGTTTCCGAATCTCGGCAACGGGTTCGGTCCCGGTAAAATTCATAAGCTCAAAGACTGGCAGCATAGTCAACAAGCGAAGCAGGAATCGGGAACGGCCCTGTCCGAAACGACCCTGCTCGATGCCGGCTTCCTCTTTACTTATGGCATCCCACTTCCTTACGACCTCAAGATCGTGTTCACGCCGGGCGTGAAATGGGCTCGCAACCAGACGCGCGAGCTGCTGCAGATCCGCGACCTGAACGGCGACGGTGTGCCGGACGTGGTGGCGGTCAGTGGCAGCTTTCTCTTGGGCGGCATGCTCGATCCCACGGATCTCAAGGCTGAGGTTCACTACAATCCTGAGGCCAAGTATCATTTGCTGACTGGCCTGACGAACCCCTCCGGCTCGCAATGGGTTTTCCAGCACGGGCTGTTCGGCAATTCGGGTCCCGAGCATGGGCGCGCAGTTTGGGCCGTAACAGGCGCAGCGCGCTTCGACGGTTACGCGCCGCAGTGGCAAACTCGGCCCGGCCTCACGCTCCACGGCCAAAATGTACTCCTGACGACATACGACTATTCCCAAGGTTACTATGATCGTGCCGAACGCCAGTTCTACGGCTTCGCGGAGCGCACCAGCACCACCTATGGCTGCAGTCTTGGCAGCCCGGGCAAACCGGATACCCCCAGCAAACCGGACGACATCGAGAAAGACCCTTGCTTGGCTGCCCTGAAAAATCCCGTGCAGCTCAACTGGGCCACGCTCAACTCGGCCGGATACCGGCAGTTGCAAGTCAGTTCGGAGACCTTTGCCAATCGAGATTTCCTCACTCAAGGAATGGAGCTGTCGAGGACCGTTGCTGGCGCTGAATCGTTTGCGCTCACGCTCATCCAGGGCATCCAGCTCACCACCTCCGCCGTCGGTAACCCGAGTGCAACCGCTACGACGCTGCTGTCGGGTCTTCAGTCCGCGATCGCGCCTGTCGACGCCTTGACCGTCAACGGTAGGACCATCACGTTCGAAGCCGGCGCCAACGGCCTCGTTGGTACAGGCATCGCCTACACAATGGGCGTCGACACCGCGCTGAGCGATTTGGCCGCGGCGATCGACACGCTGTCGGACAATACGAATCCGGCCAACGCGTCGATTGCAACCGGTGGTAGGTTTACGCTGAACGCTGGCACGGCTGCCGACCTCACGATAGCCGGCTCGGGTACCGTGCTCGCCAAGCTCGGCATCAACGTGGCCGTAACTGAGCCGCCGCCGCTATGGGCCCTTTCCAGGACGGAGTTCAGCTACTCGATTGATGACCTGCAGACCCTCCCTGTCCAGTTTGCCGGTCAGTGCTCGGCGTTACAATTTGATCGGCTCGGTGACTCGTGGGACGCAACCTCGTTCAAGATAGACGGTTCCAAGCTGCCGGCAATCGCGGACGGCACGCAGTTCGATCGCAAGCCGAGGGTTTTCGGTAACAACAGTATATGCCTTGCCGACGTGAAAGGTTGCGCCGCGCAATTGCACCGGAATGCATGCGAGGAGGGTTTTGTCCGCGAGCAGCGCACCTTCTGGGCCCAGAAGAGCGGCTCTGTTCGGCAGCGCTTCATGTCGCTCGAAACGTTCGGCGGCAATGTCCCCCTTAGTGCGCTCTCAACGCACCCCGACCAGCAGCCGTCGCGCCTGATCTCCGCTGTCGCCTTCGACCATGATCAATGGGGGCAAGTACGCGGGTTCGACAGCATCGGTGAGACGGATTCGCAGTGGAACCCCTCACCCGAATCCTCGGTTAATGCAGCGATCGAGTACGCGCCGAGACAGGCATTGAACATCGATGGCTCTGGGGCGGCAGTCGGCTATCCATTGCTCGGTCTCGCCAAGGAGATCCAGATTTTCCGCGGGCCGTGGGAAGATCCGCTAGCTCCCAATGTACCTTTGCGCGTCCGCGAGGCGATCTATTCAGGCGACAACGGCGAAGACAAGGACAAGAAAGCGGTCAATCTCACCGATATCTGCCTCTACCCAGGCGGCAGTGGATTCCACTTCGTTCCCGGAATGTGCAGCGCCTTCAAGGAGAATATGCGCACGGCGCTGGCCGATGGCTATTCCACCATGCAGACGGCGCTGCGCGCCGCCTATGAGAATACGGATGGATTGCCGAAGGGCACATCGAGCTTCGATGCTGTGATGCACCATCAGATCGCGGAGTATGACCCCTTTGGCAATATCACTCATACGATCTCGCCGCTGTCATACAACAAGGAATGGATTGAGCGTCGATTCGATTACGCTAAAGATCCCTTCCGGCGGACCGCGACGTCCACAATGCTCACCCGGTGCGTGAACGAGGTTCCCGGCGCCGGCACCGACTCGCGGGGCCTCGACCCCGAGAAGAAGCCGCGGTGCACCTTTGGTCAGCGCGATCTTTCGCAGGCTGTGCTGCGCAAGCCAATCACACACGCATCCACGAGTCGCGTTGACACGCATTTCGGCGCGGTGGTCGAGACGATCGATATTAACGCCAATAGAATCCTTCATGATCTCGATCGGTGGGGTCGGTTGAGCTTGTTGGCGCGGTCCTGGGGCAACGCACCGCGCGAGAATGCAACTTTCCAATCAAGGCTCAAGCTTGCGGTTGCAAAGGATGAGTCGCGTCCGCCCAAGCCGGACAAGACCCCGTACACCCCCGAAACGTTGCCGGAGGTGAAAAACTGGCACATTCTAGCGGTGGCCGACTACGAGCGCATTTCGGCTGGATTGTTGCGGAGCAATCTACGGCGCATCGACCCGTCGGACAACTACTCGGGCCTTCTCGGAAAAGATCAGACCATACGCGAAACTGCGAATTTTGCGGACGGACGGGGACGGCCGATCCAATCCCTCCGTGAAGCGGATGTGTGCCTTGGAATCGCCGACGACCTTATCGAGGCGGGCAGGAACAAAGCGCCCTCGGCTGAACTCGCGGCGCGCTGCAACGGAATTGCGACTGCCATAGTGACACCCTCCACTAGGATCGACGCGCTCGGGCGAGACCTGCAATCGTTCGAGTCCTACGTAATTCCCCCTGCTGATCCGCAATTTCCGGAGGGTAAAGTACGAGAAAGCACCGCGCGGCGCTTCATCAATTTGACTCCACCATCGGCGAAGCCCATCCGACCCTTGGTTACAACGGAATATGATGGCGCCGGCCGGCCGTTGCGCGTCAAGTCGCGGCTCGCCGACAGCAACCCGCAGCCAGCGGATCCGGTAAAAGGAACGGCCCAATACAACTATCGCATCGTTCCTGAGAATGGTCAGCGGCTCGCTCGCTTCGAAGCACTCACGCTCTCTCCGCGTTGCACGGCGAGCGCCGTCTGGTCCGACGCACGCGGGCTCAAACGCACCGTGTTCGAGGATCAAAGCCATTTCTATCTGTCGACTTCGGGGCTTCCTCCCGACGTCCCGCCGGCTACGGGAGTGTACAAGCGCAAGCACAACAAGACGCGCGGCTTCTGCCAGCAAATTTCGGATGTGTTCAAGGACAATGCCCCTCGGAACTGGGAAAAGATTGCAGACGACCAAAAACTTGGAGGACAGCCCGCACGTGTCTCGTACGAGTACGATCCGCTGCAGCAGCTCAGTGGTGTCAACTATCCGCTCGACGGCAGCGAGCGCAAGGGGATTACGGCGCGATATGATCTCCTGGGCCGTACGCTGGAGCTGCGGGAGCCGAACTCGGGCTGCACCGCTTATGGGTATGACGGGCTCAATTCGCTTATCCGCGAGACCAGTCACAGCTATGCCGACCTCGGCAAGCCTTGCGACAGTGCGTCGAAAGTTCGCAATGAAAAGACATACGAATACTCCGCTGGCCGGCTGGTCCGCATGTCCTACCACTCGCTGGAAGAGCAGGGAGGCGCGCCGGATGAGGGCGACACGGTGCGATTCTACTACGATCGCTCTCCCTACGCGATCAACTTTGGTCAGGTGCTCGAGACGCTGCGCTTCGTTCGCAACGATCAGGCCAATCAGCGCTTTGTCGACGTGGCCGGCCGCAAATGCGACAACTGCATCGGGCAGGCGGCCGTGGTCACGGACCGATCAGGCGCGCGCAGCTACTCATTCAACGAGCTCGGGCTGGCGCGTCGCGAGGTGCGCTCTATCGTTGCGCCCATCACTGAGATTGAACGGGGCGATAGCGGAAGCGAGACTTATCTGCCGGAGATCGCCTTCTATGAGGCCGAGAACGCCTATACGGCGTTTGGCGATCCGGTGCAGGAAAGGTTTTCCGAGGGCGCTCCGATGAATCCCGCGAAGGCGTGTGTGACAGCCGGCGTAAATACATGCCTTTCGCGCTTCACTATCGGGCGCAAATACGCGCCGGATGGCGCGGTCGCGCAGCTTCTGTTCAACGGCAAGCCGCTGGTCAATGCCGCACAGGACGCCCTCGGCCGTCCGACGGTGCGTTGGACCGCCAGCGGAATCGCCTCGGGTTATCGGTACGATACGGAGGACCTTCGGCTCAATCAGATGTCGACGCTAACCGGCGCTCAGCAGCCGGTGCAGCGGAACGGGTATCAGTACGACGGTGGCGGCAACATCGTAGCATACGCCAACAACTCGAGCATGCTGGAGCACTACTCCAGCGG
This sequence comes from Bradyrhizobium sp. i1.15.2, assembly GCF_040548425.1. NCBI lineage: Bacteria > Pseudomonadati > Pseudomonadota > Alphaproteobacteria > Hyphomicrobiales > Nitrobacteraceae > Bradyrhizobium > Bradyrhizobium sp. i1.15.2. The sequence goes on along the minus strand of NZ_JBEPRQ010000001.1, from coordinate 267,932 downwards.
TTTCGAATTCAAGTATGACGCGGTGAATCGTCTGGGCGATTTCGACGCTACGGTGAGTAAGGATGAGAAAAAGCTCACGAGCGCAGGCGCTTACACCTACGACCCTGGCCACCGCTTCAAGACCCGCAGCCTACGTATCGCTGGGGACCCGGGACAAGTTTTCCAGCGGAGCTGGGCCTATCACTATCGCACCGATCCGCTGACGGGCCCGCTGCACGCGCCCCGTAGGATCGATTTTTCGATTGGCGAATCTACACGCCGCACGTGGTTTGACTACGACGATGTCGGGCGCATGACGCGCATCTGTACGAACAACAGCGACAACGATCCAAGCGTCTGTTCCGTGGAGAAGCCCGAAAATGACCGGCGTGCTGGACTGCTTTCGAACCGGGCGATGACGTGGGACGCCGAGGGACGGCTGACACGCGTGCGCGGCGTCGTGGATCCCTCCGTTCCGCTCAATGCGGAGCTGATGCGTGAGGATTACGTCTACGACGCCGGCGGCAACCGTACGCTTAAGATCCACCGTCCGCCGCGAACCGATAACGTTCCGGAGGGCGCGCGGGAATCGGCGACCATCTACATGACGCCGTATTACGCACGGCCGTATGACCGCCGCGGCAGCGTTCAGGTTTCGGTCGGCACATTGCCAACCGCGAGCATGACCGCGCCAGCTGATCCGAGCGAACAGCCGCGCGCAACCTTTCTCTATTCCGATCTCCCGGTCGGCTCGATGACAGCGGCCGTCACGGTGTTCGGCGAGCCGACCCAGGCCGACGCAACGCTGATCGCTCGGCGCGAGTACAGTCCTTATGGCCTCGAGCTCACGGTCGACGAGCTGGCGCAGACCAGTCGCGACGGCGTCGCGCCCATGTCGGTGTTCCACGGCAAGGAGCTTGAACGGCTGACGAAGTTTTCTTCATTTGGCGCGCGCTATTATAACCGCGATGTCGGGCTTTGGCTGAGGCCGGATCCCGCTTTGATTGATTATATGAAACCCGGCGGTCCCGGTCAGATCTACTCGCTAAGGAGCATTTCGCCCTATCAGTTTGGATGGAATAACCCAATCATCAATGTAGATCCAGATGGGCGCGCTCCGGCGAGCGCGACTAGCTCCGAATGGCAATATAGCATCCAGGTATCAGGCGCAGCCGCATTGGGGTTGTTCTATCCGATAATGGGATTTGGGCCTTACCTTGGCCTGGGGCTGTCAGCGGGGGTAACATCCCGAGGTACCGTTTTCGCACAGGTTCAAGGAACGGCGGGCGGAGGCGTTGGCACATACTTAGGCGCTGGCGTGTCACTTCAGGCCGTTCGCGGTAAGCCGATCGAAACCGGTGCTTCGTTTGGCGCGCAGGCTGAAGCAAACATTGCACTGGGAATAAGTGGGGGAGTTACTGCACAAGTTAGTGAAACATCGGTTGGCGTTGGGACGGCGATAGATAGCCTTCTGGAGAAAGTGGCTAACAAGAAAATTGGTGTTGGTCTCGGGGCACACGTGTCAGTCGGCGCCACTGCTTCAGGAACGGCCGCATTGTCGATTCCCGCTCGAGTCGAAGTCTTAGAAAATAAGATGGATCAAATGCTATTTGAACTAGACCGCCAAATAAAGAATGCAGTTTCTACCCGGGGGAGCGGGAGTGGCGACTAGATGAAATTCTTCCGTGGGGGCCCACGTTTGAACCATCAGCGCGGCGATAGTTCAGGTATGGGCAATCATCCTTTGGAGTAGGGCAGCGAATGGTTCGGAAAAGGTGGCATATGATGCACAGATCATGCAGCTTTTCTAGCTTCTTATTCTTCAAGTTATTCCGTTTCATGCTTGGTTTTGTAGTCGGTTCTAATCTGCTCCCTACCTTTGCCCAAGCACCGGTCCGCAAAGACATCGCTGTCTTCGATCTCACCAAGTCGATCGATGATCCCAAGAACTTCAATTGGTTTACTCGAGGTACCAAGCGGGAGCATGGCGCGCACCAAGCGATGTGGGAGCCGCTGTTCCTGCTTGATTATGAGACAGGAGAGCTTGAGCCATGGCTGGCGGCGAACCCCATGACAGCCAATGGTGCGCAGGACGTGTGGACACTCACTTTGCGCAAGGACATCAAGTGGTCCGACGGCATGCCGTTTACGGCAAACGACGTCAAGTTCACTGTCGAGATGGCGCGCGACTACGATACGCTGACGGCCATGGAGGCCGCCACGATGCGGTCGCAGGTGGAGAGCGTGGCTGTCACGGCAGCCAAGCCGCTTGAGGCTGTGTTCAAGTTGCGCAAGCCGAACCCCCGGTTCGCGTTGGAAAACTTCGGCGGCAGTCTATTTGGCTCGTTTCTCATCATGCCGGCGCATATCTGGAAGGATGCGATTGGGAAGGACGCGCTCGGGAAGGAGAGGGATCCGGCGGACTTCAAGTTTCAGAATCCCATCGGCACTGGGCCGTACAAGCTAAAGGATGCGACCAAGACCGCGGCGACCTGGGTTCGTGATAGCAATTGGTGGAGTTTGAAAGGGGGGACCCCTCCATTCAAGAAAAAGCTGCCCGAACCGCTGCAGCTCGAATGGCATGTGATCGACACCGAAGCTCAAAGCAAGACCGAACTCGTTTCGAACGATAATAAGATTGACGCGGCCCGCGAATTTACGCTGGCGAATTTTACGGACGCCAAGAGTCAGAATCCGAAGATCGTCGGCTGGGATGCGGCAGGCCCGCTCGCGTGGAATGATCCGTGTGCCCGCCAGATCGATATCAACGCGAAGCGAGAGCCCTGGAGCAATCCCAAGCTGCGCCAGGCTCTCTCGTTTGCAATCGACCGCAAGGCGCTTGCCGCCGGCGCGTATGGCAATACCGCGGTGCCTTCGCGCAGCATGTTTCCCGAGTACGGCGCCATGAAGCCGTTCATCGATGCCGTCGTCAACGCGGGGTTCGGGTTGCCGCCGAACGCTGATGTGGCCAAGGCGAAAGCCCTGATCGAGGGCCTAGGGTATGCCAAGGCTGGCGATTTCTACAAGAAAGGCGGGCAGACGTTATCAGCCGTGATTACCGTGAACGGAGGTTCGCCCAACGATGTTGACGCCGCGAAGGCGGTTGCGCAGCAACTCATTCCAATTGGCATCGATGCTTCGGTCCAGTCGATCATCAACGAGCAGTACTGGGGCAGCGCGGTGCCGAAAGGGGAGTACGAGATGGTGTTTGGCTGGCTGTCGTGCGGCTCGATCGCCGAGCCCTACACGTCAATGGCACGCTACGCCAAGGCCGCCGTGCCGATCGGAACGCGTAGCCCTGGATTTGACAATACAGGGCGCTGGGAGGGCCAGCCTCAAAAAGATTATGCGGATGTCGTACTGAAGGAGATTGGTCCGCTGCCGCTCGGACATGCGGGTGTGCCGGCGCAGGTTGCCAAAGCATACAAATTCCTCAATGACGAGATGCCGTTCATCCCGCTGGTGCAATCGCCGCGCATCATTCCGTCCAATACCACCTACTGGGCGATGTGGCCCGCGAAGGGTGGCTCGAGGGTGCCGATGCACAGTTGGGGAGCGGCCCATCGCATAATCCACGGATTGAAAAAGGTACCGTAGGTACGATTGGATAATTATGACGATGGCCGCCTGCAGGATGCTGGGCGCTACAATCAGTTGTTGCGCGTCCTAGAAATTCACCAGTAGCGCCGCGTTGCTGCGGTAACGATCGGATCAAATTCCGATTAGCCAGACGCAAGTCAGCTGTTGTGAAGGGTTTCGGACGCTCGCCGCCCGGAGCGCGTGGTCGTCAGCCGAAACACATCCCGTGTGGCTATTGAACGGTAGAATCGTTTGGCCATCGAGTGCTATGCCGGACAGGGTTGAACTTAGGCTCCAACCCTGCTTCGCATTGATTTTATTTGCATTTTCGATCCGGCGATCTGTTTTTGTGTGGCACTTTTGGGTGCCACTAGTCGAACAACTACACGACTGCTGCGAGATGCGCGAGAGACAAATTGGACACTGGTTGCCGACGACGGGGAAATGAGCGGACCACGCGGTCAAAATCAGCACAGCGCTCGGAACAACGCGAATGGATCACGCTGCAAATCCGTTTCACAATCAGAAGCCCACTAGCCATCAGCTTCTTTGTCCGCCGGCTCGTGTTCGACGATAAAGCGAGCGCGCTGCAACAGTTCGTCAAAAGTCAGTATCTCCGGTCGCCAAGTATTCTTGCGATAAAGCTCAAACGAACGAAATTTGGAAATGTTCACGCCGTTCTCGGTCTTGAACTCATCGAGACTGCCAACAACGAGGCAAGATCGCGGCTCGATGCTGAAAACAATTTCTCCCGTTGGATCGCCCAACTCGTCTTCGAGCGATAACTTGTGACCAATTGCCTCCACAGCTGCATGAACGGTCGTTTGAGTCTGAGCCACGCCGCCCACCAATTCGGATGAAGGCGGCCATGCTCCTGAGCGGTACTCACTTGGTCCAAGCAGCGGCGTGTCGTTCCGCTTAATCTCAACAAAGCAGAGAGAGCTTACGATGCCGCGCGTTTTCATCAGCGCGTCTGCTCGCTTGCCAGGTCCGGTTAAGTCTCGTCCCCTCACAATTCGCTCAAGCTTGCCTTCATCGAGTTTCGAAGCGAACTGGTAGGATAGGCCGTACCCAAATATCCAGGTGTTGGCTTCGAAAAACTGTTGCCACAAAGCCTCGGGCTTGCAGTCGAGCCGATCTTGCTCGGCAGCAAAAAACTCCCGATCTCTTAGCAGTCTCTCGAAGTAACTAAGTTGCTTGCGTCTGTATCCGATGGCCACCAAGTCACGTGTCAGGTCTTCCTGCTGAGCAAGTTGCAAGAATACCTCCGAGTTCTTGGCGAAGATGCGTCGAGCCTGCCCTTGATCAAGAATGATGTCGCGCAATAGGTCATCGGGAAGATGCACCTTCGATCCATCATCGAATGGCACCGTCTTCAGGCCTGCCACGAAATTCAAGAGTGTGGCGATTTCCGATCCGACAAACGAGAAGGACTGCTTTTCAATCGGGCCGGTTCGATTGCTGTACTTCTGAATCGTCAGCGTTCTTACCGACCTGTCGTCCTCGACAAAGGTCGCCTTTATTTCGTATCGTCCAGACGGCGTCTGCCGCAGGACAACCTCGTCCTTCACCTGCGCGAACGCGAGGCCGGAATCGCCCTGCACAATGTGCGTAGCGATGCGGAGCATCTGTCCCGAGGGGGCGCTGGGAAAGCGCTTGCTGATAATCGTCTTATCAGTGCGCCTTTCGAAGAACATCTGCCTTTCGTCATAGTCGTCGGACACGGCGCTCCCCCGCGAGTTGGGAGTCCATCCCATACCACAAGTTGAGAGCACTCTCCATGGTTTACGGAGAACCGGCGCTCGCGGAAGCGCTGGGCAAAGTTTTGGACGGTGCGGCCCGACGTCCGGTAAAGTCTTTGCATGCGTCTGATATGGTCTGCAGGAGCGGTTCGAAACCGGAGAAGTTGATTGTAGCTCGCTCGGGCTTCACAACCTCAGTTGCGAACTCGACCTTGGAATACCACTTGCTGCGATCCTTCTCCTTGCCGGTTCTATCGAAGTTTCTGCCCTTGATGGTCCTGGCAAGAAGCGCCGGCTCGAACAGGTCCTCGATGGCTGCTTCAAGGGTTGATATGGCCTTCGGGACTGGCACGACATAAAGGTTTGCGCAAACGTAGTAGAATGGATCGAGCCCGCCGACGACCCTGCCGAGCATCTTGGTCAATTTCCTAAACAGTTCGGCTGATCCCTTGTCGTTGTCGACGATCATGATAACGGGTTGGTCTGGCGAGAGCTTGAAGGGCGACACTCTTGCGACATAGTGCGACAGGAGCTTGGATAAGTCGTTGGTGCCACCGGATAGATCCTGAAAGGTGGCTGCCGCTTCGGTGTAGTTGAAAAGGTCGACCGTGAGACCCACCCGGGGATCTGGATGGATAAAAGCCGGAAATCTTGCTCTCAGTCTCTGGAGCGCGCATCGCAGATAGATATTGTCGGTCTTTCCCTCGCAGATGATTTTGGGGCGTGTGATTCCGTGGAACGCCCTGTAATCCAAGAACTGCCGATATAGCTTGAAGAAGCTGTTCTGCTCACTCTGCCAATCTTTGGTCTTGAGTCCGCGTATTTGGCGAATGAAACCCATCGTCCCGTCCAAGGCGTCATCGGACATGGGCTTTCGATCTTTATCTGAGAAGCAGAAGCCGTTTTTGAACAAATGGTCGCACTTGGCGCGGGCTGTCTTATAGTATTCGTTGCGAACGTTGACCTTCTTGTTGACGATGAGACCCGTCGTGTCCTGGCGCGAGTCCCGTCGCTGCATTCGCGTCTTGTCGTAGTTCAGCGAATAGCCAGATGAATACACGCGCTTGACGAGACTGTCCCCCGGAACCCACTTGTCTGTCGAACCACGCACCAGCCTCGCGATCGAGGACGGGAATTCCTTTTCGTTCGTTGAGAATGTGATGTCGTCCACGTAGCGGGTGTATGTGCACCTACCGGCCCGAGCTAACCTATTGAGATGAATATCAAGGATATGAGCTATCAGATTTGATATCACTGGCGAGCACGGGCTTCCCTGAGGCAGCTGATTGTCGCGGCAAGCGATCTGCGCGATTATAGTCGCGACCTTTGGATCGAGTGAAAAGTTATTATTCCACTGGAAGAAGCCGCGAACTCTGCCGAAGTTGATTGAGGGAAAGAAGTCTTTCAGGTCGGCGTTGAACACGAACCGCTTGTTTCGGTGCGCCGTGGCGTTCGTGACAATCGAAAAGCCCCTCTTAAAGCCGTGTGCCAGCTGGCACTGACTTCGGGAGCGGGACTGTTCCAACTCAACATGAATGTCCAAAAGAAGATCAGCCAACTTTGTCTGAATCATCTTGAGGCGCGGCTTGGGGGCCGTGATTAGTCGCCAGCCACCTCCTTTCTTGGGTATAGTGAACTGTTCGTACTTCTGCTGATCAGGGAGCCAGTACAAAACGAACGACAAGGATGCTGGTTGGACTCCCAAAACTCGTGCCAGTTGGGGGAGCGTTCTGACGCCTCTGAGTCTAGCCAGCTGTGTCATGAGGAAAAAGGCTTGCGGATACTCGTACGCCAGATCGGACGCATAGTCGCAGCGAACTGCAGGGAGCGCGCATTCCTACGCGCATTCATATCAACCGTCGCGAAGCACAACAGCAAAATCTATCCGCAAGCCTTAGTTGCAGTTGATCAGCGCACTCTTGCTAGGACAAGGCTTGCGGCTACTTATCAACAAGAGCATCAAGCTGTCTGAGCGCTCCCTAAATCAGGCGCGAGGGGCAACGACGTTGCTATCCAGGGGGATTCATGGCGATTTTTCGAGGCGCGCGGCCCAATGCGAGCGACGCTTGATGGCGGTGATGCACCGCGGCTTTGTACCGAATGAAGGAGATTTGAACGTCGCGCTAGACGTTGTCGAGGGTGATGGCTCCCCATCTTTGGACATGCGAAGGAAGCGCGCGGGCTGGCCGGGTGTGTGCCACCCAGGAAGAACTAATTCAATGGTGAGGCAGCTTGAGGTTAGGATGGATAGGGTGCTTGATCAACGGGGGTAGAATGTCGGAACCACTTTTTGAGCCGATACCTATTGCGTCCATCCCATCGTTTGAACCGCGAATGCCTGGTGGACTGTGTCGGTCTCGCCGGCTGCCGTGTCGTTACTCGGCAAGCTCCGTTCTGACGATGCGCCGCCGTTCAAGGTGGCAGCAGGAATGCCATGCTCGACGTGTTTAAGAGCGACGGCGGAAACGGTTCACGGTGCACGGCTTCCGCTCATCGTTCTCCGACTGGGGCCATTGATGCGACCAGCTACAGTGCCGATCTCGCTGACATGTGCATCGCGCATCTGACGCGCGAGAAGGTTCGCGCGGCCTATCAGCGGTCGCCGCAACTGGAGAATCGGCGCTAGATCATGGACGGTTCGTCGGACTTCGTCACGCCTTTGCAACCTAAACGCTTTTGACCTATAGACTTGCGCCTGCGCATAGCGCTGATCCGACCAAGCCGTTCGGTTTAATAAGCGGCAGAGGGGGAACGAGTTGAGCAGCATCAACATCAAACGAGCGGTTGAAAACATTCGCTCGGGCACGACCGTTTACACCCCTGTTATCGAACTCATCGTGAATGCGATCCAAGCCATTCGGGCGGTTAAGCCAAAGGGTGGATCGGTCGGGGTTACTGTCCTTCGGCACGACCAAGCGGACATGATCGACAAGATTGCCCCAGTTGATGGGTTCATCGTTGGGGACGATGGCATCGGGTTTAACGAAGAGCACAGAAACTCCTTCGACACTTTATATACGGCTCTCAAGGCCGGCGACGGTGGTAAAGGTTTCGGACGGTTCACATGCCTCAAATACTTCCATCGGCTCACAGTTGAGAGCGTGTTCGAAGACGGCTCAACGCGGAAGAGACGTTCGTTCGGCATGGGGCACGGCAACGACATCATAATCGATGAGAAGGTGACAGATGCGGGAGTTGCTCCGACCGGATCAGTGGTCACCATCTCCGGCACGCAAGGTGTCAAGTTTCCGGACAAAGGGCTCGATGTGATCGCGAGGGTCTTAGTTGAAAAGCTACTTCCCTACTTCATCGATCCAAATTCAGAATGCCCCCAGATCGTAGTACGAGATGAGCACGGAGACGGCCGTGTCATCCTCAATGACTACCTTGGCCAAACCAATCGACAGATCGTTGAACTGTCTGTGCAGAACAACGAGCTGCGCCTCAAGTCTCTTGATAAAGACGAAGTGTTCGCCGTCCGCGTGTTCAAATTCTACGCTCCTCGAGCGAACAAGAGCAAGATAAGCTTGGTGGCCCATCGGCGAGAGGTCACTGACGTGACAATGCAGACGTATATTCCCGAATTCGCGGACGAGTTCTATGACAAGACTGACGAAGGTGAGAGTGCCAAGGATAGGAATTACATCATAAAGGCGTACGTCTTCGGCGATTATCTCGATAGAAACGTCTCGCTGGAGCGTGGAGCCTTTAGCTTTGGAAAAGACAATGATTTGGTCTATGGAATTTCGCAATCTCAGATCGAGGCCCAAGCGGCAACCATTGCTCAAGAGGCAGTCGGTCAAGAAATCTCGGCGCGAAGAGAGCGCAAGCAGGCACGCATCAGAGATTACATCAATGATGAAGCCCCATGGCACCGAGGCCTGAGCCGAGACACTGACTTCTCGTCATTATCTATGAAGCCAACGCCTCAAGAGATCGAACTCCATCTCCAAGCCGCGAAGTTTCAGATGGAAACGCGCGTCCGAGCGGAGGTGAAGCAAATACTCCAGAGCAAAGATACCGAAGATCTGAGAGATCGGGTGACGGAGGTCGTCGGAAAAATTTCTCAAACGAGCAAGAACGATCTCATTCACTACGTGTCGTTGCGAAAATGCGTTCTCGAACTCTTTGAGAAATCGCTGCAACTCGGCGATGACGGAAAATACAAGTCCGAAGGCGACGTGCATGACATCGTGATGCCGCGCAAGAAAGACACTGATCAAATTGATTATGACCAGCACAATCTTTGGATACTCGACGAGCGACTAAATTTCACTGAATACGTCGCGTCCGACAAGCCCTTGGATGAAAAGAACGGCGATCGAACGGACCTGTCGATCTTCGGCAAGCGCGTTGCATTTCGCGGAGATAATGAAGCGTCTAATCCGATTACGATCTTCGAATTCAAAAAGCCTCAGCGTCACGACTTCGTCAATCCCTCATCCGACGAAGACCCGATTGAACAGATCGTCCGTTACGTTAACGACATAAGAGACGGAAAATATAAGACGCCCTATGGTCGCGATATCCTGGTTAGCCCAAACACGCCGTTCTACGGGTACGTGGTGTGCGACTTCCCCCAGAAGGTGAAGAACTGGCTGGAGCGAGAGAAGGACTTTACGGTTATGCCGGATGGCCTCGGCTACTTTCGATGGTACGGCAATATCAAACTTTACATCGAGGTCCTAAGTTGGACTAAGGTACAGCGGGATGCTGAAATGCGGAACAAGGTGTTCTTCCACAAGCTGGGTATCTGAGATCGTACGCCGTCGCTACCTCGCAGCTCACCTAAAAAGCGATAGCTGCCGCTACGGTCGCTTTAGCTGTAAGCAACCAGTTCACAGCTCGTCAAGGATCGATCCGGTCTCGCTGCCGAATCCAGTCTTCGCTCGGCAGCCCCTCCCATGCCTTCGTGCCGCGACCGATGTCGTAAGTCAAAAGCAGGTCGACTTCTTGCATTTCTCAATCGAGCGTCACTTCATTTCGCAGCGTCAGTGATGCATTGAAGTGCTCATAGGGCATCGGGCACGCTCGCCAGAGCCGGTCGACGTCGCTTGGGGCTAGGCCGATGGTGGCTTCGAGCAGGCCGGATCGAGACATGCGGAACAGCGAGTGCGGGCTTGCCGAATACCCGCCCCCGGCGCGGGGCTAAGGCACAGAGACCGCACGGCGGTCTATAGAGATGCCGGTTACAAGGATATCTTCCGCCAGTCCAGACAGTGTCCCAGCGGTGCAAAGGTCTGTCGTACCTCATGACACCTGTAACTCTTGCAGTTACAACCAGCGACAGACACCGGAGGAATCATGACGCCGCACGAGTTCATAAAGAAGTGGCAAAACTCCAAACTTAAGGAGCGAGCTGCGGCGCAAGAGCATTTCATCGACCTGTGCCGGGTTCTCGGTGAGAAGACACCGGCTGAAGTTGACGCGAGCGGCCTTGATTACGCATTCGAGGTCGGCGGAACGAAAACGACCGGCGGGCGCGGATTCGCGGATGTCTTCAAGCGCGGGCATTTCGGCTGGGAGTACAAGGGAACTCACGCGAACCTAGAGACAGCATTTTCCCAGCTTCAACGTTATGCTGTCGCCCTCGACAATCCCCCGCTCCTTATCGTGTCGGACATCGGAACCACGATTCACATTCATACGAACTGGACGAACTCGGTCTCACATACCTACGTCATTCCGATCGCAGAGTTGGGTGATGCGGAGAAGCGAGGATGGCTGAAGTCCGCCTTCGAAGACCCAGAAGCTCTGCGACCCAAGAAAACACGCCAAGAGTTGACCGAAGAGGTCGCCGGCGAATTCGCCAACTTGGCACGATCGCTTCGCTCTCGCGGGAACCCTGCCGAAGAGGTGGCTCATTTCATCAACAAGCTCGTGTTCTGCATGTTTGCAGAAGACGTGAAGCTGCTCCCTGAGACTATGTTCAAGCGGATGCTAGACCGCGCCATCGACGATCCGACCGAGTTCGAGGATTTCGCGCGGACGCTGTTCTCGGCGATGAAAACTGGCGGACGAGTCGGATTCGAAAAGGTCGCTTGGTTTAATGGCGGACTCTTCAACGATGATCGCGTCTTCGCGCTAACGCAGGATGAGATCAAGATCGTCCGCGATGCAGCCGCCCGATATTGGGGCGATATCGATCCATCGATATTAGGAACGCTTTTCGAACGAGGCTTAGACCCTGACAAGCGCAGCCAGCTTGGTGCTCACTACACCGATCGCGAGAAGATCATGATGATCGTTCAGCCTGTCGTGGTTGAGCCGCTGGTTGCTGAATGGGAACGCGCGAAGGCTGATATTGCAGCATTGATAGAAAAGGCCCAGCGCCTGGACAACGAGGCTAAAACGAAGGGGGGCCGTTCTGCCTCGGCAGCTTTGGGCCAGGCGACAGTAGCCCGCAAAGACGCGCAAGCGGTGCTTGATCGGCACTTGAAACGCCTCGCTGACTTCCGCGTTCTCGATCCTGCCTGTGGTTCGGGCAACTTTCTCTACATCGCGCTTCGTGAATTGAAGGATCTAGAGCACCGCGCTCAGGTCGAGGCCGAGGCTATGGGACTTCCGCGAAGATTTCCCTCGATCGGACCCGAGGTCGTGAAGGGCATCGAGATCAATCCGTACGCCGCGGAACTTGCACGGGTGTCGGTTTGGATTGGTGAAATTCAGTGGATGCTGAAGAACGGCTTCCCGGCGGCTCAGAACCCAGTTCTGAAGCCCATGGAGACAATCGAGTGCCGAGACGCGCTCCTCACGCTTAAGCCCCCTCAAGAGGGGGGCGCCCCCGTATGGACCGAGGCGGAGTGGCCGGCTGCCGACGTCATCATTGGCAATCCACCATTCCTTGGCGCCAAAATTATGAAGCGCTCGCTGGGAGTAGAGAATACGGAACGTGTCCGTACTGTCTTTGGCGACAGACTGCCGGGCTTCACCGATCTTGTTTGCTACTGGTTCGAAAAGGCACGGGCTGCGGTTGCCGCAGGCACTACCACCTTTGTTGGCTTGGTTGCGACTAAGTCGATCGCGAAGAACACGAACCTTCCGGTCATGCGTCGCATCACTGATGAATTCGTCATTTATAACGCCTATGCAAACGAGCCGTGGGTGGTCGACGGTGCTGCGGTGCGCGTGGCGCTGGTCTGCTTTGGTCGTAGGAATAACACGCCGAGCCCTGCCAAACTTAATGGACGCGAGGTGCCTGCCATCAATGCGAGCTTGACGAGCGGGACGGACTTTAGCACCGCTCCTCGGTTGGCAGAGAATCGCGGTCGTAGTCTCCTCGGCATTCAGAAGAGCGGGCCGTTCGACATCGACGGAACGACCGCGCGCCGATGGCTTAGAATGCCGCTGAATCCGAATGGCCGGCCAAATGCAGACGTCCTAAAACCTTACATGAATGGAGATGAGATTGTCAGCGGATCGACCGACCGCTGGTTTATCGACTTCCCGCTTCTTCTCCGTGCAGAGGATGTTGCGCTTTGGCAGGCCCCATTCGAATACCTTAGCTCCGCTCTCTACGATCCGGATGACGTCGCATCCAAATTGCTTCGTGAAGAAAGGCAGCAAGCGCGTGATCAACACGCCCGGGAGCGCTGGTGGGAGCCCTACTGGCCAAGACCCGATATGCGTTCAAAAATATCAAAGATTGATCGATATCTTGTCACCCCGGAGACGGCAGAGCACCGCGTCTTTGCTTGGCTTTCGTACCCGGTACTGCCAGACAAAAATCTGATCGTCTTTCCGGGCGCGAATGACACTACCTTTGGCATTCTCCAGTCGCGCTTTCACGATCTCTGGGCAACGGCAATAGGTAATCGGATGGGAGCAGGTAACCAGCGCCGCTACAATAACCTGACCTGTTTTGAAACCTTCCCATTCCCGGATGGACTCTCACCAGACATACCCGCCGCTGACTACGCCACCGACACTCGCGCAAGAGCCATCGCTGCCGCGGCGGCTCGCTTGAATGAGCTTCGCGAGAACTGGCTGAAACCGGCCGATCTAATTCGACGCGAACCGGAAGTCGTGCCTGGCTTTCCAGATCGCATTCTGCCTGTGAGCCCCGAAGCAGAGCAGATACTCAAGAGGCGCACGTTGACGAATCTATATAACGAGAGACCGGCATGGCTGGATCAGGCTCATAGGGCTCTTGATGCCGCAGTCGCACAGGCCTACGGCTGGCTGGCAGATATCTCCGATGATGACGCTCTAGCCAACCTCTTCGCTCTTAATCAACGGAAGGCAGCGGAGCGCGGCGGAAGTCTTCTCGCGGGGGCTGAGACGAGTGATCCTTGATCGTGCCGCAGGAAGGTCAAACGGCGGCGTGCGCGGAAGACTTGACGAAGTGAAGAGAAATGAAGTCAGGATCAGAACTACACCGTTTCGCGAACCTGATTGCGGAGATACATGAGAGCGAGTCGGCGCCCGGATTGCCATCATCGGGACACGATCGATGCGCACCGCGCCGCGCTCGTCGCTTATCGGCAATCTGCCAAGATGATCCCCAAAGCACCGGAGGCGTTTGCGTCGAGCTGGGAGAAGGGGCAGGTCGAGAACCAGGTGACCCGTAAGATCAAAAATTTGCAATTTGCCGGAGCACTCACTACCTTATCTTCACATCGCTATTTAATTGAACATAGGCCCCGCCAGAGGTGGGGCCTTATCCGTCCGCCCATGGCCGTAGCATCCGCTGCGGCCTTTTTGTTTTTAGGAGAAGAACCCGATGGGAACTTACATGCACTTCAACCCCGACACCGCTCGCGGCTATGTCGGATTCGTCATGCCACTCGACCAGCTTGCAGAGCTGGACCAAGTGCGTACCGAACTGCGGCTCTCTAGGTCGCAATTCCTACGGCAGGCAGTGGCCGCGTACTTGGGACAAAAGCGTCATTCCGACGCGGAGTAACTGCCAGCGGAAAGCCCCAGCGTTCGCGCGCCGGGGCTTGGAAGTCCGTAACCGAATGAGAATGAGAAACAGACAGTGTCATACGACGAGAAAAAAAGCAACTTTAAGCCGGCTCTCATCATCGAGTCACCGGATGGAGTCCCCTTCCGGGTCACACAAGGCAACAAGGCAAAGTTCAATCGCGCTGTTCAGCGAAGCGCTCAGCGTCTACCCGGATCGAACGTGCCACTTTACTCTAAGCTGCAGAAGCAGCTGATGACGATCCTAATAGACTCGACCAACGAGGGATTTGGCGACGACCGCTCGAAGTGGGGCTACGCCTACCTGAGCTTCAGGAAGTTGGCGGCTGAGTGTGCATGCAGCGAGAAGGCGGCTAAAGAGAACGTTCAGAAGCTTGAGAAGAAGGGAGTGCTGACCGTGCTGCGAGATGCCGGCCAGCGTGCTTCCGGCAAGAAGGGGTGCGGCGGTGGAGGCGGTCGCAACAAAACCAACCGCTATTTTCTACGCGGATGGAGCGAGTTCGGCCGCGTAGAAAACGGTAACCTGGAAACGGTAACCGCGGATCACCGTATGGAAAAAACGGTAACCGCCACGCTCGGAAACGGTAACGGCGATGCAAGGAAGGGTAACGGCGACGCCGGAAACGGTGAACGGCGGTTACCCGACTCTTCCTCTCTACTCACCTCACCACCCCACCTAAAGAACACGCATGTGCAATTCGCTTCGCTCATTGGCGCTGGCGCATTTGTTGATGAGGCTGACGGGCATTCCATATCGACATCCGCCTGTATGTCGGCACGGCAGCAGTTTCACTTCCTGAAGAATCTCTATGAGGGCAAGTTCGGCCGGCCGGTCGCGGAAAACCCAGTACTTGAGGGCGACGAAGATGAAGATCGGGTCTTGGTGGATGGCAATTGGAAGGCCTTCCAAGAAGCATCAGGCCAAGTCGACTTCACACTGGCTGTGATGAACATCGACCAAGCCGGCCCCGATCACTCGTTTGCCGACTGCGTCAGCGGAAAGGTCTGGACGCCTTCCGACGATATCGACGCAGAGGAGAAGCAACAGGACGAAGAGGCAGAAGAGGCGTATTTTTAATCTGCCAGCATCGAAGGACCGGCAGCCGTCCACTGCGCTGCCGGTCGCATCATCTCCATCCTCACAATTGCCGAATCCCATGCCGGTGCTGCGCCGTAGAAGCTCCACCGTTGCCAAGGAATGACCATGACCATCACCCCTGCCACGACCATCAACCAGGTCAGCAAGACCTTCCGCAGCTCCGATACCGACGCTACGCTTTGCTGGCTCGACCATGGCGCCGAACTCGCCCGCGACCTGAGGGGCGACAAGGCGAAGCACCGGGACGTGATCTGGCAGCTGATCGTCGAGGCCGTCGAGGTCATCGACAAGACGCCCGATCAGGAACGGCGCTGGCTCACGTCTGGCCTGCGTTCGAACTGGAAACACCCCACCGGTATGTCACACGCGGAGCTGATCGCCCTTGAACGGGTCCGGGTTCTGAGTGCCATGAAGCCATTCGACTCCGATCAGACGAAGTATTCGTCCCGCCGCGACGACGAAGAACGCGCCATGGGCGTCCTGGCGTGGATGCGCTGGGTTAGGGCAGCGAAATCCGGAGATCGGCTCAGTAAGGCCGCCGTCGTCCTCGCCCGTAGCGGTGACAGCGAGATCGTACAGAAGATCTATTGCCCGAACCGCAAGCCAAATGCCCAGAACGTTCATGAGGTCAAAATCCGTACCGCGGGCCTCATCATGACCGGGCTCAGGGATGACCTCGGCGTCGTGAGAGGTGAGGGCATCAGCTTCCGATGAAGGGCTGCTCAAGGCCAGCAGGGCGTCGCACAGGCGTTGGTCTGGACGGGGGCAACACCAACAGGCCCCCGTCGCTCAAATCGCACTAGCGGCCTCGCCATGGCTCCCTTGGAGCTGTTGCCATTCAGTAACTCCAGGAACCAAGTATGGCATGACAATCGTCATTGAGCATGATGGGCATCATGTTTCGAAACAGCATACGGGAAGCTGCCGCCTGGAATCTTCGCTCTTCAATAAAGAGCAATTACAAATGTGCCACTTTCGCCGAAACAACCCAGAATTTATTGATTTTGGCCAGGGACTGTGGTACACAATAGCCTACAATGCCCGCCGAATAACATGGAAAGACAGGGCAACATCGCAAGGGGCCAGAGCGGCCCCTGTTTCATTTTCACCACCACCCGTCCACCCGCCCGCTGCCTTCACTGGCACGCGGGCTTTTCCGTTTTGGAGACCCTACGTGAAACAACAGTTTGAAGCCCATGAGCTTCTGACGAGTCCGATGCAGCACGTTTCGATGCTGCTTCCGAAAGTCCTGATCGAACACATCGACCGGGCCGCACAGGCAGACGACCCGAGCGCGCCGAACCGATCAAGCTGGTGCCGGCGCGCCCTGATCGCTGCCCTTCGCCGTGAGGCAGCGTGATGACCGTCCTCTCAGTCCATGGAGAGACAAACGCCGCCGTCGTCGTCAAGGGACTCCTTGAGGAAAACGGCTTACCTCCACTCACGCCAGAAGGTGTCGATGCACTCGCAGCACGGTTCTCAACGGGGCTGGTGCTTGGACATGGCACCGTCTCGCACAATGGCAAGCCTTTGATCGACGAACTGAGAGCCCTGTACGCCGACCCCGAGAGCAATCGGCTCTTCAGCCAGGACAACGACCAGACGACGACGAATAAACCGGTCGGCAATCTGACCGCCTCAATGACGGCCGAAGTGAAAGCGAGCCGGAGGCAGGTCCGAGCGCCGGACGATTGGCACGAAGTCCGCCGCCGGTATGCCGCAGATTCCATGACCGGCAAGATGCTACGCGAGCGTGAGAGGGAATGGCGATGACCGCCCGATACCTACCGCAGATCGACCTGCAACCATCATCGCATCAGCGGCGCGTTGAACGCCTGCAAGAACGCCTCGCCGCAGCCAAGCTGGCCGCCGTCACCGTCAAGACCCCCGAGCGACTTCAAGAGGTCGCCGATGAAATCGCCAGCGTTGAACTTGAATGGAAGGAAATCAATACATGAAACGACCCGCTGCAATCCGAAATTCCGAGTATGACGTTGGGGCCAACGTCAGGGCCGCTCGCGGTCAGGCGCTGGCATTATTCGATCTGCGCCGCAGAAAATCCGAGATCGATCAGCGAGTCGAAAAAGCACGGGACCGCCTCGAGTCCGTCGATCTTTATGGGCTCCGGGCTGAACTTGAAGCTGCTCTTGCCGAGCAAACCGACATTGATGCAAAGTTGGTCGAGTTGCAGGGCGAGAACGTCCTGATGGCAGGGTAACACCGATGGGACGGCAGCCATCGCCGTCCGCAGGGGAGCGCGACACGATGAGACCTCTCGCAGGACTAGTGTTCGCATTGATCTTCGCTGGCGCGCTCCCCGCTCTTGCCGGCCCGTACTGCCAGCCGACCAATGGCCGCGATCAGATCACCAAGACGGGCAGCACATGTCCGGTCAACTATCTGGCGTCGGGGCCGTGCTGCATCGCGCTCCATCAGGACTCGCCACGGGCCTTTGCCCGGCTTCCCGGCCGTGCGTGTCCGACCGGGTCATTCGCCAGCGCTGGCGACTATTGCGTCAGCCTGCGGTAGCCCGCTCCAGAACACGCTGGACCTGCACCGCCTGCCATTTGCCGCCGCGTGGCGTCGGAATGCCCTGATCGTTGAGACCAGCGGCGATGCCGGTCAGAGACGTTACGCCATCCGCCTGTAGCTCACGAATGGCCGGCATGATCCGTGCGGCTTTGTCGTCGGCACGCTTTGCAATCGTCTCTCTGCCTTTCGCTATGGCATCCATGGTCAGAGTGACTGGCCTGCCGTCTGCATAGGTACGCTGACCGCCAAGCTTCACGTTACGGGCCTTCGCGGCCTGTAGGGCGGCCTTGGTGCGTTCGGAGATCATGCGCCGCTCTTCCTGAGCCACGACGGCCATGATGCCAACTGTCATCCGGTTGGCGTTCGGCATGTCGGCGGCAACGAAGTCAACGCCTGCCTTCTCAAGACCGAGAAGAAAATGAGCATCGCGGCTGAGACGATCCAGCTTGGCGATGACCAGCGTCGCGCCGAACAACTTGCATGCGGCAATGGCCGCTTGCAACTTGGGCCGGTTCTCGTCTCTCTTGCCGCTCTCGACTTCCTCAAACTCCTTAACCAGAGTCCAGTCACCGCCATTCAAGAACTGTCTGACTGCTGCCTTCTGAGCAGCGCTACCCAACCCAGACGCACCCTGCCGCTTGGTAGAGACCCTGTAGTACGCAACCCATTTGCCCGTGGCGATCATCTGCAAGCCCTATTTACATTCTAGCCTACGTTCGTTGACTAGTTTGTAATATCACCCGGGGAGCGATTGCAAGCGGATTTTGAGCACCCGTAATTTTCCCAGGTTCGGCGCCCGCCTCTCTGCAACATCGGCTGCGCGGTGGTCCTGCCTGCCCTTGTGCTCCCCACGCTATCGCGAGGGCTGCCGCGAGACTGCCGGTCGGTGCGCCCGCATGCGCTTCACGCTCGCAAGGGCAGCGAAGGTTTCCCAGCGGTCACGAGCGCGGGGTGAAGCCGCGAGTTTTTTATGCGGCATAGCCCCTCGGTCGGCCAAGCCCCTCCTACTTCGAATCTCCAAAAGGCCATTTTCAGCACCCCCACCCCCGAAATAATCGGGCGTCACCATTCCAAGCGCCGCATGAGCGCATTTTCGAAAAGGCGATTTACTCGCCTCAACCAAGAGACCCACTCAATGTCCGAAACCCTCGACGTTCGCGCTAGACTCACGGCCATCAACGAAATGTCTCCGGCACTCCGCAAGGTCATCGCGGATATCAAAAAGCTGGAGTCCGCCGCAAAGAGTTTCAACGCTTCGTTCAGCAGCGTTGGTCGCGCCGGCATGCAATCCTTCGACGGGCTCAGCCGCTCGACGAAAGCGGCAGCAGACCAATTGCGAGGCATGGCCAACCTCAGCCGGTCCGCCGCCCGTAACTATTCGACCGATTGGAGCAAGGCCAGCGCGCAGCGCCTGAGCGACGCACGGAGAACCTATGCTGCGCTCGAACGTCTCGAGTCCAACTACCTTCGCCAGATTGAACGCCGCGCTGCCGTGGAACGTCGTGCCGGTTCGGGTCGGTCATACGGCGGTGGAAGCGGCCTACTGCCCGCCCCTCGAATCCGTACCATTGCAGCCGGCGCCGCCATCACAGGGGCTGGTATAGCGTCTGCACTCCGCAAGCGCATGGAGACCCAGGCAGCGGAAGTCCGTGCCGAGATGTTCGGTGACTTAACTAAGGGCGAGGTCGCAAAACTTCGCCAGGACTTCGGGGACAAGGCCGGCATCAAGTACGGAGTCGGAAGCACCAAGGTCATCGACACAGCGGTTGAAGGGCTGAAGGCCGGAGTGGCAAAGCAATTCGCTGGCCAGTTCGCTGAGTTGGCCCTGAAGGCGCAAGCCGGTCTCGACGTAAACCCGGAAGCAGTCGGCAAGTTGCTCGGTCGTCTATCGACGCAGATGCCGTGGGACACCGGCCGCTTCAGCAAAATCTTGAACGCGGTCGCGGTCGCGAACAACTCGACCGCAGCTGATGGAAACGAGATCATCGAGGCGATGCGCCGCAGTCTGTCTGCGCTTGCAACTACAAAGATGACGCCGGAGCAATTGGCTGCCCTCGACGCAACCGGTATTTCGCTCGGCATCCAGCCATTCAAGGCCGGCACCTTCATATCCTTTCTCACCTCGCAGGTGGCCGGTGCGGATAGCGCCCACGGACAGCAAGCCAAAGACCTAAGCGCCGCCGGCAACGCGCTTGGTTTCGGCGGACGCTCCGGCATGGCGGTGGCCATGCGGAACAACCCGATGCAAGCAATCCAGCAGATGCTGGATAAGCTCGCTTCGATGCCGGAGAAGCTTCGCACTAGAGTCGCGAAGCAGATCGCTGGTCGCGAATTTATGGATGAACTCCTGACCATGGTTCTCGGTCGGGACAAGCTGCGAGACGTGCTGAAGGACGTCGAAAACAAACCCGGCTTTCTCGATAAGACAGCGTTGCAGAAGATCCGTTCGATGCAAGGACGATGGGCGTCAATCAGTGCGGCGCTGGGTCTGGTCTGGGAAAAGATTGGCGCCGGTCTTGAGGTCTGGTTTGACCAAATCTCCGACTCCGTCATCAATCTGGCGGACTCTTTCGACTTCAACACGATCAAAGAACACTTCGCATCGCTGATTGATGGCGCTCGCGAGGGCTTCGGACTCAAGGATTGGGGCGAGGTCGTCAAATCCGTGGCTGACAACTTCGATGCCGGGACTGCCGCGAAGTGGCGCGAGTTCGGCAAAGGATTCGCGGAAGGCATTCGCGAGTTTGCCAGCGGGCTCAAGACCGCGTTCTCTGCGCTTGGATTCCTCGCTGGGAAGAATCTGGCCGATGCACGCGAGATGGGCAACCTTGTCGCGCAACTGACCGGACTGACCGTCGCCTTGGCGGCATTATCGCCCCTCCTGTCCGTTCTGGCCGCTGTCACGTTGGGGCTGAGCGGGTTGGGCAATGCCCTCGCGTTCATCGGCGGCATACCGGCCGCAGTCGCATTGTTGAGCATGTTCGCTGTGCGTCATCAGAATGATGGTGTTCCCGACGCCAACGTGAAGCAACCTGGGGAAACCACCAGCCAGTGGCGTGAGCGCCAGCGAAATTATCGGAGTAATCTGTACAAAAAATCGAGCTACAGCGGCTCGACTGACTTCACCGGCATGCGCCGCACCGGAGCCGATGATCTTGCTGACCAGCTTGGCAGATTCGGCGGCAAGGTCGAGCGTGCTGCATTCATCAACGGCGGCATGGTGGGTGGTCTGCAATACGCCGCCATCGGTGGAGCACGCGGCGGTCCCGGCTCCTTTGGTCTTGGCGGACGCGGCTACATCGGTGGCGTCCCTAACCTGATGAAGAGCGTGCCCGGTCAGACGCTCCCCGCCGTCGGAGTCGGCCGCAGTGGCAGCATCATCGGCCGTGACGAGGTCGCGGCGATCACCGGAGCGAACAAGGTCCCATACATCGGGCCGGCTGCCGGTGGCGTCGCAGACATGAGCGTCGGGAACGGCCTGCAAAGCTCTACCTACCTCGCTGGCCGTCGTGCTCGCTTCAGGGATGACATGGATAAAGACCCGGCTCTCAGAGAGCGGGTCGCAGCGATGCTGTACCTTGAAGGGGCAAAAGACCCTGTTCCCGTCGCGGAATCGCTGTTCAACAGATTGGACATGACTGGCGGCAGGATCGACGATCACCGGCGCGGTTCTGGGGGGCTCTTCAGCGGCTTCTATGGTCCCGTCAACCGTGGCCAGTTGCCTGGAGCCATCGCCTATCTCAGATCGCATCCGAAGGTCGCGGCCAAGATGTACGGCGCAATCGACACGGCGGCTAGTGGTTCGCACATCATAGGCGGCTTCACTGACCAGGGATTGCCGACTGATCCGAACGGAAGCCTGAGAGGCGGTCGCGGTCGCCAGATGATCAAACGCGGCGGCAATGAGTACCTCGATTGGGGCGTCAGCAACTGGGGCGGGAAGCGCGGCCATGCTGGTTCCGAGGCCTATCGCCGCGATGTTGAGGAGCACTTAAAGAGCGAGTCCGCTATCGGCAACGTACCGACGCCAAGCGAGATGATCCAGAACGTCCCGTCTCCGTCAGCCGTGAGACCTGGGGCGGGTGCTGGCGACGCGCGCTCTGTCCCGGGCAACGTGGCGATAAACATCCACGGCTCCTCTCATGATCCGGAAGCGCTGGCCACGCTGGTGCAGCGCCGGATTGACGAGTCGATGAACTGGCGAACCCACGACACAGCAAGCGAATACACCTGACCACAGGACAAGATGATCCCGGACCTAAGGGTCCGGGAAAACTACGGAGAAAATGCAAACGGATTGCTGTGGAATGCAAATGAGGTTTCGGTCACAGTTGGTTTGCATCACTTAGGCAGGGAGCGAAGCAAGTGACGAATCTTTTCTACCGCGGATACACGATTGAGCGGCTTGACGAAGTCTACATCGCCAAGCCGACACACGACGATGGGCACCCGTTTGAACTTTTCTCCACACAGATTCGCCGAGTACTTGAGGCCATCAACGCCTTATGGCTGACCGCTTCACAACTTTCCGGATGTGAGTTCGAGACAGATCACCTCATATCTCCGAGGTGGGCTCGCGACTGGCTGAAGTCCCCGACCGACAGTGTCGATCTCGATCAAGCCTATCGGCGTGGCGCTTGCTGACGCAGCATCGCGATTTTGAAATGACGAACTATATATGGCCCTCGACGATGGTTACACGCCAGGGGCTTTTTTACTGATGGGACTACTTCTCGACAGACACCGAATTATCGCGGCCTCCGAAGATTTTAGCTTGACTAGCCAGAGCGTAGATCCCGATCTCGCGCAGTTTAACGACAATGAAGGGGCGTGCTATCATGAAGCTGGACATGCTGTTGCAGCTATAGTTTTAAACGTGCGCTTTGATCATGTGTCTGTAATCCCCAGCGACAAACACCTAACAGACGGGCGTGTCGCCTTTGGTGAACATCCTTGTGATTGGCGACTCTTAAACAAAGCAAGCAAAGTTCAAGCCTTAAACTATTGTATCTTTCTAATGGCTGGGATGGCGGCTCAGCTTCGATGGCAAGGTGAGGAAGCCGATCTGAACGCCTGCGGCAAGAACGATCGCGAGGCGTTGGATACGGCCTGCATGTTCGTTGCTGCAAAGTTCTCAATTGCCACTGGAACGAACTCGAAGGAAGCGAAGATCATTAAAACGTTCGCTTGGCGCGAAGCCTGCCTCATGATGGCTAACCCTCGTGCATGGCGGGCGGTCTGTTCTTTAGCTAGACACCTCTACGTTTCTGAGCGAGAAGCCGCCACCGAGAACGAGGTTGCGCAAATCGTGGCCGCAGAGAAAGTCTGCTACAAGACAACTCGCGGAATAGCAGAGATCACGCGGGCCATGGCCATCACCGTCACGTCCCCGTAGTCCTCGCCGGAGGTTCGCGCCGCGTGCCCTTGGATGCAATCAACGACTCGGTGATCCAGCCCAAGGTTACGGGCAATCGTTTTGAGGCGGTGCCTCCAGGCATGGTTAGGTTGGACGCGCTTGTCGGCTACGACCGCTCGAACAAAATCCACGACACGCTTGTAACTGCCCCTCGCAAATAGCGGGCCGTCGTCGGAGCCTTCAACAAAGCGCAGAAATCCCAAATCGATCAGGTGTTGATGCACTGGCACAATTCGATACGAGCCTGATTTGATGCTGCCAGCAGCCGGGTTGAAATCGAACGCGCGATGGTTGGACTCTTCGCGGATATCCTCTTTGCGAAGCTGTAGCGCCTCAGCAATCCGGCAACCGGTGTAACACGCGATGAGTGGACCCCATTTCTTGGCGGCGGCGGTGCGTGCATCCTCTTTCGGCTTCCGGACGTATTCAAGGCATGCAACGAATATCGCCTTGGCTTCCTCATCCGTGAAACCCTTCGATCGGGTGCGGATTTTCTTTTCCGATTTGACTTTGATTGCGTCCGCCGGATTTTTTGTAAGCTTTCGATTATCAACTGCCCATCCGAACACAGACTTTATTCCGGGTAGGTCGCCGTCTTTCAATGTCTTGGCGCTCACCACCTTGAGTCGGGCATTCTTGAACGCAAGCATATCGTCCTCAGACACGCGGCCGGCATCGTCGTGTCCGAGGTGTTTAATCAGCCTGTCGATTGCGCCCTTGTAAGTGTCGTGGGTGCTCTGAGAGCGGCCAGTGGCCTTGGCTTCTTTCCACCACAAGTCAAATAGGCCGCTGATTGTCTGATTCGGCTTGAGCGCTGCAACGGATTCGATCGGCGGGAAGCGCTGCGCCATGGGATCGGGGCGGTAGTCGCCTTCAGCATTCCGACGGAGTTGCCAAGCGGCATCCAATGAGGCTGCTGCGACGAGTTTAAGGAAGTGCTTCCGTTGATCGGGAGCAAGGCGGACGCGGTGTCTGATCAGAGCCCAGTCAGCCAACAGACCGAAGCGACCCTCAAGTCCGTCATACTGACCGGCGGGCAGGGCATTGATAGCTTCTGTCAAATCGCCGGAGCCAAATATGACGAGGCCGGTACCTGCATCGTCAACCTTCAGCGTGGCTGGTGGTGCGTCTCGTATGCGGCCTTCATAGATGGCCCGCGAAAGTCCCTTGTGCCACGCCCATCTTCCAGGCTCCCCAGGATTGTCTTCGTGGACCCAAACATAGGTGTGATAGACGGCACCGGCTAAGGCGACCATCTCGCGATGAGACAGCTTGATTGGCGCCGCTGCGGTTAGATCGAACAGACGCTGCAAGTGCTCCAGAGCGTCCGCGTGACGCGCGCCGGCAATCGTTTCATCGGTGGTTTCAAGGCTGAACGCCACGTCGGTGCCGATTGTCACGACCTTGATGCAGGCCGGTTCAGTCCGACGCGACAGATGCAGCAAAATCCTCTTACCGCGTAGCTGATCAACCAGCTTAGTCGGGACGCGACAACGAAATTGAGGAACGGTAGAAGCGGCGCGTTTGTCCATGCGAAGTTTTAGGGAAACCATTGGTCTGTGTGGCACTCTTGTGTGGCACTCAGGACCGAATTTCCAATAAAATCAATGCATCCAATAGGATGACTGGTGCTGCCAGACAGGATTGAACTGTCGACCTCTCCATTACCAATGGAGTGCTCTACCACTGAGCTACGGCAGCATGTGCTGGGGTAAGAATCGGCCGCCACGAGGGGCCTACCAAGCGGGCCGATATCTGCCACAAGCCCCCCTCCTGTGCAAGCTTGCTAGCTCCGCCAAAGCGATAAAATCGGGTCGATATCGGGGCCAAAATGCCTGTTTTGGCTCGAAACGGCCGACTTTCCGCGGATTCGGTTCCGATATCCCCACCCAACTGGCCAGTTGCCCGATGCGCCGGATTCGATCCATTTCGATTTTCGCACGATCGGATCGCGCGGGCCTCTTGAGCTGCCTTATTCCTCGGGCATGTTATCGCCGATCGCTGTAATGGACCCCGATGGCAGACGAGAACGACAAGAGCACGAGGCAGGACTCCAGACAGGCGAGGGCGTCCCGCGACGACCGGCTCAAATCGGCGCTGCGCGAAAACCTGAAGCGGCGAAAGATGCAGGCGCGCGAACGGGCCGCAAGTGGCGGCCCCTCGCAGAACGAAGATGATTCCCTAGATGAGGGGCCCGCCGGCGAGATAACCGGCAAGACCGGCGACTAGAATTTTTTGGAGTGCATAGACGTGGCAATGGGGCAGGACGAGCAGCAACGACCCGAGAGTGACGCGCAGATGTCGCGGTTCACCCGCCCTGAGCAGACCTTTCCGGCGCTGACATCAGCCGAGATCGAGCGTGTCAGGCATTTCGGCGAGGTCCGCAACTATGCCGATGGGGAATTCCTGTTCGAGACCGGCAAGCCGGGACCCGGCATGTTCGTCGTGCTGAAGGGCCACGTCGCCATCACCCAGCGCGATGGCCTTGGTCATGTCACGCCGTTGATCGACCAGGGGCCGGGGCAATTTTTGGCCGAGCTGAGCCAGCTCTCCGGACGGCCGGCGCTGGTCGACGGCCGCGCCGAAGGCGATGTCGAGACGCTGCTGTTGCCGCCGGAGCGGCTGCGCGCGCTGCTGGTCGCCGAGGCCGAGCTCGGCGAGCGCATCATGCGCGCGCTGATCCTCCGCCGGGTCAATCTGCTGCAGGGCGGCGTCGGCGGCGTGGTGCTGATCGGTCCGTCGCATTCGGCCGGCGTGGTGCGGTTGCAGGGCTTCCTCACCCGCAACGGCCAGCCGCATCATCTGCTCGATCCCGCGCGCGATCGCGACGCCGCCGACGTCATCACGCGTTATTCGCCCAAGCCGGACGACTGGCCGCTGGTCGTCACTCCCGATGGTGCGGTGCTGCGCAATCCCGGCGAAACCGAGCTTGCGCGCGCGATCGGCATGATCGGCGGCCCGCGCAACGACCGCATCTACGACGTCGCGATCGTCGGCTCCGGTCCGGCCGGGCTCGCCACCGCCGTTTATGCCGCGTCCGAAGGCCTCTCGGTCGCCGTGCTCGACACCCGCGCCTTCGGCGGCCAGGCCGGCGCCAGCGCGCGCATCGAAAATTATCTCGGCTTTCCGACCGGAATTTCCGGCCAGGCCCTGACCGCGCGCGCCTTCAACCAGGCACAAAAGTTCGGCGCGGAGATCATGATCCCGGTGACGGTGAAGTCGCTCGACTGCACGCGCAAGGACGGCGCGTTTTCGGTGGCGCTCGACGGCTGTGATCCCTTGCATTCGCGCGCGGTGGTGGTCGCAAGCGGCGCGCGCTATCGCCGGCCCGAGATCGAGAACCTCGACAAGTTCGAAGGCCGCGGCGTCTGGTATTGGGCCTCGCCGGTCGAGGCGAAGCTGTGCGCCGGCGAGGAGGTCGCGCTGGTCGGTGCCGGCAACTCCGCGGGACAGGCCGCCGTGTTCCTGTCGGGACACGCCAAAAAGGTGCTGATGATCATCCGCGGCGGCGGCCTCGGCGCCAGCATGTCGCGCTATCTCATCGAGCGCATCGAAGCCACGCCGAACATCGAACTGATGTTCAACACCGAGATCACGGCGCTCGAAGGCGACGAGGCTTCGCTGCTGCGGCGCATCCGCTGGAAGAGCCGGCTCTCGAGCGACGAGGATTTCGCCGACATCCGCAATCTCTTCCTGTTCGTCGGCGCCGATCCCGCCACCAGCTGGCTCGACGGCTGCGGCGTGACGCTCGATCGCGGCGGCTTCGTCGTCACCGGCGCGCAGTCCGAGCAGAACCAGGGCCGGCTGGTCGCGCCGCTGGAGACGTCGGTGCCCGGCGTCTACGCCGTTGGCGACGTCCGCTCCGGCTCGGTCAAGCGCGTCGGCGGCGCCATCGGCGAGGGCGCGCAGGTCGTGGCCTCCCTGCACGGCTTCCTCGGCGACGCCGCAAAACCGGCGCTTTAGTCAGGGACAAGGCAAGTAAATGGCAAGTCGAATGAGGCTTGCCATCCTGCGGTGTGATGCGGGACTATCTCCCCTCATCCTGAGGAGCGGCCGAAGGCCGCGTCTCGAAGGATGAAGGCCCAGCTGCAAAAGCCGGGCCTTCATGGTTCGAGACGCGTGCTTCGCACGCTCCTCACCATGAGGATCGACAAAGAAAACTATTAACGGGAGGACTAAATGGCCGAACTCGTCGTGCTCTACAAGACGCCCAAGGATGTTGCCGCTTTCGACAAGCATTATGCCGAGACCCACATTCCGCTCGCCAAGAAACTTCCCGGCTTGAAGAAATACGCCGTCAGCACGGGCACGGTCGGCTCCCCCGCCGGGCCTTCCGGAATTCACCTTGTTGCCATTCTCACCTTCGACAACGTCGCCGCCATCCAGTCGGCCTTCGGCAGCGAAGCAGGCAAGGCGGCCGCCGGCGACGTGCCGAAATTCGCCACTGGCGGCGCCGACCTGTTGATCTTCGACACCAAGGAAGTGTGAGCCGCGACTTTCGTCGTGTAGCCCGGATGGAGCGCAGCGTAATCCGGGGCTATGCATTTGCATGCGAAAATCCCGGATTACGCTATCGCTCCATCCGGGCTACGCACTACAAACTGTCGTCGTTCGTGACAGCGTTGCAAAAAATTCAGCCATGCGTTTTTCGATTCGCACGATGACGCATGGCTGCGCACGCATGTGTGACGTCGCGCAGGTGGCAATCCGATGAGGACCGTAATATCAATCCGATCCCAATGCGGAGATTAGGAGAGATGTCATGGTTCTTGGGTTGAGCTTGCCCGCCTTCACGCTGGTTCATGTCATCATCAGCCTGATCGGCATCGTCGCCGGCCTCGTCGTGATGTTTGGCCTGCTCGGCTCGAAGCCGATGCCGGGCCTCACCGCGATCTTCCTGCTGTTCACGATCCTCACCAGCGCCACCGGCTTCCTGTTTCCGTTCAAGGAGCTGCTGCCGTCGCATATCATCGGCATCATCTCGCTGGTCCTGCTCGCGATCGCCTGTCTCGCGATCTACGGCATGAAGCTCTCTGGCATCTGGCGTCCGGTTTACATCGTGACCGCGATGATCTCGCTGTATTTCAACGTCTTCGTGCTGGTAATCCAGTCGTTCCTGAAGGTGCCGGCGCTCGCCGCGCTCGCACCTGCCGTGGCACCAAATCCACCGGGAGGTCCCGTGTTCGCCGTGGTGCAGGGCCTCGTGCTGGTGTTCTTCGTGGTGCTCACCATCGGCGCCTGGCGCCGCTTCAAGCCGATGGCGTTCGCCTGATCATTCAAGGAGCCTAGTAATGCCCACCATCACCACCGAGGACGGCGTCGAGATATTCTACAAGGACTGGGGCTCGGGCCAGCCGATCGTGTTCAGCCACGGCTGGCCGCTGTCGGCCGACGACTGGGACGCGCAGATGATGTTCTTCGTGACGCACGGCTATCGCGTCATCGCGCATGACCGTCGCGGCCATGGCCGTTCGTCGCAGGTCGCCGACGGCCACGACATGGATCATTATGCCGATGATCTCGCGGCCGTAACGGCGCATCTCGATCTCAAGAACGCAATCCATGTCGGCCACTCCACCGGTGGCGGCGAAGTAGTGCATTACATCGCGCGCCACGGCGAGAGCCGGGTGGCGAAGGCCGCGATCCTCTCCGCGGTGCCGCCGCTGATGGTGAAGACGGAGGCCAATCCCGGCGGCCTGCCGAAGAGCGTGTTCGACGATTTCCAGGTGCAACTCGCTGCCGGCCGTTCCAGCTTCTACCGCGACATCGCGGCCGGTCCCTTCTATGGCTACAACCGTCCCGGCGCAAAGCCGTCGGAAGCGGTGATCCAGAACTGGTGGCGCCAGGGCATGATGGGCGGCGCGAAGGCCCATTATGACGGCATCGTCGCGTTCTCGCAGACCGACTTCACCGAGGACTTGAGGAAGATCAATGTGCCGGTGCTGGTGATGCACGGCGACGACGACCAGATCGTGCCTTACGCCGACTCCGCGCCGCTGTCGGCCAAGCTGTTGAAGAACGGCACGCTGAAGACCTACAAGGGCTTCCCGCACGGCATGCCGACGACGCACGCCGAGACCATCAACGCCGACCTGCTGGCGTTCTTCAAGGAGTGAGCGGCCTCACGCCAAGATTGCCCTGATCGCGTCGAAGGTGCGCTTGACGAAAGCTTCCGGCTTCTCCCGCGCTCCTCCGGCGATCCAGCTCTCGCCGCCGACGCGCATCGCGCCGGTGGCGATCATGGCGACGAGCCGCGCCTTCAGCTGGTCCGATTTGGTTCTGGCGCGCTGGGCGAGCCCTTCGGCCAGCGCCCGCTCGAGCTTCTCGTATTTGAGTTGGTCGCGCGCCCGAAGCGCGGGATTATCGCGCTTGAGCCGCGACATGGCCGCAGCCTCCGCCGGATCGATCCGCTTGAGCGCCGCCGCGATCGCGTTCTCCGCCGCCGTCAGCATGGTTTCGCCCGCCGGCCGCGCCACGACCTCCGCGACCAGCGCGGCGGCGGCGCCTTCCTGCCAAGCCGCGACCACGTCCTCTTTCGAGGCGAAATAATGGAAGAAGCTGCGTCGCGACACGTCCGCCGCGGCCGCAATATCGTCGATGGTCGTGGCCTCGAAACCGCGCTCCAGGAATAGCGCCATCGCGGCGCGGGTCAACCGCTCGCGGGTCGCTTGCAATTTGCGCTGGCGCAGACCGGGGCCATCAGCGGATTTTGCTCCTGCCGGCAATGGCTTGGTGCGCCTGTTGACTGATTTCCCGGCAACTTTCGAAAGCTTCAAATCACTTCACCACTTGCAAAGTTGCACCCAGTGCACATTTAGACCCGTCGCGAGGCCTTTCCCAGCCCCGACGGAGCTATGGCATGACCGACTGGACCACGGCAGACATCCCCTCCCTCAGCGGCAAGACTGCCGTCGTGACCGGAGCGACGGGCGGCCTCGGCTACGAGACGGCGATGGCGCTGGCGGGCGCCGGTGCCATTATCATACTCACCGGACGCAACGAGGCAAAGGGCCTGCGCGCGATCGAGGGCATTTGCGAGCGCTTTCCCAATGCGCTGATCGCCTACGAGCATCTCGACCTCGCCAGCCTCGCTTCCGTCGCCGATTTTACCAGGCGCTTCGCCGCCAGCAACGAGCAGCTCGACCTGCTCGTCAACAATGCCGGCGTGATGGCGCTGCCAACGCGGCAGCAGACGGCGGATCGTTTCGAGATGCAGCTCGGCACCAATTATCTCGGTCATTACGCGCTGACGGCGCGGCTGTTGCCGCAGCTTCGCCGGGCGAAGGCGGCTCGGGTCGTCAACCTCTCGAGCCTTGCGCACCGCTCCGGGGCGATCAATTTCGACGATCTGCAGGCTAGGCATTCCTATCGTCCGTGGCGGGCTTATTGCCAGTCCAAGCTGGCGATGCTGATGTTTTCGCTGGAATTGCAGCGCCGCAGCCTCGCCGCAGGCTGGGGTCTGACGAGCCTTGCCGCACATCCCGGCTACGCGCGGACCGATCTGATTTCGAACGGTCCGGGTGCGAACACGTTCCAGTGGCGTGTGAGCCGGTGGCTGCAGCCCTTCATCAGCCAGTCTGCCGCGGAAGGCGCGCTGCCGACTTTGTTGGCGGCGACCTCGCCGGCAGCAGAGCCGGGCGGCTACTATGGTCCCAACTGGTTCTTCGAATTGAAAGGGCCGCCGCGGCCGGCGAAGGTCATGCCGCATGCAAAGGATTTCGCCTCGTCAGCCATGCTGTGGGATGTTTCGGCGACGTTGACCGGTATATCCTTCGACGAGATCGCGGCCGCCGCATGAGCCGCGAGCCTGTCGGGGAGGTCCCGATGCAGATCATCATCTTCGGCGCGACCGGCATGGTCGGGCAGGGCGTCTTGCGCGAATGCCTGATCGATGCCGGCATCGATCGCGTGCTCGTGGTCGGCCGCAGTCCGACCGGCGTCCGCCACGCCAAGCTCACGGAGATCACGCACGGCGATTTCACGGACTACTCGGCGATCGAAGCGCAGCTCACCGGCTTCGATGCCTGCTTCTTCTGCCTCGGCGTCTCCTCGATCGGCATGAGCGAGGAGCGCTACCGCCATCTCACCTATGACCTCACGCTCGCAGCGGCGACCGCGCTGGCACGGCTCAATCCGCAGATGACATTCGTCTATGTCACGGGCGCCGGCACCGATTCCACCGAGCAGGGTTCGCGGATGTGGGCGCGGATCAAGGGCAAGACCGAGAACGATCTGCTCAAGCTGCCGTTCAAGGCGGCCTACATGTTCCGCCCCGGTGCAATCCAACCGCTCCACGGTGCCCGCTCCAAGACCGCGTGGGTGCAGGCCGTGTATGCAGCAAGTTGGCCACTGTGGTCGGTACTGCGCCGGGTCTCGCCGCGGCTCGTCACCTCGACGGAGCAGATCGGCCGCGCGATGATCCGGGTCGCGCGGGAGGGGTATCCGCGAAAGGTGCTGGAGATGGAGGATATCAATAGCCTCTAGTCCAGTGGGGCGTTAGTTCTAGGGAAATTTCGCCGCCCGCGCGCGTTGAGCCCTGTCCGCCCGAAGCAGAAAGCGCCGTCGATGTCTCCCCAGCTCAAACTGATCGCACTCGACGCCGACGACCTCTCCGTGATCTCGGCCCACGTCCAGGACGCCCGCGTGCAGCCCTCGGACATCATCTGGCGGCAAAGCGAAAAGCGGCTGGTCGTCGGCATGAGCCGGTTGGACTGGGAGCAGACACTGGACGGCGAGGCCGAGCCGCGCAGGCTGGTGGCGGCCCTCCGTTTCGACCGCGTGCTCGCCTGCAAGTCGCGCAACATCGACCTCGACGCGCCGGACACTGTCCTGGATCTCGTCGGCATCGAATTCCACGGCCAGGACGCCCCCGGCGGGAGCGCGCTGCTCCTGTTTGCCCAAGGCGGCGCCATCCGCCTCGACGTCGAATGCCTGGAATGCGAACTGACTGATCTGGGGGCGGATCAGCTGGGAGCGGGGTTGGAGGCTGAAGGGGAGGGGTGAGGTGGCATGCCAAGGCCACGCATTCCGCTTTCGCCAGGACGACGCCGGAGGGGAACGGCCCGGCCCAAGGGTTGACGCAGCTTCCCCGCCGCGCCATTGAGCAGGGGCCTGGTGAGCCAAACCGCGCCCCCAAAAACCAGTTAGAAGCCAAGATGCCCGTTCGTCTCGACCGCAGCAGCGCCGATTTTGACCAGCGATTCGGGGCCTTCCTCGCCGCCAAGCGCGAGGCCTCGGCCGACGTCGAGGCGGCCGCGCGAGCCATCGTCGACGACGTGGCGAAGCGGGGCGATGCCGCCCTGCTCGAGGCCACGGCAAAGTTCGACCGGTTGACGCTCAATGCATCCGGCCTGCGCGTCACCGCCGCCGAGATCGAGGCCGCGGTGAAAGCCTGCGACGCAGCGACCCTGGATGCGCTCAAGCTCGCGCGCGATCGCATCGAGACCTATCACAGCCGGCAACTGCCGAAGGACGAGCGTTTCACCGATTCGCTCGGCGTCGAGCTCGGCTGGCGCTACACCGCGATCGAATCCGCCGGCCTCTACGTGCCCGGCGGCACTGCAGCCTATCCGTCTTCGGTGCTGATGAATGCGGTGCCGGCAAAGGTCGCGGGCGTAGCGCGCCTCGTCATGGTGGTGCCCTCGCCCGACGGCAAGCTCAACCCGCTGGTCCTGGCGGCAGCAAAGCTTGGCGGCGTCACCGAGATCTATCGCGTCGGCGGTGCGCAGGCGGTTGCCGCGCTCGCGCATGGCACCGCGACGATCGCGCCCGTCGCCAAGATCGTCGGACCCGGCAACGCGTATGTCGCCGCGGCAAAGCGGCTGGTGTTCGGCAAGGTCGGGATCGACATGATCGCCGGTCCCTCGGAGGTGCTTGTCATCGCCGATGACACCGGCAATGCCGACTGGATTGCCGCCGACCTGCTGGCACAGGCCGAGCACGATTCCAGCGCGCAGTCGATCCTGATTACCGATTCCGCGCGCCTTGCCGCCGACGTCGAAAAGGCCGTCGAGGCGCAGTTGAAGACGCTGCCGCGCGCTGCGATCGCCAGCGCCTCGTGGGCCGATTTCGGCGCCATCATCATGGTGCAGAGCCTCAATGACGCCATTCCGCTCGCGGATGCGATTGCCGCCGAGCATCTCGAGATCATGACGCATGATCCCGACGCGCTCGCCGCAAGGATCCGCAACGCAGGCGCCGTGTTCCTCGGGCCGCACACGCCGGAGGCGATTGGCGATTACGTCGGCGGCTCCAACCACGTGCTGCCGACGGCGCGCTCGGCACGATTCTCGTCGGGGCTCTCGGTGCACGATTTCCTCAAGCGCACCTCGATCCTGAAATGCGGCCCGGATCAGCTGCGTGCGCTCGGTCCGGCCGCGATGATTCTCGGCAAGGCGGAGGGGCTAGATGCCCATTCGCGCTCGATTGGATTGCGCCTCAACCTGTCATGACCCAGCCGCCCGAACAGGACGACTCGACCAATCGCATCGTCGGCGTCACGCTCGACGAGGACTCGATCGGCCGTTCCGGCCCCGACATCGAGCATGAGCGCGCGATCGCGATCTACGATTTGATCGAACAGAACCTGTTCGCGCCGGAGGGCGCCGACGGGAAGGGGCCGTTCACGCTGCATATCGGCATCACCGGCAGCCGCCTGATGTTCGACATCCGCCGTGAGGACGGCACGCCCGTGGTCGCACATCTGTTGTCGCTGACGCCGTTCCGGCGGATCGTGAAGGACTATTTCATGATCTGCGACAGCTACTACCAGGCGATCCGCACCGCGACGCCGGACAAGATCGAGGCCATCGATATGGGCCGCCGCGGCATCCATGACGAGGGCTCGCGCACGCTGCAGGAGCGGCTGAAGGGCAAGGTGCGGGTCGATTTCGAGACCTCGCGCCGGCTGTTCACGCTCATTACTGTCCTGCACTGGAAGGGTTAAGCGCGATGGCGGGTCCGCCACGCGCACGCGATCCGCAATCGGTGCTGTTCGCGTGCGCCATGAACAGCGTGCGCTCGCCGATGGCCGAGAGCCTGCTGCGGCACATGTTTCCGCAAGGCCTCTACGTGAAGTCGGCCGGCGCCAGGCGCGGCGAGCTCGATCCGTTCGCGGTGTCCGTGATGGCCGAGCTCGGCCAGGACATCTCCACCCACAAGCCGCAGACTTTCGAGGAGCTGGAGGATTGGGAAGGGCTGAATTTCGACCTGATCATCACGCTGTCGCCGGAGGCGCATCACAAGGCGCTGGAGCTGACCCGCACACTTGCCGCCGACGTCGAGTATTGGCCGACGCTTGATCCCACCACCATGGAAGGCAGCCGCGACCAGAAGTTGGCGGCTTACCGTGACGTCTGCGACCAGCTCCTGCTGCGCATCCGCCGGCGGTTTTCGAAGGTGGGCGCGGCGAACGGGTAGCATTCGGCGCCCGTAACACCCGCGTCACAGACTGCGGGCACACGCATCCCGTACCCGTCGAATCAGTAAAGTCCGGGTTCCCGGGTTGTGAAATCAGCCCCCGTCCGATAGGTTCCGCGCGCAATTCACCCCCTGCTTCATTCCCCAAATCACCTGATGCTCGGCCGCCCCAAATTCGTTCTCGCCTCCGGTTCGCCGCGGCGCCTGTCGCTGCTCAACCAGGCCGGCATCGAGCCGGACGCGCTCCGGCCCGCCGACGTCGACGAGACGCCGAAGCGGGGCGAGCTGCCGCGCGCCTGCGCCAACCGGCTCGCGCGGGCCAAGGCGGATGCGGCGCTCAAATCAGTGCAGCTCGACGACGAGCTGCGCGGCGCCTTCATCCTCTCCGCCGACACGGTGGTGGCGGTCGGCCGCCGCATCCTGCCCAAGGCCAATCTCGTCGACGAGGCCGCGCAGTGCCTGCGGCT
Source organism: Bradyrhizobium sp. i1.15.2 (assembly GCF_040548425.1). Taxonomy (NCBI): domain Bacteria; kingdom Pseudomonadati; phylum Pseudomonadota; class Alphaproteobacteria; order Hyphomicrobiales; family Nitrobacteraceae; genus Bradyrhizobium; species Bradyrhizobium sp. i1.15.2. The sequence goes on along the minus strand of NZ_JBEPRQ010000001.1, from coordinate 232,775 downwards.
GCTGTCGGGCCGCAACCATCGCGTCTACACCGCAATCACCCTGGTGACGCCGCGCGAGGCCTTCCGCCAGCGCCTGGTCGAGACCCGCGTCCGCTTCAAGCGCCTCTCGGAGGACGACATCCAGGCCTATATCGGCTCCGGCGAATGGCGCGGCAAAGCCGGCGGCTACGCCGTGCAGGGCATCGCGGGGTCGTTCGTGGTCAAGATGGTGGGGTCCTACACCAACGTGGTCGGCCTGCCGCTCTACGAGACCACCACGCTGCTCGGCGGCGAAGGTTTCCCGATCCGCTTCGGCTGGCTCAATGCCACCGCCGTCTGAGCCGACAAGCCGCTCCTGTAAAAATCGCGAAAACAACCCCATGCACAGTAGAATTGCCCCGCGGGAATCTGGCCGGAACGCCTGCACTTCCGCCGGAGGAACCCCTTTGGCGACAGGCTCTTGAACTCTCTCACCTCGTGCAAGCTGAGCACCCTATGGACGACCAGGTGAAAAAGCCCGCAAACCCCCTCAAAACCTGCCCGATCTGCGGCAAGCCGCAGTCCGAGGCCACCCGCCCGTTCTGCTCCTCGCGCTGCCGCGACGTCGATCTGAACCGCTGGCTGAAAGGCTCCTACGTCATCCCCGGCCGGGATGACGAGGCGGATGGAGAAGAATAAACAAGTAATATCAACATTCTAAGTGAATGATGCCCGCGCAGCACGCCAGCTCCAGCAAGCCCGCCCGACCTTGTGCACAGCCGGGCCGCGCCCGGCGAAGCCTCTTGGTGAAGCCGGGTGGACAGGCAGCCTTCAGCCCACTATAAACCGCCCGCTCGATGGGCTTTGGCCCCTCTTTGGAGCACGCCCAGGTAGCTCAGTTGGTAGAGCATGCGACTGAAAATCGCAGTGTCGGTGGTTCGATTCCGCCCCTGGGCACCAAATCCACGATTTTGTGCGCTGGGGCACAATTCGTACGGCTACATTCACCAGATGATCGGCGCGAAGGCCCTCGCAGATCTATCTCTCTAGCGCTCGCTAAGTGTACGTACGATCAAGTCCAGCCCGCCGCGCTCTGGGGCCCCGCTGCATCGACCCGACATCGAGACGCCTAGAAATACGACCGGGCCGATTGCTCGATCAAGCCGGATCGTTGCACCATCTGCTCAACTACGGTGAGCCAGATCTCGTAGTAGTCCCAGCTTGGGTCGGTCTCGTCGTGGGTGGCCTCCCAAGCGGCGATGCTTGATATCATTTCCGAGCGGAAATCCTCCCATTCGAACAAGCCTTGTTTGGAGAGAGCAAGCGCCAGGCCGAATGCCTGACGCTCCCAAGGCGCGCCGAAGCAAAGGCTTCCGTTATCCTTGGGTGGCATGTCGGTCTTCCCCAACATGCTTCCCAGGGCGAAATGCTCGAAATTTGTTTGCATCGCTTCAGGTGCTCGGCGGCTTGACGATCGCGACGCCCATCATCGACTCGGGTGTGACAAGAGCTGCCAACTGCTCTTCGCTGAAGGTATCGGTGCCCGCCGGTCGTTCCGGGACAACGAACCAGCGGATCTGGGCGCTGCTGTCCCAGGTCCTGATTTCCTTTTCCGGCCCAATGTTCAGACCAAATTCGCTCAGCACTTTGCGGGGCTCGCGTGCAGCTCGCGCGCGGAACGAAGGATCCTTGTACCAATAGGGCGGCAGGCCCAGAATCGGCCAAGGATAGCAGGAACAGAGGGTGCAGATGATGAGATTGTGCACCTCCGGCGTGTTGATCGCCGCTCGCATATGCTCGCCTTCGGCGCCGGCTCCCCCGGTCACGAACTTCATCTGTTCGACCGCAGCCATGGTGTCTTCGGCCAGAATCTTCTTGAATGCCGGATCGACCCACGCTTTCGCAACAAGCTTGGCGCCATTGAACGGGCCCATTTCAGTCGCGAAGATTGCCATGATCTTGTCGACAGTCTCGCGCGTGATGACTCCCTTCTCGATGAGCAGAGCCTCCAGCGCGCGGACGCGCGCCGCGTTCACCGTTTCTCGATCCGTGGAATACTCGAAACGTTGCATCATGTGGCTCCTCAGGATGCGATGGCCGGTTCGAGATAGGCCTCGAACAGGTCTGCGTAAAAAGTAAAATTCTGCTCGGTATTTCCTGGCCACAGAGTTTCGGGATCGAATTTGACGCAGTAGACGGGCATTGCTTTGCCGATCCCGTCCGGCCCGATCTCGCAAAGATAAGTGTAAGCGTCAGGATACACGCTATCGATAATGCCCGCCTTGTTCCGAAGATGCCCTGGCAAGCGAGTGTGATCGACCGATTTCGGATCGGCGACGCAAACCGCCTCGCCGGCCGCGAAGCGCGGTTGGGTCGAGCGCTCCCGTTTCGGATCGTCGCCGATCAGCAGATATTTCCGCACGCGAGCGTCCACAGCCGCGTCTCCGCCTTTCGGCATGACTGGGGCTGACGTCAAGAAGGTTTCGGTTCGCGCGTCGAGTTCGATCTGAGTGATGTAACCCTTCGCGACGAAATACGCAGAGATTCCGCCCAGCCACTTCTCATAGTAGCGGAATTTGAAGTAATCGAACGGATTCATCGACTCTGCGCCCTTGCGCAGGTCGGCCCAGGTCCATTCGGTGTTGAATGTACTCGGTGTTGCTTCGAGATCGAGTTGCGAACTCAGTGCCATCATCGCCGTGTGGATGCCGAAGATCCTCTCCTCCCAAGCTTCCACGAACACCCGCATTTCAAGCGAGATCGGATCGAGACCTTCGAGGCCTCCTAGATAGTGTTGCAACTTCATTGTTACAGCGCCCCTCTTCTGGCTTTGATCACGTGACCAGACTGGTATCCGACGAGGTCAGATCCGAAATTTCATTTCGAATTCGCGTTGCGTCGAGCCCTCTTCCGATGAAGACGATCGCGCTGGCGCGGTGCTCATTCGAGGCCCAGGCCCTGCCTGGTCGACCTTCGAGCGTCATATGGACTCCATGGAAAACCCAACGCCGGGCCTCGCCTGCCAGCGACAGGACACCCTTGCAGCGTAGAAGGGTCTCACCATTCTCCAGGACGAACACATTGAGCCACCGGAAGAATCGAGGCCCGTCGAGGGCGCGTTCTGCGCGTACTTCGACGCTGACCACCGAGAGATCATGCTCGTGCTCGAGCTCAGAGAGCAGCAGCGGTTCAATGGACAAGCAGTTTTTCAGATCGAAGGCCTTGACGTCGACGATTGAGGCGACGTCAATCCGGCTGTCGATCGCTCGGACCATCGGAGCCATGGGATTTATGGTCCGAATAGTCGCCTCGCATCTGGCGCGTGCGTCTTGGTCGACAAGATCCAGCTTGCTTATCACCAGGACGTCGGCGAAGGCGATCTGTTCGGCCGCGACGTTTTCGCCGGAGCCCTGATCGGCGAGCCACCGGTCTATATTGATGGCGTCGACCACGGTCACGACTGCATCGAGCGCCGTGACTTCAGAAAGCACCTCGTCGACAATAAAGCTTTGAATAATGGGGGCTGGATCGGCCAACCCTGTGGTCTCGATGAGGATGCGGCGGATGGGCCTTGTTCCTGAGAGAAGATTGGTGATCGTCGAAACAAGATCCGAGCGGACCGTACAGCAGATGCAGCCGTTGTTGATCTGCAGAATCTCCTCGTCAACGCCGACGACCAGCTCGGCGTCGATGCTGATGGCTCCGAACTCATTCACGATGACCGCTGACTCGGCCATCAAGTCGCTTTCGAGCAATTGATTCAGCAGCGTCGTCTTGCCGGATCCGAGGAAGCCCGTGAGGATAGTGACCGGAATTTTTTGTGATATTGCCATTGTTGCCGCCAGATTGTTCCAACGCCTGTCGCATGTCTGATGCAGTGGAATGCGCCGCTCGAGTGGCGCATCCCAACGAAGACCTGCGACGGCGAAACTCGGCGCCGCAGGTATGCGATCGCGCTATTGCCCTCGGATATCGCGACCACGGGTTTCCGGCAGAAAGAGTGCTCCGATGATCGCGGTCAAACCGGCAAACGCGATCGTGTACCAAAGCCCGCCGAAGATGTCGCCGCTCGCGATGACGACCGTCGTTGCGACGAATGGAGCAAAACCGCCGATCCAGCCGTTACCGAGCTGCAGTGCGACGGACACGCCGCTGTAGCGGATATGGACAGGAAAGAGCTCGACCAGAAGAGCGCCCAGCGGCCCGTAAACCATGGTCGCCAGGAAGACCAAAGCGAACAAGATGGCGATCACCATCGGACCGTTGGGTTGAGCCGGCGCCTTCGCCGATGGGAGGCCTCGTTCGGTCAGCTCCTTTAGAAGCTTGGCTCCATCGAAGGCGGTCGCCGGATCTTCGTTGATCTGGACGCTAAGGGAAGCAGTATCGGCCTTCACGACGTATGGAACGGCATTCGCAGTCAGGAATGCCTTCACGCGCGTACATTCCTTCGTCGCTTGCGGGCGGAATAGCTGGCCAATCCAGGACTGATCCTCGCTGCAGTCGTTGCCGTGCACGACCACAGAAGTCTTGGCGCGGAATTCTGCAAGCGCAGGGTTTCCGTAAGTCGCCAGACTCTGGAATAACGGCATGATCAGCAGGGCTGATAGCGCGCATCCCGTGACGACGATCCACTTGCGCCCCACCTTGTCGGAGAGCCAGCCGAAGAACAGGAAGAACGGTGTGCCGAGAATGAGCGCGACCAGAAGGTAGAAATTGGCCTGATCCTGGCTCATCTTCAATGCGGTGGTCATGAAATAAAGGCTGTAGAAATGCCCCGTGTACCAAATCACCGCCTGCCCCGCTACGACTCCAAAGATGGCCACGAGCACCAAACGCAGATTACGCCTGTCACCAAATGTGTCAGCGATAGGATTTTTCGAGCCTTTGCCCTCGGCCTTCATCTGCTGGAACACCGGCGACTCGTGCAGCTTCAGCCGGATGTACAAAGAGAGGATCAGAAGCGCGATCGATCCGATGAATGGAATTCGCCAGCCCCAGCTCGAGAAGCTCTCCGCCGACATCGAAGAACGGCAAAGAATGATCACCGCCAGCGAGAGAAACAGCCCAAGCGTCGCCGTGATCTGGATCCAGCTTGTCGTGAAGCCTCGCTTGTCCGGATCGGAGTGCTCGGCAACGTAGGTCACCGCACCCCCGAATTCGCCGCCAACGGCGAGCCCTTGCAGCAGGCGTAATCCGACCAAGATGGTCGGCGCCCACCAGCCGAAAGTCTCGAATGAGGGCAGCAGGCCGACCGCCGCGGTAGCGAGGCCCATCACCAGCATGGTTACGAGGAATGTCTTTTTGCGGCCTACGAGATCGCCGAGGCGTCCGAACACGATGGCGCCGAGCGGGCGAAGAACGAACCCCGCGCCGAAGGTCGCCAATGCTGCGAGCAATGCCGCGGTGTCATTTCCTTTCGGAAAAAACAGCGTGCTGAAAAACGCTGCCAACGAGCCGTAGACAAAAAAATCGTACCACTCGAAAACGGTGCCCAGGGCGGCCGCGAAGACAATGCGTTTGGTATCGCGATCGAGGCCGTTGGACGCGAGGATGGTTTCTGATTCGATAGCTTGAATGGACATTCGATCCTCCAGCATCAAACGGCTTGGTGTGTGTAAGACGACGCGTCTTCGGTCGGGCGTGGCGGCACGTCCTGCTGCGCCAGAAATTCGTTCAGCAAGCGATTGAAAGTATCCGGTTGCTCAAGCATCGGGAAATGGCCCGCCGATGGTATGATGTGAAGGCGACTATTCGGAATGCCGTCCGCCAAGGTTTGCGATTCTCTCGGTGGGGTGATGACGTCCTCCTCGCCGACGAGGACCAGCGTTGGCACGCAGATCTCTCCAAGCTTTGCGCGGCTATCCGAGGCGTTGAGCGAGGCAATCGCCTGGCGCGCGACAAAGGCCGGAGTCTGCGTGACCTCGTTCCTGGCAAAGTCGATGAGCTCGGCGCTCGCGGCGGAGCCGAAGGATCGTTCGATCACCTTTTGGCTCGCCGTCGCCGCACCCAGTTCCTCAATGGCTTTGCGCACGTTGTCGACATTGACGTCTACGCCCAATCCATGAGGCGTGGCTCCCACCAGCACCAACGCCCGCACGTACTTCGGGTGGGCGAGCGTGAGGCTCTGGGCCACAGTTCCGCCCATCGAAAGGCCGACGAGAATGGCCGACTCGATGGACAATGCGCAGTACACTCCGAGCACGTCCTCGACGAAGGCGGCGATCGTATATTTTCGATCTACAGGGCGTGGTGAGCGACCGTGACCGGGCAGGTTGATGCGAATCATCTGGTAACCGGTCGAGAACGGCTCGACCTGCTCACGCCAGAATTCCGCTGTTGTCGTAAAGCCGTGCACGAACACCATCGGCATTCCGGCTCCGGACACCTGCACGACGGTATCGCCGACTGCGATGGTTCTTATGGTCGTCATTTCGCTCCCTCCCGAGGTCGATTCCATCACAGTAAGATCGCAAGCGCCGTGCCATGTCGGCGCCCCGCTGCACGGGGGCACCTAATGAATTGTTCTCGTTGCCAAAACGCGTGTGGCGGGGAGCGGCCCTTCCGGTTTGACGCTTTCCGAACGTGACGCTAGTGTCGCGTTTATGAGACAGTATGTCGCGCAAGTGTAACGCTTGCTGATCTGAGGTTTCCGTAAAATGGTTCTGTCCCAGTGGATCGCCGGCTCGTCCGAGGAAGCGAGCTTCCTGAAGCTTGTCCTCGATCATGTCTCGGACTGCTTGGTCGCGGTTGATACGTCAGGCACAATCGTATTGATCAACCAGCCGTATTGCAGATTGCTAGAAGGCCAGGCGGACGACTTCATCGGGCGACATATTACCGATGTCGTTGGTCCACAAACCAAGCTCCATCTCGTGGCGCGCGGCGAAGGCAGCCATATCGGTTATCCCCTGAAAGTGCGTGGACACCAACTCATTACGCGACAGGTCCCAGTGCTTCAGGATGGCCGCATTATTGGCGCGGTCGGTCTGGCCCTGTTCTCGAATCTCGGTGCTTTGAAGAGGACGTTTCGCCGGGTCGCGCAAGCCGAACTGGCACTGCCGCAGGCGAACAAGCAATGGCGCTCCCGCTTCAGCATGCGCGACATCGTTGGCCAAGGCGGGCTCATGGACGCGTACCGGCACTCGCTCGAGATCGTCGCCGGCCACGACCTTCCCGTGTTGATCTCGGGAGAGACCGGTTCCGGCAAGGAACTGGCCGCCCACGCGATTCACACGAATTCGAGCCGATCCGAGGGCCCCTTTGTCTGGATTAATTGTGCTTCAATCCCGGGCGAACTGATTGAAGCTGAATTGTTTGGCTATGAAGGGGGCGCGTTCACGGGCGCCCGAAGCCGGGGAAAGCCGGGAAAGTTCGAGCTAGCCTCCGGGGGCACCCTGTTCTTGGACGAAATCGGAGATATGCCGCTGCATCTGCAGGGCAGTTTGCTGCGGGTGCTTCAGACGAATGAGATGGTGCGGGTAGGCGGCACAACTCCGGTTGGGGTCAATGTCCGAATTGTTTGCGCAACCAATCAATCACTTCCGGAACTGGCCCAGGTCGGCCGCTTTCGGCAGGATCTCTATTACCGCCTGAGCGTGTTGCCGATCAACGTGCCATCGCTCCGTGAGCGGGACGATATCGAATTTCTCGCCCGACAATTGCTCACCCGGATCGGAGAGCGGTTGGGCAGCGAGACCAGGGACCTATCGCGAAAACAGTTAGCGTCGCTGGGTGCGCATGGGTGGCCTGGAAATGTGCGGGAGCTGGAAAACGTGCTCACTCGCTTCATCGTGACCGGTCAATTGTCGGTGCTCACCGCACATGCTTTGCCAACGCCGGAAGCGGAGAAGGTGTCCGGATTGTTGAAGGAACGCATCCGGTCTCAAACCGCGGCGGAAATTCGAGCCGCGTTGGAGAGATCCGGCGGTAACAAGCGCCAAGCAGCAGGGCTGCTCGGCATCAGTCGCGGGCATTTGTATCGGCTTATGAAAGAGCAAGCCTCTGATTCCAATCAAGCGCGGGACTAACGCGGTGGCGGATTGGCGATGAAGCGAATCTAGGCCACCGCTGCCAGGCACTCACGCCACCATATTGAGGACAAACAGCAATTCGTCCCGTCGGTGGTTGCGTATGATACCCTCCCTGGGCACCATTTTCGCTCGGCACGGGCAACATCTTCCCCAGCGCCAAGCCTTGAGCGCCAGGTCTTGACCAGCCGGTTCGCGCAGCAATCCCGTTCCGGAACCAGATCGCGCCCGCCCATTGCTGGCACTCTGCTTGCTCAGCCAGGACCAAAGTCTGGCCTTGGAAGAGAGGCCGTTTCAGGTTGAGGCAAGTGATGCAGGAAGTGTCCCGTTCTGATGCTGCTGGCGAACTCCGGCTCGATGCGTTGGTCGCCGATTTGTGGTGGCGCGTTCGGCTCATGAACACAGACATTCTCGAGGAAGAGGCGAGAGCAGGGGTGTTTGACGTGCTGCAGCCGACATACCCGCTTCTTGCGCTTAATCTTCGCGCGCGACGCGACAATTTGGTCTCGACGATCGGCGTGCTCGAGCAGCGTGCGCGATCAACGTCGGAAGCGGCTTGAGCGCGGTCTTCTGTTACACCGGGAACGTCAGCGATTTCGCGAGCCTGACCAGATCGACCTGGCGTCGGCAGCCCGTCTTTTCGAAGACGTGAATGAGGTGGCTCTTCACGGTGCTGACGGTAACGCCGAGCAAGGCCGAGATCGCGTCTCGTGTGTGTCCCTCGCAGATGAGCTCGAAGATGCGAATCTCGGCCGGCGTCAGGTCATAGAGCTGGTTGAGCGCATCGTGAGGCAATCGCGGTGGCCCGGAGGCTGACGTCACGAACACGGCGGCAGCGGCGCTTTGGATCAGGCCGGATCGCGTGTGGCTGCGTCGCAACGGCAGAACGTGAATGACGAGAGCGTCACCGCCTTGGCGAGGGATCGGGATGCCGATGCCTTTTTGCCCGAGCTTCGTCTCGTCCCTTGCCGCCTGCGCGACGGCCGATTGCAATGTGGCCGTGGTCGCCGCGGATTGAACCGCGATCCTGCCATGCCTTGCCATGATCGGATCGCCGGCCGCGAGCATCGCCGCGGCTGCGGCGTTGGCGTGAACGATCTTCGAATCCTCGTCGGCCAGGACGACGCCCACCGTCAGGGCCTCCACCGTCGCCGCGAATGTGTTGGCCTCCACCGCCTTCATGTCGAACAGATTGCTGATCGTCACGGCGCGGCGGATGTGAGGCGCCAGAAGGCGCAATCCGTCGACCTGCACATCGTCAATGCGGCCTGCCGACTCATGCTGGCTGAATATCGCATTTCCAACCATCGTCCTGTCGCGTACGAGGCCGACGGCAACGGCGTCGAACAAGCCCTTGGGCAGGGCCCATTCGCGATAATAGCGGTTGCTGGAAATGATCTCCGACCGGACGGCTTCGGATTGAACGATCGGCTCGCCGAGCGGATACTGCTGAATGCGCTCGGCGCCGCCCCAGAGCTCGATGATGTCGGCGCCGTAGCCGACCCCGTTCTGGGCCATCTGGGCCAGGTCGGACCCGGAGACCGCATTGACGACGGCCTTCATATTGGTGAGGCTGGCGACCGAGAGCGCGCCGGTGGCAAAGCCGAACTCGGCGCAGATCTCATCCAGAACTTCGGTCCAGCGTTCCGGCGCGATCACACAATCATAGATACTGCCGATGAGGTCCGAGAACTTCTCGACCGAAGCCTGGTGCATTCCAAACCACTCACTTGAAAATAGCGGACGTCACTTGAAAGCTAGTTTAGGAGTGGCTTCATCGCCTATGACGTATTTCACAATCCCGAGGCAGCGATCCTATCACCGCGATTCGGGGGCGCAAACGGGAACACCGAACCCAAATGCTCGGAGTGGCTTGTTGGCGACCGCGCCGCATTTCGCGCTCGTGCTTTGCTGCCGCTAAGTCGAGTGTCTGTTCTGCTCGATGCCTGCTCAAAACTGCGGCAGATGCGATGCGGAGCGCGTCGGCAGGCCGTGTCAAGTTGCATGGTACCTCTCCATGCAACCTGGATCAGGGCGTGATATCCTGGCCCTCGGGACGGAATTGACCGTCCCGCATCTGGAAGGACATGGCCATGACGTTGTCATCACGCTTCGGTACGCGTCCCGCTGTCGCCATCTCATCGATTGCACTGCTCCTGTGCGCACTCGGCGGCACCGCGATGTCGCAACCGACGCCCACCACGACCGCCGCCGACACTCAGCTTCCCGGCGTCACGGTTGAGGCGCCGAAGCATGTGGCGCGGCCACACCGGTTGGCGCATCACGCGACAGCTCGCGGGCCCGCATCGCGCACGCCAAGCGCTTCGACGGCGTCACTGGCGCCGAACTCGGACGCCGCGAAGCTTGCCAAGCTCGCCGCCGCCACGGGCAGCTGCGTCGGCGGTTGTCAATCGAGCTTCAAGGCGGGCGACAAGCCCTGGGTTGGTTGCAACGTTTCGGGTGGCGTCTATTCGTTCACGTGCCGTAACGTCGCTAACTACAAGACCTATGACGAGTGCAAGGAAGCAGGACGGATCACCGGCTGGCGCTCCGGCGAGACCTCGGCATATTGCAGCAGCCTTGCGTTGAAGTAGCAGTGCGGATGGCCTCTCCTCCGATTGCACGAGGCAAGTCGCAAGCGGGTCGACGATCAGCGCGTGATTGACGACACATATCATTCCAGCCGGTCAGTCCAGCCTGTTGTCAGGTGGCTCGCGTCATGGATCGTCTGCGCGTGGCGCCTATGTCCATTCGCGATTGTGAGGCTTGCGAACGAGCCACGCCCGCGCTCTCATGCTATTGCTGCCTCCGCAATGACGCGAGGACACCCATGCTCCCCCTTCCCGCCGATATCTTCACCGAGCCCGAGGACGTCTCGCCCGACGGGCTTGCCAATCTCGGCCCGCTCCGCCGTCTCGCAGGCAGCTGGCAGGCCGACAAAGGTATCGATATCAATCCGAAGGCGGAGGGGCCGGAGCGGCGGACCTTCATTGAGCGCATCCGGATGGACCCGATCGATCCGCAGGCCAACGGGCCGCAGCTGCTCTATGGGCTGCGCTATCACATCCACATCAACACGCCCGAGGAAGACATCACCTTCCACGACCAGGTCGGCTACTGGTTGTGGGAGCCTGCGACCGGGCTGATCATGCAGACGCTGGCGATCCCGCGCGGGCAGGTGCTGCTGGCGTCGGGCAAGGCCGGGGCGGACGACAAGGAGATCTCCGTGACCGCCAAGCGCGGCGACACCGCATACGGGATCTGCTCGACTGATTTTCTGGAACAAGCGTTCCGCACCGATGCTTACCGCTGCGACATCACCTTCAACGACGACGGCAGTTGGACCTATCTGATCCAGACCGAGTTGTTCGTGCGCGGCGCGCCGTTCAACCATCGCGACACTAACACGCTGAAACTCGTCGCGCCGCCAAAGCTCAATCCCCTCGCGGTGATCTTGAACGATCGCGCCACGGGGAATAAGGGCAATGAGCCGGCAGCCTGAGCGCGGCCCGGAGATACGCATGAAGCCTTACGTCATCTGTCTGATGCATTCGAGTCTGGACGGCCGCACCCATCCGAGCCGCTGGCGCCCGAAGGGGGCAGGGACGGACTGGTTCGAGAAGATCCACGACGAGCTCGGCGGCGATGCCTGGGTAATCGGCCGCGTCACCGGCTCGGAGTTCGCCAAGGGCAAGCCCTATCCCGCGACGGCGGCCGCGAAATTTCCGCGCGAAAATTGGTTGGCACGACGTGACGCGATAACCTATGGCGTCGTGCTCGATGCGAAGGGCAAGATCGGCTGGGGCCGCTCCGATATCGGCGGCGATCCGATCGTCGTCGTGCTGACCGAGAGCGTCTCCGATTCGCATCTCGCGGGGCTCCGCCGCGAGGGCGTGTCCTATATCTTTGCCGGAAAGTCCGAGATCGACCTCGCGCGGGCGGTGGACATTCTCAACCGCGAGCTCGGCGTGAAGCGCCTTCTGGTGGAGGGCGGGGGCGTCGCCAACGGCGCGTTCCTTCGTGCCGGCCTGATCGACGAGTTCGATCTGATCCTTAGCCCCGCGATCGACGGCGCCAAGGGCGCGCCCTTCGTGTTCGATTCCACGGATGCCGATGGCGACCGGCGTGCACCGCTGAGCGCGATGACGCTGGAGAGCACGCGGGATCTCGGCGGCGGCGTCCTGCTGCTGCGCTATCTGATCCAGAACGATCCGCAGGCCGTGGGCAAGTAAGCACCGACATGTCGGCAACATCAGAGCATATCGTCATCGTCGGTGCCGGCGCGGCCGGCCTGATGGCGGCGCGCGAGCTGGCGTGCGCGGGCAGAACGGTGACGATCCTGGAGGCGCGCGAGCGCTGCGGCGGCCGCATCCATCCGCTGTCTGTTTCGGAGTTCGGCTACCCCGCCGATGGCGGCGCCGAATTCGTCCACGGCGAGGCGCCGGTCACGCGCGCGCTGCTGCATGAGGCCGGGCTGTCCCTTCAGGAAATCGAAGGCGAGCGATGGGGCTTTGACGGCGCAGACATCGTGCGCGAGGATCGCCACGATCCGCTTGAGGCCAAGCTGCACGCCGTGGTTCGGGAATTGAATGACGATCTCACCATCGCCGATTTCCTGCGCCGGCATTTTGCCGGCGATGAGCATGCGGGGCTGCGCCATTCGATCGAGCGAATGGTCGAGGGCTACGATGCGGCCGATCCCGAGCGCGCCTCCACGCTGGCGCTGCGCGAGGAATGGATGGCTGGCGGGCACTCTCCGCAGGCGCGCATCAAGGGCGGCTATGGTGGGATGATCAACTTCCTGGCAGCCGAGTGCCGCAACCTTGGCGTGATGTTTCGCTTCGGCTGCGTGGTGTCGGCGATCGAGGAGGAGGGCGGCGCGATCGCCGTTCGCTGTATCGGCGGCGACGTGCATGGCTGCGGTCGCGTGATCCTCACTGTTCCGTTGCCGCTATTGCGCGAGATCGGGCTGCCGAGCCGCGCGCGCGCGAAGGCGGCGGCGGCCGACGACATCGGCTTCGGTAACGTGATAAAAATCCTGCTGCGCTTCAGGCGGCCATGGTGGCGCGAGCGCAAGGAAGAGCTCGCGGACATGAGCTTCATTTTGTCCGACCAGGTCATCCCGGTGTGGTGGACGCAATATCCGAACCGGCATCCCGTGCTGACCGGATGGTTCGGCGGCCCGCGCACGGCAGCGCTGTCGCACCTCGGCCCGCAAGCGCTGATCGATGCCGGGCTCGATTCGCTTGCGACCGTCTTCGGCCTGTCGCGCGAAGATCTCGCGCGCGAGCTCATCGCGGCCGCTGCGACCAACTGGGCGCACGATCCCTATGCCCGCGGCGCCTATTCCTGGGCGACGCCGCGAACGCGCGAGGCGCAAACGATCCTCGCGCTGGCCGACGGTCCAGTGCTGTTCTCCGGCGAGGCGCTCTATCGCGGAGCCGACATGGGCACGGTCGAAGCGGCGCTGGCGAGCGGCCAGCAAACGGCGGGGCTGATCTTGCGGGGATAGCTGACAGTCAAGAAAAAGGCCCGCATCCCGCGGGCCTTCGTCTTACCAGCGACCGTCTTACCAGCGGCTGCCGCCGAAGCCGAACGTCACGCTGGGACCGCCGCCGCCGTAATATCCGTACGGTCCGCCGCCGTAATAGCCGTGGTGCCGCGGGTAATAGCCGTAGCTCCGGTAGTGCGGACGATGAAATCCGTGATGGTGGTGAGGACGCCAGTGATGGCGATAGCCGTGATGGTGGTGCCTGTGCTGCGCGCTGATATCGGCCGACTGGCCGGCTGGCGCGTTGTGTTTCGCGCTTGAATTGTTGGCCGCGTTCGCCGCGGATCCGCCTGCAAGCGCCGCAGCACCGACGGCCATCGCGACAATGAGATACTTCATGTCATTACTCCAGTTGAATGTCGTGTGACAACACGTGGTCATCCGGCGCGTTCCGGTCAGTGCGGGCGTCGAAACGACGCAGTTTCATTGGCGTTCGATTTGCGCGGCTGCGTGCGTCTCGTGAGATTTATTGTCGCATCGCGGGCGTCGATCGCAACTCTGCCATCACTCTGCCGCGAATGACGCAATCACGTCATCGGTGGAGAGTCGCGAAAGGCCGCCATGCCGGGGGCTGATCAGTCAATCGCTCAACTCAACGTGATCCTCATGCGCGTTGCGCTTGATCCAGCGCAACTCCGGCCAGTGTCTCCCCATGCAATGTCGCCGCGACAATTCGAATTGCAGATCGAGGCAAGACATGAAGGCGTATTTCATCGGTGGCGGCATTGGATCGCTCGCGGGCGCGGCGTTCCTGGTTCGTGACGCGCAGCTGCCGGGGCGGGACATCGTGATCTACGAGGCGCAGCCGCTGCTCGGCGGCAGCCTCGACGGCGCGCTGCTCGCGAACGGCGCTTATTCGCTGCGCGGCGGACGCATGCTCACCACCGATCACTACGAATGCACCTGGGAGCTGCTGTCGAGCATTCCCTCGGTCGAACATCCCGGCCTCAGCGTGCGCGAGGAAACCGTCGCGTTCAACACCGAGAACCCGGCGCATTCGCAGGCGAGGTTGGTCGATCGCAACCGCTTCAAGCTCGACGTCTCGCATATGGGATTTTCCGCGCGCGACCGGCTCGAGCTGCTGCGGCTCACGGAGGCCTCGGAGGAGACGCTCGGCAACAGCCGCATCACCGACTGGCTGTCGCCCAAATTCCTCGAATCCAATTTCTGGTTCATGTGGCAGACCACTTTCGCCTTTCAGCCCTGGCACAGCGCGGTCGAGCTGAAGCGCTATCTGCATCGCTTCATGAACGAATTCCCGCGCATCGAGACGCTCGCCGGCGTCAAGCGCACCGTCTACAACCAGTATGACGCGATCGTGCGGCCGCTTGCCGACTGGCTCAAGGGTCAGGGCGTGCAGTTCGTGCGCGGGACCGCCGTCACCGACATGGCGATCGAGAGCGAGGACGGACGCTTGCGGGTGCGCCAGCTCGTACTCGACCGCGACGGCCGCATCGCCACTGTCCAGATCGAGGACGGCGACCTCGTGTTCTTTCAGAACGGCTCGATGACGGATGCCTCGAGCCTGGGCTCGATGACCGAGCCGGCTCCGCGCCTGACCAAGTCCGACAGCCGGGGTTGGGCGCTGTGGGAACAAATCGCGGAGGGACGTCCCGAATTCGGCAAGCCGTCCGCGTTCAACGCGTCGATCCCGGAATCCTATTGGCTGTCATTCACGGTCACCTGCCGCGATCCGCGCTTCTTCGACAAGATGGAGGCGTTCTCCGGCAACAAGGCCGGCACCGGCGGCCTCGTCACGTTCAGGGACTCCAACTGGCTGATGTCGGTGGTGCTGTATCACCAGCCGCATTTCGCCGGACAGCCGAAGAACGTGCAGGTGTTCTGGGGCTATGCGCTGCATCCCGACCGCGTCGGCAATTTCGTGGCCAAACCGATGTCCGATTGCAGCGGCGCCGACATCCTGAAGGAGCTTTGCGGGCATCTGAATTTCGACGTTGGCGTCTTCGAGGATGCGATCTGCGTTCCCTGCCGCATGCCCTACATCACCAGCATGTTCATGCCGCGCAGCGCGACCGACCGGCCGCTGCCGGTGCCCAGGAATTCCGTCAATCTCGCCTTCGTCAGCCAGTTCGTCGAAATCCCCGATGACGTCGTGTTCACCGTCGAATATTCGGTGCGCGCGGCGCAGACGGCGGTCTATCAGCTGATGAAGATCGATCGCCCGGTGCCGCCGGTGACGCGGCACGACAAATCGCTCGCAGTGATCTTCGCAACGCTGGAAAAGGCGTTCACGTGACGGGTCGAGTTATTTGAACGGATCCTGGATCGATGGCGCCGACTGCCTGATACGACGCACGCTCACGGGCGTGCCGTCGGAAACGAACAGCAGTTCGTAGCGGCGGCCCTCGCTGTCGGTGGCGGAGCAGGTGACATCAGTCACCTTCTTGGCGGCGAAATTGCCGGTCTGGCGGCAGAGGCCGGTGGAGGTCTGCTCGGCCGGCACTGGCAACCCGTCGACCTTGGGGCGGTCCTTGGAGTTGAGCAGCATGCGATCGATCGGCAGCTCGTAGGAATTGTCGTCGGCGCGCTTGCCGTTCTCGCCGGAGAACGACACGACGTGATTGTGATCGGCGGGATCGTCGACCGCGACCGCGAAATTGACCCGGCCCTTGTCACCGTGGGCGTAGGCCACCGTCTTGCAGGCGAAGGTGCGCCCGGCGACCTTCAACGTCTTGCAGTGGCCGGACATCAGCGCCAGCAGGTCGACGTAAGCGTTTGCGGCCGGAGGGTTGTTGACGGGAATCGACAAGGAAGACTCGGCAAAACAAGGGCTTGCCAGGCTGATAAGGGCGGCGGTGAGGACTGGTCGGCAGAGGCGCATCGGGAGGCTCACATGCCAGGGAACCACGGAAAAGTTCCGTCCGATAACCAGCGAACCGCAAATTGGTTGCGATCCCGTTTGTTCTGCCGGATCCGTCTGAAATACCACCGCGCCACCCCAACGGCGATTCGCCCGTATCGCCCAACCCATTCCCGGCCGGCACTTGCCGCCCGGCCGGTGTTTTTTTCGTGGCGGAGCTACCCCATTGCCGCCTGCCAGCGCGTATCGCGCAGGGAGGGACGGCGGTGCAGGCGCGCGTCGAGCAGCGCGCGGGCGCGCGGCAGGTCGCCGCTGCGCATGAGGGCAACGACAAAAGTGTCCTCGATCAACTCGCGCTGGGCATGGCTGCCGCCGACGCGCACGACCTCGCCGAGGACCGGCGCGAGCATTTGCACGCATGCCGCGTAATCCTCTTCCGCAAAGGCTGCCAGCGCACGGCAGACCGCGGGCACCACGGGACCGGCCGGAAGCTTGCCATCGGCGAGCCGCTGCTCGATCGCGGCAAGACGTATGGCGAGCGCCTCGCGATTTTGCGTCGCAGCCGCGAACAGCGCCATGTGGATGTCGGCGAAGGGCAGGCTCGATTTCGGAAACAGCTTTTGCGCGGTGGCATCGGCTTCGACCCAGAGCGCTTTCGGCACGGCGTGGCCGTAAGCCGACAGGCGCCAGAGCAGGGACGCGGCGTCGGTGACGACGTTGAGCGGCGGCGCCTGCGTCGCCTGCGGCTGCAGCACGTCGGCATAGATCGCGAGCGCCCGCGCGGCATCGCCATGCTCCAGCGCGCCGAGCGCCTGATGCCAACGGATGTGGCCGTGCAAAATTCCAGCCCGGTCGTAAGAGGGTATCCAGTCGTCGACGAGTCGGTCGGCCGCCTCGATCGAACCGTCCTCGAACATCGCATGCAGCACGGCGTGCGCGGCGTGGGCATTCTGCCGGCGCAGGTCGAAGCCGCGCTCGGTGATACCGCGACCGCGACCGACATTGCCGTTCTCGGTCATCGCCCAGCCGTACATGGTGAGGAACCACCAATCCTCGCCATAGTGATGCGCCACGCGCTCGCACAGCTCCTGCCGCGCGCGGTCGTGATCGGCCATGCCGGAGAATGCGAACAGGCCGAAGGCGCCGAGCGGCAGCGACAGCACCAATGCATCGCGCGGCCACGCCTCGACGTGCTTCATCGTCGCCGCGATCGCCTCGGGCAGCCGGCCCTCGATTGCGAGCGCCAGCGTCTCGACATGCGAACGCTCGCGTTCCGTGCCGCGTGTCGCCACGAGCTCACGCGCGAGTGCCGCCTTCTGCCGTGCCAGATCGCCTTGCTGATAGAAGCCATGCAGGCGGCCGCGGGCGATATGGGCCAGCGCAAAATCCGGATCGGCCGCAATCGCGCGCTCCAGCGTTTCCGCCGTACCGGTCCAGCCCGCGAGCATGAGGTCGACGCCCTCGCGATAAGCGGATGCCGCCTCGGGCGAAGAGGTAGAGAGCGGCAGGCCGTAGCGATCTTCGAGGGCCATTCTTGTCTCCGGCTCAGGCCGTCCGCGCGCGACGTCCTTCAATCGGATAGGCCGGGTCGTTGTAGCCCGGCGTCGAGGGATGCCCCGGCACGACGAGTCTGTCGATCAGCGCCTCGTCTTCCGCAGTGAAGCGATAGTCGAGCGCGCCGGTGTAGCCGTCCCATTGCTCCTCGGTGCGCGGCCCGGCAACGATCGAGGAGACAAAGGCGGAGTTCAGCACCCAGGCGACCGCGAACTGGCCTGCGGTGATGCCCTTTTTCTCAGCGTGGGCCTTGATCTCCTGCGCCAGCTGAAGCGATTCCGGCCGCCATTCGGTCTGCATCATGCGCGTGTCGTTGCGGCCTGCGCGCGTCTCCTTGTCGGGAGCCGCGTCGGGCTTGTATTTGCCGGTCAGCACGCCGCGCGCCAGCGGGCTGTAGGGCACGATGCCGAGGCCGTAATAGGAGCAGGCCGGGAAGTGCTCGACTTCGGGCATGCGGTTCATGGCGTTGTAATAGGGCTGGCTCACCGCGGGCCGGTCGATGCCGAGCCGGTCGCAGATGTTGCAGATTTCGGCGACGCGCCAGGCGCGGTAGTTCGAGACGCCGAAATAGCGCACTTTGCCGGCGCGGATCAAATCGCCCATCGCGCGCACCGTCTCTTCGAGCGGCGTCGCATGGTCTTCCTTGTGCAGATAATAGATGTCGATGTGATCGGTGCCGAGCCGCTTGAGGCTCTCATCCGCCGCCTGCAATACCCAGCGTCGCGACAGGCCGACACGGTTGGGATCGTCGCCCATGGGATTGGCGAGTTTCGTCGCGAGCACCCAGGCGTGACGGTTGTTGCCGATCGCGCGTCCCACGACCTCTTCGGATGCACCCTTCGAATAGGCATCCGCGGTGTCGATGAAATTGATCCCGGCCTCGTGCGCCTTCGCGATGATCCGCTTTGAGGTGGCTTCATCGGTCGGCCCGCCGAACATCATCGTGCCCAAGCAGATCGGCGACACTTTGATGCCGCTGCGGCCGAGTTGGCGATATTGCATGGGCTGTTTCCTCAACGCTTGTTGACACGCCAGCATAGCCGTCTCACTCCGTCATTGCGAGCGCAGCTAGGCAATCCAGAGATGCGTCTGCGGAAAGATTCTGGATTGCTTCGCTGCGCTCGCAATGACGAGGTTGGGGGAGCAGCTTGCTACGCTCTCAGCTGTCATCGCCCGGCTTGACCGGGCGATCCAGTACGCCGAGAGGATAGTGATGACCGGAGAAGCCTCGGCGTACTGGATTCCCCGCCTTCGCGGGGAATGACAGCGTTGGGTGTGGAGTTACCCCGGCCCCTTCAAAATCTTGAACACACCATTGGCCATCACCACGCAGCGGCCGTCCACGCTGACCTCGGTGCTCATGAAGATCAGGCTGCGCGTCGAGCGCACCACGCGCGGGCGGGAGATCAGGATGTCGCCGATCTGGCCGGCTTCGACGAAATGGGTGTCGAGCTGCACCGTCGCCATGAACTCCTTGCCGGAGACGTAGCGGGCGGTCATGCCGCAGGTACGGTCCGCGAACGTCATCATCACGCCGCCCTGGACCATGCCGCGGCGGTTGTGGTGCTTGTCCTCGGTCGCAAGTGCGAATTCGTGTTGGCCGTCGATCTTGCGCTCCCATAACGGGCCGATCAGATGCATGAAGCCCGTGGTCTCCAGGATGGTCCAGCCGTCTGATTTCAGCCGTGCGGCGGCTCTGTTGGTCATGTCTCGTCCATTCCTGAGCGGGTCGTGCGATCTCATTTCATCGGGGCCGGACGTGGTGTAGTCAAGCATCATGAGATCGTTCGACGATGCCACACGGCGGAATATCGCGGCCGCCTGCGCGGCCTTCACGCGGCTGCCGGAGGACGAGGCGCCGGCGGCGTTGAAGCGCGCCGCGGTGGCAGTTGCGCTGACTGCGGCCAGCGAGAGCGATGACACAGCGTTGCTGCTCACGCTGCGCGCATCTCATTTGCGCGCCCATCGCGGTCAATGGGCCTTGCCCGGTGGACGCTGCGATGCCGGCGAGACGCCGGTCGAGGCGGCGCTACGCGAGCTCGACGAGGAGCTCGGCCTCCAGCTCACCGGCGCGGAGGTGCTCGGGACGCTCGATGATTATCCGACCCGCTCCGGCTATCTGATCACGCCGGTCGTGGTCTGGGCCGCCGACAGTGCCGCGATCAAACCAAACCCCGACGAGGTCGCCTCCGTCCATCGCATCGCGCTTGCGACGATCGAGCGCGAAGATGCGTTTGATTTCGTCGGGATCCCCGAGAGCACGCGCCGTGTGATCCGCTTCCATCATCAGTCGAGCTTGATCCACGCACCGACGGCGGCGTTGATCTACCAGTTCCGCGAAGTGCTGGCAGGACGGCACACCCGCGTCACCGAGCTGGAACAGCCGGTATTCGCCTGGAAATGACGCGAGGGGCGAAAACGAGGTAAACGGCGCGTTAACGTGACAGTTACCGGATGCCTGCTAAGAGGGCAGCATGCATCGATCGATTCGAAATGCCGTGAGACTGGTTCCACTCGCGCTCGTCCTGCTCGCGCCTGCCGCGCGCGGGGGCGAATCCGACGCGCTGCCGCCAGCCGTCCGCAATGCCAAAGCCCAGCTGTTGTCGCAATTTTTCGCGCAAGGCGGCGCGTCGCCGGCCGTGCTCGAATATCGCCGCAAGCTGCAGGAGTATCAGGCGGCGCGTGCTGCGTTCGACGAGGAAGCCGGCGCATATTGGAGTCAGATCTCCGAGAAGCGGAAAGGTCGCAACGCCAAGCGGCGCAGCGGGCAGCAGATCACGCTCGACGATTACGTGCTGGAGCATCCGCCGCTCTATAACGGGCCGAAACGGCCGGTGAATCCGGAGCCGGAGGAAACCCCGGACCGCCCGACGAAAAAGCCGATCCCCGTGGCCGCCGATCTGCTGCGCGCGGCGCAGGAGCTCTATCAGTTCACGCCGCAGCGGCCGTCCAGCGAAGCCGAGTTCAAGCGCGTCTATGCACGCTACGCGCTGGCCTCGGGGCTGACGCGCGAGCAGGCGGTGCGGGTCTATGCGTTCGAGACCGGCGGCACCGGCAGTTACGACGTGCAGGCCGGAATCGAGCATGGCGGCAAGCGCGCCATTTCGACCGCGATGGGCTACAACCAGCTGCTGACGACCAACAGCGTCGAGCTGCTGGCCGAGCAAGGCCATGAATTCATCCGCGCGCTCTCCGACAGGGTCGCGCGGACCTCGGGCCCGGCGCGCCAGTCGCTCGAGCACAAGCTCGCCGTTCTGAAGAAAATGGTGGCACATGCCAAATCGGTGCCCGACACCTGGTCGGAGCACGAGAAGATCGGCAACACCGCGCAGGGCTGGGCCATGCATGCCATGGTGCTCGACATCGACATCGGACCGATGCTGCAGACCCACAAACTGCTCACCTCGGTGCTGTTTGCGCGCGCCAAGGGCTATAGCCGCCCGCTCAGCGCGGCCGAGCTCGAGATGATGAACCTCACCGGCGACGGCACCGGCCTCGACATGGTGACGATGCCGCAGGCGATGCGCGAGCAGGTGCCGACCTCGAACTTCTTCCAGCGCGGCGGCTACGAGCGCAACCCTGTCGCGATCCGCCACAACACGGTGGCGAAGCTGCTGGCGGTGACGGATACGAGGATGGACAGCAACAGCAACAACGCCGGCGCGCGCGAGCTGGCGGGGGCGTTCTAGCCGTTCGCCCTGCCACACCTTCCGCTGTCATGCCCCGGCTTGACCGGGGCATCCAGTACGCCGCGGCCTCTCGATTCAATCACGACGGCCTCTTGAATACTGGATCACCCGCTTTCGCGGGTGATGACACCGAGTGTGTGGTGGCGCCGTCGCCCGCCATCCCCGCCCTACTGATCCGACCCGAACTTGAACTTGCCGTCGCCTTCCAGATACGGGCCGCTGCGCATGTAGAGCTGGCCGTTGTGGCCGATGAAGAACAGCGTGCCCTTTGGCACCTTCTTGGCGCCCTTCAGAAGTTCGCCGGCATTGCTGGTGCCCATCTTGTAGGAAAAGGTCTTGCCGTCCTTGTCATAGGCGTAGCCGGTGTCAGGCTTGAGCTCCCAAGGTGTTGCAGCGGTCTGCGCCAATGCGGGCGCAGCGAACGCGCCGAGCACGGCCGTCACCAGAAAAATCCTTGTCGAAAATGCCATCACCCTATCCTCCCCATCGAGGCGCCCCGGCTTGAACAAATCACGAACGGCGCTTCCAGGTCAATTTGCGAAAGCGCCGCAGCGCATCACGTCTTGCCGAGCAGTTTGTGATTTTCCCTTCGTCCCCGCGCGACTATGTTCCGCTTTCCGTCTAGAACGCAATTCGACAAAAACATTGGGTAGGGGATGATTCGAATGAACCTCGTCATTAAAGCTTGCTGGGCCGCCGGCCTGTTGCTGACGGTGCTCGCGCCGGCCGCCCGGGCCGATGATTACCAGCTCAGCCACAACCAGAGGATTTCGTGCAGCCGCGGCCTGGCCCCAGGCAAGCTGAACACCGCGACCTGCAAGTCCTACACATATCTCTTCAACACCAAGACCTCGGAATATTTCCGTTGCCAGGTCTCGCTGGCGCTGACCCGCGACAACAAGGAAGTCATCAACGTCCAGACCGACGGCGCCTGCACCAAGAAGCCGCGCATCTTCGAGACCGACGGCCATTACGATTTCGACGCCACCGAGACCGAGCCGCCGAACACCAATTCGTTCTTCGGCCCCGGCGGTTACTCGGTCTGGGCCGCCGACGTCGGCGCGCAGAAGGTGCGCGGCTGCATCATCATCTCCTCCGGCCTCGGCTCCGACATCTCCAAATGCCTGGACATGACTTTCCAGTGAGGGGCTGTCCACGCCTGGCTGCGCCACCTCGCCGCACCCGCCGAGTTCCCCAAAAATCGAGCCAGGACAGCCATTTACCGCAGTCCTGTTTTGACTTTTGGATGGGTTGACCCGCCCCCCTCATCCGGCCAACTTCCCGGCCGGTTTGGGGAGTAGAAAGATCATGAAACGAACGATTTTCGGCGTGGCCGCGGCTGTTGCTCTGGCGGCGTCGGCGCCTTGCGCGCAGGCGCAATCCTTCATCAACGTGCTGACCGGCGGCACCTCCGGCGTCTACTATCCGCTCGGGGTCGCGATCGGAAAGATCTACGGTGACAAGATTCCGAACGTGAAGACGCAGGTGCAGGCCACCAAGGCGTCAGTCGAGAATCTGATCCTGCTCCAGCAGGGCCGCGGCGAGCTGGCGTTCACGCTGGGCGACTCGCTGAAAGCGGCCTGGGACGGCGAGGAGGAGGCGGGCTTCAAGTCCAAGCTCGACAAGCTCAGGACCATCGGCGCGATCTATCCGAACTACATCCAGATCGTCGCGACCGCCGAGAGCGGCATCAAGACGCTGGCGGACCTCAAAGGCAAGAGCCTGTCGGTTGGCGCGCCGAAATCGGGCACGGAGCTGAATTCGCGCGCGATTCTGGCGGCGGCGGGTATGAGCTACAAGGATCTCGGCAAGGTCGAGTATCTGCCGTTCGCCGAATCCGTCGATCTCATGAAGAACCGACAGCTCGGCGCGACCCTGCAATCGGCCGGGCTCGGCGTGGCCTCGTTGAAGGATCTGTCGACCTCGAGCCCGATCACGGTGGTGTCGGTACCGAAGGAGACCGTCGACAAGATCGGCCTGCCCTTCATCGCGGCGACCATTCCCGCCAACACCTACACCGGGCAGGACAAGGACGTGCCGACCGCGGCCGTGGTCAACTATCTCGTCACCAGCTCGGCCGTGTCGGACGATCTTGCCTACCAGATGACAAAACTGGTCTACGAGTCGCTGCCCGAGCTCGCCAACGCGCATGCGGCCGGCAAGGAGATCAAGCTCGAGACGGCCGCCAGCGGCAGCCCGGTTCCGCTGCACCCCGGCGCGATCCGCTACTACAAGGAAAAGGGGCTGATCAAGTAAGGTCGGCCGTCACTATCGGACGTCATGGCCGGGCTTGTCCCGGCCATCCACGTTCTAAGGCCAGGCGAGAAAGATCGTGGATGCCCGGGACAAGCCCGGGCATGACGGTCTGAATACGCGGCGCCAATGCTATAAGCGCTGGACGGTTGGGGACATATCGATGTTGCAGGCAGAGGGCAGCGAAGCGCCCATCAAGGTCGAGTTCGACAATTTCGAACACGGTTTTCCGGAAGGCTTTGGTCCGGGCTGGTGGGGCACGCTCGCGTACTGGATCGGCATCGCCTTCGCGACCTTCCAGCTTTATGTCGCGGCCTTCAACTATCTGCCGAGCCAGGTGGTGCGCGGCGTCCATGTCGGATTCCTCATCCTCCTCACCTTCGGCCTGATCGGCAACTTCACCGCCAAAAGCAATGTCGGCCGCGGGCTCGGCTGGCTGATCGGCAGCGCGGGCTTTCTGTGCGGGCTCTATCAATGGATCTTCTATGCGGATCTGATCGCACGTGACGGAGATCCGACGCGCCTCGATCTTGTGGTCGGCACGCTGCTCGCCGTCCTGATCTTCGAGGGCACGCGGCGGCTGATGGGCGCGGCGCTCCCGCTGATGTGCGGCGCCTGTCTCGTCTACTGGTTCTTCGGCCAGTATCTGCCGTCACCGCTGAACCATCGCGGCTATGATTTCGACCAGATCGTCACTCATCTCTCCTTCGGCACCGAGGGCTTTTACGGCGTGCCGATCTACGTCTCGGCGACCTACATTTTCCTGTTCATCCTGTTCGGCTCGTTCCTGGAGCGCGCCGGCATGATCCAGCTCTTCACCGACGTTTCTCTTGGGTTGTTCGGCAGGACCCGCGGCGGCCCGGCCAAGGTCGCGGTGTTCGCCTCGGGCATGATGGGCACGATCTCGGGCTCGGGCGTCGCCAACGTCGTCACTGTTGGCCAGTTCACGATTCCGCTGATGATCAGGTTCGGCTATCGCCGCGCGTTCGCGGCCGGTGTCGAGGCGACGGCCTCGATGGGCGGGCAGATCATGCCGCCGGTGATGGGAGCGGTTGCCTTCATCATGGCGGAGACGCTCGGCGTCCAATATTCGGAGATCGTGAAAGCGGCGGCGATTCCCGCGATGCTCTATTTCGCCTCCGCCTTCTGGATGGTGCATCTGGAGGCCGGCAAGCACGGGCTCACCGGGATGAAGAAGTCGGAGACCCCGAGCGCCTGGAAGGCGCTGGTGACGCGCTGGTACCTCGTGCTGCCGCTCGCAGCGCTCGTCTACATGCTGTTCGAAGGCTTTACGCCACTCTATGCCGGCAGCATGGGCCTCGCGCTCACAGTGGGGCTGATCCTCGGCACCGCCATCACGACGGGCGCACCTTCGATGGCTATCCGCTATATCTTCTGGATCGGGCTTGCGCTCGTGGTCGCGGCGCTCTCGCGCGACGGCCTTCAGATCGTGCCGGTCGCAGGCGTCGTCGTCGCGTTGATCGTGATCACTGCGTTCGTGCGCGGCGGATTTTCCGCCCTGCGCGCCTGCCGCGATGCGCTGGCCGAAAGCGCGAAATCCGCCATCACCGTCGGCATGGCCTGCGCCATCGTCGGCGTCATCATCGGCATGATGTCGCAGACCGGCGTCGGTACCATCTTCGGCGGCTGGGTGATCGGGCTCGGCGAGAAGAGCCTGTTCCTGGCGCTGATCATGACCATGCTGCTGTCGATCCTGCTCGGCACCGGCATCCCGACCATCCCGACCTACATCATCACGGCGGCGCTCGCGGCGCCCGCGCTGGCGAAACTCGGCGTACCGCTGATCGCGAGCCACATGTTCGCGTTCTATTACGGCATCATGGCCGACCTCTCGCCGCCGGTGGCGCTGGCTGCGTTAGCCGCGGCACCGATCGCGAAGGAGAATCCTGACAAGATCGGCTGGGAGGCGATGCGTATCGCGCTGGCCGGCTACGTCATCCCCTTCATCTTCGTCTATTCGCCGGCGCTGATGCTGCAGGCCGGCGATCCCATGGCCGCCAAGCTCGGCTTCTACGGCGCGGTGGCGTTGGCGACCTTGAAGGCCCTGGTGGCGATCGCCCTGTTCGGCATGGTCGCCATCGGCTTCCTGTTCACGCGCCTGACGTTCCTTGAACGTTTGGTCGCGTTCGGTGCCGCGATCTGCCTGCTCGGCGATTTCCCGTTCAGCGACACCGCCGGCTTCCTGTTCGCCGCGGCAATCGTGCTGTGGCAGTGGCGGCGGCGTCCGCCGTCGCCGGTCGAGGCGGTGTGAGCCTCTGCTTCGTCACAGCCTCAGGCGTGAAGGCGCTGGCGCTGTCCGCGTTCACTCTGGTGTGGACGCATTCCATCGCGAAGGTCGACTGGCAGGAAGACTGGCGCGTCACCCCCGCCGGGCTCGAACTGACGCAGGCACGCGTGAAGGGCACCGGCCCCGGCATGGAGCCGCCGCCCGAGGCGCGCCTCGTCGACGGCTGGTTTCAGTGGAGGCCTGCGCGTGCGCCGATGCCGGAGGTGGTGCTCGGCAATTCGGGCGCGGCTGGCGAATGGCGGCTATGCCATGACGGCAAGTGCCGGACGTTGTCCGAGATTGTCGGTCATCCCATTGGTGCTAACGTCACAAAGATGAGCGTCTGCAAAGATCGGTAGCCCGGATGAGCGAAGCGACATCCGGGAGCGGCGGCCCCGGATATCGCTACGCTCATCCGGGCTACAAGAAAAATAAAGGAGAAACGCGATGGGTCGGCTCAAGGGCAAGGTTGCGATGGTGGTGGGCGCCGGCTCGATCGGACCCGGTTGGGGCAACGGCAAGGCCACCGCGGTCACCTTTGCGCGCGAGGGCGCGCAGGTGTTTTGCGTCGATC
The DNA here is from genome assembly GCF_040548425.1 of Bradyrhizobium sp. i1.15.2. NCBI lineage: Bacteria > Pseudomonadati > Pseudomonadota > Alphaproteobacteria > Hyphomicrobiales > Nitrobacteraceae > Bradyrhizobium > Bradyrhizobium sp. i1.15.2. The sequence goes on along the minus strand of NZ_JBEPRQ010000001.1, from coordinate 206,061 downwards.
GCAACGGCGCGGCCGCCGAGGAGACCGTGAAGATCATCACGGACGAAGGCGGCCAGGCGATCGCGTTCACGGCCGAGGTCTCGCGTGCGCACGAGGTCGAGGCGATGGTCGCCGCGTGCCTGCAGGCCTACGGCCGCATCGACGTCCTCGACAATAATGTCGGCATCGCCGAGATGGGCAGCGTGGTCGAGGTGACCGAGGAGAGCTGGGACCGCGTCTTCAGCGTCAACCTCAAGAGCGCGTATTTCGCCATGAAGCACGTCATCCCCGTGATGGTGAAACAGGGCGGCGGCTCCATCATCAACATCTCCTCGATCGCTTCGATCCGCCACATGGGTATCTCCTACGTCACGTACGGCACTTCGAAAGCGGCGATGAACCAGATGACGCGCACCACCGCGATCGAATTCGCGCGCCACCATGTCCGCGTCAACGCGATCCTGCCCGGCCTGATGAAAACGCCGATGGTGGAGCATTCCGCCGGTCTCGCCGCCAGTTACGCCAAGGGCGATGTCGAGGCGATGTGGCGGGCGCGCGATGCGCAAGTGCCGATGGGCCACATGGGCGACGCCTTCGACGTCGCTAACGCCGCACTGTTCCTGGCCTCGGACGAAGCGAAATATGTGACGGGGATCGAGCTCGTGGTGGACGGCGGGATCACGTGCAAGGCGGGGGCGTAGCTCCTTGCTCGTCGCCCTGGCGTAAGCCAGGGCCCATTACCACAAGGCTCGGTTGGCGAAGACTGCCGGCTCCAGCTTCTTCAACAATCAGCATTCGGGGTAATGGGTCCTGGCTTTCGCCAGGACGACACTATTGCGCCAGCGCCAGAATCCCGCCGGCGAATGAATGCCATGCCGCCGTTTCGCTGATCGGCCAGTTCAGTACCTTCACCGCCAGCATCGCGAGCGTGCCGGTGATGTAGACCGGGTGCACGCGGCCTTCGGTGCGCCAGTCGCGTACCATGGCGACGACGAGCAGCAGCGAAGCGACCATCGCGGGTGCGATGGTGACGGTCACCGGCGGCGGCCCGGGCGGTCCCGGAGGCGCGAGGAAAGTGAGAAACCAGCGCGCGATCGCGGCATCGAGGATGGAGACCCCGGCGAGCAGCATCAGGCGTTTGTGAATCTCCGGCTTTCGCGTGTTCATGATCGCGAGCACGAACACCATTGCAAAGAACGCAATCCCGCTCATCGGTACGATCGAGAAGGCGATGCCGGCCTGTTTCTGTCCGAGCGCCGCGGAATGCTGCATCACATGGACGGAGGCGAGGAAGCCGAAGATCGTCATCGCGGTCGCGAGCGAAACGCCGGCGATGCCGAGCGCACGGTGATTGACCACGCGGCCTGAGGCGGCGAGCCAGGTCTGGATCACGAAATAGAGAGACCAGGTGAAGAACAAGAGACCATGGAAATGAATGACGGGGCTTGCGGACAAGGTCCGTTGCGCGAGCGGCACAAAATAGGTCGGTGCGAAGCCGAGAAAGGCGGTGGCCGCGCAGGCCAGCGCCATGTGGAGATAGAAATATCGTGCGGGCGACGCATCTCGCGCGCGCACACGACGGTCGTCGATCAGGGTCGTCATGAGGGATGAGTCTGGAGAGGCGGCGTTTGGTTCAAAGCAAACCGTCCCTGCACCGTCGTCCCGAGGCGCGCACAGCGCGAGCCCGGGACCCATAATCACAGGGCGCGGTTTGGCGCGAAGCTGGTAACTCCGAATCTTCGCAAAACACTTGCTGCGGCGTATGGGTCCCGGATCTGCGCTTCGCTTGTCCGGGACGACAGCGGTGTTTGCGGATCTAACCCCCCGCGCTCAATTCCGCGCGATCAAGCTCCTCCTCGATTCTGTGAAACGCGTCGTCGCCGATCACCTCGGTGGCGCGGAGTTCGAAGATCGACTTGCGCGCGGCCGCGATGCCGCGGCGGCGCAGGGGATCGGCCGGCAGTTCGCCGTTGGTGATGCCGCCATGGGGATCGTCGTCGGCCTGCATCAGGATGGCGCGATATTCGAGCCGCAGGATTTCCGCTTCCTCCGACGGATCGTCCTCGATCGCGTCGAGCGCCGCGCGATAGGCGACGGCGCGGGCACGCGCGACCTCGATGCCGACGGGATCGTCGTCCTTGAGGCCGAACGCCAGGATCAGCGGCCGCAACGTCAGGCCCTGCACGACCAGCGTGCCGAGCACGACGGCAAACGCCGAGAAGACGATGAAGTCACGATGCGGAAAGCTCTCCGGCAGGGCAAAGGCGGTGGCGAGCGTAACCAAGCCGCGCATGCCGCACCAGGAGATGATGAGGCCGCCCTTGGCCGAGGCGACCTGCTTCGGATCCTTGGGGTGATAGATGCCGTGCGCCACCAGCGTGCGCAGCGTCGTGCGGTAGAACGTAATCCAGGCCAGCCGCACCAGGACCACGGTGAGCAGGATCCAGGCGGCCGCCACGCAATATTCCCAGCGCACGTCCGCATCGAGGCGCGTCCAGATCGGCCGCATCTGCATGCCGATCAGCATGAAGGCGAGCACGTTGAGCACGAACACCATGGTTTCCCACACCGCATAGGAAGGTACTCGCAGCCGCGCCGGCATGCGTGTCCCAGCCGTGCGGGCGATGGTGATGCCGTAGACTACTATGGTGAGGATGCCAGAGAGACCGAGATGCTCGGCGGCAATCCAGACCATGAAGGTCGTGGCGAATTGGATGATGATCGAGCTGGGGGCCTCCTTCACGCGTTCCATGAACAGCGGAATGATGCGGCCTGCGACCAGGCCCGCGACGACGCTGCCGACCAGGGCCAGCGCCATGGTCGGCGCGACCTGGCTCCATGCCAGATGCTCGGTTGCGATCGCTCCGACCGCGATGCGATAGATCAGGAGCGCGGTCGCGTCGTTGAGCAGGCTCTCGCCCTCCAGGACCTTCACCATGCGGTGAGGCAGCTTCACCTGGCTCAGGATCGCGACCGCAGCGGCCGCGTCCGGCGGGGCCACGATGGCGCCGAGCGCAACCGCGGCGGCCCAGGGCATGTCAGGCATCAGCCGGTGGGCGACGTAGGCCACAGCGGCCGTGGTCAGGCCGACGGCGGCGACGACCAGAGTGGAGACCGGAACCCAATTGTTGCGGAGATCGCGCAGCGAGGTGTCGAAGGCGGCATCGAGCAGGACCGGTGCGACAAAAAGAGCCAACGCCAGGTCGGGCTCCAGCGTCCAGGACGGGCTCGACGGCACAAACGCGATCAGCGCGCCCCCGATCGCGAGAAAGGTCGGATAGGGGACCTTGATCCGCCGCGCCAGCGCCGATAATCCAACGGCGCCGAGCAGAAGCACGATGATCCATTCGAATGTCGACACGTTGATCCCCGAAACCGATTTGAGCGGCGCCACAAGCTAGCACCAATCCGGCCGTATGATGGATAGTGCGGCCCCCAGGCAAGACCTCAACCCGGACCTTAACCCAAGATTTTCCGACTGTGACGAGCATGCGTTTTCTCATTCAATGGTCCGGCGCCGGGGTGCTCTTCGCGCTCTCGTTCGTCGTGGCTCATGCCGCGACCGGCGGCGAACCGGCCGCGGTCCCGCAGGTCGACATCGCGCCGTGCCTCGCGGCTGCCGCGGCCGACGACATCGACAAGGCCGCCACGGCCTGCGCCGCCGTGATCGACAACGAGAAGACGGCGAAAGGCGATCTGATCAAGGCGCTGATCGCGCGCGGCGGGCTTTATGCGCGGCACGACCAAGTCGACCGCGCGATCGCCGACGACAGCCGCGCTCTGGAGCTCGATTCCGGTCTCGCCGATATCTTCAACGCGCGGGGCGAGCTCTGGCTGAGGAAGGGCGACAAGCCCAAGGCGGTGCAGGATTTCGGCGCGGCATTGAAGATCGATCCGAACCACGAGCAGGCCAAGGCCAATCACAAGGCGATGGCGCGCGAGATCGAGCGGATCGGCGCGCAGATGGCGGTCGCGGGCAAGCCCAGCTTCATTTGCAAGGGTGCGCGCCGCCCCGTCGAGAAGGCGATCTGCGTCAACCGCGAGCTCGCTGATCTCGACCGTGAGGTCTTTGCCGCCAACGCGCGCGTGTTGCGCGAAGCCCGCAATGCAGGCGAAGCGAAGGCGCTTCAGCGCGAGCAGGACGATTTCATCGCCCGCCGCAACGCGGGGTTCGGCCGGCCGGGGTACGATTTGAAGAAGGCGATGCAGGAGCGGCTGCAGCGGCTGAACGGAGTGGACGGGTATTGAGGCTGCTCATCTCGCCCGTAAGAGCGGGTCGAAAAAGGGAAGGATCGGTGCGCCGCTGGCACGCCTCGATTTGAACCGATTCTTTGGCCGCCGCGACAATGGTGAAAGCCTGATGTCCCGGAGCTCTATGCCATGTGCGGCACGCATCCTTCCGCGCAAATGCTCTCGTTTGCAAAAATCTCGTTTCGCTCGCTCCTGCTCAGCGCGGCAATGAGCGTCGTCCTCGTCGCTCCTGCCTTGGCCGGCGTCGATTGCGTGATGGAGAGCAAAGCCGCTCCGGCTGAGCTGATCCCGGCCTGCAGCGCCACCATTGACCAGGCCTCAATTCCATCCTCCGATCGCGCCGCGGCGTTGCTGGTGCGCGCCGACGCCAATGCGCGGACCTCGGGCGGCCTCACGCAGGCGCTGCGGGACATCGACCGCGCCATTGCGCTCGATGGCAAGAACGCAAAAGCCTGGCGCCTGCGCGGCGATCTCCTCCGCGAGGCCGGCGGCGATCTCAACCGCGCCGCGGCGGACCTCAGCAAGGCCATCGAACTCAATCCGCAGGATTCGGAATCTTACGAGCTGCGCGGCGTGGTCTACACCAACCAGCGCCGGCTCGACCGCGCGCTTGCCGATTACGACCAGGCGATCAAGCTGAAGCCTGACAATGCACAGGCCTGGTCAGACCGCGGCGTGACCTATTATCTCGGCGGCGACAACGAGAACGCGATCCGCGATCTCAGCGAGGCGTTGCGGCTCGATCCGAATCGGCCGCGCAGCTACACCAATCGTGGCGCCGCCTACAAGAAGCTCGGCCAGCTCGAGAGGTCGGTTGCCGACGACGGCGAGGCGATCAGGCTCGATCCGAGGGTGCCCGAATATTACGACAATCGCGGGCTGTCCCTGGCCGCGATGGGCGAGTACGACAAGGCGATTGCCGATTACGATCAGGCGCTGCGGCTGGCACCGCGCCCGAACTTCTTCGCTGACCGCGGCGACTCCTACCACCTCAAGGGCGAGCTTGGCGCGGCGCTGAGCGATTACGAGGCCGCGCTGAAACTCGAGCCGAATTTCGCGCAGACCTACAATAACCGCGCCGTGCTCTACAAGAAGATGGGCGAGCGCAAGAAGGCGCTGGCCGACTACGAGACCGCGCTGCGGCTCGATCCCGGCAACGACAACGCTGCCGCCGGCCGCCGCGCCATGATCGCGGAGATCGTGAAATTCGGCGGCGAGCCGCTGCGGCCGCTCGCGGCGAATTCCGGCAAGGGCCCGTCGTTCGATTGTGCCACTGCGAAGCGCGAAGTCGAGAAGGTGATTTGTGCCGATCCGCAGCTGGGTGTGCTCGATCGCCAGATCGCCGAGACTTATGAGCGCGTGCTGAAATCGGCCGGGTCCCGCTCGGCCGGCGACCTCCGTCGCACCCAGCGCGACTTCCTCGCCACCCGCAATACGAGCTTCGGCCGCGCCGGCTATGATCTGAGCAAGGTCATGCAGGACCGCCTGCAGCGGCTGAACGCGATGGATAGCTGAGCACTGTTCTTTTCAGCTTGAACCGCGGCCCATTCCCGGGAAAATAGCCCTCAAACATGGCCGGTACTTGATCCCTGTCATGGCGGGGCGTTTGTCCTGCCACAAGGTCAAGGCCAGGCGAATAAAAGGGAACGGGAGCGCGGGAATGAACGTCCGAGGAAACGTCCAAGGAAACATCGACGGAAAGAGCCTCTATCACGAGGTTTATGCGCGCTCGCTGGCCGACCCTGAGGGCTTTTGGGCCGAGGCGGCCAAGGAGATCGACTGGATCGAGCCACCAAAAAAGATCTTCGATCCCTCGCAGGGCGTCTACGGCCGCTGGTTCAGCGGTGGCATTGTGAACACCTGCTACAACGCGCTCGACCGCCACGTCGAACGCGGCCGCGCCGACCAGATCGCGCTGATCCATGATTCGCCGCTGGCAAATAGCGTCACCAGATTCACCTACGCCGAACTGCTGGCCGAAGTGCAGGCGCTCGCCGCCATCATGCAGGACTTTGGTGTCGCCAAGGGCGATCGCGTCGTCCTCTATATGCCGATGGTCCCGGAGGCCGTCGTTGCGATGCTCGCCTGCGCGCGCATTGGCGCGGTGCACTCCGTGGTGTTCGGCGGCTTTGCCGCGAAAGAGCTCGCCACCCGCATCGACGATGCGCAGCCAAAGTTGATCCTGTCGGCGAGCTGCGGCGTCGAGCCCGGCCGCATCGTGCAGTACAAGCCGCTGCTCGACGAGGCGATCAGGCTTGCGGGCGCAAAGCCGAAGGCCTGCATCGTGCTGCAACGTCCGCAGCTCGTCTGCGCCCTCACGCCCGGCCGTGACTATGATTGGGCGGGCCTGCGCCGCAAGGCGATGAACGACGGCAAGCAGGCGCCTTGCGTGCCCGTCGCCGCCACCGATCCGCTCTACATCCTCTATACGTCAGGCACGACCGGCATTCCCAAGGGCGTCGTGCGGGACAATGGCGGCCATCTCGTCGCAGTGAAATGGTCCATGTTCAACCTCTATGGCGTCAAGCCGGGCGAGGTCTGGTGGTGCGGCTCCGACATCGGCTGGGTGGTCGGCCACAGTTACATCGTCTACGGCCCGCTGCTGCACGGCGCGACCTCGATCATGTATGAGGGGAAGCCGGTCGGCACGCCCGATGCAGGCGCGTTCTGGCGCGTGATCAGCGAGCACAAAGCTGTCGCCTTCTTCACTGCGCCGACCGCGTTCCGCGCGCTCCGGAAAGAAGATCCGGAAGGAAAATTCATCCGGCAGTACGACCTCTCGACGTTCCGCACGCTGTTCCTGGCCGGCGAGCGCGCCGATCCGCCGACGGTGGAATGGGCGGAGCAGCAGTTGAAAGTGCCTGTCATCGACCATTGGTGGCAGACCGAGACCGGCTGGTGCATCGCCGGCAATCCGGTTGGCTTAGGCCAGCTGCCGGTGAAGCACGGATCGCCGACGGTGCCGATGCCGGGCTACCAGGTCGACGTGGTCGACGAAGCGGCAAAGCCGGTCGGTCCGAACACCATGGGCTCGATCGTCATCAAGCTTCCGATGCCGCCGGGCTGCCTGCCGACACTGTGGAATCAGGACGAACGGTTTAAGGAAGCCTACCTCACCGAATTCCCCGGCTACTACAAAACATCGGATGCCGGCTACAAGGACGAGGACGGCTATGTCTTCGTCATGGGCCGCACCGACGACATCATCAACGTCGCCGGCCATCGGCTCTCCACCGGCGGCATGGAGGAGATCCTGGCTTCGCATCCCGATGTCGCCGAATGCGCCGTGCTCGGCGTCAAGGACGCGATCAAAGGTGAGGTACCCTGCGGCTTCCTGGTGCTCAAGGCGGGTGTGAAGCGGGCCCCCGCCGAGATCGAGAAGGAGATCATCGCGCTGGTGCGCGACAAGCTCGGTCCCGTTGCCGCGTTCAAGCTCGCCATCACCGTCGGGCGCCTGCCCAAGACGCGCTCCGGAAAGATCTTGCGCGGCACCATCAAGAAGATCGCAGATGGTGAAGCCTGGACCATGCCGGCGACGATTGAGGACCCCAAGGTGCTCGACGAGATCGGCGATGCGCTGAAGGGGCGGGTGTGAGGTTTGCAATGGGGCTTGAATAGGCCGCATTTTTCCGCTCAATCCTCATCCTGAGGAGCGCGCCTGGCGCGCGTCTCGAAGGATGAAAGGCCCCGCTGCTCCAGCTTGGCCTGCATGGTTCGAGACGCCCGCTGCGCGGGCTCCTCACCATGAGGATGAAGGGCCTGCCATGAATTCGAAGCCGTTCCTAGCGATTGCATTTGCGGGCCTCATTCTCTCCGCCTGCTCCGCGCGCTACCAGACGCCGGTGGCGATGGGCGGCGATGATGACGACGCGGTCTGCCAGAGCCGCGGCTATGCGGCCGGCTCGCCTGAATACGTGGCCTGCCGCAAGGACCGCGACGTCCAGCGCAGCGCCGCGACCACCCGCGCCGACCGCCGCCAGCGCGACCTCGGCGAATACATGCTGAACCATCCGGACCGGCCATGATGTAAGCCGTGGCATTATCCTGCCGCGACAGATCTGCAACGCCGCAGCCAAATCGCAATCGCACTTGTCCTGATTTGATCGGCATCAAATCCTTCACCACTGCCTTTCTGCTCTGACGCTGATGTCGCGCAACGAAGCGCGCAAATGGCTGAAGGGGAATGCAATGGACGGAATAATAAGAAACGTGGCGCGGCTCGCGGCGCTAGGTGCGGCGCTGGCGGGGGCTTTTGCCTCGGCACAGGCCGCCGATTTGCCGATCTACAAAAAAGCGCCGCCGCCGGTAGAAGCCTTCAATCCCTGGATGGTACGCTTGCGGGTGCTAGGCGTGTTGCCGGATGCGGGCGGCTCGACCGTCAATGTCGCCGGCGTTCCGTCACTGTCGTCGCCGAATTCGGGCCTCTCGATCAGCGACCAGGTCGTGCCTGAGCTCGACATCAGCTATTTCTTCACCAGGAACATCGCGGCCGAGCTGATCCTGGGCGTAACCCGGCATTCGATCAGCGGCACCGGCTCGCTCGCAAATCTGCCGATCGGCAAGACTACGCTGCTGCCGCCGACGCTGACCCTGCAATATCACTTCGACAATTTCGGCGCATTCAAGCCGTATATCGGTGCCGGCGTGAACTACACAATGTTCTTCAGCAACTCCGCCGCCAATACGCCGGCCGTCATCGCAGGTCCGCCCGCGATTGTCGCCACCACCACGAGCCTGCATGTCAGCAACGCCTTCGGTGGCGCGGTGCAGCTCGGCTTCGACTACATGCTCGATCGGCACTGGGGCCTCAACGTCGACGTCAAGAAGCTCTGGTTGCGGCCGGACTATTCGGCGACGGTCAGTGGGCTGCCGGTTACCGGCACTGCGCATATCGACCCGTGGCTGGTCGGCGGTGGTGTGACGTATAAGTTCTGAAGTTGTTGTTGCCTTAGGGAGGCACACTGTCGCCCTAACGTCGTCCTGGCGAATGCCAGGACCCATACCGCGGAATCTATCGACTGAGCGCGGTAGGAGAACCGAGCGACGAGTCTTCACCAAATTCCTCCTTGGGGTAATGGGTCCTGGCTTTCGCCAGGACGACGCCGGAGGGTATGCGTTGTCAGTCGTTTTGCAGATGCAAAATAAAAACGCGGCAGGTTTCCCTGCCGCGTTTTTGTTGGGTTCACGAATGAGGAGCGGAAGGATTACTCCTCCTCCTGGTCCTGCTTCTTGCCGCCGAGTGTCTTCAGCTTGGCGAACACGGCATCGACGTTGAGATCGTCGCTGGACCTCTCGGCGGGTTCGTACTCGTCCTTCTTGGTGGTTTCGGAGGCCGGCAGCAGGGTGGCGCCGCCATAGGCCGCGTCGATCGGCTTTTCCTTGGCCGCGCGCGCGACCTCGAAATCGAGCTCGATCTGCGAGCAGAGGCCGAGAGTGACGGGATCAATCGGCGTCAGCTGAGACGTGTTCCAGTGGGTGCGATCGCGGACACTGGCGATCGTGCTCTTGGTCGTGCCGACCAGGCGCATGATCTGGGCGTCCTTGAGCTCGGGATGGTTGCGCAGCAGCCAGAGGATGGCGCTCGGGCGTTCGTGGCGGCGCGAGACTGGGGTGTAGCGCGGGCCCTTGCGCTTGGGTTGCGGCGGCAGCACCACCTTACTCTCCTGGAGTCGGAGCCGGTAGTCCGGGTTGTTCTCGCCCTTCTCGATCTCCTCGCGGGTCAGCTGGCCGTTGGAGAGGGGATCCATGCCCTTGATGCCCTGGGCGGCGTCGCCATCGGCGATCGCGCGCACCTCGAGGGGGTGCATTTTGGTGAAATCGGCGACCTGATCGAAGGTCAGCGCGGTGTTGTCGAGCAGCCAGACGGCGGTCGCCTTGGGCATCAGAGGTGCGTTGCTCATGGCAAATCTCCTTTGTGCTTCGCCCACCCCTTTGGAGGCGAAACCGGTGGTCATCAGCGATGACTGGGAATTCGCGCTATATAAGCCCGGAGGGGGTAGCCACGCAATGGTTCTGCTATAGATAGTGCCTTGACAGCGCCCGAAAGGGGGCCCAATTCCCTCTGAAGTCCCTGTAAGACCGTACCCAAGCCCTATTCATTCATCGACCGCTTCCCGCCCATTTGGCGAGGTGATTCGGTCCCGAGATCGCTCAATGTCAGCCAAACCAGACCTCAAGATCGTGCTTTGTTCTCCCCGTGGCTTCTGCGCCGGGGTGGTCCGGGCGATCGATACCGTGGAACGGGCGCTCGATAAATACGGCGCCCCCGTCTATGTTCGCCATGAGATTGTGCATAACAAATACGTCGTCGATGGGTTGAAGAAGAAGGGCGCGATCTTCGTCGAGGAACTCGCCGAGATCCCGGAAAACACCACCGCGCCGGTGGTGTTCTCGGCCCATGGCGTGCCGAAATCGGTTCCGGCCGACGCCACGTCCCGCAATTTGTTCTCGCTGGATGCGACCTGCCCCCTGGTCACCAAGGTCCACCGCGAGGCCGCGATCCACTTCAAGCGCGGCCGCGAGATCTTCCTGATCGGCCATTCCCATCATCCCGAGGTGGTGGGCACGCTCGGCCAGCTCCCGACCGGCGCCGTGACCCTGATCGAGACCGCCGAGGACGCGAAGACCATCGCCCCGAAGGACCCGAACAACCTCGCCTTCGTGACCCAGACCACGCTGTCGATCGACGACACCGCGGAGATCGTGGCGCTCCTGAAGGAGCGCTTCCCGAACATCAACGGGCCGCACAAGGAAGACATCTGCTACGCCACCACCAACCGCCAGCTCGCGGTGAAGAAGGTGGCGCCGGTGGTCGACGCCCTGATCGTGGTCGGTGCGCCGAACTCGTCGAACTCGCAGCGCCTGCGCGAGGTCGCCGAACGCGAGGGTTGCCCGATCGCCGTGCTGGCGCAGCGCGCCACCGAAATCGACTGGAAGCGGTTCGAGAACATCACCAGCCTCGGCATCACCGCGGGGGCCTCGGCACCGGAAGTGATCGTCGAGGAGATCATGGACGCGTTCGCCGAGCGCTTCACGCTGCATGTGGAGACGGTCTCGGCCGCGGAAGAGAACGAGTTCTTCCCGCTGCCGCGTCAGGTGCGCCCCGAAGCCGCCGCCGAGTAGATCTTCATGGCGGTCTACACCGACGTTGCCGCCGACGAGCTTGCGGACTTCCTCAACCAATACGATCTCGGCGAGTTGCTCTCGTACAAGGGCATCGCCGAGGGCGTCGAAAATTCCAACTTCCTGCTGCATACGACCAAGGGATCGTTCATCCTCACGCTCTATGAGAAGCGCGTGGCGAAGAACGATCTGCCGTTCTTCCTCGCACTGATGGCGCATCTGGTCGAGCACGGCGTCAACTGCCCGCTGCCGGTGAAGGGAACGGACGGCGAGGCGTTGCGCGAGCTGTCGGGCCGGCCGGCCGCGATCATCACCTTTCTCGAGGGCGTCTGGCCGCGCAAGCCGAACGCGGCCCATTGCGCCGGCGTCGGCGAGGGGCTCGCCAGGATGCATCTGGCGAGCGCGAATTTCGCGATCAGGCGTGCGAACGCGCTGTCGGTCCCGGGCTGGCGGCCGCTGTTCGATGCCGCGTCACAGCGGGCCGACGAGGTGCAGCCCGGCCTGCGCGCGTTCCTGAGCCACGAGCTCGACTACCTCGAGAGCGGGATCTGGCCGACGCAGCTGCCTGAAGGCGTGATCCACGCCGACCTCTTCAACGACAACGTCTTCTTCCTCGGCGACAAGCTCTCCGGAATCATCGACTTCACTTTCGCCTGCAATGATATGCTGGCTTATGACGTCGCGATCTGTCTCAACGCCTGGTGCTTCGAACCGGATCATTCCTTCAACGTCACCAAGGCGCGGGCCTTCCTCAACGCCTATGGCCGTGTGCGAAAGCTGTCCGAGGCGGAAGAGGCAGCGCTGCCGCTGCTCGCGCGCGGCGCCGCGATGCGGTTCCTGCTGACGCGGCTGGTCGACTGGCTCAACGTTCCGCCCGGCGCGCTGGTTCGGCCGAAGGATCCGCTGGAATATGTCCGCAAGCTGCGCTTCCACCAGAGCGTTTCCAGCGTGCGCGACTACGGGCTGATGCCGTCGGGGCTGGTGGCGTGAGCGAGCTTCCGATTGTCACGATCTACACCGACGGCGCCTGCTCGGGAAATCCGGGGCCCGGCGGCTGGGGCGCGATCCTGAAGTTCGGCGACAAGGAAAAAGAACTGAACGGTGGTGAGCGCCACACCACCAACAACCAGATGGAATTGATGGCGGCGATCTCCGCGTTGGAAGCGCTGAAGAAGCCGTGCACGGTCGATCTCTATACCGACAGCCAATATGTCCGTCAGGGCATCACCGGCTGGATTCACGGCTGGAAGCGCAACGGCTGGCGCACCGCCGACAAGAAGCCGGTGAAGAATGTCGAGCTATGGCAGCGCCTCGATGCTGCGCTGAAGGCTCATGACGTGCGCTGGCACTGGGTCAAAGGCCACGCAGGGCATCCCGAGAACGAACGCGCCGATCAGCTCGCGCGGGACGGCATCGTGAAGGCGCGGTTGCAGGCGCGGGTGGCGGAGTAGCGCGGATCCGCGCTCCTTCCTCATGTTCCGCCGTCATCGCCCGGCTTGACCGGGCGATCCAGTACGCCGCGGCCTCTCGATTCAACAACAACTGTCTCTGGAATACTGGATGCACCGCTTTCGCGGGGCATGACAGTGTCGTTTGTGGCTGAAAGCGGTGGCCGCTTACAGCTGCCCGAGCAGCGTATCGCCGCCGGACACCTCGACCTTGCCGGGCATCGCCTCGAGGTTCAGCTTCTTGACCACGCCGTCCTCGACCAACATCGAATAGCGCTTGGAGCGGATGCCGAGACCGTTGCCGGAGGCGTCGAGCTCCATGCCGATCGCCTTGGCGAAGTCGGCATTGCCGTCGGCGAGGAAGATGGCCTCGTCGCGCTGGTCGGTGTCGCGCTTCCACGCGTTCATGACGAAGGCGTCGTTGACGGAGACGATGGCGATGGTGTCGACGCCCTTGTCCTTCATGGCGTAGGCGTTGAGGAAGATGCTCGGCAGATGCATCTTGTGGCAGGTGCCGGTATAGGCGCCGGGCACCGCGAATAGCGCCACTTTCTTGCCCTTGAAGATGTCGTCGGTGGTCTTCACCTGCGGGCCTTCGGCCGTCATCACGCGGAATTTCGCCTCGGGCAGCTTGTCGCCAGTCTGGATCGCCATCGTCAGTCTCCCTGAAAATCGGTCCCGCTTTTTAGACCGTGCGGCGGCGCTGCACAATGTTGCCGGTAGGGCAGGCGGTGAGGGCGGGACCCTTCACCATTATGTCATCAGCCGGCGAACCCGCCGCCGTCGAGGAAGGCCTGCTCGTCCGGGGTGGTGTCGCGGCCGAGCAGGCGGTTGCGGTGGGGGAAGCGGCCAAACCGCCGGATGATGTCGGCGTGCTCACGCGCGTATTTCAGGTTTTCGGTATTCTCGGTGTTTTGAAACAGCGCGACGCAGTGCAATTGGTCGGGCAGGTGCTCGGAATGCATGAAGGGCAAATAGAGGAATTCGAGCAGGACCGGATCGATCCTTTGATCTGCACCCCGCGCAATGGCGCGGCGGGCGACGTCGCGCGCGAGCGCGTCGCTGGCAAAGGCCTGCGCCGTGCCCCGGAACATGTTGCGCGGAAACTGGTCGAGCACGATGACGAGCGCGAGTGCGCCCTCGTCGGTCTCCTCCCACGACGAGAGCTCGCCGGCGACCGCCTTCTGCCACAGCGCGAGAAAGCGGCGCCTGACCTCCGCGTCGAATGCGTCGTCGCGCTCGTACCAGGCATCGCGGCCGGCCTCGCGCCAGAAGGCGAGGATGCCGGCCGGACTGATGATGCTGTCGTCGGTCATGAACGAAAGAGGCGCTTACGCCGCCTCCGCCTTCTTCTCGTCGCGCAGCTGCCGGCGCAGGATCTTGCCGACATTGGTCTTCGGCAGGTCGGTGCGGAATTCGATGTGCTTGGGCACCTTGTAGCCCGTCAACTGCTCCTGGCAGAATTTGACCAAGGCCTCCGCCGTGAGGTTCGGGTCCTTCTTGACCACGAACGCCTTCACCGCCTCTCCCGACTTGGAATCGGGAATGCCGATGACGGCGCATTCGAGCACCCCCGGGTTGCTCGCGATCACTTCCTCGATCTCGTTCGGATAGACGTTGAAGCCGGAGACCAGGATCATGTCCTTCTTGCGGTCGACGATCTTGGTGTAGCCTTTCTCGTCCATGATGCCGATGTCGCCGGTGCGGAAATAGCCGTCTGCGGTCATCACCTTGGCGGTCTCCTCCGGCCTGTTCCAATAGCCCGACATCACCTGCGGACCCTTGGCGCAGATCTCGCCGGGCTGGCCGAGCGGCATCTCGTTGCCGTCGTCGTCGCGGATCGAGATCCAGGTCGAGGGCACGGGGATGCCGATGGTGCCGTTGAACTCGGGATCGGTCGTGGTGTTGCAGGTCAGCGTCGGAGACGTCTCCGACAGGCCGTAGCCTTCGGCGATGGAGCAGCCCGTGATCGCCTTCCACTGCTCGGCGACGGGGCGCTGCACCGCCATGCCGCCACCATTCGAGATCTTCAGCTTGGAGAAATCGAGCTTCTTGAAGTCGGGATGATGCATCAGGCCGTTGTAGAGCGTGTTCACGGCCGGGAAGTTGTTGACCTGGTACTTCGCCAATTCCTTGATGAAGCCCGGGATGTCCCGCGGGTTGGGGATCAGGAGATTGCAGCCGCCGGCGCGCACCGCGAGCAGATAGCAGGCCGTCAGCGCGAAGATGTGATAGAGCGGCAGCGCGCAGACGACCATGAGTTGATCGACATGCGGCGGCGCGGCCATCGCCGGCTGCAGCCAGGCGTCGTTCTGCAGGACGTTGGCGACGATGTTACGATGAAGCAAGGTGGCACCCTTGGACACGCCGGTGGTGCCGCCGGTATATTGCAGGAAGGCGACGTCGCCGGGCGACAGCTTCGGCTTGTTGAATGCCAGAGAGCGGCCGGCGGAGATCGCGTCGTTGAAGGACACCGCGCCTGGCAGCGACCAGGCCGGCACCATCTTCTTGACGCGGCGGACGACCAGATTGACGATCACGCCCTTGAAGCCGAGCAGGTCGCCCATGCTGCCGACGATGACGTGCTTGACTTGCGTCTTCGCGATCACCTGCTCGACGGTGTGGGCGAAATTCTCCAGCACGATGATGGCTTCGGCGCCGGAATCCTTGAGCTGGTGCTCGAGCTCGCGCGGCGTGTAGAGCGGATTGACATTGACCACCGCGAAACCGGCGCGCAGTACGGCTGCGGTCGCGACCGGATATTGCAGCACATTCGGCATCATGATCGCGACGCGGGCGCCGCGTTGCAGGCCTCGCCCTTGCAGGTAGGACGCCATCGCCAGCGACATCTGGTCGAGGTCGCGATAGCTGATCGACTTGTCCATGCAGATGAACGCCTTGCGGTCGGCGAACTTGGCGAAGCTCTCCTCCAGGAGGTCGACCAGCGATGAATATTGCGTCGGCTCGATATCGGCGGGGACGCCGGGCGGATATTGCTTAAGCCAGATGCGCTCCATGGAAACTCCCCTCATTGACCAGAGCCCGTTGTGTCTCGGGCTTGCCTCATTGCCGTCAGTATCGAGCCTGCCGGAACGGGTGGCAAGCGGTCGAGGCTTAGGATAAACGCCAGGGAGTGGCTACCGGAATCCTCGCAAACGGCGCTGCCGCAAGTGCGAAGTGCGGCGCGGTCTCGTCTCGCGTCGGCCGTTAACTGTTGTTGGCCGGCTTGGCGGGCTTGGTCGCGGCCTTGGGCTTGGCGGGCTTGGTTGCCTCGCCGCTCACCGCAGGCTTTGCCACCGCATCGGGCTTGGCTGCGGCATGCTTGGTGCCGGCCGGCTTGACTGCGGACTTGCCGTCGGCCGGCTTGGCGGCCGCCACCGGCTTGGCATCGGGCTTCGCCGCCGCCGTCTTGGCATCCTTCGGCTTGTCTGCTGGCTTGTCTGCCGCGTCGGGCTTTTTGGCGACGCGCGACTTCTTGCCACGCGGCTTTGGCGTGGCCTGCTGGTCGGCATCGGCCGCGACCGCCGCGATCAGGGCGGTCCCGGTGCGGGTCGGACCGGTATACACCAGCACGGGCTCGGCCGCCGCCGGGGCCGAGGCCATCAGCTCGGAGGCCTTCATCAGGGGCGGCTGAAGCCCGGCCGTGAAGAAGGTGACCTGGGCTTCGCCGCCCGTGGCCGAGGCGGACCCGGACGTGCCGCCATTGGTCGCGATCAGCGCGTCGTCATCGTCGCTGGCCGGCCGCTTGCGATGGCCGCCGCACATGTCGTCACGCAGGTTCGGCGGCGAGGCGTCGACCGGCACCAGCTTGTCGACCGTGCCGAGCGAGGGGCGGAGCCAGGTGAGATTGTCTTGCGAGAAGCCGCGCTCCAGCAGCTGCGCTGCCTTCACCGCGCGCGCGGTCCCGGAGTTGGCGCCCAGCACGACGGCGATCAGCCGGCGGCCGTTGCGGGTGGCCGATGCGACGAGGTTGTAGCCGGAGGCGCAGATGAAGCCGGTCTTGAAACCGTCGGCGCCGGGATAGCGGCCGATCAGCTTGTTGAAATTGCCGGTGACACGCTTGCCGAAGCGGATAGCCGGAATGTGCACGAAATACTCGTACTCGGGCAGGTCGCGCAGGAACGAGCGCGCGAGAATGCCGAGATCCCGCGCGGAGGTGATCTGTCCGTCGGCGGGCAGGCCGTTCGGATTGACGTAGCTCGTCTGCGTCATGCCGAGCTTCTGCGCGGTGTCGTTCATCAGCGCCGAGAAGCCGTCGATCGAACCGCCGACGCCTTCGGCGAGCACGACGGCCATGTCATTCGCCGATTTCACCATCATCATCTTGAGTGCGTTGTCGACGGTAAGCTGCGTTCCCGGTCGAAACCCCATCTTCGAGGGCGACTGCGAAGCTGCCGTCGGCGACACCGTGAGCAGTGTGTCGAGTGTGAGCTTGCCGTCCTTGACCGCCTTCAGCGTCACATAGGCGGTCATGATCTTGGTGACGGAAGCCGGATACCAGGGAATGGTCGCGTTTTCCGCCTGCAGCACCTTGCCGCTATCGGCCTCGATCAGGAGCAGCGCTTCGGCGCTCGCCGCGCGCGGCACGAGCAATGCGCCGCATGCGAGTGCCGCGGCGAGCAGGTTGAACAAGGATTGACGAAGCAGCGGGCGAAGAGCGTGCACTATCCGATTCCGGTCCTTGGAGACCCGCCGGTTCCGGTCGGCTCTCGTGATCTGATGTTCGGTTCTGAAATCCAGCGCCGCCGCTTGCGGCGCCGCAAACCTATACCGGCTGGTGCGTCGGGAATAGGGGCATCAGCGGGGTATTCCGCAATGAAATGGGCCGAATTTCGACGATACGATGGGGACTTGCCAAGGCTTGCTAAGGCGATTTGGCGGCAGTCGCAGCAGCCTCAGCCGCTGTCACGCTGGCCCGTGCGCTCTCCTGAACCATGAACTGGGCCCTGGCGAGGTCGGCGAAATGGCCGCCTTTGGCCACGAGTTCATCAAAAGTTCCGCTTTCGATCACACGCCCGTTCTCGAATACCAGGATGCGCGTGGCATTGCGGATGGTGGAGAGACGGTGGGCGATCACGAAGGTGGTGCGGCCCTTCATCACTTCGTCGAGAGCGGTATTTACCTTCGCCTCGGTGACGGCGTCGAGTGCGCTGGTCGCCTCGTCCAGGATCAGGATCGGCGGATCCTTCAGCAGTGCACGGGCGATCGACAGCCGCTGGCGCTCGCCGCCGGACAGCATGCGGCCGCGCTCGCCGGCATTGGTCTCGAAGCCGCCGCTGCGCTCGATGAATTCGAGCGCCTGCGCACGCTCCGCCGCCTTGCGCATCTCGGCCTCGGTGGCATCAGGCTTGCCGACGCGCAAATTCTCCGCGATCGAGCGGTTGAACAGCAGCGCCTCCTGAAAGACCACGCCGATGTTCCGCCGCAGCGATGTCAGCGTCACCCCGCGCACGTCCATGCCGTCGATCCTGATGAAGCCGGACTGCGGATCGAAGGCGCGATGCAACAGCGCAATCGCGGTGGATTTTCCGGCGCCGGTCGCGCCGACCAGCGCGATGGTCTGGCCGGGAAGCGCGGTGAAGGAGAGATCCTCGACCGCCGGCCGCTTGCCGTCATAGGAGAAGGTGACGTCGTTGAATTCGACGAGGCCGGAGAGCCGACCCGCATCGATCGCGTCGTGCCGGTCGTGCACCGCAGGCACCGCATCGAGCACGTTGAAGAACTCGCGCAGGCGCGGGGCTTCCATGAACACGTTGTTGATGAAGCTCACGACCTGCTCCAGCTTCTGGATCAGAAGCGTCGCGAAGCTCACGAACATCACGATCTCGCCGACCGAGGTCAGCCCCTGGTCGTGCAGCGCGATGCCGAAAGCGAAGATCGCGAGCACCGTGATCGTGGTGGAGGCGCGCGTGATGACGGTGACGAGCGCCCACCACGACAGCACCGGCATCTGGGCTGCAAGCAATTGGTCGGCAACGGAGCGCAAACCCTGTACCTCGGATTCGACGCGGACGAAGCTCTGCACCAGCGCGACATTGCCGAGCGCATCCGAAGCGCGTGCGGAGAGCTCGCTGTATTGCTCTTCGACGTCCATCTGCATGCCGAATGTCTTGCGCACCACGAAGGTGGTCAGCGCGGTGAAGACGATGCAGAGCACGAACAGCAGGATTGCAAGCCGCCAGTTGAGGTAGAGCGACAGCGGCAGCAGCACCACGACTGAGAGGATCGCAGCAAAATGCTCGCGGAAGAAGCCCAGCCACAGCCGCCACAGCGCATCGGTGCCGTTGAGCATGACCTTCATCAGCCGGCCCGAATGGGTGCCGGAGTGGAAGGTCAGCGGCAGTTGCAGGATGTGCTCGAAATAATCCGTCAGGACCGCTTGCCGCTGCCGGTGGGAGAGCCGGTCGGCCTGCAACGCCACGAGCGCGCTGCAGGCGATGGTGAACAGTCCGAACGCAACCCATGCAACCAGGAACGGCCAGGCCGAGTTGGAGCCTGCGACCGTCTTGCCGGAGAGCACGTCGACGATCCGGCCGAACAGCACCGGCTCGGCGAATTGCGAACCCGCAAGCAGGAGATTGACGATCGCGAGCAGCCAGCCCAGCCGTGCCTCCTTGCCGAGCAGCTCGAGAACACGGGTGTAGAGGCGGAGAATGGGCATGGGCGAGGAGCTCGGGCGGCTGGAGTGAGCCCATACTCTAATCAGGGATCGGCTGCGAGATATAGCGGAAGCTGTCGGTTTTGCTCAGTTGATCAACCGCCCTGCGAGCGGCGGCAGGAAGCCGCCGTCGAAGATATCGTCCGCCGCCGGCCGTTTGCGGAATTTGAAATCCTGCCCGATCTGGTCGATCGCGCGATCCATGCGCGCCGGGTCGATGTCGCCGAGGCCGTTGCGACGGACCTCGTCGGTCAGGATGTTGTCGACGAGGACGGTGCGCAGGCGCTCCAGCTCAAGATCGCGGTCGCCGTCCTCAATGCGGCTCGCGGCCTCGTCCGCCGCGCGCGCCGGGTCCTTGACGGTCGCGTTGATGCCGGCAATCAATGCGCGGACGAATCCCTTCACGCTGTCCGGCCTGGACGCGGCGAAAGCCGGGTTGACCACGACGGCAAAGCCATAGGCCTCGCAACCATAATCGGCATAGCGAAGCGCGACGAGATCGCCGCCTGGCACGCCGCGGTCGCGCAGGTTCACTGCCGAGAGATAGCTGAAGCCGGCGACGGCATCGACCTGTCCCGCGGAGAGGATCGGCTCGCGCACCGCGGCGCTGATCTTGTGGAATTTCACGTGAGCCGTGTCGATGCCGTTCTGCTGCGCCAGCGCCGGCCACAGCCGCATCGACAGATCGCTATCCGCGACGCCGACGGTCTTGCCGTCCAGGTCGGGCATGAGGTGGATGCCACGGCTCCTGCGGGCGACGATCGCGTAGGGCGCGCGGTTGAACAGCACGAACACCGACTTGACCGGTGCCGGATCCTTGTCGCGGAAGCGGATCAGCTCGTTGATGTCGACGAGCGCGAACTCGCTATCGCCCTTGGCGACGCGCGCAAGCGCCGCCGGCGATCCGGCCGCGCTGCTGAAGGAGACGTTGAGACGTTCGGCGCTAAAGCTGCCGTCCTTTGCGGCAAGAAAAAACGGCGCCATGCTCGCATCGATCGGGCGGTCGAAGGTGAAGTGGATTGCAATGGAGGGCGCGACGGTCTCGGCCGCGGTAGCATCGCGCGCAGTCAGCGCCGCAAGCAAGATTGCAAGGGCCGGTAGGCAACGAAGGGCAGTGGTCCTGAATCCGAACATCAGTGGCGCCGGTCCCGCATTGTGGTTCGTGACGCTCGCAGCGCCGGCGGGCGTAGCAGTCTGTTTGCGCCAATATGAACGGCGGATGAGCGGCGGTTGCGTCACGATCACGCAACTCCGTTCAGCTTGTGTTGGGGTTGGGGAACCCAACATGGGATGCAGGTGTTTGAGAGACACGAGCCTGTCATCAGGCACCATTCGAGGTCCCAAGGAGGGTCCAGGACATGTTTGACAGATTTTCAGGATTTGCCGGCCGTAAGGCCCTTCTCGCTACCGCCGCGGTGCTGGCGCTGACCGCAATGACCCCGACCGCTTCATACGCGGGCGGCCGCCATTGGCATGGTGGCGGCGGCGCGGCCTTTGCCGGCGCGGCCATTGCCGGTGCTATCGGCACCGGCCTCGCAATCGCCGCGACCCGCAATGCCTACGCCTATGACGACGGCCCTTATTATGGCGGTCCCGCCTATTACAGCGGCCCTGCCTATTACGGTGATGGCCCGTATTACGGACCCGGCCCGAACTACCAGTATCAGCGCTACGGCGGCACCGCTCCGTCGGAGCTTTGCGGCCAAGGCTACCACACCAACTGCTACTAGGTTTGGCCGCAAAAGGTTGACCACAAACGGGCCGTCGTGCTTGCCGCGGCGGCCCATTTTGGGCTTTTACTATCGCGCGTTAACGCGCTCGCCATGGGTTTAGAGTAGTTTCGAGTACCATGAGTGATTCGCTTGAGCGGCTATATCTGGCTGTGCTCGCGGCCAGGGACCTTGATCCGGCAACATCGCGCACCGCGCGGCTGTTTCAGCGCGGCCCGTCAAAAATGGCGAAGAAACTGGCTGAAGAGGCCATCGAGGTCGTCATCGACGCGGTCAACGGCGATAGCGAAGCCGTGATCCGGGAAAGCGCCGATCTACTCTACAATCTGATCGTGCTATGGGCCTCGGCCGGCGTGCGCCCCGAGGACGTCTGGCGCGAGATGACGCGGCGTGAAGACATGCTCGGCATCGCCGAGAAGCTGCCGAAGTCGGCGATGAAGCTGCCCAAAGTTGCGTCACCGCGGGTCGCCGCCAGGCGGCCTATCGTCGCGCTCGAAGGCCGCAGCGCGCGCAAGCGCCACTAGTATTGGCACAAATCGGTCCCATCTCGGCATGGACAAATCCGTCCCATGGTGCTTCATCGCGGCGCCATGCTGAAACGTATCTACGACTGGTGCATCGACGCCGCTCACAAGCCTTACGCGCTCTGGATCATGGGCGCCGTGGCTTTCGCTGAAAGCTCCTTCTTTCCCGTCCCGCCGGACGTGATGCTGATCCCGATGTCACTGGCGCGCCCGCAGCGCGCCTGGGTCTATGCGGCGATCTGCACTGCGACGTCGGTGCTGGGTGGTCTGTTGGGCTACGCCATCGGTGCGCTGCTCTTCGACTCGGTCGGCCATTGGCTGATCGAGGTCTATGGCCTCGGCGGCAAGGTTGACGCCTTCCGCGCCTCCTATGCCGAATGGGGCGCCGTGATCATCCTGCTCAAGGGCCTGACACCGATCCCCTACAAGCTCGTGACCATCACGTCCGGCTTTGCCGGCTACAATATCGGGCTCTTCATCCTGTGCTCGATCGTGGCGCGTGGCGGGCGCTTCTTTATCGTGGCGATCCTGCTCAACCGCTACGGCGACTGGATCCGGGTCAAGATCGAGAAGCATCTCGGATTGGTGGTGGCAATCGGCGCTGCGGTGCTCGTGCTCGGCTTTGTCGTCGCAATCAAGTTGATCTAACTCCAAGGCGCTTTGCCGCCGCGCCTCGTTCGGCTACGGTTGCCGTCATGATGCTTCGATCCGGCAATCCGGTCCTGCGGCTGGGCACGCTGACATTTGCGGTGCTTTCGCTCCTGCTCGTTGCCGGCGGCACCGGATGGCCGCAATCCGCGCCGCCGGCGCTCGGCTTGCAGGAGCAAGGACCGCAGGCCGCACCGGCGCCCTCGACAGCTCCTTCGTCGCCGCCGGCGCATGAGGAAAATCCCGGGCTGATCAACGAAATGGGCAAGCTGTTCGACAAGCTGCCGTCGATCCTGCCGCCGATCAAAAGTCCGAGCGAGACCATGAACGATTTGTCGCGCCTGGCGAAGCCGTCGACCATGGTGTCGGGACGCGTCGCCTGTCCGGCCTCGTCGAACGGCGCGCCCGACTGCAAGCTCGCCGCCGACAAACTCTGCCAGAGCAAGGGCTACACGGAAGGCAAGAGCCTGAATGCCGATTCCGCGGAAAAGTGCTCGGCCAAGGTTCTGATCCCGGGCAGGCAACGCAAACCGGATGACTGCCGCACCGACACCTTCGTCACCAGCGCGCTGTGCCAGAACTAAGGACGTCGCGCGAGCAAGCAAGGAGCGCCCATGAGTCGCACGGAGCAGGACTTCCTCGGACAGCGTGAGATCGCCGACGACATCTATTACGGCGTCCAGACCATCCGCGGGAAGGAGAACTTCCACATCACCGGCATTCCGATGAACCAGGAGCCTTACTTCGTAAAGGCGCTTGGTTACGTCAAGAAGGCCGCCGCCATGGCCAACCGCGATCTCGGCGCGGTGGACACCAAAGTCGCGGAAGCCATCATCGTGGGCTGCGATCGCGTCATCGCCGGCGATATGATGGACCAGTTCGTCACCGACTTCATCCAGGGCGGGGCCGGCACCTCCACCAACATGAACGCCAACGAGGTGATCGCCAATCTCGCGCTGGAATCGCTCGGCTTCGCCAAGGGCGACTACCAGCACGTCAGCCCCAACGATCACGTCAATTACGGCCAGTCGACCAACGACACCTATCCGACCGCCTTTCGGCTGGCGCTGATCCTGCGGCTCGAGAGCTACATGACGGCGCTGCGCCAGCTCCAGGAGGCGTTCTTCGCCAAGGGCAGGGAGTTCGAGCGCGTGCTGAAGATGGGCCGCACCCATTTGCAGGACGCGGTGCCGATGTCACTCGGCGCCGAATTCCGCGGTTGGGGGACCACCATGGGCGAGGAGGTCGATCGAATCTCCGAGGCCCGTGCGCTGCTGCGCGAGATCAATCTCGGCGCCACCGCGATCGGCACCTCCGTCACCGCGGCGCACGGTTATCCCAAGCTCGCGGTCCGGCATCTGAGCGCGCTCACCGGCGTCGACTTCATCCTCGCCGGCGATCTCGTCGAGGCGACGTCGGATACCGGCGCCTATGTGCAGCTCTCCGGCGTTCTCAAACGCACCGCGAGCAAGCTAACGAAGATCTGCAACGACATCCGCCTGCTCGCCTCGGGCCCGCGTGCCGGCTTCAACGAGATCAACCTGCCGCAGCTTCAGCCGGGTTCCTCGATCATGCCCGGCAAGGTCAATCCTGTGATCCCCGAGGTCGTCAACCAGACCAGCTTCCTCGTGATCGGGCTCGACACCACCGTGACGCTCGCGGCGTCCGCCGGTCAGCTCCAGCTCAATGTGATGGAGCCGGTGATCTCGTTCGCGCTGTTCTTCTCGATCCGCACCATGGAGCGCGCGGTCAACAGCCTGCGCGAGAATTGCGTCGTCGGCATCACTGCCAACGAGGAGCACACCCGCAACATGGTGCTGAATTCGCTCGGTATCGTCACGGTGCTGAAGCCGCTGCTCGGCTACAAGCAATGCGCCGAGATCGCGCGCGAGGGCTACAAGAGCGGCAAGTCGCTGCACCAGATCGTCGTGGTCGAACGCAAGCTGCTGACCCAGGAGAAATGGGACGAGATGTTCTCGTTCGAGCGGCTGATCAATCCGGATTTGCTTGCATAGGCGCCGCTCTCTCCTCCCGTCATTCCGGGCCCGCGAAGCGCGAGCCCGGAATCCATTTCGCCATTCGTGCCGAGGCCCGATGGATTCCGGGCTCGACGCTACGCGTCGCTCCGGAATGACGGAAGCAGGAATTCCGCTGTTTGGAATTGCGGTAACGGCGTCCTCCACGGCGCCAAAACGCAATACTTGACAGTGGAAAGATTGCCTTGTTGGTATGGCTCCCAACTTCGATGTGACCGCCAACAGAGGATCGTCTCGCAATGTCCATGCCTGCCTTGTTTAGGGGACGCCTGTCGATCCCCGTGATCGGCTCGCCGCTCTTCATCATCTCGGTGCCCGATCTCGTGATCGCGCAGTGCAAGGCGGGCGTGGTCGGCTCGTTTCCGTCGCTGAACGCGCGTCCGCCGGAGCTGCTTGACGAGTGGCTGGCGCGGATCACTGAAGAGCTCGCGGCCTATGACCGCGCGCATCCGGACAAGCCGTCGGCGCCGTTCGCGGTCAACCAAATCGTGCACAAGTCGAACAACCGGCTCGATCACGACATGCAGCTTTGCGCCAAGTACAAGGTGCCGATGATCATCTCGTCGCTCGGCGCGCGCGAGGAGCTGAACCAGGCCGTGCACGGCTGGGGCGGCATCGTTTTCCACGATGTGATCAACCAGAAGTTTGCGCACAAGGCGATCGAGAAGGGCGCCGACGGCCTGATCCTGGTCGCGGCGGGCGCCGGCGGCCATGCCGGCACGATCTCGCCGTTGGCATTCGTCGCCGAGACACGAAAATGGTTCGACGGCCCGATCGCGCTGTCGGGCGCGATCGGCAACGGCAAGGCGATCCGCGCCGCGCGCATTCTCGGAGCCGACTTTGCCTATATCGGCTCGGCCTTCATCGCCACCAAGGAAGCCAATGCGGTCGAGAAGTACAAGGAGATGATCGCGGGCGCGACGGCCGACGACATCGTCTATTCCAACCTGTTCACCGGCGTGCACGGCAACTATCTGAAGCCGTCGATTCTCGCCGCCGGCATGGATCCGGAGAACCTGCCGACGTCCGATCCCTCGAAGATGAACTTCGGCACCGACGCCTCCGGTGAGCGCGCCAAGCCGAAGGCCTGGAAGGAGATCTGGGGCTCCGGCCAGGGCATCGGCAGCGTCGACGGCATTCTTCCCGCCGCCGAGCTGATCGCGCGCTTCAAGAAGGAGTACGACGAAGCGATCGATCCGCCGTTGTAATGGCCCTCCCAATGACGGCCATCTACCGCGTCGACGGCAACAGCGTCATCACCAGCCCGGATGCCGCCGGCCCGTGGGACCGGCGCATGCAGCACGGCTCGGCGCCGGCCTCGCTGGTGACGTGGGCGGCTGAGCGTATTCCGACGCCTGTCGCGATGGACATCGCGCGCGTCACCATCGACCTGATGCGCCCGGTTCCGGTGGCGCCGCTCACGATCGCGACCGAGGTCTTGCGCGAGGGCCGCAAGATCCAGCTCTGCGGGGTCAAGCTGCTCGCCGACGGCGTACAGGTGGTCGGCGCCACCGTGCTCAAGATCAAGCGCCAGGCGCTGACGCTGCCCGATGACATCAAGGCACTGCCGGTTACGCTGCCGTCGCCGGAGGACTCGCTGCTCGAGGACGGTCATGCCGCCACCAGCCCGTTCGTGCGATCGGTGTCGATGCGCGCCGCGCGCGGCCGCTTCGGGCAAGCCGGCGCCGGCGCGATCTGGTTTCGCGTCGACCATCCCCTGATCGCAGGCGAACCGCTCTCGCAGGCGATGCGCGCCGTGGTCGCGGCCGATTTTTCCAACGGCACCGCCTCGTCGCTCGATTTCCGCGCCTGGACCTACATCAACGCTGACCTCACCGTGAGCTTTGCGCGCCAGCCGGTCGGCGAATGGATCCTGCTCGACGGTGATTCCTGGATCGGCCCCGATGGTGCCGGGCTTGCGATGTCGCGGCTGGCGGACCGGACGGGGTATTTTGGCCGCGCCGTGCAGAGCCTGGTGATCGAGAAGCGGTGAGGGGCTGCGTGAGACTGCGCCGCGGCCGGGGCAGGAGCTACCCCACCATCCGGTCCCGCCCGCTCCAGAATTCCGCGCGCAGCACCTTCTTGTCGACCTTGCCGACGCCGGTCATCGGCAATTGCCTGACGAACTGGATATGCTTGGGCGCGTGAGCCGAGCCCTTCCGCGTTCTCACCATGTTGATCAGCTCGTCGGCGTCAGGCGTAGCGCCCTCGCGCGGCACGACGATGGCAGTGACGGCTTCGTCCCATTTCTCGTCAGGGATGCCGACGACCGCGACCATGGCCACGTCGGCGTGCTGTGACAGCACGTCCTCGATTTCCCGCGGAAAGATGTTGAAGCCGCCGGAGACGATCATGTCCTTCTTGCGGTCGAGGATGAACATGTAGCCGCGTTCGTCCCTGCGCGCGATGTCGCCGGTATGGACCCATCCGTTCCGAAGCGTCTCGGCGGTGATGTCGGGCCGCTTCCAGTACTCCGCCATCGCGTGCGGGGCGCGCACGCAGATCTCACCGGCTTCGCCCGTCTTCACTTCTTGATCGTTGTCGTCGAGGATCCGGACCTCGCAGGCCGCGATCGGGAAGCCGCAGGACAGGAACAGTTCGGGCGTCCTGGGATCGTGATCCGCCTTGCGCAGCACCGAGATTGGATAGCATTCGGTCTGGCCGTAAAGCTGCGAGAACACCGGCCCGATCCGCTCGATGCCCTCGATCAAGCGGCTCGGCGACATCGCGGAGGCGCCGTAGAGCACCAGTTCGAGCGAGGAGAGCTTGGTCCTGCTCAATGCGGGATGATCGAGCAGCACATAGATCATGGTCGGCACGAACAGCGTGAAGTTGATGCGCTCGCGCGCGATCGTCGCCAGCACCGCCTCGGGATCAAAACCCTTCAGCATGTGCACGGTGCCGCCACGCATCAGGGTCGGCAGCACCTTCGTGCCGGCGACATGGCTGATCGGTGCCACCGCGAGGTAGCGCGCGCCATCGGGGATCTCGAAGTCGGCGAGGATCGCGGCCGCGGCCCCGGCATTTTCGCGGTGGTAGCGCAACGCGCCCTTGGATTTGCCGGTCGTGCCACCGGTATAATTCAGCGTGGAGAGATCGTCGGGGCCGGCGAGGCAATGCGCGCTGGCATGGCCTTCGATCTCGATCGCCTGCAACAGGTCGACGCCATAGGCGGCCGGTCCCATGGTGAAGACCGCCTTGAGCCACGCCGCCTGCGCGGCGAGTTCGCCGCCGCGATCTCGGAAGGCGGCCGCATCGACCACCAGCACCTCGGCCTCGGAATCCTCGAGCTGAAACAGCTGGTCTGCCCGCGATCCCAAAGGATGCAGCCAGGTGACGCAGAGCCGCGACAATTGCGCGGCGACGCCGGTGCACCATGTGTCGGCGCGGTTCGCGGTGAGGAAGGCGACCCGCGCGCCGGGCTGCAATCCAAGCCGCATGAACACGCCCTGGATGCGCCCGATCAGGTCGATGGTGCCCTGATAGCTCAGCGATCCGCCGGGCCACGCGAACGCGGTGCGGCCCGGATAGCGCGACAGCGCCCGCAGCGCCTGCGCGCAAGTCGGGGACGATGCGTAGAGCGGATCGGACATATGTTTCCTCGCTGCTTTGTCATCGGCTTCTGGCGTGCCAATGTTTATCGCGACGCTAGCACAGGGAATGCGGGATGGAACGACTAAGCCCGCGCGAGGGAGGCATGCGTGACGTCAGATCGGCTGCAACATTTCCACGGTCGTCTCGCCCTGCCGCTGATTGCCGCGCCGATGTTTCTCGTGTCGGGCGTCGAGCTCATGGTAGCTGCCTGCCGCAACGGCGTGATCGGCAGCTTCCCCAGCGCGAATTGCCGTAGCACCGAACAACTCGATGAATGGCTCACCGACATCGAAACGCGGCTGCTGCGGCACGAAGATCAAACCGGCCGCAAGGCCGCGCCGCTTTGCCCAAACCTGATCGTGCACCGCTCCAATGCACGGCTGCAGCAGGATCTCGCCGTGTTGCTGCACCACAGGCCGGAGATCGTCATCACCTCGGTCGGCTCCCCCACGCCGGTGCTGAAGCCGCTGCACGACGCCGGCGCATTGGTGCTTGCGGATGTTGCCTCGATCCGCCACGCCGAACGCGCGGCGGAAGCAGGTGCCGACGGGCTCGTGCTGCTCACTGCGGGCGCGGGCGGCCAGACCGGCTGGCTCAACCCGTTCGCCTTCGTCCGCGCGGTGCGCGCGTTCTACGATGGCATCATCGTGCTCGCGGGGGGCATCAGCGACGGCTACGCATTGCGCGCGGCCGAAGTGCTCGGCTGCGATCTCGGCTACATGGGTACAAAGTTCATCGCGACCCACGAGAGCATGGCGGATGATCGTTACAAGCGGCTTCTGGTCGAGAGCAGCGCCGCCGATATCCTGCTGACCACCGCATTCACGGGACTTCAAACCAGCATGCTGAAGCCGTCGATCGTCGCCGCGGGTCTCGATCCCGACGATCTGCCGGCGCGCGGCGCGATCGACATCGGCAAGGACATCGACGTTACCGCACGAGAGAACCGGCCAAAGCGCTGGCGCGATATCTGGAGCGGTGGGCACTCGACATCCGGCGTGACCGATGTTCTCGCGGTTGACGACCTCGTCGCATCAACGCTCGCGGAATACCGTGAGGCGGTGGAGCGGTAGACCCGGCCCCCTTTTCCGGAAGAACCGGGAGAGGGAAGGAGATACCGTCGCATCGGTCACAGTTAATCCCGCATGGCTCCGCAGCCCCACACTTAACGGCAGATTAACCATCGATCGCCCAGAATCCCCCTCAGGCGCCAATCAGGACCGAGAGGGACAGGCGATGGACTTCGACTTTCTCAACACCAAGACGGCGGCTTCGCTGGACGAAATTCGCATTCGCGTAGCCCATGCGCTGGCCCGCCATCCGCTGTGCCGCAACGTGCGCTTCGACATCGTCAGCGTCCCCCGCACCCGCCGGGGCGGCAATTGGACGGTGGCGCTGCAGTCGGTCGAGCCGCGTGGAGTTTGGGAGGCCTCGGAGATCGTGGCCGACATCCAGGACGCTTACGATCTGGCGCTAGCTGCCTGATTTTGTTGATCCTTCTAGGTGATGTCGCCGCAGTCCGCGCGATTGCCGCCGCGATGGCACGGTTAAGCCTTAATTTTCGCCCAGTTTCCGGGCAGTGATCACGTGGACTTGAAGCCGGTTGCGGAGAGACGTTTGTCGAAAGCCATCACCATCGTCGTGCTGACCTGCTTCCTCGTCCTCGGCGCCGCCACCACCGCCATTCTCGGCCGCGACAGCGTGCCCAGCGTCAGCGCCGAAATGATCACGCAGGCGCCGGCACCCAAGCCGCTTGCAACCAATCGGGCGGCCAAGGCTGACCGTCTGGTTCCGACGCTGGCGCTGGCCTCGGCCGCCATCGACCCGGTCCACGTTCCGGCCGACAAGCTCTCGCAAATGCCCGTGCTGACCGAGCCGCTGCGCCAGGCGTTTGCCGCCGCCACGCCATCCGATTTCCCGATGCCCAAGGCGAGCGTGAACGAGGCTCCGGCCGCTGCAGAGATTCCTGCCGTCGAAGTCCCGGCCAAGCCGAAGGTCGTTGCCAAGCCGCAGCCGCAGAAATCCTATTCGCTCCTGTCCGACGTGCAGATCGCGGGCATCAGGGACCGTCTGAAGTTGTCGTCGTCGCAGGAATATTACTGGCCCTCGGTCGAAACCGCGCTGCGCAACGTCGTCCGCAAGATCTCGGCAAACAAGCTGTCCAATCCGAACGTGCAGGGCGTGCCGATCGATCCCAATTGCGACGAGGTCCAGCAGTTGAAGTCGGCCGCGATGCCGCTCCTGTTCCAGCTGCGTGACGACCAGAAAGAGGAAGTGCGCAAACTCGCCCGCATCATCGGGCTCGAGAAGGTCGCGCAGCAGATCTGACGCGCAAGTTCCTTCCGGAACTGCGCATGTATCGGGAACATCAGGCAATCGAGAAGCGTTGCCCGCTCCAAAGAGGGAGTGGACCAATGCGCGCCTCGACAGCCTATTTCGTCGGTGCAGGAACCATCGTCGCAGCCATCGCCATTGGTCTCGGCGGCGGCATTGTCGCCGGCAATATCATGAATCCGGTCTCGCCCAAGCAGGGGCCTGATACCAGCAAGATCGCGCAGCGCGCTGACGCCAAGCCCGCCACGACGGACGCGCCATCCGAGCGCCTGCAATATCTCACCGGCTCGCAAGCATTCGGCGCCATGGTCGCCGCGCCAGCGCAGGCCGAAGCCAAATCCGACGCCAGATCCGACGCGAAGGCCGAGTCCAAGCCTGAGGCAAAGTCCGAAGCGGTGAAGCCCGACACGCAGACCACTCAAGCCAACGCTGAACAGCCAGCGCAACAGCCTTCGCAAGCGGCCGCGGTGGAGCCCCCGAAACCGCCACCGGCGTCGCCTCCGCAAGTCGCAAAGCCTGCCGAGCGACAGGCATCGACAGAGCCGTCATCCGACAACGCCTATGCCAAAGCCAGGGATTCTGACGTCAAGCGCGCCACGTCTGAACGGCGCCGGACGGAGCGCCGTGAGCGCTGGGCCGAGCGCCGTCATTACGATTTCCGCGAGCCGCGTGGTATGCGCGACCGCACCGATTGGGACGACGTCGCGCGCAACATCCGCGAAGATGCCGATGCACGCGAGGTCCCGAGCAGGCCGCACGGCGGTTTTCCGCAGATCAGGCTATTCGGAGACGACGATTAGCGTCCATCCTCTATGACCGGCGCATCGAGTCTATTGGCCTGACGGCATTGGCGCCGGCGAGGTTTGTGCTGTGGATGGCGAGCACTTACCCGCCGTGTGACTCCACGACCTTGCGGCAGCCGTCCGAAAGCTTCGACTTGTTCTCGCGCAGGCAGGCATTCATCTGCGGCGGCTTGCCGATGTGTTCGGCGCAGAATTTGCTCGCGTCGCTTCGGCAGGTCATCTGCTCCTGCGGCGTCGGACCGGATTGCGCAGCGGCGGTCTGGGCGGTAGCGGCGAGCAGCAGCACGGCAAGAACCGAAATCTTCATAAAACACCTCCTTGGGAATGTCGTTGGTCCCGCCTGGGATCAAGTGGGCCGGACCATCTCGCGAGCCCCGGGCGCAGGTCCATGCCATGTTCATGGCATCGGCCAGCCCGTCCCGCCGCCGTACCCCCATTTTCATGGCATGTATCAGCGCGCCGTCTTTTGTCATTCAGGCTGCACGTCGGCTGCGAGACCCGGTGATTGCATCGGGCCACCGAACGGGAAGCAGGAGAGCAAGATGTCGAAAAGAGCGGGAGCGCTGAGCGCCGGGCTGACGATTTTGGCGCTGGCAGGTGCGGCGATGGTTTCGTTGGGCACGAGCCCGGCGCAGGCGGTGGTCTATTGCAAGACGGTCGGCATACCCAAGGGCTGCGTGGTGCGGCCGACAGCGGCAGTGGTTGTTGCGCCGGCCGCCGCGGTCGCGGTCGCGACACCCGGGGTCGGTGCGCCCGGTGTCGGCGTGCGCGCGGGCACGCCGATGAATCGCGGTGGTCCGGTCAATCGCGTCGGCGTGCGCTGAGAAAGACAAAGAGTTCGGGCGAAGGAGCATTGCGGACGACCCCCCGTCCTCCGCAGGCAAATCATCCGGCCCGTCCCTCTCTCCGCGCGTCCCACACGTTCGGAGAGGGGGCTTTTCAGCCGACGGCGGCATCGCTGTCGGGGAAAACCTGCGGCAATTGCAGCCGCACGCGCGTGCCTGAGGAATCCGAGCTCAGATCGAGCATTGCCCCGCAGCGCGCGGCACGGCTCCTCATGTTGCGAAGGCCCCGCGCGGTCTGGCTCGCGTCGGTGGCTCCGCCGCTGCCGACCGGCACAGAACCGTTCGCAAAGCCCTTGCCGTCATCCGCGACCTTGATCACACCGTACGGTCCCTGACCTTCGTCGACCGTCTCGATGGTGACCGCGATGCGGCGGGCCTCTGCGTGCTTGACCGCATTTGTCACGGCCTCGTCGAGGATGCGCACGATCTGGATGACATGCCATGGCCTGAGCTCGGGATGCAGCGGTAGCCCCTGCGGCATGGCCACGTGCCAGTCGAGTGCGATGTCGTGCGGTCGCAATTGCGCGGTCGCGCGCTCGCGCCAGGAGCCGAGTGCGAGCATCAGGTCGCCGCCGATGTCGTCCATGGAATCGATGACGAGGCGGAGGTCCTTCAGCGCCGCACGGGCGGCGTCGGTGATGGTCGCGCCCTCGTGCCCGCGCTCGGACAGTGCCACGATGCTGATGAGCTGGCCGCCGAGGCCGTCATGCAGGTCGCGCATCAGCCGCGTGCGCTCATTGGCGAGCGCGGCGGCCCGTGCACGCTCCTCCTCGCGGGCAAAGCTCGCCTTCAGCCGCTCCTCAGCCTCGCGTACGCGCGTCACGAGCTGGTCGGCAAAGCTGTCGACCTGGTTCAGCGCGCGCGCGAACCGCCAGGTCAAGCCGGCGCCGATCGCGACCAGCATCGCCGAATAGGACAGGCGCGAGAGGAAGATGCGCTCGTTGGTCACGATCTCGAACACCGACAGCATGTCGTGGACCCAGCAGATCAGCACGATGGTCACCGCGCAGCCGAGCGTGAAGCTTGCCGCGTCCTGCCGCCGCACCACCGCGGCAGCGGTGACGCAGGCCATCAGGAGCAGGCAGAGACCGACGGTCGGAATGCCAAGCAGGAGAAACAGAATGCGCGGCAGCGGCGGGCCGGCGATCAGTCCGACACCGAACACGACGAGCCCCGGTGCGAACAGCAGCATGCCGTAACGCGGCCAGCGCCAGCCGAAGAACAGCACGCCGAAGACGACGACCAGGGCGCTCTCGATCGGTGCGGACGCGAGCAACACCGCGGCGAGCCGGGACGTGTTGACGGGGGGCACCGGTGGCGGCGCGAAGGCCTGCACCACGCCAAGTACCATCGCCACGGCGAGGACGCCGTAAACCGGCTCGCGGCGGCGCATCAGCCACATGATCGCCAGGATGACGGCGAGGATCGACTGCCAGGCGGAGAACACCACGGGCAACGTGACGAACATCAGCGTGCGTGTCTCGTAGGCCGGCCGCAAGGCCGCATCCGGGCCGACATAGACGGTGTCGAGAAAGCCCTTGAGCGGTCCCCAAACCAACAGCCGCACCGTGATCTCGTTCGCGCCCTCGCGCAGCAGCGAGGACGGGATTGACGCGATCTGGGGAGTGTTGCGGTCGGGCCGGTTGGCGTTGGCATCGCGTCGGGAATCCAGGATGACGACGCCGTTGATTGCGACTTCCACCGCGTTGCTGAAGCGCGGCAGGAATACCGACCATCCCGACGCCACGTCGCCGCGGCGGAAGGTGAAGGTGCCGGTGTAGAGCGGCGGGTCGGCCAGGGAATAGCGTGACGACGTGAAATGCGGCAGCGTCACCGGACGTGCCACGCCGTCCTCGCGCAGCGAGAATTCGCTCAGGGCAAAGTCGTCGGGGTCGCTGGGCTGGAGCAGCCGCAGCCCGAGGACGGTCGCGACAACTATGAGCGCCTGGAGCAGCAGATAGGGTACGAGGCGCGAGACCAGCAGCCGGCGCCGCGCGGGTTTGACCGGTGCCTTGGCCGCGATCTCGCTCACAGCTTGATCAGGCCCTGCTGCACCGCTTCGAACACCGCTTCGCTGCGGGTGTGCACTTCTAGCTTGCGATAGATGTTCTTGATGTGGCCGGGCACGGTCTGCCGGGACAGGCCGAGATGGCTCGCGATCTCGGCGTAGCTGAAACCTTTGGCGATGCCCCAGAGGATGTCGATCTCGCGCGGGGTGAGCCTTGCGGTGTTGAGCGCGGGACCAGGCGGAGGCTCGGCCGCATTCTGCGCGGAACCTTGCGTTCTGCGCACGATGAAGCGGGCGATCGAGGCCGAGATCGGCGAATGGCCGGCGACCAGATCGCGCACGGTGGTGGCGATATCAGTGGGGAACGCATCCTTCAGGAGATAGCCGGTGGCGCCGACCGTGATCGCGGAGATCACACTCTCTTCGTCACCGAGCGCCGAGATCACCATGATCTCGGTGTCGGGAAAGCGTTGCCTTGTCTCGCGGATCAGCTCGACGCCGTGGCCGTCGGGTAGCCGCAGATCGGTGAGCAGCACGCGCGGTGCCCGCTCGCCGAGCCCGGCGCGGGCCTCTGCGAGCGTGCCGGCGCTGCGCACCTCGTAGCCGGCCTTGACCAGCGCGTCGTGGAGCCGCCAGCAGGTCGGCGCGTCGTCCTCGACGAGGAGGATGGTGATGGCCTCACCCGTCTCGCCCTGTTCGGTCATGATCATCGCCCTGCACCGCGTGTCCCCCGCGGCGCACGGCCAAGTTTAGCCGCGGTGCCGGCGCCGCGACACCCATAATCATGGGGGCGCATTGTCACTCTTCCGCACCCTCGCGGACGCCGCCTACCGCTTTGCTGCGGCCGATAGCGTCGGCGGCGCGGGCAGATGCTGCACCCTGACCCGCGCCGTGCGGCGTTGCTCGCCCTGGGTTGAGGGGCTGGTGAGATCCTCGCGTCCGCCCAGGATGGCCCCTCTACGAAGCCTCTCCCCGCGGCGGCGGATATCGCCGGGCCAGCGCCGACAACGGCAAGTGTCGCTCGCCCTCCGGCAGCTCCAGATAGGCGAGCACGAGCGGCCGTTTCCAGTCACCGACGCCGAGATCCATCGTCATCCATTTCTGCGGTTCGGGGCCCTCGAGGCCGCGCACCCAGACGAAATAGCGGGGGAGATCGTCGGCTTCCGTTTCGGTCGCGCGTCTCCTGGCCATCAAAGCTGCTCGCTGCATCGATGCGTGTTGCCACACGATATAGGGACTGGCCCGGCGAAGTCGAACCGCCGAGCGTGGGCGTGCCGGAAGCACGCGGTCCTCTGGCGAAGTGTCCCAAGGATGCGGATGCGAGCCGTACGCCGCCCGCGCTTGTCACTGCCAGAGTTCGCAGGTCGCAACCCGGTTGATGTCCGCGAGCCGCCGGCTGGTGTCGCCCTCGAGGTCGAGGCTTGCGACCAGCGTCAGCAGGCGATGATAGGCGTCGTCAGCGACCTCGACGGGCAGCGGGGCCTCATCGAACGTCTCGACATAGCTGCCGACGAGGCCGCTCAACAGACGGCACAGGCCGCGCTGTTCGGGGTCGTCGCGGCCGAGCGTCTCGAGCTTTTGCTGAAAGATCCGGAACGTCCGCAGGCCGTGGTGCTGTTGCGAAAGCCAAGTGTGCAGGTCGTTCATATGAGCTCCTTCGAGTTGCGGAAGAAGCTACCGGTTTATACAGGCGGGATGTGACGATTGCTAGGGAGGGCGAGGGACTGGACGCGTTGACCCAGTCCGCTAGCCTCCGCGAGGAAGCTCCGATTTGATCTTTCGATACTGTGCTTCTAGCCTCACGGTAACGTCTCCCTCGCACGGGTGGTGCGAACGCAAGGGTTTGTTCAGTGAGGATTCTGATTGTCGAGGACGATGCCGCCATGGCGCGGGGCCTTGCCGAGCGGCTCAAGCTGTCCGGGTTCGCCGTCGATATCGAGTCTGACGGGGCTTCGGCGGCGCAGACCGCCTTGCTGGAACCCTACAGCCTCATCATCCTGGACATCAACTTGCCGAACGTGTCGGGTTTCGGTGTCCTGCACAAGATACGGCAAGCCGGGTCGACCGTTCCGGTCATGATTCTGACTGCCCGTTATGCGACCGGCGATAAGGTCAGCGGGCTCGATCTCGGCGCCGACGATTATCTCTCCAAGCCATTTGATATCGCCGAATTTGATGCCCGCGTTCGCGCGCTCGTGAGAAGGGGACAGGGGCTTCCAAATCCGACCTTGATCTGTGGCCCGCTCGCGTTCGACCGCGCCGCGGGCACGATTACATTGAGCGGCCGGCCGCTTGAATTGCGACGGCGCGAGTTCGCCGTGCTGGAGGTGCTGATGACCCGCGTCGGCAAAGTCGTCTCCAAGGAGCGCCTGATCGCGGAGGTGTTTGGCTTCGACGAGGCGGTAGCGCCGAACGCGGCGGAACTCTATGTTGGTCGCGTTCGCCAGAAACTCGGTCCCGACGGGCCGCGGATCCGCACCGTCCGCGGGCTAGGGTATCTGCTGGAGGTATAGTGATCGCCACCTGGCGGCCGTCGTTGAGGCGAACACTCCTCACCAATCTGGTGGCGCCCGCCATTGTATTGGCGATGGTGCTTGGAATCGGCGGTATGTTGCTGATTCAGCGGGTTGTCCAGACAGTCCATGACCGGTTGCTCGATGGGTCGATTCTCGCCATCGCCGAACGTGTCGGCGTGGAAGATGGCGAACTGACCGTCGACTTGCCGCAGGTTGCGCTCGGCATGCTGGAGAGCCAGTCGCACGATAGCATTTACTACAGCGTGACTTACCTCGGCGAATTGATCACCGGTTACAAGGATCTTCCGCTCGCCGGGTTCGATCGATTGAAGGCTGGCGAAACCGGACATCGCGATGGCGCGTACCGCGGCAAAACGGTTCGTATCGGCGCGCAGGCGCGGCAGGTCTACGGCAGGCCAGGGCTGGTCCTCGTCGCAGTGGCCGAAACGGTGCAGGCGCGCCGCGTCGTCGAACGTGAAATGCTGATCGGACTGGCGATGCTCGAGGCAGGCTTGATTAGCCTCATCGCTTGCCTCGGCTGGTACGCGGTCGATCGAGGCCTGAGGCCGCTTGGCGAACTCAAACAAGAAATCGACGCGCGCGGCATCCAGGGCGGTCCAAATCTCAGTCCGCTTGACCTTTCCCGGGTGCCGCAGGAAGCTTTAGCACCGGCGCTCGCGGTAAATTCCCTGCTACAGCGGCTGGATCTGGCCATTGGACTGGTGCGCCGATTCACCGCCGATGCCTCGCATCAGATGCGAACGCCGTTGGCGATATTGCGAACGCATCTCGATCTGGTGCGACGCCTGGGGTCGGAGACGCCGGCGGGCCAATCTGCCCTCGACGAGGTCGATAACGCCATCAACCGCCTTGAACGGCTGCTCGAGCAGCTCGTGACACTGGCTCGGGTCGACGAGCAGAACATTGCGCAACCGGCCGCGGAGAACGTTGACCTGAACGAGGTCGCCTTCAATGTCCTGTCGGAGCGTGCCCCACAGGCGTTCGCGCGCGACATCGACGTCCAGTTCGATCGATTTGACGGTCCCGCGGTCATCGCCGGCAATACCGTCCTGATTGGCGAATTGCTGGCAAACCTGATCGACAATGCCATCCGCTACAACCGACCCGGCGGGTTGGTCCTGGTTCGCGCGGTTGTTGACGCCACGACCGCGCGGATTGAAGTCGAGGATACCGGTCCGGGAATTCCGGAGGCCCATCTGGCCCGTGTCTTCGAACGCTTTTATCGGATTCCGACGGCGAACGGCCCTGAGGGTAGCGGCCTTGGACTGGCCATCGTGAAAGCGTTGTCGGACCGTCTCGGGGCTCAAATCGTGCTTGCACCTGGCCCGGAAGGCCGGGGCCTGCGGGTTTCCGTGAGCTTTCCTCTTGCCAAGCGTGATGGTGAAAGCTCAAGTTGAGGCCTGATTGTGCGCCGCTGTAGAAGTGGCTGCAGTCCTGAACAAACTAAAGTCCGCAAAGCGGCTCATGGACGAGGACACGTCACGATGGGGGCTGCCAAAGCCTTGGCCTTGTGCGTTGGAATCTTGCTGGCGTGGCCTGCCATGTCGGAGCAGGCGCAGCTCGGCCCTCTCAAGGGGCAAGCATCAGTTCCCGCCGCAACTCGAGAGCAACTCAACATCGTATCGACGACCCAAGACGCGGACGTCGCCGACTTGCTTGCCGATTTCCGGGCAGGTCATCCGGACATCGAGATCGTCCATACAAAGATCAACTCGAACGAAATCTACAATCAAGTCGTGGATCCCTCGACCTCCAGCGCAGCACCCGGAGATATTGTCTGGAGCTCCGCGATGGATCTGCAGATCAAGCTCGTCAATGACGGCTATGCCCAACCCTATGTCTCGAAGGAAATTGCGCATATCCCGGATTGGGCAATCTGGAAAGACGAAGCCTATGCCATCACGGCGGAGCCGATTGTCATTGTTTATAACAAGAACCTCGTCGCGGAGGGCGATGTTCCTCGAACCCGCGCGGATCTGAAGAGCCTTCTGAGCCGGAAGCCCGATACCTATCGGGGCAAGATCGCAACCTATGACCCGGAGCAGAGTGGGACCGGTTTCCTGTTCATCACGCGCGATGCCGGAATCACCAGGACAACGTGGGATTTGGTCCGTGCCTTTGGCGGCGCCGGTATCAAGCTTTACTCGACCACCGGAACGGTGCTTGATCGAATTTCATCCGGCGAACATCTGATCGCCTACAATATGATAGGGTCTTACGCGATCGAACGGGCCAAGGAAGATGCCTCTATCGGAATCGTGTTTCCTGCCGACTACATCACCTTGATGTCGCGAATAGCCTTCATACCTGTCACTGCGCCGCACCCGGAATCCGCGAAACTGTTTCTTGATTACTTGCTTTCGGAGCGCGGCCAGAAATTTCTCCTGGCCCGGTCGGTTGGTCCTGTGCGCCTCGGTCTCGGCGCACAAGGCGTGATACCTGCGGATCGCAGCGGCGCGGTCAAGCCGATCCATATTGGTGCAGAATTGCTCACCTATCTCGATCAGTCGAAACGAGCGAGCTTTCTCAAAGAGTGG
This sequence comes from Bradyrhizobium sp. i1.15.2, assembly GCF_040548425.1. Taxonomy (NCBI): domain Bacteria; kingdom Pseudomonadati; phylum Pseudomonadota; class Alphaproteobacteria; order Hyphomicrobiales; family Nitrobacteraceae; genus Bradyrhizobium; species Bradyrhizobium sp. i1.15.2. Next base: position 167,007 of record NZ_JBEPRQ010000001.1, on the reverse strand, counting down.
CGCCGCGCATTGCAGGATCGATAGAGATCCAGGGATTTGGATTTCAAACGGAATAGCATCCGAGAGAAATCCCCATATCTGCCGGCTCGCCAAGCGCGCCGTCTTCACCTCCGGCTTCGACCAAATTTCCTGCAGGGTGCATCAGCGACAGGTTGATGACAGGCAGCTGATATACGGTGAGGCAGCCTAGCTTGAACGATAGCGCCTCGCGTATCGGTCAATCCGGCCGCGATCAAGTTTGCAACACCTGCCTGACAGGTGAACAAGACAAAGAATCACAAACGATAAAAAGGGAGGACGGCATGACGGCTACCACCGGACAGTCGAAGCTTGGCATGGTGCTCCGCGTCACCAGTGGCAACTTTCTTGAGATGTTCGACTTCTTTCTGTCGGGCGTCTACGCATCGTACATCGCCAAGGCATTCTTCCCGCTTGAAAATGAATACGCGTCACTGCTGCTGACGTTTGTCGCGTTTGGCGCAGGCTTTCTGATGCGTCCACTCGGCGCCATCATCCTCGGCGCCTACGTGGATCGGATCGGGCGGCGCCAAGGCCTGATCGTTACATTATCCATCATGGCTGCCGGAACGGTGCTCATCGCGTTCGTGCCAAGTTACGCAACCATTGGCATCTTGGCCCCGATCCTCGTCTTGATTGGGCGCCTGCTGCAGGGCTTCTCGGCTGGCGTCGAGCTTGGTGGTGTTTCCGTCTATCTCTCGGAAATGGCCACACCGGGAAAGAAGGGTTTTTACGCCAGCTGGCAATCGGCTAGTCAACAGGTCGCGATCATCGTCTCGGCCTCGCTGGGGTTTGCTCTGAATGCATGGCTTGCACCTGCACAACTTAACGATTGGGGCTGGCGCATTCCGTTCTTCATCGGCTGCCTGATCGTTCCTTTCGTGTTCTTCATTCGACGCTCGCTGCAGGAAACCGATGAATTCCTGGCGCGGAAGCATCATCCGACACCCCGCGAGATCTATCGCTCCATCCTCGCAAACTGGAGCATTGTTCTTGCCGGGATGATGATGGTGATCATGACCACGGTGTCGTTCTACCTCATTACCGTCTACACGCCGACATTCGGCAAATCGGTCCTCAAACTGACCGCGGCCGATGGCCTGATCGTGACGATTTGCGTGGGAATATCGAATTTCATCTGGCTTCCCATCATGGGCTCGTTGTCCGATCGGATTGGTCGTCGGCCGATCCTCATCGCCTTTTCGACTTTGGCATTTCTGACTGCATATCCCGCGCTTTCCTGGTTGGCCGCAGGCCCGACGTTCCCGAAGATGCTGACGGTCCTGCTTTGGTTGTCGTTCATCTACGCCAGCTACAACGGCGCGATGATCGTCGCATTGACCGAAGTCATGCCGGTAGGCGTACGAACGTCGGGATTCTCCCTCGCATATAGTCTGGCAACGACGTTCGGAGGGTTTACGGCAGCGATCTGCACCTGGCTGATCGCTGCCACTGGTGACAATGCATCGCCGGGATATTGGATGAGCGCGGCAGCGCTCTGTGGTCTGGCCGGGACGTACCTCGTTTACAGGCCGCAGGAACGACGCGCGCTATCCGGCGCTAGTTCGGTTGAGACGGCGATAGGGACGTGACCACCAAAGTGCTCGATGATTTCGACCGTCAACGAGCAAGCACAGTCCCCGAATAATAGCATCGAAGGAAATTGCCGATGAGCGTGACGATCGTCGTGCGCAGGCTAGTTGCGCTGAGCTTGCTGATTGTTTTGACGGCCGCGGCGGGAATCGCCGGGGCGTCCGAGGTCAGGGTCATGATCTCGGGAGGCTTGGCGACGCCTTACAAGGAGCTCGTACCGCAATTTGAACGCGCGACGGGAAACACGGTCGTCACGGCCTATGGCCCTTCGATGGGTACGACGGAGAACGCTATCCCAGTGCGACTGGCACGTGGGGAGGCAGCGGACGTGCTCATCATGGTCGGCGACGCGCTGGGCGAGATGATCAAGCAGGGCAGGGCGGTCAGAACCAGCCGCGTCGACCTGGTGCGCTCGCCGATCGGGATCGCGGTACGCGCCGGGACGCCAAAGCCTGATATCAGTACGTCCGACGCATTGAAACAGGCACTGTTGAACGCGAAGTCGGTTGCATACTCCGATAGCGCCAGCGGCGTCTATGTCGGCAACGAGCTGTTCAAGCGTCTCGGGATTGCGGCCGAGATGAAGGACAAAGCCAAGATGATTCCGGCCGAGCCGGTCGCCAGTGTTGTTGCACGCGGTGACGCCGAACTCGGCTTTCAACAGATCAGCGAACTCCTGCCGATCGCTGGAGCCGACCTTGTCGGGCCGCTCCCGTCAGACGTCCAGAAAATTACGATCTTTTCTGCAGGCATAACCTCCAGCGCCGATCAGCCAGAAGCCGGACGGGCTCTCATTGCCTTCCTCGCTTCAGCTGCAGCCGCTCCGACTCTGAAAAAAGCGGGTCTCGATCCCCTTGCCGCATCGGAGAAATAGACCGGCTTCAGATCTGCGGGACGCGCACGATTGCAGCGAAGGGGGGACTTGATCATGAAGCAGTATCTCAACAGCTTCGGCGCACGCCAGACACTTGTCGTCGGTGCAAAGACCTGCGCCTACTATTCGCTTGCCGCAGCGGAAAAAGAATGGCCTTCCCAGCATCTCCAGAAGCTCGCGATCGAGATCCGCGAGTCCGATGGTGCGAATAAGGCCATCATTCCCTTGACCTGCCGCATCGATACGCTCGACGAGCTCGAATATTTCCGCAACGGCGGAATTCTTCAATACGTCCTGCGCCAACTGGCTGCCTGACCGTCAACCCGAAACGAGGACGCCATGCCAATGAATTCCGCGCCGCGACCGAGGATCGAAGCGGAAACCATGCGCCGCATTACATGGCGCCTGCTTCCGTTTTTCATGGTTTGCTATTTCATTTCGTACGTCGACCGCGTCAATGCCGGGTTTGCGGCCCTGCAAATGAACAAGGATCTGGGCCTGACGCAGGCTGCTTTCGGGGCGGGCGGGGCGCTGTTCTATATCGCCTACATTATTTTCGAGGTCCCCAGTAATCTGGCGATGCAGAAAGTTGGCGCGCGGATCTGGATCGCGCGCATTATGATCACATGGGGGATGGTCGGTATTCTCTCCGCTTTTGCGGTAGGGCCGGTTACTTTTTATCTGAGCCGGTTTTTGTTGGGTGCAGCGGAGGCCGGGTTCTTTCCTGGTGTGATCCTGTATCTGACCTTCTGGTTTCCGGCGGCTTATCGCGCACGGATCGTTGCGGTTTTCATGGTGGCCATACCGCTATCGAGCTTTCTGGGATCGCCGATATCCGGCGCCTTGCTGGCGATGGATGGCTTGCTGGGTCTGCGTGGTTGGCAGTGGCTTTTCATCGTTGAAGCCATCCCAGCCGTCCTGCTCGGCCTGGTCTCGTTCTTCGGGCTTCCGAACAAACCCGCTGATGCAAAGTGGCTCGAGCCGGAGGCGCGCAATTGGCTCGACGCGCGCCTGCAGTCCGAGCGATCGATGGCGAAGCAGGGCGGCCACATGTCGCTGTGGCAAATCCTGACTAATAAATATGTGCTCATCCTCGGTTTGATCTATGCGGGGAGCTCGGCCACGAGCAACGCGTTGTCGCTGTGGCAGCCTCAGATCGTGAAATCGTTCGGGATGTCCGACATGGAGACCGGATTCCTGAATGCCATCCCGTTTGGCATTGCCTCCGTCGCGATGATCTTTTGGGGAAGATATTCGGACAGGTCGAACGCCCATGCTCAAAACACCGCAATACCGCTTGCGTTATGCGCAACCGCGCTGCTTGCGACCATGCTCACGAGTTCATTACCCGTGACGCTCGCTATTCTGAGCGTAGTCTTGATCGGCAATTATTCGATCAAGGGACCATTCTGGGCCTTGGCGACGGGGACACTTTCTCCGGCTACGGCTGCGGCCGGAATTGCCGGCATTAATACCCTGTCGCACATCGGTACTTCGGGCGCGGTGTGGCTGCTCGGTGTCATCAAGGAGGCGACGGGTAGCTTCCCCATGGCCTTGATTCCGCTGGCTCTGCTTCAAATCGCGGGAATCGTCGCGGTGCTTTGGATCAACAAGCAGGAAATGCTCCCCGCCACTTCCGCCGCAAGCCCCGTACATTGAGCGCAGGCAACATGTCTGACATCCACAAATCCCCGCGGCTCTCCACCAGGATATAAAAATGTCTGCTCAATCCAAAACGAAGCGGCCCGCCACGCTCATTCCAGGCGATGGTATCGGCCCCGAAATCGTGAAATCGGCCGTAGACATTCTCGAAGCGCTCGGCTCTCCATTCGAATGGGACATCCAGCAGGGGGGCCTGGCCGCGATCGAGGCAAGCCGTGATCCGCTGCCGCAGGCGACGCTGGACAGCATCCGACGCACGCGGCTCGCCCTGAAGGGCCCGCTGACGACGCCGGTGGGGGGAGGATTCCGCTCGATCAATGTTCGTCTGCGCGAAGAATTCGGCCTTTACGCCAATTTGCGGCCGGTTCGAAGCATGGTTCCCGGAGGACGATTCGACGACATCGATATCGTGCTGGTGCGAGAGAACCTCGGCGGCCTCTATGTCGCTTTCGAACACTACATCCCGATCGGGGACGATCCGCACGCGGTCGCCATTTCGACCGGGGTCAACACCCGCGAAGGATCGCGCAAGATCATCGAATTCGCATTCGACTACGCGCTCAAGAACGGTCGCAAGAAGGTGACCGTCGTGCACAAGGCCAACGTGCTGAAGGCGCTGACCGGCATCTTTCTCGAGGTCGGGCACGAGGTTGCAAAGAAGTACGAGGGCAGGGTCAAAATGGACGATCGCATCGTCGATGCCACGGCGATGCAGCTCGTCATGAATCCCTGGCAGTTCGACGTCATCGTCACCACCAATTTGTTCGGCGACATCCTGTCCGATCAGCTCGCCGGCCTGGTCGGCGGTCTCGGGATGGCTCCCGGTGCCAACATTGGACCGGATGCGGCGATCTTCGAGGCCGTGCACGGCTCGGCGCCGGATATCGCCGGCAAGGGAATCGCCAATCCGCTGGCTTTACTGCTGGCGGTCGGGCTGATGCTGGAGCACATTGATCAGCCTGATCTTGCAAACCGTCTTAGAGCGGCAATTGATCAGGTCCTGCGCAAGGACGGCGTTCGCACGCCCGATCTGGGCGGCAAGGCGTCCACTGGCGACTTCACGCAAAGCATCATCCGTCGATTGGGAGGGTAAGCAATGACCGCTATTGTTGCATCGCACGCGGCAATCCCCGCTGATAGCACGGCGCAAAAGCTCTCGCGTATCAAAGCGATCGTGGCAGCCTCATCGGGAAATCTTGTCGAGTGGTACGACTTTTATGCTTACGCATTTACCTCGATCTATTTCGCCGCCGCGTTCTTCCCGTCGGGCGACCAGACCAGCCAGTTGCTGGCGACGGCCGGCATTTTCGCCGTAGGGTTCTTCATGCGGCCGCTCGGTGGCTGGCTGTTCGGTTGGATCGCCGACGCGCATGGCCGCAAGAATTCGATGGTGCTGTCGGTGCTCCTGATGTGCGCCGGATCGCTGATGATCGGGATGCTACCCACGTACCAAACAATCGGCGCCGCAGCGCCGGCTTTGCTGCTGTTTGCGCGCATGGCGCAGGGCCTGTCGGTCGGCGGCGAGTATGGAACGGCGGCAACTTATATGAGCGAGATTGCCGGCAAGGGCAACCGCGGGTTCTATTCGTCCTTCCAGTATGTCACGCTCATCGGCGGGCAACTTCTCGCGCTCCTCGTGGTGGTGGTTCTGCAACAGACATTGTCCCTCGACGAGCTGAAGGAATGGGGCTGGCGAGTTCCGTTCCTGTTCGGAGCCGTCGCAGCGGTTGTGGCGTTGTATCTCCGCCGCTCGTTGCAGGAGACGGCGTCGGCCGAGACCATGCATCGCAAGGAGGCTGGTTCTCTCTCCGGTCTCTTGCGTCACAAGCGCGCGCTCCTGATCGTTCTCGCATTTACCATCGGCGGGTCGCTCTTCTTCTATACGTTCACGACCTACATGCAGAAGTTCCTTGTCAACAGCGTGAAGCTCGATGCCAAGGTGGTCAGCTCGATCATGACCGTGGCGCTGATCGCTTTCATGCTGCTGCAACCGGTGTTCGGGGCGCTCTCGGACCGGATTGGTCGCCGCAACAACATGCTTCTGTTCAGCGGATGCGCGACGCTCGCCGCGGTGCCGCTGTTGATGATGTTGTCCGGCACGACCAACGTCTATGCCGTTTTCGGCCTGATCATGGTCGGCCTCATGATTGCATGTTTCTACACCTCGATCAGCGGCGTCGTGAAGGCCGAGCTGTTTCCGCCCGAGGTGCGCGCGCTTGGGGTCGGGCTTCCTTACGCCATTGCAAATGCGATGTTCGGCGGAACCGCCGAATATGTTGCGTTGTCACTGAAATCGTCCGGATACGAAACGGTATTCTTCTGGTACGTCGCGGCGATGGCTTTCGTCGCCTTCATTGCCTCGCTCTGGATGCCAGATACGAGGACGCGAGGCTATCTCGAAGGCGATGGCCGGATCTGAATCGAACACCACGGGCTTCGTCCATGCGTGGGACGGTGTCTGCTGAGAAGTGAATTGAAAAAGGAGACGCGCTAATGCCGAAGGGGTCAGATCTATTGGTTGCCGCACTCGAGAACGAGGGCGTCGACCGAATTTTCGGCGTTCCCGGTGAAGAGAATCTCGATGTCGTGGAAAGCTTGCGCAACTCGTCGATCAAGCTGATCCTGACGCGCCACGAGCAGGGCGCGGCCTTCATGGCCGCGACTTATGGACGGCTGACCGGCAAGCCCGGCGTGTGCATCACCACGCTAGGCCCGGGCGCATTGAACCTGACGACTGGCGCCGCCTACGCGTTGCTCGGCGCCATGCCCATGATCATGCTCACGGGTCAGAAGGGCATCATGAGCAGCCGGCAGGCCAAATTCCAGATCGTCGACGTCGTTAGCGCATTCAAGCCGTTGACCAAGCTGTCGCTCCAGATCGTCAGCACAAGCGGCATTCCGACAATCGTTCGCGATGCCTTCCGGATCGCCATGGAAGAGCGTCCGGGTCCGGTTCTTCTGGAACTGCCCGAGGACATCGCGGGCGAGGAAGCCGAAGACGTCGCGATGGTGGCGCCGCATCCGATCGAGATCCCGGTCGCTCATCGCGCCTCGCTGGACCGCGCCGCCGACATGATCCTCAAGGCCAAGCGGCCCTTGATCATGCTCGGCGCTGCCGCGTCCCGGCCGCGCAGCACGGCTGGCATCGGCGGCTTCGTCCGCCGCACGAAAATTCCGTTCTTCACCACACAAATGGGCAAAGGAACGGTACCCGGCGGCAGCAATCTCTACATGGGAACGGCGGCGCTCAGCGAGCGCGATTACGTTCATGAAGCGGTCGACCGGGCCGATCTGATTATCGCCATTGGCCACGATACCATCGAAAAGCCGCCATTCATCATGGGCCCGAAAGGTCCTCAAGTCATCCACGTCAGCTACACGCCGGCCAACGTCGAGCGGGTCTACTTTCCGCAGTGCGAAGTGGTCGGCGATGTCGGGCCGAGCCTGGAGTTGCTGGCCGATCGCCTTGAGGGGCGGCTGCATCATGCCGGCGCGCTGTTGAGCCTGCGCGAAAGCATTTTGGCCCGGATCGGCGATCGCGCGACCGAGGAGCGCTGGCCCCCGACGCCGCAACGCATCGTGCACGATGTGCGAAAGGTCATCCCCGAAGACGGCGTCGTCGCGCTCGACAACGGGATGTACAAGATCTGGTTCGCCCGCAACTACCGCACCTATGTGGCGAACACGCTGCTGTTGGACAATGCCCTCGCGACAATGGGCGCCGGGCTGCCATCCGCCATGATGGCGGCGATGCTGCATCCGGAACGTCGCGTGCTCGCGGTCTGCGGCGACGGCGGCTTCATGATGAATTCGCAGGAGATGGAAACCGCGGTCCGCCTCAAGCTCAACCTCGTCGTGTTGATTCTGGAAGATTCGGCCTACGGCATGATCCGCTGGAAGCAGGCGGTAGATAGCTTCCCCGATTTTGGCCTGACGTTCGGCAATCCGGATTTCGTCAAATATGCCGAGAGCTACGGCGCCAAAGGCTCGCGGGTCGAAAGTACGGATTCATTGATTCCGACACTTGAAAACGCGTTCAAGGGCGGCGGTGTGCACCTCGTCGTGGTGCCGATCGACTACAGCGAGAATACACGCGTGCTCGTGGATGAACTTCGCGAGAAGCTGAAACAGGTTGTTGAGCCGACCGCGTGAGCCGTCGGCAAGGGTCAATTGATTGGCTGAGCTGAAATTGGCGCAGTCGCAAGCGCTGGCGATGGAGAGTGCAATGAGTGAGCAGATCAACGAGCAGGCCGAGAAGATGCGGGAAATGGCGCAGACCACGCTCGACAAGGCGAAAGAGGCTGTGTCGAAATACATAACGGAATCCCAGAAATTGAGAGAGAAGGCCGATTCCAGCGTTCGCTCAACCTATTCGGCGGCGAAGGAGATGAACGAAAGGGCAGTCGCGTTCGCCGAGGAAAATGTGGCTTCGGGCTTCGAGCTTGCGCAACGGCTGTTGCATGCCAAGGACCCGCAGGAAATGAGTGCGGTTTACCAAAGCCATCTCAAGGAGCAGATGGACAAAATGAACGCGCAGTTTCGCGAGCTTGCAAGTGCGATGAGCCCGCCGTCGACCGTTGACCTGAATAAGTAGGACCGCTCGCCTCAAAGCGACGATCGTATCGCTTGATAACAGGATGGTGCCTGCACGCGGTCGGAGTGCGGACGGTGCATCATTCGCTCAAGACAATCGCATCATGATGCGTCGGGAAGGGCTGCAAAGTGGGCGTAGACAAGTCGGATACCGCGCCGACCGCCATCCGTTCGTTGATGGGTGCGGGCGAAGGGCCGGTTAAACAGACCAGCCGTGCATCGCTGCGGTTGCTCGGCTCGGTCGGCGAACCGATCAATCCGGAGGCCTGGGATTGGTATCACCGCGTCGTCGGCGATGGACGTTGTCCGATCGTCGATACCTGGTGGCAGACCAAGACCGCTGGCATTCTGATCTCGCCGCTTTCCGGCGCGACCGCTTTGAAGCCAGGTTCGGCAACCCTGCCGTTCTTCGGGGTGATGCCGGAAGTTGTAGACGCAAATGGCGCCGTGCTGACCGGCGCGTGCGAAGGCAATCTCGTCATTGCCGATTCCTGGCCGGGCCAGATGCGCACGGTCTACGGCGATCACGAGCGCTTCATGCAAACCTATTTTGCGACCTATCCGGGCAAGTATTTCACAGGCGATGGCTGCCGGCGCGACGCCGACGGCTACTACTGGATCACCGGCCGCGTCGACGACGTGATCAACGTCTCCGGCCACCGCATGGGGACCGCCGAAGTCGAAAGCGCGCTGGTGGCACATCAGAAGGTTTCCGAAGCCGCTGTCGTCGGCTTTCCGCACGACATCAAGGGGCAGGGCATCTACGCTTACGTCACCTTGATGTCCGATGCGGAGCCATCCGGGGAATTGCGCAAGGAGCTGGTGGCCTGGGTCCGCAAGGAGATCGGACCAATCGCCGCACCCGATGTCATTCAGTTTGCGCCGGGCCTGCCCAAGACCCGCTCTGGAAAGATCATGCGTCGGATTTTGCGCAAGATCGCCGAGAACGAAGTTGGCGCGCTCGGCGACACCTCGACCCTAGCCGATCCCGCCGTGGTCGATGATCTCATCAAGAACTGCCATAGCCAAAAGACGGGGCCGAAATGAATATCGAGGCGATCTCGATCGGCGACAATCCTCCTGAAGACGTCAATGTCATCATCGAGGTCCCAATCGGCGGTGAACCGATCAAATACGAAATGAACAAGGCTGCGGGCGCGCTGTTCGTCGATCGCTTCCTGTATACGCCAATGCGCTATCCCGGAAATTATGGCTTCGTGCCGCACACGCTTTCGGATGATGGGGATCCGATCGACGTGCTCGTGGCCAACTCGCGGCCGATCGCTCCTGGTGCCGTGATCAATGTCCGGCCGATCGGCGTACTCAAGATGGACGACGAGGGCGGCGGCGACGAGAAGATCATCGCCGTGCCGATGCCAAAACTGACAATGCGCTACGCCCACGTCAACGGGATCGCCGACATGCCGCAGATCGCGATCGAGCAGATCCAGCACTTCTTTGAGCACTACAAGGATCTGGAGCCGGGAAAGTGGGTCAAGGTGGTCGGCTGGGGTGACAGTGCTGAAGCGCGCCGACTGATCGTCGAGGCAATCGCCCGGGCAAAGAGCTAAAACCGAGATATGGGCAAGGATATGAGACTGGTTCTGTTGGGGCCGCCAGGCGCAGGCAAGGGCACGCAGGCGACGAGGATCGTGACTCGATTTGCGATTCCGCAATTGTCGACCGGTGACATGCTGCGCCAGGCGGTCGCGGAAGGCACGGCTGCGGGATTGCGCGTCAAGCACATCATGGATCGCGGTGAACTTGTGCCCGACGATGTCGTGGTGTCCGTGATCGCCAACCGTATCGATCATTCCGACGCGGCAAACGGCTTTATCCTTGACGGCTTCCCGCGCACGGTCGCCCAGGCCGAAGCGCTCGATCGGGAACTGGCCAGTCGGGACATTAAGCTCGATGCGGTACTCGAGCTCAAGGTCGATGAAGATGCACTGCTCGACCGCATCAAGGGGCGCGCCGACGAGGCGGCAAGCCGAGGCGCGCCGGTGCGCCGCGACGATAATCCGGAGGTCTTCAAGACCCGGCTCGACGTTTATCGCGAGCAAACCGCGCCGGTCACGGAATACTACCGGTCGCAGGGACTGCTCAACATCGTCGACGGCTTGCAGCCGATTGACGCCGTGACCGAACAGCTCGCCGCGGCGCTTGCGGCAGTAACGTCCGATCAGATCAGGAGTGATGTCAGATGAAAGCCTTTACGTTCCAGGCACCGCCCAACATCCTGTTCGAGGCAGGCGCATCGAAGAAGTTGGCGGAGTTGGTCGCGGGATACGCGGCAAAACGTGTCCTGCTGGTGACCGACAAGGGTGTACGCAATGCCGGCCTGACGAAAAACGCCGAGGCTGGCCTGGTTGCCGGCGGCTGCGAACTGACAATATTCGAAGATGTGGAGGCGGATCCGCCGTCGCATATCATCGAGCGGGCGGTCGCACTTTGCCGTGACAAGGACATCGAGCTGGTTGCCTCGATTGGCGGCGGCAGCGCGCTCGATACCGCGAAGCTGGTGGCCTATCTGGCCAAGACGCCTGATCGCCTCGAAGATATCTACGGCGTCGGCCTTGCCAAGGGCGAACGCCTTCCGCTGCTGCTGGTGCCGACAACGGCCGGAACGGGCTCGGAGGTGACCCCGATCGCGATCGTCACCACGCCGACGACCGAGAAAAAGGGCGTCGTTGCGCCCCGCCTGCTTCCGGACTGGGCGATCCTTGATCCGGAGCTGACGCTCGGCCTGCCCGCGCATGTCACCGCGGCGACCGGCATCGACGCCATGGTCCATGCGATCGAAGCCTATACCAGCAAGCACCGGAAGAATCCGATGTCGGACCAGTTGGCGCGGCAGGCTCTCGCCCTGCTGTCGGCGAATGTCCGGACGGTCTGTGCGGACGGATCCAATCTCGAAGCGCGGTCGCAAATGCTGCTGGGTTCGATGCTGGCCGGCATGGCGTTCGCCAATTCCCCGGTGGCCGCCGTGCACGCGCTGGCCTATCCGATCGGCGCGCTGTTCCACGTGCCGCATGGCCTGTCGAATGCCCTGGTGCTGACCCAGGTGCTGCGCTTCAATTTGCCGGAGGCCGAAGGGCTATACGCCGAACTGGCGCCGATCGTCGATCCCAAGTCGGAAGGAATGAGTGTCAGCCAGCGGGCACGGCTGTTCGTCGATGCGATCGCGGCGATCTGCCGGGATTGCAACGTGCCGGCCTCGCTGGCCGATGTCGGCATCGCGAGGGGCGACCTGAAGAAGCTCGCCGAGGACGCGATGAAGCAGACGCGGCTTCTGGTCAACAATCCCAGGGAATTGAGCTTCGACGATGCGCTTGCGATCTACACCGAGGCGTTCGGCAACCGCGCGGCAGCCTGAACGGGCACAAAGAGTGAGCAGCATGAGCGAGAACGACAAATCGGCTTCCGTTGATTCCGATCCCGGCCTGGAATGGGCGAAGCTTTGGCAGACGATGGCCGAATCCTCGAACCGCATGGTCGAGGCGTGGTCAGGGTCGATGGCACCGTTCATGCTGGCGCGTCTGTCGGAGAAACCGGGTGGTTTTGGCGACGGCAACGAATTGTCGGCAGCGATCGAGCGAATGGCGCAGGGGCCGCGGCTTGCCGATTTCTGGGACATCGACCGGAAAATGGCGTTGGCCTTTGGCGCCTGGATCGAGATGCGTCAGCGGCTTGCGAGCTACAATGCGGTCGCTGCCGCGCCGTGGCCTGAAGCGTCGAAGCGGTTTTACGAGACGATGTCCGCAACGGCTAGCGGTGGCTCCCCGCATCCGGAGTGGCGCGAGGCGTTCGCCAAATGGAGCGAAATCTCCAACGAGGAACTGATCCGTAACCAGCGCACCGACGGGTTTTTGCAAGCTCAGAAAGAGCTACTCCAGGCGGGGCTCAAATTGCGGAGTCGGCAGGATGACGTAGCTGAAGCGGCGTCAGCCATGTTGGGCCTGCCGACTCGCAAGGATTTCGACGACGTGACGCGGCAATTGACCGAACTCCGCCGAGAAGTCCGTACGCTCGCCCGCCAGATCCGCGACCAGAAGAGCGAAGGCGCACGATGAGCGATCAAGAGGATCAGACCTTGCGCGTCGCCCGCGACATGGCGGCCAATGCCGAGAAAATGTTCAAGGCGGCACAGCTGATCGCCAATACGCGGGATGAAGACGTCGCCATCGGCACGACGCCGAAGCATCTCGTCATGCGCCGCGACAAGGTCGAGCTGTTCCATTACGAGCCGATGGCGGAAGCGACCGCGAAGACGCCCGTCCTTTTGGCCTACGGCCTGATCGGGCGGTATACCATGGCCGATTTACAGCCCGACCGTTCGCTGGTGCGCAGCCTGCTCTCAAAAGGGCTCGATCTCTGGCTGATCGACTGGGGCCAGCCGGGCCGAACCGAGCGATGGCTGAAAATTGATGATTACGTCGATGACTACATCGATGCCGCAGTCGACCGCATCGCGCAGGAAACCGGCCATGACAAGATCACGCTGCTCGGCATCTGCGAAGGCGGCGTCTTTACGACGTGCTACGCCGCTCTGCATCCGGAGAAGGTAAAAAATCTCGTCATCACCATCACCCCGATCGACTTCCATGCCGATGTCAAGGACAAGGCCGCGCACCACGGCTTCCTCAACCTCTGGACCCGCAGCCTCGATCCTGATGACATCGACAAGCTGGTCGATACCTACGGCGTGCTGCCGGGCGAGTTCATGAGCTCGGTATTCTCGATGATGACGCCGATGCGCTCATTGACGAAATACAATGTCGATCTCATCGACGTCGTCGATGACGAAGCGAAGTTCATGAATTTCCTGCGCATGGAAAAGTGGCTTGCGGGCCGTCCGCATCATCCTGGCGAAGCGGCAAAGCAGTGGCTGAAGGATCTCTACCAGGAGAACCGCCTGGTCGATGGCAGCTTTGAACTGTCCGGCCGTCGGGTCGATCTGAAGTCGATCACGGCTCCCGTGCTGAATGTTTTTGCGCTGGACGACCATATCATTCCGCCGGACTGCTCGCGTGCGCTCGGCGCGAAGATCGGCAGCACGGATTATACCGAAATTCCGCTGCCCGGCGGCCATGTCGGCCTGTTCGTCTCCAGCAAATCGCAGGGCAAGCTGAGCCAGAGCATTGCCGACTGGCTGGTCGCCCGCGACGCCAATCCCGGAAGTGAAGCCTGATGCGCAACAAGATCGTCGACGCCGCCGAGGCGGTGGCCATCATCCGTTCCGGTGACACCGTCGCCTCGTCCGGCTTCGTCGGCGTGGGAACGCCCGACGAGATCATCAAGGCGCTGGAGCGGCGCTTCGTGCAGACCGGAGAGCCGCGGGACCTTTCGTTGGTGTTCGCGGCGGCGCCGGGGGATGGCGCCGATCGCGGTCTCAACCGCCTGGCGCATCCCGGCCTGATCAAACGCCTGGTCGGCGGACATTTCGGCCTGGTTCCGAAGCTCGCACGGATGGCGGTCGACAATCACGTCGAGGCCTATAATCTGCCGCTCGGATGCGTATCGCATCTGTTTCGCGAAATTGCGGGGCGCAAGGCCGGGCTTCTCTCCAAGGTCGGGCTCGGCACCTTCGTCGATCCGGCCAATGGCGGCGGAAAGCTGAATGCGCGCACCACCGAAGAGCTGGTGCGGCTGATCGAAATCGATGGCGAACAATGGCTCTTCTACAAGGCATTTCCGATCAACGTTGCGATCATCAGAGGTACCACCGCCGACCACAACGGCAACATCTCGATGGAAAAAGAGGCCTTGACCCTCGACAATCTGGCGCTGGCAACGGCCGCCAAGAACTGCAAGGGGTTCGTCATCGCGCAGGTGGAGCGCATCGCCGCCTCCGGCTCGCTCAATCCGCGTCACGTCAAGATTCCGAGCGTCTTGATCGACTGCGTCGTCGTTGCGCAGCCCGAAAACCATGTCCAGACTTATGCCACTGGTTACAACGGCGCATTCTCGGGCGAATTGCGCGCGCCGGCCGATCGCAATGTTCCGATGGCGCTGGATAACCGCAAGATCATTGCGCGCCGCTGCGCCCTGGAATTGCCGATGGGCGGCGTGGTCAATCTCGGCATCGGCATGCCCGAGGGCGTTGCGTCGGTTGCCGCCGAAGAGAAGCTGTTCGACTTTGTGACGCTGACTGCCGAGCCCGGCATCATCGGCGGTATTCCGCAAGGCGGCCTCGATTTCGGTGCTTCGATCAATGCAGAATCGATCATCGATCAGAACCAGATGTTCGATTTCTACGACGGCGGCGGGCTCGATCTGGCCTGTCTCGGCATGGCTCAGGTCAATGGCCGCGGCGACGTCAACGTCAGCCTGTTCAATGGCCGCCTGGCCGGCGCCGGCGGCTTCATAAACATATCCCAGAATGCGCGCCGGCTGATCTTCGCAGGCACCTTTACCACCGCTGGGCTCAAGACGTCGGTCGTGGATGGTCAGCTCAAGATCCTCAGCGAAGGCAAGTCCTCGAAATTCGTCGGCAAGGTGGATCAGATCACGTTTTCGGGCCAGCTTGCCGCAACCAACAGGCAGCCCGTTCTCTATGTGACGGAGCGATGCGTGTTCCGCCTCACTCCCGAAGGTCTCGAACTGATCGAGATCGCGCCGGGTATCGATATGGAGCGCGACATTCTCGCGCTCATGGGCTTTCGGCCCATCATCCGCGCGCCGAAATCCATGGATGTTTCGCTGTTTAGCGAAGCGCTGATGCAGCTCGACGACCGGCTGCTCAACAGGCCGCTGGCGGAGCGGCTGTCGTACGATGCCGATCGCAACACGCTGTTTCTCGGACTTGACGGCTATCGGGTCCATAGAGATGCCGACGTCGAGGTAATCCGGGCGTCGATCCTCGAACTCTTCCATCGTGTCGGACGCCGGTTTTCCGCAGTCGTCAATTACGATTCGTCTTACATCGCTCCCGACATGGCGGAGAAATGGTTTTCAATGGCCGCCGAGGTCGAGCGGACCTGCTACGATCATGCCTCGCGCTACACCACCAGCGCATTCATGCGCCTGAAGCTCGGCGACGCGCTGGCCCGCCGCGACGTCGCGCCGCATATCTTCGAAACCTCGGCCGACGCCCACCGGTTTGTCGAATAGACCGATGGGGCTGAAATCCACCGAGTTGCGCCCCGCGGACTGGCCTGAAGGACGGCAGAGGGCGCCCGACCGCACCGGATCGGTGCGCGGGCTGACCCGGCGCAGCTTCCATCGCATCGCATTCACGGATTGGGGGCCCGCGCCCGCAGTGCGGCCGGTGCTCTGCGTCCATGGGTTGACCAGAAACGGCCGGGACTTCGATCACCTCGCCGCAGTTCTCGCAATGGCAGGGCGGCAGGTCGTCTGCCCGGACTTGCCGGGCCGCGGACAAAGCGAGCGGCTGCATGACAGCAGCGATTATGCGTTGCCGCAATATTGCAGCGACATGACCGTGCTGATGGCAGCGCTTGATGCAACGGAAATCGACTGGGTTGGAACGTCGCTGGGCGGCTTGATCGGGATGGTGCTGGCTGCCCTTCCGGGCAGTCCGATCCGTCGCATCGTCATCAACGATATTGGGCCTTATCTGCCCTGGACCGGATTGCTTCGCCTCGGCGCCAATCTCAACGATGCGCCAAGATTCTTTGAGACGATCGAACAGGCCGAAGGCTACTACCGGCGGGTTCTGGCTCCGTTCGGGCGATTGGAGGATGCGCACTGGCGGCATCTGACAACGCATAGTGTGGTCTGGAGCGCGGAGGGACGCTGTTTCAGGCCGCTGTGCGATCCGAATATCGCCCATGCCTTTCGAAATCCTTGGCACTACAGCGTCGATCTCTGGAAATACTGGGACGCGATCGACGTCCCCATTCTTGTGATACGCGGGCAGCAATCGGATTTGCTTTCAGAAGGCGTCCTCAAGGACATGATGCGGCGCAATCGCAATGTCCGCGTTCACACCGTCGCGGACTGCGGCCATGCGCCGGCCCTGATCGCTGACGAACAGATCGAGGTCGTGACACAGTTTCTGAGCGGCAACGACCCCACTTAACGCTGAGCGCTTCAGGTGTTGGCGGATGCCACGTCGGACATGTTGGTCTTCCGCGAGGAAACTTTCGGCCCGGTCGCGCCTGTATTCCGCTTCAAGACTGAAGAGGAAGCAATCAGGCTTGCGAACGATACCGAGTTCGCACTTGCGGCCTATTTCTACGGCCGCGATATCGGACGGGTCTGGCGCGTTGCCGAAGCGCTCGAGTACGGCATCGTCGGTATCAACGAAGGCCTGATCTCGACCGAGGTTGCACCGTTCGGCGGCAAGGAGAGCGGCAACGGCCGTGAGGGTTCGAGATACGGCATCGAGGACTATCTGGAAATCAAGTACCTCTGCATGGGTGGAATCCAGAGTTGTGCCACTTGAGCGGCTGCCGGCATCGCGGATCACGCAAGGGCGGCAAAATTCCCGTTTCCGGCCCTAGCTTGAGTGAGGAGCGAGCAGCCACCTAGGGAATTAGTCGCAACATTCAGCGGTCAGTTTTCTTCATTCGGAATATCAAAATTCGCGGCGAAAATTTTTCCGAGAATCCGGAATCGAGGCTGCCGAATAAGTCATTGTTATAATTTATATTCTAGACTTGGTGCCCCTGGCCGGAATCGAACCAGCACTCCTTGCGGAACTCGATTTTGAGTCGAGCGCGTCTACCAGTTCCGCCACAGGGGCCCTCGGTCGGCCCTAAGCAGGCGTCGCGAAGCCGGCGGACTATAGCCATGGACAAAGCGGGGTCAACCCGCGCCAAAGTGATCCCGGCCGTTCTCGACAGCCGCATGAGCCGGCGTTACAGCCTTGGAAAGCGACCCATCGAAAAGAGGCTGCCGTGACGACCCAGAGTGCCGCAATACCTGCATTCAAATCGGCGGCCACCAGCCCGGCTCTGACTGCCTCGCTCGCTGTGACCCTGATTGCGGCCGCCACGATCGCGGGCGCCTGGTTCTTCCAGCTCGTGCTCGGGATCGTGCCCTGTCCGCTCTGCCTGGAGCAGCGTTACGCCTATTACCTCGCGATCCCCCTCGGCCTGCTCATCGCACTCGCGGCGCGGGGCGGTGCGCCGAGGCCGCTGCTGCTCGCGGGCCTTGCGATCCTTGCGCTGGCGAGCCTCGCCAATGCCGGGCTCGGCTCCTATCACGCCGGCGTCGAATGGGGCTTTTGGAAGGGACCGACCGACTGCTCCGGTCCCGTCGTCAATCTCGGCAGCGCCACCGATCTGCTGTCGCGGCTCGACACCGTGAAGGTGGTCCGCTGCGACGAGGTGCAGTGGCGCTTCCTCGGCCTCTCGCTTGCCGGCTACAACGTGCTGATCTCGCTCCTGATGGCTGCGATCGCCGCATGGGGCTTCGTTGCGACGGCGAAGCGCTGAGGCTCAATCATCCACATCGTCCTGCGTCCGGCCGAACAGGTGCACGATGCCCGGCGTCGCGATCGTCACGAAGACGAAACGCGAGAGGTGATGTGCGCCGACGAAGATCGGGTCGATGTGCAGCGTCAGGGCCAGCGCCAGCATGGCGTCCATCGCGCCGGGGGCGTAGGCGACCACGACATCAGAGAATTTCACCTGCGTGGTGAGCGCCACGATGCCGACGAAGATCGCGGAGACGGCGATGGCGACGGCAAACGAGCCCAGCGCCGCGTTGATGTGGCCGGCGAGCGTCTTGATCCGCATCCGCGCGAAGCGGCTGCCGATCAGGGCGCCGATGCCGACCAGCGCCACGCCGCGTACCCAGTCCGGCAGGCCGCCCTCGACCCAGCCGGCGCCATGCAGCACGCTTGAGCCGATCATCGCACCGAACATCCAGCTCGCCGGAAACCTGATCAGCCGCAGGAGGAGTGCCGCGGCCAGCGAGGCCGCGACGAGTTCGACCAGGTCGAGCGGCGAGGCAATCGTCGTCGTCAGCGACGGCGCGACGGAGGGTGCGACGCCGGCGAACGCCAGCACCATGGGCAGTGCCGCGGTGAGGATGATGACGCGCATGGTCTGCACCACCGCGATGCCCGGCAGGTCGGCGCCGCGCTCGACCGCCAAGATCGTGATCTGCGACAGCGCGCCGGGGCTGCCGGCGAGGAAGGCCGAGGTGCGGTCCCAGCCGTGGATGCGCTGGAGATAATAGCTGGAGCCGAAGGTCGAGCAGAAGGTCGCGAGCGCGAGCAGCCCGATGGTGAGCGGATAGGCACTGACCTGTTGAAGCAGGTGGCGCGAGACGACTGATCCTAACGAAATGCCGAGCAGCACCAGCACGGTCTGAGTCAGGATCGGCGGCAGCGTCAGCTGGCGACCGGCGATCGCGGCGACCCCGACCGCGATCATGGAGCCCGAGATCAATCCCCCCGGAAGGCCCGCGAGCAGAAACACGAGGCCTCCGGCGGTGCCAATGACGAGCGTTTCCACCGTGCTCAAGATCTTGGCACGGCTCGGCCATTCGAACGGCAGGGAGGCGGTGATTTGCTTCACACCACCTTATCGCAAATCAGCGAGAGGCGCACAATTGCGGCCACGTCATGCCGCAATGCGCGCGCCTCTCGCCGAAGCCGCGAGCAGGGGGGAAGGACTTACTTCTTGTCCGCAGCCGGCGCGGCCATGCCGGCCTTGGCGGTCTTGATGCATTCGGAGCGGAATTTCTTGCGCTCCTTGCCGTGCAGGCCCTTGGCGTCGGCCTGCTTGGAGCATTCGAGCGACTCGGCCGAGTGCTCCTTCGGTGCCTTCTTGTCCATGGGGGCGGCGGTTGTGGTCTTGGTGTCGGTCTTTGCTGCCGGCGCGGCGGTCTGCGCGAAGGCAGTGCCGGTGGCGAGAAGGGAGGCGAGAGCGACGACGGCGAGGCGAGATGTGAAGGTCATGGTGCTGCACTCTTCTTGCGGGAATTGCGAAGGGCGCGAAAGTCGGCTGGCGTTGCTGAACGCGACATGAATAATTCGAACGTGGAGGGTCACTATATTTTGGCGGCAGCAGCCATCGCTTCCTTGTCGCGAGCGGGCAGCACGCTAGGATAGCAATCCTCGGTTCACTTCCCTCGGGGGAAGATCAAGGAGGAGACAAGGATGACCATTCAATCAAAGTTGCTGTGTGCAGTTGCGCTGTCGGGCTTTGCCGCGCTGGTGGCAAGTGCGCCGGCGCAGGCGCTGACCTCGCAGGAGTGCAGCGCGAAATACCAGGCCGCCAAGAAGGACGGCTCGCTCGGCACCACGAAGTGGAACGACTTCCGCAAGGCCCAGTGCGGCGCGGACGCGACGCCAGCGGCTGCGCCGACCGCGGCCGCTCCTGCTGCGCCCGCCGTTCCTGCCGAGCCGAAGCAGGCGAAGAAGGAGGCCGCCCCGGCTGCTGCGCCGACCCTGCCGGCCGGCCCCGCGATCTATCCGAACGCGGTCGATCCGAAATACGCCAAGGAGACCCCCGGCAAGGGGCGCCTGCACACCTGCGTCGACCAGTACAACGCCAACAAGACCACCAACGGCAATGGCGGCATGAAGTGGATCGAGAAGGGCGGCGGCTATTACAGCGAATGCAACAAGAAGCTGAAGGGCGCCGCCTGACGCTTCAAGACGACACAGAGGCCGGGGCCAAGCTCCGGCCTCTTGCTTAATCCAGTAGCTTCTCGGCCGACTTCGCCACGAGCTGCGATCGCTTGCGCGGGCCGCGCTCGACGAACAGCAGGCTCTGGCCGAAGATGAAGCAGTAGAACAGGAAGGCCTGCGCTTCGGCTGCCTCGGTATCGAGGCCGGTCGCGCGATAGAGTTCGGCGACGTGCTTCAGCCGCGCCGCGTCCACGTTCGCCACCGCTGTCGCGGCGCCCTCGTCCGAGCGGGCCCATTGCCGGATCGCAAGCTCGATTGCCATCCCGTCCGGATTGAGCCGCTCGGAATAGAGTTGGATCACCGCCCGCAGCCGTTCACGGGGGTCTTGGCCATCGAGGCTCGTCTGCTGCGCGATCGCCGTTGAGCGCCCCTCGCGCCAGCGTTCCAACATGGCACCGAGCAGCGCGGCACGGTCGGCGAAGCGGCGGTAGAAGCCGCCCTTGGTGACGCCGAGGTTCTTGGCGAGCACCTCGACCCGCACCCCCTCGACCCCCGATCGGGCGAGCTCGGTGAGCCCTGCCTCGACCCAGACATCGCCTTTGCCGTCACTCATGCGGGAAGCCTCGCCGATTCTTGATACGGTGCCGTATTGCTAACGCGGGAGGAGGTTGATACGCTACCGTATCAATAACCAAAGGTGGGAAAGAGCCAGGGAGAATTGCGATGGAGCAGGAGGCGACCTATCGCGGCACGGTCTATCCGTGGCAGTGCGATCACGTCGGCCACATGAACATCATGTGGTATGTCGGCAAGTTCGACGAAGCCAACTGGAATCTGTTCGCCCGCCTCGGGCTCACGCCGAGCTACCTGCGCGGCTCCGGCCGCGGCATGGCCGCCGTGCAGCAGAACATCACCTACAAGCGCGAGCTGCTCGCCGGCGACATCGTCGAGATCCGCAGTCACCTGCTCGAGATCCGCGACAAATCGATCCGCTTCCGGCACGACATGACCAATGCCGAGACCGGCGAGATCGCCGCGTTGTGCGAGATCACGGGCGTGCACATGGACCGCAGCCTGCGTAAATCTGTGCCGTTCACGGATGCCATTCGCGAGCTCGCTTTGAGGCATCTCGCCGAGCCCGCGGAGGCCTGAGCCATGGCCGCATACGAGCCGAAGAACCCGGGTTATCGCGCGGCTGCCATCGCCATGTTCGACGGCCAGCCGGCGATGCACACGCTCGGCATCGTGATCGTCCGCCTTGCGCCGGGCGAGGCTGAACTCGCCATGCTGCATTCGCCGGCCCTCACACAGCAGAACGGCTTTGTCCACGCCGGCATCATCACCGCAGGGCTCGACAACGCCTGTGGTGTCGCTGCCTTCACCTTGATGCCGCGCGAGGCCGATATCCTCACCGTCGAGTTCAAGACCACGCTGCTCGCGCCGGCACGGGGCGAGCGTTTCGTCTTCAAGGCAGAGGTGGTCAAGCCCGGCCGCACGCTGACCTTTTGCGAGGCGAAGGCGTTTGCCGAGCACGAGGGCAAGGTCACGTTGATCGCCACGATGACCGGGACGCTGATGGCGATGCTGCCGCGCGTTGCCGCTTCGCACGAACCGCGCACGCCCGCTGCATAGCGGTGATTGACAAGGCGGCCGGCGCATCCCTTGATGCCAAAATCATGCTTGCAAGTCTTGGTCTCATTCTGCTCTGCCAGTTGATCGGCGAAGCCATCGTGCGCAGCCTCGGCTTGCCGATGCCGGGCCCGGTACTCGGCCTATTGCTGCTCCTCATTCTGCTGCTCGCGCGCGACCGCTTTGCGCTTCTCGCGCGCGGGCCGCTGCGCGATGACGGTGTCGAGACGGCGAGCAAGGGTCTGTTGGCGCATCTGTCGCTGCTGTTCGTGCCGGCCGGGGTCGGCGTCGTGCAGAAGCTCGATCTGCTCGCGTCCCACGGCATCGCCATCATTCTGGTGCTCGCGCTGTCGGTGGTCGTCACGCTGCTCGCAACCGTACTCACCTTCCGCCTCGTCAGCCGCCTGTTGAGGCAACAGGACGCGCGATGAAGGACAATCCGTTCTCGCTCTGGGTCTATCTCTCGCAGTCGCCGCTGCTTTGGTTGACTGTGACGCTGCTGGTCTATGCCGGCACGGACGCGGTGTCGCTGGCGACGCGGCGCCATCCGCTCGCCAATCCCGTGCTGCATGCGATGTGGATCGTCGGCGCCTTCCTGCTGCTAACCGGCACCTCCTACACGACCTATTTCGCCGGCGCGCAGTTCGTACATTTCCTCTTGGGGCCCGCGACGGTCGCGCTGGCCGTTCCCCTCTACGAGAACCGCAAGCGCGTCCTCGCCTCGATCGCGCCGATGCTGGTGGCGCTGGTCGCGGGATCGGTCACGGCCGTGGTGTCCGTGGTGTTGCTGGCCGAGCTCGCCGGTCTGCCGCGCGACGTGGTTTTGTCGCTCGCGCCGAAATCCGTCACGGCCGGCGTTGCCATGGGCATCGCCGAATCCCTGCACGCCGATCCCTCGCTGGCCGCGGTTGCAGTCATCCTGACCGGGATCATGGGCGCGATCATCGTGACGCCGTTGATGAACCGCACTGGGATCAGCGATTTCCGCGCCCGCGGCTTTGCCGCCGGCCTTGCCGCGCACGGGATCGGGACCGCGCGAGCGTTCCAGGTCGACGAGATCGCCGGCGTCTTCTCCGGGATCGCCATGAGCCTGAACGCTTTGGTGACCTCCTTCCTGGTACCCTTGGCGGTCACGCTGCTGGTGCGATGACATCGGCTCTGCGACACTCTATATGAGCTGTAACAACTCCCAGCCTCGAACCGTATCGACGGAGATGGGACCGAAATGGAACGAGATATGGCTGGATTCAGGAACAAGGGCCTTGTGCCGACGCGGCGCGCGGCGCTGACGCTGATCGGGGTGGGTGCCCTTGTCGCGGGTGGGGTCACCGCGGCACGCGCGGCGACCGACGAAGACGAGGTGCTGACCGAAGCCAAGGTGCTGCGCGACCCAGATGTTCCCGTCGCCGGCAATCCCGACGGGAATATCAGCATCATCGAATGGTCCGACTATAACTGCCCCTATTGCCGCAAGCTCGAGCCCGAGTTGCGTCAGGTCATCCAGGACGACGGCAAGGTCAGGCTGGTGATGAAGGACTGGCCGATCCTCGGGCCGGTTTCGGTCACGGCGGCGCGGACCGCGCTCGCGGCGAAATTCCAGGACAAATACCACCAGGCCCATGACGCCATGATGGGCGTCAGCTCGCGCCTGACCGATCCACGCATCAACGAGTTGCTCGCGGCCGCCGGCGTCGACATGGATCGGTTGACGCGCGATCTCGGAGACCACGCCAAGGACATCGACGCCGTGCTCAAGCGCAACAACGAGCAGGCTGAAGCCTTCGGTTTCCGCGGCACCCCGTCCTTCATCGTCGGCAAGTACCGCGTGCCGGGCGTGCTCAGCATGAACGAGTTCGAGCAGGTTATCGCCGACGCCCGCAAGGCCAAGATGAACTGAGCCGAGCGATATTCACCGCATACGAAGGCGCCGCCGCGGACCCGCGACGGCGCCTCATTTCATTCATGATACCACGTCGTTACTTCGAGGAGATGCGGACCCAATCTTTGTGCGCGCGATCGCGCAGCGCTTCCCAATCGGCCTTTGCGACATCCCAGTTTACGATGGTGCGATTGGTCGTCGCAACCTCGCCATTAGCAACCGACGACGTCTGCATGGAGTCATAGACATACACGCTGCAGGCAAGCAGCAGCGCGCCCAAAATCATTCCAAGAAACATCCGCATGGCGAAACCTCCGATGACGGGCGATAACGTCGGCCCGGAATGATAGTTCCGCGGCAGTACGGCGCAGGTAAGGACGATCCGTTCACGCTTCATTCAGCCACTGCACCAGCTCCGCGTTGATCTCGCGAGGATAGGTGTGGCTGAGGTCGTCGATCTCGCGATAGGTGACATTCGCGCCGGCGGCGGCGAGGGCCGCCTGCGTTTGCCGCGCGGTCTGTACCGGAAACATCCAGTCGAGCTTGCCGTGTGCGATGAAGATCGGCAGGCGCTGCAGGCGTGTGGCGTCAGCCATCTCCGCCATCAGCGGATGGAAGGTGGCCGACACCGGCGCGAGATGCGTGAAGGGCGAGGCGCCGTCGAGCCCGGTGACGTAGCAGAAGGTGCCGCCGTCGCTCATGCCTGTCAGCAGCATGCGCGAGGCGTCGACGGTCCAGCGGCTGCGCACCGTATCGAGAATGCGCATGAAGTTGGGCGTGTCGGAATCGTCGCCCATCAGGGCCCAGGTCGGGCCGGTCGCGGTCGGCGCCACCAGGATCGCACCAAGACTGCGGGCATCGCGCAGCCAGCTCCACAGAAAGCCGCGGCCATTGCCGCTGCCGCCATGCAACGCCATCACCAGCGGCATGGCGCGATCGGGAGTGTAATATTCGGGCACGTAGACCGAAAAGCCACCGCGGCTGCCGGGCTCGTTGTCATCGTGGATGATGCCGGTGTGCGCGTCCGCGCCGGCTTCGAGTCGCGACAACAGGTCGGCATTCTCGCGATTGGCGGAGTTGAGGAAGAAGCTGCTCACGGGCGGAAACTGCACGGCCAGCGGATAGAGTGCCTCCTGCGCGCGCGGGACGTGGCGCAGCGCGCGGAAGACCGCGACGAGATCGCCGTTGCCACGCTCGACCTCGCGCAGGCCGGTAAAGGCGGCGAGCGTCTCGTCGCAGGCCCGATCGAGCCGCTCGCGCAGTCCGGCGAACTGTTCCGGCCATTCTCCGATTGCCGCGCGCACCGTTTGCAACGCCTCGTCGGGAGCGCCGATCGCGTTCATCACCGAGCCGAAGGCCGGCGGGTGCAGGTTGCGCTGAAAGAAGGCGAGCGCCTCCAGCGCATTGAGCAGCGGCGGCAGCACGGCCACGATATCGTCAACGACGGCCTCGCTCATCGTCGTTTCCTTGCTTCAGTTCGGCTTGTCAGTGCAGCTTCGGCGCCTTCAAGAGCTTGAAGCGATCGGTCGAGGTTACCGTGACGTCGAAGGTGACGCCTTCATGATGTACCGTCAGCGGCACGTCGACGCCGGCAGCGCCGAGGCTCCACAGCTTCTTGTAGAAGCCGGTCTGGCTCGTGACCTTCTCGCCGTCGACCGCGAGGATGACGTCGCCGGTCTTGAGCTCGGCAAGGGCCGCCGGACCGTTGGCGGAGATCCCGATCACCACCACGCGGTTGTCGATCTCGGTCGAAAAGAGTCCGAGCCACGGCCGTGCCGGCTTGTTGATGCGGCCGAACTTGCGCAGATCGTCCAGGATCGGTTTCAACAGGTCGATCGGCACGATCATGTTGACGTGCTCGGCCTTGCCGTCGCGCTCGCGTTCGAGCTGGAGCGAGCCGATGCCGATCAACTCGCCGCGCTCGTTGAGGAGCGCCGTGCCGCCCCAGTTCGGATGCGCGGGATGGGTGAAGATGGCCTCGTCCAGCAGATATTCCCAGTAGCCCGCGAATTCCTGCTTGGCCACGATCTGGCTCGCGACCGAACGCGTGCGTCCGCCGGCGCCGCCGACCACGACGCGGTCGCCGAGCCGGGTCTCGGCCGAGATGCCGAGCGGCAAGGGGTCGACCTCGAGCTGGCCGAGCGCCTGCACCAGGCCAAAGCCGGTGACGGCATCGAAGCCGAGCACATGTCCCTCCACCACGCGCCCGTCTCCGACATGCAGCCACACCGACTCTGCTTCGGTGATGAGGTAACCGATGGTGAGCACCAGCCCGTGGTCGATCACGACGCCGTTGCCGGCGCGCTCGGTCCCCAGCGTCTCGGCACTGAAGGCGTCCGGCGGGATGATGGCATGCAGGCCGACGACGGAGGCGAGCGCGCGGTCGAGATCGAAATCATAATCGCTCGCCCGCGGCTGATTGGCCGGCGGCACTCTCCATTCGGTCAGAGCGGGCATGGAGTTCTCCTGGCTGAGAGCATCGCTCCGCCGTGGCTAGCGGAACGACACGCGAAGCACCGATAATTTAGGCCGGAGGAGGCCGTCTTGAAAGCCTCGTTCCCAACTATTCCAGAGAACGCCGTATGAAATCTTTGAAAGGCACAGGACCGGTTCATGCACGGGTCGGTCGGGCGGCTCTCCGGCATTGACCGCATGGCTGCTGTCCGGCGAGGTGCTAGGCGCCGTACATTGAAGCTGCTAACCATTGCCGCTTCGTTTGACCCAGGGATCACGGACCGAAGCATGGACAACCGCAGCGACATCTGGCGTGGCATCGACACGATCAAGGCACGTTTCATCGACCTCAGCGACAAGGTCTGGGGCATGCCCGAGGTCTGCTACACCGAGGCGCGGTCCGCCGCAGAACATCTCGCCGAGTTGCGTCATCAGGGTTTTCGCATCACCGAGCAGCTCGCGGGCATTCCGACCGCGGTGATGGGCGAATGGGGCGAGGGCGGACCGGTCATTGCCTTCATGGGGGAATATGACGCGCTGCCGGGCCTGAGCCAGGAGGCGGGCGTCGCGGAGCATCGTCCGGTCGAGACCGGCGGCCACGGTCATGGCTGCGGCCACAATCTGCTCGGTTCCGCAGCTCTCCTCGCCGCGACCGCGGTGAAGGACTGGCTCGCCGAGAACAAGGTGCCGGGCCGCGTGCGCTATTACGGCTGCCCCGCCGAGGAAGGCGGCGCGGCAAAAGCGTTCATGGTACGCTCCGGTGCATTTGAAGACGCCGACATCGCCATCACCTGGCATCCGCACAGCTTCTGGGAAGTCGCGGTGACGCCGTCACTCGCCAACACCCGCGCCGATTTCATCTTCACCGGCCGCACCTCGCATGCGGCAGCCTCGCCGCATCTCGGCCGCTCCGCGCTCGACGCTGTGGAGCTGATGAATGTCGGCGTGAACTATATGCGCGAGCACATGCCGAGCGACGCGCGCGTGCACTACGCGCTGCTCGACACCGGCGGCATCGCCCCGAACGTGGTGCAGGCGCATGCACGCGTGCGCTATTCGATCCGTGCCCGTGATCTGCCCGGCATGAACGAGCTGGTTGGACGCGTGAGCAAGATCGCGGAGGGCGCGGCGCTGATGACCGAGACCAAGGTCGAGATGAAGATCATCTCCGCGGTCTCCAACATCCTGCCGAACACGCCGCTGGAGCAGGCGCTGCACCGGGTCATGGAAGAACTCGGACCGCCGCATTTCGACGACGCGGACAAGGGCTTTGCCACGGAGATCCGCGCGACGCTGAGCGACAAGGACATCGAGTCGGTCTATTACGCGATCGGCATGGAGCCGACCGACCGGCCGCTGGCTGACTTCCTGGTGCCACTCGATGCCAAGCGCAATCCGCTGGTCGGCTCGACCGACGTCGGCGACGTGAGCTGGGTCGTGCCGACCGTGCAGGTCCACGCACCCACGGTTGCAATCGGCACGCCCTTCCACACCTGGCAGGTGGTCGCGCAGGGCAAGAGCGCGCATGCGCACAAGGCCATGGTGCAGGCCGCTAAGGCGATGGCCGGCATCGGCATCAAGGCGCTGACGGACCCGGAACTGATCAAGGCTGCCAAGGCTGACCTCGAGAAGCGGACGGCCAAGACGCCTTACGTCTGCCCGCTGCCAGACCACGTCGCGCCGCCGCTCGACATGTCCGTGGCGTAGAATTTCGCCTCGATACTTCGTCTGATGCGGCGACCAAATTTTCTGCAGTGCAGCGCGGAATTCAGCGTGTTTTGATGCTGGATTGCCGAACGGATGGGCTGCGGAATATGGTTTTGCCCAACAGACAGTCAGAAGACCGTTTGCATACACACGGTCGCAGTTGACGCGCACCCCATTCGGTGTGCCATCTACCGCCAGCCAATCCCGGTGGTCGCCTCGCGCGACCGCCTGCATCCATACGGGAACCAGACGGGGACAACCATGCTGGATAAAGAACTGCGTTCGATGATCGGTGACGTGAAGGACGGGCGGATGGATCGCCGCGGCTTCATTCAGCGCCTGGCTGCCGTGGGTCTCACCGCGCCTTTGGCCAACCAGATCCTCGCGCTTGGTGGCGTCGCCATGGCTGAGGGCGCCTCGACCTACAAGCCGACCAAGCGCGGCGGCGGTGGTGCGCTCAAGCTGCTGTGGTGGCAGGGGCCCACCCTGCTCAATCCGCATTTTGCCACCGGCACCAAGGACCAGGACGGCGCGCGCCTGTTCTACGAGCCGCTCGCCTGTTGGGATCCCGACGGCAACATGAAGCTGGTTCTGGCCGCCGAAATTCCCTCGATCCAGAACGGCGGCCTCGCCGCTGACGGCAAGTCGGTGACCTGGAAGCTCAAACCCGGCGTCAAATGGCATGACGGCACGCCGTTCACAGCCGACGACGTCGTCTTCAACTGGGAATATGCCAAGGATCCGGCGACCTCTGCACTGACCATCGCGACGCTCCGCGACATCACGGTCGAGAAGGTGGACGACCTCACGGTCCGCATCCTGTTCAACAAGCCGACGCCGTTCTGGGCCGACGCTTTTGTCGGGGCTCCCAATACCATCATCCCAAAACATCTGTTCAAAGACTATATGGGGTCCAAGTCGCGGGAGGCGCCGACCAACCTCTCGCCGGTCGGCACCGGCCCCTACAAGTTCGTCGAGTTCAAGCCGGGCGATCTTGTCCGCGGCGTGATCAATCCCGATTATCACATGGCGAACCGGCCCTATTTCGATTCGATCGAGATGAAGGGCGGCGGCGATGCCGTCTCTGCCGCGCGCGCGGTGATCCAGACCGGCGAGTATGATTTCGGCTGGAACATTCAGGTTGAGGACGACGTGCTGCTGCGCCTGGAGAAGGGCGGCAAGGGAAAGACCGTCTACGCCGTCGGCGGCGACACCGAATTCATCGCGCTGAACTTCACCGACCCCAACACCGAGGTCGATGGCGAACGCTCCTCGATGAAGACCAAGCACCCGCTGTTTTCTGATCCAGCGGTGCGCAAGGCGCTCTCGCTGCTGATCGATCGCGAGTCGGTCAAGAAGGCGATCTACGGCCGCGCCGGTCGCACCACCGCCAACTTCCTCAATGGGCCCGAAAAATTCGTGTCCAAGAACACCTCGTGGGAGTTCAGCGTCGAGAAGGCCTCGAAGATCCTCGACGATGCCGGCTGGAAGCCGGGCGCCGACGGCATCCGCGAAAAGGACGGCAAGAAGCTCAAGCTCGTCTATCAGACCTCGATCAACGGGCCGCGCCAGAAGACGCAGGCGATCGTCAAGCAGGCCTGCCAGAAGGCGGGCATCGACGTCGAGCTGAAATCGGTCGTCGCCTCCGTGTTCTTCTCCTCCGACGTCGGCAATCCCGATACCTATTCCAAGTTCTACGCCGACATGGAGATGTTCCAGATCCCGCTGAGTCAGCCCGATCCGTCGCAGCACATGCGTCGCTACCTTTCGAACCTCGTTGCCACCAAGGAGAACAAGTGGCAGGGCACCAACTTTCCGCGCTGGGTCAACAAGGAGTACGACGCGACCATCCAGGCCGCCGACGGCGAGATGGATCCGGTCAAGCGCGCGGCGCTCTACATCAAGGCCAATGATCTCATGTACCAGGACATCGTTTTCATCCCGGTGCAGCACCGCCTGAAGGTCGAGGCGGCCGCCAACAATCTGCGCCCGGTGGTTTCGGGCTGGGCCAACGAGACCGACAATTTGTTCGACTGGTACCGCGAAGAATGATCACGCACGCCTAGAGCGGTCCTTCTTCATGAGCCAGTATGTCCTGCGTCGCCTCCTGATCGCGATTCCGAGCCTGCTCGGAATTTCGCTCGTGCTGTTCGTCGTGCTCGCACTAGCCCCGGGCGATCCCTTCTCGGAGCTGGCGACCAATCCGAACGTGCCGCCCGAAGTCGCTCTCGCGCTTCGGGCGAAGTTCGGCCTCGACGATCCGATCTACCTTCGTTACCTGCACTGGCTCAACGCCATGCTGCACGGCGACTGGGGTTTCTCCTTCGTCAGCCGGATGAACGTCGACACGCTCATTCTCCAGCGACTGCCAACGACGCTCTATGTGATCGGCTCGGCGCAGATCCTGGCGCTCCTGATCGCGATCCCGGTCGGGGTCTATGCCGCAACGAAACCTTATTCGCTGTTCGACCAGGTCGCCAACACGCTCGCCTTTGTCGGCTTCTCGCTGCCGACCTTCTTCACCGGCATCCTGTTCATCCTGATCTTCTCGGTCACGCTGGACTGGCTGCCTTTCGTCTACACGACCGACATCAAGGGCACGGGTATTCACTGGGTGCTGGAGATGATCCGTCAGGCGATCATGCCGGTGGCGGTGCTCGGCCTGTTCCAGGCTGCCTCGATGACGCGTTTCGTGCGCTCGGCGATGCTGGACGTGATCCGGCTGGACTACGTCACCACCGCGCGCGCCAAGGGCATCGGCCAGCGGCGGGTGATCATCAAGCACGTGATGCGCAACGCGATGATCCCGGTCGTCACGCTGATTGCGTTGCAAATCCCGGCGGTGTTCGGCGGCGCCATCGTCACCGAGCAGATTTTCCGCATTCCCGGCATCGGCTCGCTGCTGATCTCCTCCATCCTTTCCAACGACACGCCGGTGGTGATGGCCGTCACCTTCGTCTTTGCGTGCCTGGTCGTGCTGTTCAACCTCATCGCGGACGTTCTTTATGGCTGGCTTGACCCTCGCATCTCCCTCCGCTGAGCGGCGCGTCTACTCGCCCTGGCGCGAGACGTGGCGGCGCTATAGCCGCCACAAGCTTGCCGTCGTCAGCGCGTTCCTGCTCCTCGTTCTGATCCTGGCGGTGGTGGTCGGCCCCTTTATCTGGCGGGTCAAGATCGACGACATCGACATCGTGGCGGGCATGCAGGGGCCGTCGCTGGCCCATCCCTTCGGCACCGACGATCTCGGGCAGGACATCCTCGCCCGCATGATCTATGGCGGGCGCATCTCGCTTGCGGTCGGCCTCGCGGCGATGCTGGTCTCGGTATTTGTCGGGGTGCTGATCGGCGCGCTCGCCGGCATGTCGCGCGGTGCGCTCGGTCATGGGCTGATGTGGCTCACCGATCTCTTTTTGTCGCTGCCGCAATTGCCCCTGCTGCTGCTGCTGATCTATCTCTTCCGCGATGGGCTGAAGGCTGCTTTCGGCCCCGAGGGCGGCATTTTCATCCTGATCGTGCTCGTGATCGGTGGCTTGCGCTGGATGCCGGTCGCGCGCCTCGTCCGCGCCCAGTTCCTGTCGATCCGGGAGAAGGAATTCGTCGAAGCCGCGCGCGCGCTCGGGGCAAGCCCGGTGCGGCAGGTGGTGCGCCATATCCTGCCCAATGCGCTGGGTCCGGTGATCATCGCCGGAACCATCGACGTGGCCGCAGCCATCATCGCGGAATCGACACTGTCCTTCCTCGGCCTCGGCTTCCCTCCGGATACGCCGACCTGGGGCCGGCTGCTTTATGACGCGAAAGACTTTCTCGACATCGGCCCGCACTGGGCGCTGTTTCCGGGCGGCGCGATCTTCATCGCGGTGGTCGCCATCAACTTCATCGGCGACGGCCTGCGTGACGCGCTCGATGCGCGGCGGGTGATCTGATGGCGCCGTTGCTCGAGATCAAGGGACTGAAAACCCACTTCTCCACCGACGACGGCATCCTCCAGGCCGTCGACGGTGTCGATATCTCCATTAACCGCGGCGAGACGCTCTGCGTCGTCGGCGAATCCGGCTGCGGCAAGACCGTCACCGCGATGTCGATCCTGAAGCTGATCGCGATGCCGCCGGGTCGCATCGCGGCAGGCGAGATCATTTTCGAAGGCCGCGATCTCGTGCCGCTGACGAGCAGTCAGCTCGACGAGATCCGCGCCAAGGAGATCGGCTTCATCTTCCAGGAGCCGATGACCTCGCTCAATCCGGTGCTCACCATCGGCGAGCAGATCGCCGAAAGCCTGCGCCGCCATGAGAACGTCACCAGGAAACAGGCGCTCGAGCGCACCATCGAGATGCTCAAGCTGGTGCAGATACCCAATGCCGAAGGCCGCGTGCACAACTATCCCCATCAGTTCTCCGGCGGCATGCGCCAGCGCGTGATGATCGCGATGGCGCTTGCCTGCAAGCCGAAGCTGATCATCGCCGACGAGCCCACCACGGCCCTCGACGTCACCATTCAGGCGCAGATCCTCGATCTGCTCCAGGACATGAAGGAACGTTTCGGCATGGCGGTGATGCTGATCACCCATGCCATGGGTGTCGTCGCCGAGACCGCGCAACGCGTCGTCGTGATGTATGCCGGCAAGGTCGTGGAGGAGGCGTCTGTCGACGAGCTCTTCGGTAATCCCGGCCATCCCTATACCCAGGGACTGATCCGCTCGATCCCGCGCATCGATCTCGACAGCGAGCACAAGGTGCGGCTGGAGGCGATCGGCGGCTCGGTGCCGATCCTGATCAATCCGCCGGTCGGCTGCCGCTTCGCTCCACGCTGCCGCCACGCCATGAGCGTCTGCACCGAGAGGGAGCCGCTGCTGCGCGAGATCGCGCCAGGCCACCGCATGGCCTGCCATTTGGGAGATACGCAGTTGGGAGGCACAGCATGACCGAGCCCTTGCTCCGCGTCAGCGGCCTGAAGAAATATTTCCCCGTGCACGGCGGCCTGCTGTCGCGTCAGGTCGGCAGCGTTTATGCCGTCGATGGGGTCTCGTTCTCGGTCAACCGCGGCGAGACGCTCGGCCTCGTCGGCGAATCCGGCTGCGGCAAGTCGACGACCGGACGCTGCGTGCTGCGCCTGATCGAGCCGACCGACGGCGAGGTCGTTTTCGACGGTCAGGATGTCCGCCAGCTCGGCGGCAACGATTTGCGCGCGATGCGGCGGAACATGCAGCTTGTGTTCCAGGATCCGTTCGCCTCTCTCAATCCGCGCATGACGGTCGGCGCCATCCTCGGCGAAGCCCTCGTCATCCATAAGCTCGGCTCATCGGCCAAGGAGCGTGAGGATCGCGTCGCGAGCCTGCTGGTGAAGGTCGGGCTCAAGGCCGAGCACATGCGCCGCTATCCGCATGAATTCTCCGGCGGTCAGCGCCAACGCATCGTGATCGCGCGTGCGCTCGCAGTCGAGCCGAAACTGATCGTCTGCGACGAACCGGTGTCTGCGCTCGACGTCTCGATCCAGGCGCAGGTCATCAACTTGCTGGAAGATCTCCAGGCCGAGCTGAACCTCACCTATCTCTTCGTCGCGCACGATTTGTCGGTGGTCGAGCACATCTCCGACCGCGTCGCGGTGATGTATCTTGGCCGTATCGTCGAGCTCGCCAAGGCCAGCGACCTCTACCGCAATCCGCAGCATCCCTACACGAGGGCGCTGTTATCAGCGGTGCCGGTGCCCGATCCCAAGCTCAAGCGCGAGCGCATCCGCCTCAAGGGCGACGTTCCGAGCCCGATGAAGCCGCCGTCGGGCTGCCACTTTCACACCCGCTGTCCCATCGCCCAGCCGCGTTGCGCAGAAAGCGCACCGGAGCTGAAGGAAGGAGCGGGCGGGCACTTCGTGGCGTGCCATCTCGCCTGACGCCTGACGCCGAGAAATGCGGAGCACGCATTCATGCGTGAAGCAGGCCGTGCCCCGAAAGGGCCTGCCTGAAAGCCTCAACCGAGGTGTGGTGATGCGCGAACAGGCCCGCCTCTCGCGCGCCGGCGACATTGGGCATGAGATCGTCGACGAACAGGACGCTCTCCGGTTTGACGTCGAGCTCCGACAGACAAAGGCGGAAGCAGCGCGGGTCCGGCTTCGCCGTCTTGAACCGGGCCGAGGCATAGATTCGGGAGCCGAACAGCGGCGGCAATTCCGGCAGCAGCGCAGCGATATGGTCGGCGACCAGCGTGGTGTTGTTGGTCAGGACGGCAATGTCGATGGTTTGCCGCAAGCTGCCGGCAATCTCCAGCATCGCACGATCGGCTTGCATCGAACGGCGTCGCGCCTCGATCCACTCGTCCAGTGACAGCGGATAGCCGATGCGGTCGCCGAAGCCCCGCAAATAGTCCGCGGCGTCGAGAGTGCCGGAATCGCCGAGCAGCTCGAAGCCGCTGTCCCAGATCGCCTTGTGGACGGATTCGCTCGTGGTCCCCGCAAGCTTCGCCAGCCATGCGACACGCTTTGCCCTGTCGTAGTCGCAGAGGACATTGTCCATGTCGAAGAGGACGAGTTTGATTTTACCAGTCACAGCAGCACTCTCGGATTGGCCGACCATCCGGCCGTGATCCAAGCCATACCGCGCTGGAGCGCGGGCGACAAATCCGGGGCAACGGTCGATCCGTCACGCGCTCCTGGCGGGCCAGGGAACGACCTGTCCCGACATCACCAGCCGGTCACGGCCGTTGTCCTTGGCGGCGTACAGCGCGCGGTCGGCGGCGGCGACCAGCGTGCTGCAGTCCGTCGTGGTTTGGGATGGAAGGCTCGTCGCGCCGCCAATGCTTGCAGTCACCAGGCGGGAGGGGGGACTTTGCGCATGCAGCATGGCGAGATCTTGCAGGGCCTTGCGAATCCCATCGCCGACCTCGGCGCAGCCCTCGGGACCGGTGTTCGGCAACAGCACGGCGAATTCTTCGCCACCATAGCGCGCCGCGAGATCGGCCGGGCGCTTGGTGTGCGCTGATAGGATCCGGGCCAGCGCGCGCAGGCATCCGTCACCCGCCAGATGGCCATATTGGTCGTTGAATTTCTTGAAATGATCGACATCGATCAACAGGAGCGAGAGCTGCGAGCCGTCGCGCCGGGCCCGCGCCCATTCATCAGCGAGGCGCTCGTCGAATGCGCGTCGATTGGCGAGCCCGGTGAGGCCGTCAGTCGTCGCAAGCGAGGCGAGCTTGTCCTGAAGGTCCTTCTGCTCGGTCATGTCGCGCACCACCGCGACGACGCCGTCGATCTCGCCGCTGTCCGATGCCAGGGTCACGTGCAACGCCGCCTCCGCCCAGATCTCGCCCTTGTCGCGATGACGCTGGCGATAGACGAACCGCGCCTCCTCGGCCTCGCCATTTTTAAGCGCGGCGATGGCCTGCTCGACCCGCTCGATGTCGTCGGCGTGAATGCCGGCCAGGGCCGAGGTGGCCAGCAGTTCGTCAGAGGACCAGCCCGTGATGCGTACGCAGGAGGGGGAAACGTAGAGCAGCCGGTTGTCGAGCCCGATCCGGGTCACCATGTCGCTGGATTGCTCGGCCAACAGGCGGAAGTTTGCTTCGTTGACGACGAGGGCCTGGGCCATGCGCTGCCGCTGCACGAGTTGA
Organism: Bradyrhizobium sp. i1.15.2; assembly: GCF_040548425.1. NCBI lineage: Bacteria > Pseudomonadati > Pseudomonadota > Alphaproteobacteria > Hyphomicrobiales > Nitrobacteraceae > Bradyrhizobium > Bradyrhizobium sp. i1.15.2. Next base: position 131,452 of record NZ_JBEPRQ010000001.1, on the reverse strand, counting down.
CGGACCAGGTAGAAGCCAATCACCGCGATCAGCAGCACGAGGCCTAGGACGAAGGTGCTGCGCGCAGCCGCGGCTTGCCGCCAGGGCGCCAGCACGTCGTCCCGCGACTTGCTCGCCAACACCATCAGGGGATAGCGGCTGCTGCGTTGGTAATAGCTCAGCCGCTGGACGCCATCGAGCGGCGACTTGAAGTAGTAGACTGCTGCGGCGGGACGGCTTTCCCATCCCTTGAATAAGGGCGCATTGGACAGGTCGCGTCCGACAAAGGCGCCGCTCTCGTCGCGGCTGCGCGCCAGCATGATGCCGCTATCGTTGAGCAGCGATGCCGAGCCGTTCGTACCGATGTCAAACCGCTCGTAGAACGTAACGAAATAGCTGACATCGATCGTGAGCAGGGCAACGCCGGCGAAGCCGCCGTCCGCATCGTTGATCCGGCGGGACGCGGTGACGACCCATTGGCCCCCGGCTCGACTCTTCACGGGCGATCCGATCAACGTGCCCATCTCGGGCGAGTCACGATGACGCTGGAAATATTCGCGGTCGCTGTTGTTGAGCTTGGAGAAATCGAGGTGCTCGGTCGTAGCCAGCCACTGCCCGGTCGCGTCATAAACGAAGATGCCGCGGATGCGGTCCGATGATTTCCGTGTCGGCAGATAGGCCTGAAGCTTGGTGATCGTGTCCGGACCCGTCCCGTCGAGTTCGAGCCGATGGACCAGGCCTACGAGGATCGTATCAACGAGTTCGAACGTGTCGTCCGCATGCTGGATCAGCGAATGCGCCAGATTGGCGACATCGATCTCGGCGTTCCTGAGTTCGGCGTTGCGGGTTTCCCATTCGCGCCAGCCGCTCAAGCCGAGGATGGCGAAGCAGGTCAGGATGACGAAACCCGCCGCCCAGAGCGGAAGGCGCGTCTTTCCGAGTTCTCGGCCCGTGGTCATCAGGCTTGCTCCATTTCGGCGCAAACCTCTCACTTTGGCCTTAACGGGCTGTTGCAACATCCGCGCGGATTGTGCGCTTCCGGTCGGAACAGTCCTCGACAACTGACGGGCTATTGTCGAGCTAACCAGGCTGGCCTCAGGTGTCGGCTTCGCCCGGGCTTTCTGCCTCACTCATCCAGCGTGAAGCCGACGCGCAGTGTCACCTGGTAGTGGCGCACGGCACCGTTCTCGATATGGCCGCGCGTTTGCACCACCTCGAACCATTTCATCTCGCGAACGGTCTTGGCGGCACGGCTGACCGCGTTCTTGATCGCATCCTCGATCGAGGTCTCGGACGATCCGACCAGTTCCAGGATCTTGTAGACGTGATCCGTCTCGCTTGTGGCCATGACTATTCTCCCCTCGTGCTGTGGCGGGACCGGATATGTCTGTCGCGGACAACTGGCGCCCGCGCGACATCCGGCCTCAACTCTGAACGGATGCCGGCGCTCCGAGTTCCGTCCCCGGCAGGAGGCTGCCGCTCGCCTTCCGCGCGCTGCCTAGGCGTCCCATTTTGTAAGTGCACGAAAATCTGGATCGCGTGTGCAAGCGGCGCTCCCGAATTGGCGCGCGGTCGCGGGCCTGCTCTTGCCCGTCCCGACATGAGCGAGCTAACCTCAGCCTTTCCTCTGGCATCTTCGAAGTGCGGTGATGATGGAGCGTTTGACGAGGGGCGCTCTGGCTGCGATCGGTCTCTGTATTGTGCCTGCGCCGGGCATCGCGCAGGACGATCTCGATGCTGCCCCGGTGAGCATGTCGCTGCAGGTCACGACTGATCCGCTCCACCATCGAGTGCCGCCGGCTGGAGACGGTCAATCCGGCCTCGCTGGTCTTCTTGCCGCTGCGCCGGACCTTCAACGAGGATTTTGACGAGCATCCGCTGGCGAACGGACGCTGGGTGTCGCACTACGCCGGTGGTGCGGCCTGGCCGGAGGCGCGCTACTGGGGCGGCGACGGCTCCGACTTCAAGCGCAAGACCAGCGCCAATGGCGAGCAACAGATCTATGTCGATCCGCGCTACGCCGGGCGCGCCTTGGCGCCGCTTGGGCTCGATCCGTTCAAGGTCAAGGACGGCGTGCTGTCGATCGTCGCCAGCCGTACCCCGCCGGGGTTGAAGCCGGTGCTGTTCAACAACGAGTACATCTCCGGGATCCTCACGACCCAGGGCACGTTCGCGCAGAAGCACGGCTATTTCGAGATTCGCGCCAAGGTGCCGGTCGGGCACGCGGTGTGGCCGGCGTTCTGGATGCTGGCGGATGACGGCGGCTGGCCGCCCGAGGTCGACGTGCTGGAAGGCCGCGGCGAAAAGCCGGGTGATCTCGTGATGACGACGCATTGGCGGATTCCCTCGACCCAGAAGATCCAGTCCTGCGGCTTCGACTTCGCGGTCGGCGACGCTTCGAGCGCATTCCACACTTACGGTGTGCTGTGGGAGGAGGATCGCCTGGTCTATTTCATCGACCGCAGGCCGGTGTCCGACATCAAGGTGCCGATCGGATTCGACGATCCCATGTACATGATCGTCAATCTCGCGATCGGATCGAAATTCTTTCTCGGGGTCGGACCTGTCGACGCGGAGTCGCCGCCTACCGTCGCATTCGAGATCGACCGGATTTCCGTCTACCAGATCGATTTGGAGCAGGCCCGGAGATAGCAATGCCAGCTGGTTTCTCGCGGCGCGATCTTGCAAAGCTCGCGGGCCTTGCGGCGGTTGGCGCAGCGGCTACGCGCGGGCTCCACGCCGGCTTCGTTGGTGTCGTAAGGCCAGACGTCAACTTTACGGATCCAGCTCCGTATCCCAATAGAGATAGTCCAGCCAGCTGTCGTGCAGATAGTTCGGTGGGAACAGGCGGCCGTTGCGGTGGAGCTGGTGCACCGTCGGCGCGAACGCGTGCTGGCGTGGAAACATCTTGGCCTGCACCGGCGTCAGATTACCTTTGCGCAGATTGCAGGGCGAGCACGCCGCAACCACGTTCTCCCAGGTGGTCTGGCCGCCTTTGCTGCGCGGGATGATGTGGTCGAAGGTGAGGTCTTCGGGCGAGCCGCAATATTGGCAGGCGAAACGATCGCGCAGGAAGACGTTAAATCGGGTGAAGGCAGGGTGCGTGGTCGGCTTGACGAACGATTTGAGCGAGACGACGCTCGGCAGCTGCATTTGCAGCGTGGGACTATGGACCGCCTGATCGTAATGCGCGACGATGTTGACGCGGTCGAGGAATACCGCCTTGATCGCGTCCTGCCACGACCACAAAGACAGTGGGTAGTAACTCAGCGGCCGGAAGTCCGCATTCAGCACCAACACCGGCCAATGGCCTTGCGAGACATGTGCGTTCAAGTAACGCTCCTGGCCTCCAATGTACGCTGCGAAGCAGCACGTACTGACATACTACATGCAGCGTGACGGGATTGTGAAGCCCGTTGAGCGACTTATTCCGGCACAAGCAATGCGGCCGGGGGTGGCAAACCGCGCAAAACGCCGTGATTTCCAGGTCCGAGGCTATGGAGGCCGCGTCATCCTGACAGCGCGACGTGGATGTGCCGAGGCAGCTACTCCCGCACCCGCTCCAGCTTCTGCAAACATCGCGTCGCCCGCACCGCGGCCGGCATCTCCTCATCCGGAAAGCTGGTCTTCCAGTCGGTGACGCCGACCTCGCCGACATAGATGTCACCCCTGGAATCCAGCGCGATGCCGTGCGGTGCCAGGAACTTGCCGCTCGCAATGCCCGGGCCTGCCTCGCCGCCAAGCCGCGCGATGCGGTTGCCTTTGGCGTCCACGATCGACAACCGCGGGCCGAGATTGGGCACCTTGCGGTTGACCGCCAGGCCAGGGCCGAGTTCCCCGATGACGAAGGTCGGGCTCTTAGCCCCACCGCAACAGCACAGCGCACAGGGGCGGTGCAGATTGTTCCACTGCGTCTCGTACCTGCCGTTGCCGTCGAACACCTGCACGCGGTGGTTCTCGCGGTCGGCGACATAGACAAAGCCGTCGGCGTCGGTGGCGATGTTGTGCACGATGTTGAACTGGCCGGGATCGGTGCCGGGCTCGCCCCAGCTTGTCATCAGTTCGCCATCGGGCGTGAACTTGTGCACGCGCGCATTGCCATAGCCGTCGGAGACGTAGATTTCGCCCTTCGGCGACAGTGCAGTGTGGGTACAGCGGTGGAACGGATCGCCGCTCATGAACGGCGACGGTTTTTCGGGGATGCCGATCGTCAGCAGCACCTTGCCGTCGGTGGTGCACTTGCGCACGGTGTGGTCGCCGTCATCGGTGCAATAGAGATTGTCGTCGGCATCGATATGCAGGCCATGGGCGCGCGAGAACAGGCCTTCGCCCCAACTGCGCAAGAAATTGCCGTCGCGGTCCAGCACCACCATCGGATGGGCCCCGCGGTTGAAGACGTAGACGCGGTCCTTGCTGTCGACTGCGACCGAGGCGACGTCGGTGAGCTGCCATCCGTCCGGCAGCTTTGCGAAGTTCTCAACGACGCGGTAGCGGTGCTCGCCGGTGCCGAGAATGGCTGGCATGGGTGTTCTCCTCTTATTCGTATCGGCGATGCGCGATCGTCTCCACACTGTCATTGCGAGCGCAGCGAAGCAATCCAGACTGTCTCTGCGGAAAGATTCTGGATTGCTTCGCTGCGCTCGCAATGACGAGGCTTAAGCCGTGCCCGCCTCACGCCCCAAAATCCCTTCCTCGATCGCCTTGATCTGCAGCGCGAGATATTTCGAGTTGATCCGGCATTGTGCGAGGCTGCCGGCGATGAACCAGAGGCCGGGTTGCCTGGTGCGCGCATACATGTTGCGCAGCTCGAGGCCGTCGCCAAAACCCCAGATCGGGCCGACTCGCTCGGCGACGCGGCCGCCGAACAGTTTCCGCACCAGATATTCCTGCGTCTTGTAACCGGTCGAGAGCACGATCAATTCGGCCGAAAGGCTTGCGCCGTCCTTCATCCGGACGCCCTCGGTGACGAAGCCCTCGATGTCGGAAAACTGCCTGAGCTTGATCGCACCCTCGACGATGAGGTTGGAGCAGCCGACATTGAAATAATAGCCGCCGCCACGGGTGAGATATTTGAACTGCCAACCGGTGCCGGCCTCGCCGAAATCGAGTTTGAAGCCGACGCGCCGCAATCCGTCGAGCAGCTCCTTGTCGAGCTCCTTCGACTGCTCCGTCAGCATCACATGGGTCTTCTTCGCCAGCGGCGTCGGCATCGAGGTGGCGATCAGATCATTGTCCTCGAGCGTGCCCTCATTGTAGGTCGCATAAGCGAGTTGGGCCGACGGCTCGATATTGGTGACGAGCGTAGGTGAACGCTGCACCAGCGTCACGTCGGCGCCACTGGAGTGAAGATCCTGCGCGATATCGTGACCGCTATTGCCGGTGCCGATGACGATGGCGCGTTTGCCCGTCCAGCTCTCGCCGTCCTCGTAGCGGCTCGAATGCAGCAGCGTGCCCTTGAAGTTTTCGAGGGTCGGAATAACAGGCACATTGGCGATGCCGCTGACGCCGGTTGCCATCACCACATGGCGGGGGTGCATGATACGCTCACTGCCGGCGGTGTGCCGCAGTGTGACCGTCCAGTGGCCTTTCGCATCGTCGTAGGCGCCGCCCTCGAATTCGGTGCCGGTCCAGAAGTTCAGCTCCATCGCGTCGACGTAAGCTTCGAACCAGTTGGCGAGCTTGTCCTTGGGGATATAGGTCGGCCAGCTCGGCGGAAACGGCATGTAGGGCAAATGATTGACCTGCACCTGGTTGTGCAGGGTCAGCGCGTGATAGCGCTTGCGCCAATTGTCCCCGATCCGTGCCTCGCGATCGACGATCAGTGTGTCGATCTTCAACTGCTTCAGCCGCGCCGCAATTGCGAGCCCGGCCTGGCCGCCGCCGACCACCAGCACGGTGGGATCGCGATCGGTGTAGTCGCGCGAGGCGCTGCGCAGGTCGAGCCAGTTCGGTCCACGGAAGTCGCGTGAATAGGCCTGGCCGCGCGGCCGCGAGGTGCCGAGCTGCTCCTCGAAGCCCTTAAGCTCGTCGAGCGCGGTGAGGAGCGTCCACGCTTTCAGGCGGTCGCCGTCGTTGGCGTCGGGCACAAGCCTGACGATGCCGCTGCCGCGCCCCAGTGCGGTTTCGAAATTGAAGATCGCTTCGATATTGTTGGTCCCGGCACGCGTCACCCAGCGCGGTGGCGGGCGGTTCGGCGCGATCTTGAAGCTGCCCGGCGCGACCTTTGCGGCGAGCGTTGTCAGCTCCCGCTCGATCGAGCCGCCGCCGGCGATCGTTTGCAGGTTCCAGCTGAATGCCAGCGCGTCGCGCCAATAGCAGTCGGCGAGGAACAGACGATCCAGCCCAGCGCCATCGGGTGCGCCAAGCGTGCGCTCAAATTCATCGAGCCAGGCTTGCGCGGATGCGGCAATATCCTTCGTCCTGTCCAGCATGCGCGACCTCGTGCCGTCTTCGCGGCGTTTCCTCTAGGGTCGAAAGCTATACTGTTTCGCAGACGGCCAATAGCCGATTACCCGAGCAGTGAGAACATGTGCCCCTGCTTCAGCGGAATGCACCCGTTGAGAGAGACCTGCGGCACCCTCGTGGTTTCAAGGAGGGGCACGCGAAAAAGGCTCCACCTTGGTGGAGCCTCCCTCGCGCTCTTGGGATTCACAGCCGCTCGCGTAGCGGCGAGCGAACATCCCTACCTACCCCGCATCCCAGTGCCGTACAGCTCGCGCTCACGGCCGATATCGTCAGGAGACAGCGGTGGGCTTGCGGCATCGAAGCCATTCCAGCCGGACTTCTGCCAGGCGGTGCTCCGTTCCTGCAGGTTCACGGCCTTCTCGTGCAGAAGGGCATCGAGACGCGTGCGGTCCTGGTCGGGTACCCGGGCCGATACCAGCGTTCCGCCACGACGGACGCCTTCCGCGTAGCGCGACGCATCATCCTTGGAGACGCCGGCTTCGGTCAGCGCGCCAACGATGCCGCCCGTCGCGGCGCCGGCCGCGGCACCAACTGCGGTCGAAGCCAGCCATCCGGCGGCAACTACCGGTCCGAGCCCCGGAATGGCCAGCAAGCCGAGTCCTGCAAGCAGGCCCGCCGCGCTGCCGATTCCAGCGCCGATGCCGGCACCCGTGCCGGCGCCTTCGGCGCGATCGTCGACGCCGTCGCGATCGCGGTCGACCTTGGCGGTGGAGGAGCCGTACCAATTATCGGAATTGTTCGCGACGATGCTGATGTCGGAGTGCGGCACGCCCGCGGCCTCCAGACGCCTGACCGCACGTTCCGCATCCGGATAGGTGTCATAGAGTCGAGAAATGGTGGTGGTCATGTTTGATCCTCCTTACTTGGCGGGGTTCACGTTGCCCTGGAAGTCGACGCTCACGTCCGCCTTGGTCCCGGCCTTGTCGGCCTTGCCGCGCCAGACGCCATTGTCGTCCTTTTGCAGGCCGGAAACATTGGAATAGCCCGCGCCCTCGATCTTCGACTTCGCCTGTCCCTCGGTGAAGCTGTTGCGGCCTGCAACCGGTGCGTTGGAGTTGTTGTGATCAGAGCTGTTGACGGCGTTGTTGCCCGGGCCGCTTTGTGCCTTTTGCGACTGTGCGCTTACGGGCATTGATCCGAGCAGCAGGACAGCTGCAGCGAGCGAAACTAGACGTGACATAGTTTATCCTCCGGCAGTGATTGTGCCGGTCGACAACAGACGAGATTCGAATTGGTTGCTCTGCCATTTGCGACGGAAGCGCGGGTCTTCAAACTGGTCGATATTGAAGAGGCCCAGGAACGATTGCCACTCGTTCCCGTTTATACGGTCGCGCTCTCTCGGACGCGTCGCCTGCTTTCACGCCGCCCAATAGGGCTCCCGCAGTTTGCGCTTGAAAATCTTTCCCGTTGCCTCGCGCGGCAGAGCGTCGCGGAATTCGACGTCCTTTGGCACCTTGAAATTGGCAAGCCGCTCGCGCAGGAACGATCGGACAGCGTCGGCCGAGAGCTCGGCATCGGATTCAGGCTCGACAAAGGCGCACAGCCGTTCGCCGAATTCCGCGTCCGGGATGCCGAACACGGCACAGTCGCGCACGCCGGGCATTCCGATCAGCACGTTCTCGATCTCCGCGGGATAGATGTTGACGCCGCCGGAGATCACCATGTCGCGCTTGCGGTCGCACAGGAACAGATAGCCGTCCGCGTCGAGGTAACCGACGTCGCCGACGCTGACGAGGCCGTCACGACCGGCCTCGGCCCTTGCCTGCGACCTGCCGTGATAGTCGAAATCGGGCACTGCCGTCTGGCGCATGTAGATTTCGCCGACTTCGTTGGCACCGCACTGGCTGCCGTCATCGCGGAAGATCCTGACGATGCCGCCTTCGATGGCGCGGCCGACCGTGCCGGGCTTCTTCAGGGCTTCCTCGGCCGAGTGCCACACCGGGATCCCGGTCTCCGTCGAGCCGAAATATTCGTTGATGACCGGTCCCCACCAGTCGATCATAGCGCGCTTGACGTCTGGCGGGCAGGGCGCGGCGCCGTGCACGACGAAACGCAGGGACGACAGGTCGTAACGTTGCCTGACCGCTTCGGGCAACCGCAGCAGCCGGACGAACATGGTCGGTACCATGTGAATGTGCGTGACGCGGTGGCGCTCGATCAGCGCCAGCAGCTCCTCGGGATCGAACCGCGCCTGGAGGATGATGGTGCAACCGCTGCGGAACGCCAGCATGCCGTAGGAATGCGGCGCCGAGTGATACATCGGCCCGTTGATCAGCACGATTTGGTCTTCCCGCGGCTTGATGCCGTAGGCGATCCCGCCCACACGTTCCGAGGCGGCCGCCTGTTCGGGCTGTATCGGCATGCGCCGCACGCCCTTCGGCATGCCCGTTGTCCCCGATGTGTAGATCATTGCTGCCGCGCGCCGCGGCGGCTCCTGCGCTTGCGGATGGTCGTCGCGCCAGCGGTCCCAATCGGTCAGTCCCACCGGGATCTCGGTCAGCTCCCGAGGGATCGAGAAGGTCGCTGCGGGTTCGGGCGGGGTCGCGACGACCAGGAGAAGGACATCGGCAGGTATGCCTTCACGGATCTGCGGCAGCAAATCGGCATGGCAGACCAGGATCTTCGCCCCGCTGTCGGCCAGAATGTAACGGACCTCCTCGGCTTTCAGATGCCAGTTGATCGGCACCACCGGACTGCCCAGCGCGGCGGAGGCCGCAACCACCTCGAAGAGGGCGAAATCGTTGCGTAGCATCATCGCGACCGGCGCGGCCTCGGCGAGCCCCAGGGCGCGGAAGCCGCTCATCGCCCGCTTGATCCGGGCCCGGATGTCGTCATAGCTGATCTGGCGTTCGCCGCTGATGATCATGGCGTCTCCTCATTCCGCTCGTCTAGCGATCATCCAGCACGTCGCCGAAGCTGACCCAGCTCTTGCCATTGAAGCGCCGGAGCTGAAGCTGCTGGAACGGCAGATAGTCGTCGGGGCCGGTCGCAACAGCCATTCCCGGCAGCAGCAGCGGCAACGTCACGTCCTTCAACGAGGCCGCCTGGCGCATGATGTTGTCGCGGCTGATATCATCCTTGCACGCCTTCAGCACCGTCATCAGCAGCGTGGCATAGTGATAGCCCGCGGCGTAGTTGGAGTTGGAGAGGTCCGCGGTCGGCATGTAGCGCTTCATGAAGGCGAAGTATTCCTTCACGCCGGGATCGTCGGCCCATTGCGGATCCATCGTGTCCTTCTGGTTGCTCGACGAGATCAGACCAACGGCGTTGTCGAGGCCCGCCGGCTCCAGAAACGAGATCGACGACGCCGAGGTCGGCACGAAGAACAGCTCCGGCTTCCAGCCGATCTCGGCCACGCCCTTGACCATCTGCGAGGTGAACTTGCCGAGCACGACGCCGAACAGCACGTTGGCGCCTGACGCCTTCAGCGTCGAGAGCTGCGAACTGATCGTCGGCGCGCTGGTCTCGTAGCTCGCCTCCGCGATGATCATGCTTGCGGCCTTGGGCCCGAGCGCTCGCTTGAACCCCGCCACATAATCGCGGCCGAAATCATCGTTCTGCGACAGGATCGCGATCTTGGCGTCGGGCTTGGCCTGCAAAATATATTTGGCGTAGACCACGCCCTCGGATTCGTAGGCCGCCATGCCCGGCATCGTCCACGGGTTCTTCTGTGGATCGGCCCATTTGGTGGCGCCGGAGAGCACGAATAGCTGCGGCACCTTCTTGGCGTTGAGATAGCGCTGCACGGCGCTATTGGTGGCGGTGCCGAGCGAGCCGAACATCATCAGCACCTCCTCTTGCTCCACCAGCTTGCGGGTCTGCTCGACGGTCTTCGGCGGCGAATATGCGTCGTCCAGCGTGATGAACTTGACCTTGCGGCCGTTGATGCCACCTTCGGCATTGACCTTCTCGAAGAACGCTTCCTGCGTCCGTCCGATCGCGCCGAAGCCAGAGGCCGGACCGCTGTAGGGCAGGGTCTGCCCGATGCGGATCTCGTCGCTGCCTTCGGCGTGGGCGCTGCCGCCAGCGAGCGTCAGCAGCGACATGCCGATCAGTGCGGCTGCGAGCTTCATGGTGTCCTCCCGTTTTATTGTCGGTCCGAGACGTCAGGCGCTGACGCGCATCAGAAAATCCTGTCGGGCCTGGTCGAATTCCTGTTTCATCCGGTCGACGAGCTCGGCGACCGGCGGCGCGTCGGCGATCTGGCCGATACCCTGGCCGGAGCCCCAGATGTCGCGCCACGCCTTGGACTTCATGTTGCCGCCGGAGCCGAAGTTCATCTTCGTCTTGTCGGCGGCAGGCAGATTGTCCGGATCGAGCCCGGCCGCAGCGATCGAAGGGCCGAGATAGTTGCCGTGCACGCCGGTGAAGAGGTTGGTGTAGACGATGTCGTGCGCAGCGTGCTGGGTCAGGGCGGATTTGTAGGCTTCGTCAGCGTTGGCTTCCTTCGTCGCGATGAAGCGCGTGCCCATATAGGCGAGGTCGGCGCCCAGTGTCAGCGCGGAAGCGATTGCGAATCCGTCGCTGATTGCGCCCGACAGCAGGATCCCGCCGTCGAACCATTGCTTGACCTCACGTACCAGCGCGAAAGGCGAGAGCGTTCCTGCATGTCCTCCAGCGCCTGCGCAGACCAGAATCAGGCCGTCGACGCCTTGCTCGGCGGCCTTGCGCGCGTGCTTGACGTTGACGACGTCGTGGAAAACGAGGCCGCCGTAGGAATGCGCGGCCTCGACGAGTTCGGCGGGCGGCCGTAGCGAGGTGATGATGATGGGCGCCCTGTGCTTCACACAGGTCTCCATGTCCTTCATCAGCCGGTCGTTCGAGGCGTGGCAGATCTGGTTGACGGCGTAGGGCGCGACCTTCTTGCCGGGATTGCGCGACTTGTATTCGCCGAGTTCGTCCTCGATGCGGTTCAGCCACTCGTCGAGCTTTTCCACCGGACGGGCATTGAGCGCCGGAAACGAGCCGACGACACCGGCCTTGCACTGGGCGATCACCAGCTCGGGACCGGAGACGAGGAAGAGCGGCGAGCCGACCACGGGCAGCTCGAGCGACTCCTTCAAGAGAGCGGGCAGCGCCATGATGTCCTCCCGGAAACGCAGCCCGCCGGCAGGCGGATGACGAGGCGTTTCCCTGTTGGTCGTCGCGGGCGAGTTGCCGCCCATGTTTCATTTGACGCCATTATAGGGGTTGGAGTGCGGCCTCCGATCGTTCAATATTGAACGGACGACTATTCAGATTTGAACAGAGGCCGCTTATGGACTGGGACCTTTGCAAGACCTTCGTCGCCGTCGCCGAAACCGGCAGCTTCACCGGCGCGGCACGCCGGCTGCACAGCAGCCATCCCACCGTCAGTCGCAAGATCGCGGCGCTGGAAGCCCAGCTCGGCACCAGGCTGGTGGCACGCGCCGCCGACGGCCTGGCGCTGACCGCGGATGGACGGACATTGCGCGAGCACGCCGAGGCGATGGCGGCGGCCGCGCTGCGGGCGGAGACGGCAGTCTCGGCCGGAGGGCATAAGGCGCGCGGGACCGTCAAGCTGTCGATCGGGGCGACGCTGGCGTCGCATTGGCTGATGCCGTGCCTGCCTGCTTTCCTGCGCGCGCATGATCACGTCCAGCTCGAGATCATCACCCATCCGTTTCCGGCGAGCGTGCGCCGGCGCGAGGCGGACGTGGTGCTGCGGCCCTTCGACAGCGGCGAGGAAAATCTGGTCGGCCGCAAGATCGGCCGTCTCGGCACCGGGTTCTACGCCTCGCGGGACTACGCCGGCGGGCGGTCCTTGCCGGAACGGCGCGGCGAGTGGAAGGGGCACAGCGTCATCGGTTTCGCCGACCAGACCTCCAACATCCAGCTTGCGCGCTGGAGCGACGTCGTCACGCGTCAGGCCAGGGTGGTGATGCGCTGCTCGTCGCAGGGCGACATGCTGGCGGCGGTCCACGCCGGACTCGGAATCTCCGCCCTGTCGTGCTTTGTCGCCGAAAGTTATCCCGATCTCGTGCGCGTCGCGCCGCAGAAGCTCGCCAGCGTGGCGGACCTGTGGCTGCTGGCCCATCCCGACCTCGTCGAGCTGCCGGCGGTGCGGGCCGTGGTCGACTTCGTCGCCGATTGCGCCCGGACCGATCGCGTTAGGCTGCGGGGCTAAGCTGATCCGGCGAGCACGCCTTCGCGTTTTTTCACCGCGCGATAATAGCTCCACCACAGATGCGCCGCCGCACCACGCAGGGGACGCCAGGGTTCGGCGAGCGGCGCCATCTGCTTCTCCGTCGGCCGCGCCTGCAAGCCGAGCCCGATGCGGATGCCTTCCTGGACGGCGAGATCGCCGGCCGGCCAGGCGTCGCCATGGCCGAGGCAGAACAGCAGATAGACGTCCGCAGTCCAGGGTCCGATGCCGGGCAGTGCGATCAGCGTGTGATGCGCGGCATCGGCGTCTTCTTCGGCGAGCACGTCGAGGTTCAGCCGCTGTGCGGTGATCTCGCGCGCGAGATGTTTCAGCGTCTTGATCTTGGCTGCGGACAGGCCGAGCCGCCCCAGCCGGTCGGTGCGGGCGCGGCGGACCGCGTCATGGTCGAATGGATCGAAAGCCGCCGACAGCCGCCCCCAGATCGCCGCGGCGCTGTCTGTGGAGAGCTGCTGCCCGCAGACGATATGGGCAAGCCCCGCAAAGCCCGGCTCGCGCCGCCGCAACGCCGGCATGCCGGCGATTGCGAGCACGGGCTTGAGGCGCGGATCGCGCTTGACCAGCGAGTGGACGGCTTCTTCGAGGTCGGACTGGGTCTCGAGGTGGATGGTCATCGCTTGCTCAACTTGTCATGCGCGGGCTTGACCCGCGCATCCATCTCCTATCGTAACAGAGTGTTGGAGATGGATGATCGGGTAAGTCCGGCCATGACGAGATTTGTGCATATGTCGCCACCCGTTTTCCGATTTGCCCCCAGTCCGAACGGCTACCTGCATCTCGGCCACGCCTATTCAGCGCTGTTGAATTCCGACCGCGCGCGAGAGACTGGCGGGCGGTTGCTGCTCCGCATTGAGGACATCGACGCGACGCGTTGCCGGCCGGAATATGAGACTGCGATCTACGAAGACCTCGCCTGGCTCGGCATTGCCTGGGAGACGCCGGTGCGGCGGCAGTCGGAGCATCTCGACGCGTATCGGACGGCGCTGGACAGGCTCTCGGCGCTCGGCCTGGTTTATCCCGCCTTCGAAAGCCGCGCCGAGATCGCAAGGCAGGTTGCGGCGCGTGAAGCGGATGGGCCGTGGCCGCGCGATCCCGATGGCGCGCCGCTCTATCCCGGCGCCGCCAGATCGCTGTTCGCCAACGAGCGTGACCGCCTCATCGACACCGGCGCGCCTTATGCGCTTCGGCTCGACATGGCGGCCGCCTGCCGCCGCGCCGCCGGCCTGAGCTGGAACGAACTGGGCGTGGGGCCCGATGGTGAGCGTGGCGTCGTCCCGGCGCGGCCAGAAGCCTGGGGGGACGTCATTCTGGCCCGCAAGGAGACGCCGACCAGCTACCATCTGTCCGTCGTTGTCGACGATGCGCTCCAGGACGTCAGCGAGATCGTGCGGGGCCAGGACCTGTTCCACGCCACTTCGGTCCACCGTCTGCTTCAGGTTCTGCTCCGCCTGCCCGAACCCGTCTACCGTCACCATGGGCTACTTCGTGACGAGGCCGGCCGGAAGCTGTCGAAATCAACCAGCTCGACCGGCCTACGTGAATTGCGCGCTGCCGGCGCCATGCCGGCCGGTATCCGCCAGCTGGTGGGATTAGGTTAAGTTTCTCTGGGGGTTAGCCAAACGCCGCCGTGACTCCGGGTGTTCCGCCGTGCCATGCTCACCTCACGGCCCGGGTTCGAAGGGGGATACTTCGAAGGGGAGTTATGGCGGCGAAAACGCGCGGAGCGCGCACTACGGGGACGTCCAAGCGAGTGGCTCGGAAGCGCTCCGGGCCGACCGCCCGGTTGCGCAAGCGCAGCATCAAGCGGGCCGAGCCGGACGTCGTCCAGGCCGCGCTTGCCGCCTTCGCCCATGAGGTCCGCACCCCCCTGACCGGCATTCTCGCGATCAGCGACTTGCTCGCGACTTCGGATCTCGGCGAACGGGAAAGACGCTGGGCCGACACGATCAAGGCCGGTGCCGAGCATCTGGCGAACCTTGCCACCCTGTTCGTCGATGCCGCCAGAACCGGCAAGGGGACCGGCAAAAGCGTCGGAGGTGGAAGCTCGCTGCGGCAGGATTTGTTCGACCTGCGGACCCTCGCCCGCAACGCCGGCGATTCGCTGGCCGGTCGCGCCGCGGCCAAGGGTCTCCAGGCCGAGGTCGATATCTCGGAGAAGCTGCCGGGGCTGGTAGTCGGGGATCCCGTCCGCCTGCGCGCCGCGCTCGAGAACCTGATCGACAATGCCGTGAAATTCACCGAGCACGGCGGCGTGGCGCTCACGGTCGCGCCTTGGCGTTCCGTCAAGAGCAAGACCAAGACCAAGACCAAGAGCCAAGGCAAAGCAAAGGGCAAAGGCAAGGTCGGCGTCGCCTTCGCCGTGTCCGACAGCGGCATCGGCCTCACCATGGCCGAGATCAAACGGTTGTTCCGGCCGTTTACCCAAGCCAATGTCACCATTGCCTCGCGCTTCGGCGGCGCCGGACTGGGCCTGTCGTCGGTGAAGCAACTGGCGCGCGCGATGGGCGGCGACATCACGGTCGCCCCTCGGCCCGGCGGCGGCGCCACCTTCACGTTGACGGTGTCGGTGTGTGCCACGGGATCGGGCAAGTCCCGCAAGTCGAAGGGCGAAGCCGAGATGGATGCGGTCCCGGCGCTGCGCTTGCTCAGCGTCGAGGACAATCCGTTCGGCCGCGTCGTGCTCAACACCATCCTGACCGAGCTCGGTCATCATGCCGAGTTCATCGGGCGCGGCGAGGACGCGGTGAACCGGCTCGCGCAGGGCGCCTTCGACGCGGTGCTGATGGATATGGTGCTGCCGGGCATTAATGGCGTCGAGGCGATCAGGCGGATCCGCACCATGGCGACGCCGCTGGCTCAGATCCCCATCATCGGGGTGTCAGGTCGCGGCGAAGACGAAGTCGCCTCACGCGAGGCCGGCGCCGACGCCTTTCTGGTCAAGCCTGTGTCTCCGCGGGCGCTAGCGACTGCGCTGCTTGCAGCGACACGCCGTGAGGAAGCCGCGACTTGATGATCGCGGCGTTGAGCTCGCCGCCGAAAACGAAGATCGCGGCGATGAAGTACAGGAACACCAGCGCGATAATCACCGAGGCGAGCCCCGCATACATCGTCACGTAATTGTTGGCGAAGCGCGCGAGGTACTGGCCGAACACGATGCCCGAGATCAGCGACGCCACGATGGTGAAGACGATGCCGGGCAGGATCTGGAGGAACCGGCGCCGTCCCGCCGGCAGCCAAGTATGCAGGATGATCAGCGCCACCACCAACGCGGCGACGGTGATGCCGTAGCGCAGCCAGGTGAGGATCCTCTCGTTGGATTCAACGAACAGCGGAATGTGCGCACGCGCGGCCTCGATGAGCAGCGGCCCGAGCACGATCAGGAATGCCATGGCGAGCGCGGTGAAGGCCGCAATCAGCGTGTAGGCGATCGATTCCAGCCGTAGCCAGTACCAGGGCCGCATCTCCACCACCGCATAGGCGCGGTTGAGCGCGACCCGTAGCGCCTCGACGCCGTTGGAGGCGAAGTAGACCGACAGCACCGCGCCGATGGTGAATAGGCCGGTGCGGGTCGTGGTCAGCACGTCGTGGACTTCCCCCGAGATCGAATCCGCGACCTGCTTAGGCCAGACCTGGAGCATCAGGCTTGCGGCCTGGTCCGCGAGTTCCTTGGAGCCGAAGAAGCCGGCGAGTGAGGTCAGCACGATCAGGAACGGGAACAGCGCCATCAGCGTCGACAGCGCGATGTGGCTCGCGATCGCCCAGCCATCGTCGGCCAGGAACGTGTAGAACGCGTCCATCACGACGACGTAGATGGTGCGGATTGCCTTCACGCGCCACCTGCACTGCTGTTGCCGCTTCCTCTTCCCGCGTGCGGGGAGCGCATTCCGACCTCTCGCCGCGGGCGGGGAGAGGTCAAGAGGATGGGCAATTCGCGCAAATCGGAAATCATCCAGCTAGCTTCTGATATTATTGGCTTAAAAGCCAGATCGGGAACGCCATGGCGGACCGGCGCGGAGGGTGTTATTTACCCTTCAATGGCATCTCTCCTGAGTACTTTCATCCTGCCGATCGCAGTCGGCGCCGTGGCGTTGGTGCTGCTGCTCGGTCTCATCAACATGATGCGCGGCGGCTCGCCCAACACCTCGCAGAAGCTGATGCGCTGGCGCGTGCTGCTTCAGTTCGTGGCGATCGTCATCGCGATGGTCGCCGTGTGGGCGATGGGGCGTTAACATGGTCGTGCTCAACCGCATCTATACGAAAACCGGTGACGACGGCACGACAGCGCTCGGCTCGGGTGAGCGCCGGCCGAAATATGATCTGCGCATCGAGGCCTATGGCACGGTCGATGAGACCAATGCCGCGATCGGCGTCGTCCGTCTGTACACAAAGGATGCGCCCGAACTCGACGCAATGCTCGGGCGGATTCAGAACGACCTGTTCGACCTCGGCGCGGACCTCGCGGTGCCCGAACGTGAGGGCAAGGCGGAGCGGTTGCGGGTCGTGGCGAGCCAGGTCGAGCGGCTCGAGCGCGACATCGACGCGCTCAACGACAAGCTGGCGCCGTTGACCTCCTTCGTGCTGCCGGGCGGCACGCCAGCCGCCGCCACCCTCCATGCCGCCCGTACGATTTGCCGCAGGGCGGAACGCGTGATGGTGGAACTCGCGGCCCGGCCGGAAGAGCCTGTGGGTGCCGCTGGCATCCAGTATATGAACCGCCTGTCAGACTTCCTGTTCGTCGCGAGCCGCGCCAGTAACGACAACGGTGCCGGCGACGTGCTCTGGGTTCCGGGCCAGAATCGCTGACCCATTGGGCCGCGCATTTCTGAGCGCTAAAATTAGACCCCTTCGCGCGTTGACCGGGCCGGATCAGGCCTTTAGGTTCCGCGCCAGTTGATAACCCCCTCCCAGATTGAGTGAAAGAGGATCGATGAAGGTCTTGGTGCCGGTAAAGCGGGTGGTCGATTACAACGTCAAGGTCCGCGTCAAGAGCGATGGATCGGGCGTTGAACTCGCCAACGTCAAAATGTCCATGAACCCGTTCGACGAAATCGCGGTCGAAGAAGCGCTGCGCCTGAAGGAAGCCGGCAAGGCGACCGAAGTCGTGGTGGTCTCCATCGGACCGGCGCAGGCGTCGGAAACGATCCGCACCGGTCTCGCCATGGGCGCCGATCGCGGCATCCTGGTGAAGGCCGAGGGCGCGGTCGAGCCGCTCGCCGTCGCCAAGATCCTGAAGAAGATTGCGGACGAAGAGCAGCCGGGCCTGATCATTCTCGGCAAGCAGGCGATTGACGACGACAGCAATCAGACCGGCCAGATGCTGGCCGCGCTGCTCGGCTGGTCGCAGGCGACCTTCGCCTCGAAGCTCGAGGTTGAAGGAAGCGACTTCAAGGTCACCCGCGAAGTCGACGGCGGCTTGCAGACCGTGAAGCTGAAGGGACCGGCGATCGTGACCACCGATCTCCGTCTCAACGAGCCGCGCTACGCCTCGCTGCCCAACATCATGAAGGCCAAAAAGAAGCCGATAGCGGACAAGACCGCCGCCGATTACGGCGTCGATCTCACCGCGCGCCTAGAGGTTCTCAACACGACCGAGCCGGCGGGCCGCAAGGCGGGCGTCAAGGTCAAGGACGTCGCCGAGCTGGTGTCGAAACTCAAGAACGAAGCCGGGGTGCTCTGATGACGACGCTTCTGATTGCCGAACACGACAATGCGTCGCTCAAGGATGCGACCAACAAGGCCCTGACCGCAGCGGCCGCGCTCGGCGCGGATGTCGAGGTTCTGGTGGCCGGCGAGAATGCGAAGGCCGCGGCGGACGCGGCCGCAAAGCTTGCCGGTGTGAAGAAGGTGCTGCTCGCCGACGGCGCGCTTTACGCGCACGATCTGGCCGAGCCACTGGCCGCGCTGATCGTCTCGCTGGCTCCCGGCTACGACGCCATCGTCGCGCCCGCGACCTCGCGCTTCAAGAACGTGATGCCGCGCGTCGCGGCCCTGCTTGACGTCATGCAGGTCTCGGAAATCACCAAGGTGGTCGCCCCCGACACCTATGAGCGTCCGATCTACGCCGGCAACGCCATCCAGACGGTGAAGTCCAAGGACGCCAAGAAGGTCATCACGGTGCGCACCTCCACCTTCGCTGCAGCGGGCGAAGGCGGCAGCGCGTCGGTCGAGAGCGTCGCGGCGGCGGCCGATCCGGGCCTGTCGTCCTTTGTCGGCGAGGAAGTCGCAAAGAGCGACCGTCCCGAGCTGACCTCGGCCAAGATCATCGTCTCCGGTGGCCGCGCCATGCAGAGCCGCGAGAACTTCGCAAAGTACATCGAGCCGCTCGCCGACAAGCTCGGCGCCGGTGTCGGCGCTTCGCGTGCCGCGGTGGATGCGGGCTATGCGCCGAACGACTGGCAGGTCGGCCAGACCGGCAAGGTCGTGGCCCCCGAGCTCTATGTCGCGGTCGGCATTTCCGGCGCGATCCAGCATCTGGCCGGCATGAAGGACTCCAAGGTGATCGTCGCGATCAACAAGGACGAGGACGCGCCGATCTTCCAGGTTGCCGATTACGGCCTGGTCGCCGACCTCTACCAGGCGGTTCCGGAGCTGACCGCCGAACTCGGCAAGCTCGGCAAGTAAAACGCGCTAAAACACCGGCCGGAGCTATAAACTCCGGCCGGTGTTGCTTTTTGAGGCGTTTTCTTTGGCGTGGGACACGCCTTCGAAGCGATCCAATCTAGGTTTCGAGGCCGGGTTCTGATTAAATCGGATCTCCCGGCTCGGGGGATAGGCAGGCGCGGTTGATAGCGCGCCGTTCCGGTGGATGACATTATGGCGGCAGTAATCAAGAAGGTCGGCGTGATCGGCGCGGGGCAGATGGGCAATGGCATCGCGCATGTCGCTGCGCTGGCCGGCTTCGACGTGGTGCTCAACGACATTTCGACCGACCGCCTCAAGTCAGGCATGGCCACGATCAACGGTAACCTGACGCGCCAGGTCTCCAAGAAAGCCGTTAGCGAGGACGACAAAGCCAAGGCGATGGCGCGTATCGTGGCCGGCGAAAAGCTGGACGATCTCGCAGACTGCGATCTCGTGATCGAGACCGCGGTCGAGAAGGAAGAGGTCAAGCGCAAGATTTTCCACGATCTCTGCGCCGTGTTGAAGCCGGAGGCGATCGTTGCCTCCGATACCTCCTCGATCTCGATCACCCGGCTCGCCGCCGCCACCGACCGGCCCGAACGCTTCATCGGCATTCACTTCATGAATCCGGTGCCGTTGATGGAACTGGTGGAGCTGATCCGCGGTATCGCCACGGACGACCAGACCTTCGAGGCGTCAAAGGAATTCGTCGGCAAGCTCGGCAAACAGGTCGCGGTCTCCGAGGATTTCCCGGCCTTCATCGTCAACCGCATCCTGCTGCCGATGATCAACGAGGCGATTTACACGCTGTACGAAGGCGTGGGCAACGTGGAGGCGATCGACGCGGCGATGAAGCTCGGGGCGCACCATCCGATGGGCCCGCTGGAGCTCGCCGATTTCATCGGTCTCGATACCTGCCTGTCGATCATGCAGGTGCTGCATGAGGGCCTCGCCGACTCCAAGTACCGCCCGTGCCCGTTGCTGGTGAAATACGTCGAGGCGGGCTGGCTCGGTCGCAAGACCCAACGCGGTTTCTATGACTATCGCGGCGCCAAGCCGGTTCCGACGAGATAAGCGGTCTCGTGCCCCGGCTCTGCGGTGCGTCACTTCGTGCCGCCCGCGTCCGGAACACGGACAAAGCCCCCTACAGCGCTTCGTGACAATTCATGTCCCGTTAACCGCTCGCCTCTAGGTTACGCGCGGTACGAGGGTTTGCGTAATGGACATGATGGCGATGGTCAGCAGCATGCTGGCCTCTCAGCAAGGCGCGCTGCAGTCGAATATCTCGGCGACGCTGATGAAGCAGAACGCGGATGCGGAGAAATCCACCGTCCTGACGCTGCTCGGCGCCGGACAGCCCTCGCTCGCCAATGTCGGCGCCGGCGTCGGCGGCAACATCAACGTCACCGCCTAAACATCATCGCTTAGAACGACGCGGCGGCTTTGCCCGTCGCAGCCCGGATCAGCTTGAGCGCATCCTCGCTCGCCCATTCCGCCGGCCCCGCGATCGTCGCGATCTCGCAGCCTTGAGGATCGACCAGCACCGAGGTGGGCATGCCCAAGGCCCGGCCTATCGCCTTAAGATCCTGAAAAACCTTGGCTTTCTGATCGTTGAAATAGCCGAGCCTGATAAGATTGGCCTCTTTCAGAAACGTCTTAGGCTTCTCGGGGTCGCGGGTATCGATATTGATCGCCACCACCTCGAAATTCGGGCCTGACAGCTTGCCCTGGAGCTCGTCCAGCGCCGGCATCTCTTTTCGACATGGCACGCACCAGGTGGCCCAGAGGTTCACCAGCAGCGTCTTGCCGCGGAAATCTGACAGCTTCTTCGGCTTGCCGTCGGCGTCCTCGAAGGCCAGGTCCGGCAGCTTCAGCGGTGCGGTCGCCATGGTCAGCGCCGCTACCTCGCCATGGGCGAGCGGGGCGATCTTCTGTGCGGTGTTCACCGCCGTCCGGCAGGCGGGATCGCCGGATGGGGCCCGGCCCAGGCCCAGCCCGTACAGCGCGGCAAAGCCAGCCAGGCCTCCGACCACCACGGTGGCGATGACGGCGGGGATACGGCGCGTGGCCGACCGTGCTGTCCGTTGGTCGAGCCTGTCGTTGGGGTCGAGCATATCGTTTGTCATCCGGTCGCAGATATGGCTATCAGAGGCCTCTTAATACGGCTGGCAGCCGTCAGCAAACGTGCGGCGGCGACAGGCAAGGCGTGAGCAGGGGATCATGAGCAACAAGATGTGGGGCGGCCGGTTCTCGGAACGCCCCGACGAGATCATGGAAGAGATCAACGTCTCCATCGACGTCGATCGTCACCTCTTTGCCCAGGACATTGCCGCGTCCAAGGCCCACGCCGCGATGCTGGCCGCGCAGGGCATCATCACAGCCTCTGATGCGAAAAATATCGGCAAGGGTCTAGACACGATTTTGTCAGAGATCGGCAAGGGCGGCTTCGAATTCAAGCGCGCGCTCGAGGACATTCACATGAATGTGGAGAGCCGGCTGTCCGAGCTGATCGGCCCCGCCGCCGGCCGCCTCCACACCGCGCGCTCGCGCAACGACCAGGTCGCGACCGATTTCCGTCTCTATGTCCGCGATGTCCTCGATGAGACCGACGCCTCACTCGCCGCGTTCCAGCAGGCGCTGGTCGAGCGCGCGCTGGAGCATGCCGGAACGGTCATGCCCGGCTTCACGCACCTGCAGACCGCGCAGCCGGTGACCTTCGGCCACCATCTGCTCGCCTATGTCGAGATGGCCGCGCGCGATCGCGGCCGTTTCCAGGACGCGCGCAAGCGGCTGAACGAATCCCCGCTCGGAGCTGCGGCGCTCGCCGGTACCTCGTTCCCGATCGATCGTCACGCCACGGCGAAGGCGCTCGGTTTTGATCGTCCGATGGCCAACTCGCTCGATGCGGTTTCCGATCGCGACTTCGTGCTGGAGACGCTGTCGGCGGCCTCGATCTGCGCCGTGCACATGTCGCGCTTCGCCGAGGAGATCGTGATCTGGACCTCGCCGCTGGTCGGCATGATCCGCCTCAGCGACAAGTTCACCACGGGATCCTCGATCATGCCGCAGAAGCGCAATCCTGACGCCGCCGAGCTGGTGCGCGCCAAGACCGGCCGCGTGATCGGCGCGCTCAATGGGTTGCTGATCGTGATGAAAGGCCTGCCGCTCGCCTATCAAAAGGACATGCAGGAGGACAAGCAGGGCGCCATGGAAGGCTTCGCCGCGCTGTCGCTCGCCATCCGCGCCATGACCGGCATGGTCCGGGATCTCGTGCCTGATGAAGCGAAGATGAAGCTTGCTGCAGGCGAGGGCTACGCCACCGCGACCGATCTTGCCGACTGGCTGGTGCGGACGCTGAAGATGCCGTTCCGCGAGGCCCACCACGTCACCGGCCGCATCGTCGCGAAAGCCGCCGAGGGCGGCGTGGCGCTGCACGAGCTCCCGCTCAAGGAGATGCAGGCAATCGAAGCGAAGATCACGAAAGACGTGCTCGGCGTGCTCTCGGTCGAATCGTCGGTGAAGAGCCGGACCAGCTTCGGCGGCACCGCACCGAAGAACGTGGCATCGCAGGCCAAGGCCTGGCTGAGGCGGCTGGAAAAAGAGCGAAAATTGGGCTGAGGGGCAAAATTTCGCTTATGTTTCATGATCATCCGGGTCTCGCCAGAGCGCGCCAATCTCTGTATGGTGCGCCGCGCGTAGTGGGGATTTCGTCGTGACGTCAAAGTTTCGCCCGGCCGGCTCGGGGTGGGCCATCATTGTCTTGAGCCTGACGGCGCTCGCGCTTGCCGGCTGTGGCCGCAAGGGCCCGCTGGATCTGCCGCCGACCGCCTCCAGCGCGTCCACGGCGAACATCGCGCCACCGACCGACACCGAGACCGAAGCCGAGAGGACGCCGAGCGTGTTCAATCCCACCTATGGCGCGGACGCCGCACCGGCGGCGACCAAGGGCAAAAAGAGACCGTTCATCCTCGACCCGCTGCTGGACGAAAGACCCAGCCGATAGGCTGGGGCAACTGAGCCAACGCCATGAACCATTTTGACTATCGCAACGGCGTGCTGCACGCCGAGGCGGTGAATCTGTCCGAGCTGGCCGCAACCGTCGGCACGCCGTTCTATTGCTATTCGACCGCGACGCTCGAGCGGCACTATCGGGTTTTCACCGACGCTTTCGCCGGCGAGAAGGTGCTGGTCTGCTACGCCATGAAGGCGAATTCCAACCAGTCGGTACTGCGCACGCTGGCCAGGCTCGGCGCCGGCGCGGACGTGGTCTCCGGCGGCGAATTGAAGCGCGCGCTGGCCGCCGGCATTCCCGCCAATAAGATCCTGTTCTCCGGCGTCGGCAAGACGGAAGCCGAGCTGCGCGCCGCGCTGGCCGCCGACATCCTCTGCCTCAACGTCGAATCCGAGCCCGAGCTCGAGCTGCTGTCGCGCCTTGCGACCGAGACGGGCAAGACCGCGCGGATCTCGATCCGTGTCAATCCTGACGTCGATGCCGGCACGCATGCAAAGATCTCGACCGGCAAGTCCGAGAACAAGTTCGGCATCCCGATTACGCATGCCCGCGAGGTCTATGCCCGCGCCGCGAAGCTGCCGGGCATCGAGGTCACAGGCACCGACGTGCATATCGGCAGCCAGATCACTGACCTCTCCAAGATGGAGATCGCGTTCCGCATCCTCTCCGAATTCGTGCAGACGCTGCGCGCCGACGGCCACAACATCTCGCATGTGGATTTCGGCGGCGGCCTCGGCATTCCCTATTACATGGACCGCGAGGCGCCGCCGGCGCCCGACGCCTATGCCGCCATGGTCAAGCGCGTCAGCCACAATCTCGGCTGCACGCTGATGTTCGAGCCGGGGCGCATGATCGTCGGCAATGCCGGCATTCTGGTCGCCAAGGTGATCTATGTGAAGCACGGTGACGGCAAGAATTTCGTCATCATCGACGCCGCCATGAACGATCTGATCCGTCCGACGCTGTACGAGGCCCATCACGACATTCTGCCGGTGACGCAGCCTGCGAAGGGGGCCGCGACCATCATGGCCGACGTCGTCGGCCCGGTCTGCGAGACCGGCGACTACCTCGCGCTCGACCGCACGCTGCCGACGCCAAAGCCCGGCGACCTGATCGCCATCATGACCGCCGGCGCCTATGGCGCGGTGCAGGCCGGCACCTACAATACGAGGCCGCTGGTGCCCGAGGTGCTGGTGAAGGGCGACCAGTACGCCGTCGTGCGTCCGCGCATCGAGGTCGAGCAATTGATCGCGATGGATACGCCGGCGCCGTGGCTGTGAGGCTGTGATTGTCCACGATGAGCGCAGCTAGCGCTGCGCCCATCGCTGCATTGACCCCTACTTCTTGAACCGGTCCCTGATCGCGGCGAGGCCGGAATCATAGACGCCGCCGAGGGCATCGACCGCTTCCTTCTCCCGCCCCGGGTCGGGCGTGTAGATGCCGGTCCATGTCACCACCGACGCGCCTTCACCCTTTGCTGTGACCTTGATGGTCGACTTGTACTGGCTCACCGGCAATGGACTCGACAGGAACGCGTAGGAATAGCTGAAGTCCTTGTCGTTCCGCGCAGTCTGCGTCTCCACGAACGAAGCCTTGCCGTCCCTGGTGACGAGCGTCCGGGTTGGCGGCGACTTGCCGTCCGCAATGCACTGCCCCACCGGCGGCAGCCAATCCTTGATCGCGCAGAACGGCCCGATGACGGACCACACCTCGGCCGCAGCACTGCTGACCTCGATGCTCCTCGTCAGATTGGCTGCGGATGCCGGCATGACGCCGACGCCCAGGCCGAGGGTGCAAATCGCGGCGCTGCGAACCGAAACGAGCAATCTGGAAGCCGCTGAATCGTATTTCTTCATGGTAATCTCCTGTGTCCGGCGGGCCGTGATTGCGGCGGCCGGCTTGCCAATGCCGGTCGAATAGACGCTCACCACGGTCCGCGGCCAGTTCAGAGAATGAATCGCTGCTGATACAGAAACTGAACTAGGAAGCCGCGCGCCGCGGCCCTAAGCTTGCGCCTTCGCTTGTCACGGAGGCCCGCATGACCATCGGCAGCTACAGGCAGTTCTGTCCGGTCGCGATGGCGGCCGAGATATTATGCACGCGCTGGACCGTCGTACTGCTACGTGAACTCGTCGCCGGCTCGACCCGGTTCAACGAGTTGCGCCGCGGCGTTCCCCGCATGTCGCCTGCGCTGCTTTCCCAGCGCCTGAAGGAACTCGAAGCTGCAGGCATCGTGATCCGCCAGCCGTCGACTTCCGAGCGCGGCGTGATCGAGTATCAGCTGACCGCCGCCGGACGCGAACTCGGCCCCATCGTCGAGGCGTTCGGCATCTGGGGCCAGCGCCGCATCGAGTCGCATCTGTCGCTTCAGCATCTCGATGTCCAGCTGTTGATGTGGGACATGCGGCGGAATCTGAACACGACCCCGATGCCGACCCGCCGCAGCGTGCTGCAGTTCGCCTATCCGGAAATGCCTTCGACGCAGCGATTGTGGTGGCTGATCGTCGATCCCGACGACGGCGTCGACCTCTGCTCGATTGATCCCGGTTTCGACGTCGACCTTTACGTGTCGGTTGATCTGCGCACCATGACGGCGATCTGGATGGGACTCGATACCGTGCGCGCGGCCGTCGCAAGCCGGCGGATGCTGCTCACCGGCGACCGGCAGCTTGCCGCGGCCATGCAAAGCTGGCTGGGCCTCAGCCCGTTCGCCAAGGAACGCAAGCTGGCGAGCTGATCCAGGGCGGCGCAATTCAGTATTTGTATCGCCCCGCTACAGTTCCCGTACTGGCGAGCCCGCGCCGTGTTCTGGCACCCAAATGATGCCCGCCTGTATCAACGCGGAGCTGAACTCGAGCCAGGAGACACGACATGACAGCGTATCTGATCGCGGACATCAAAGTGACTGACGGAAAGTGGGTGCCGGACTACGGAGCGTCCGTCCACGAGTTGGTGCACAAGCATGGCGGCAAGTATCTTTCCCGCAGCGGCAATGTGAAAACCCTTGAAGGTGCCCCTCTCGACACATCGCTGATCGCGATCATGTCGTTTCCAACCGCGAAGGCAGCGGAGTCCTTCGTCGCTGATC
Source organism: Bradyrhizobium sp. i1.15.2 (assembly GCF_040548425.1). Lineage (NCBI taxonomy): Bacteria > Pseudomonadati > Pseudomonadota > Alphaproteobacteria > Hyphomicrobiales > Nitrobacteraceae > Bradyrhizobium > Bradyrhizobium sp. i1.15.2. Next base: position 105,106 of record NZ_JBEPRQ010000001.1, on the reverse strand, counting down.
CCGCCTACGGCCGCTTCGCGGCAGCGCGCAGGGGCGGCAGCGAGAGCCGCTTCCAGTTGATCGACGATACGGACTTGGCCGGCACGATCCCCTATCTCGCCAAGGCTTGAACTGCGTCTTCGTCAAACACTCGGCCGCAGGCGCAGACGTGCCCGGCCAACACAGGAGATTGGAATGAACGGTTCACTCGCCGGCGCTGGCCTGCTTCGCATGCTTTTCGTAGCTTGCAGCGTGGCCTTCCTGCTCGGACTTTCCGGCGTCGCGTCGGCCCGGGTCACGCGGTGCGACATCACATGGGTCAGCTGCAACAACACCTCTGCGAAATGCTCGAGCGAGAGACGGTGCATGCGCAGGTGCGACGAGAAGTACATCAAATGCAGCGGGGGCTCGGCCTCCCTGCAACTGGAGCAGCCGATCGACCTTCCGGACCTTGGCAGACGCCGCACGTAGCAGATCGATCCAAGGAGGACAGCGCAGCGCCGGTCGTCGGCGCTGCGTTCTCGTGTTGGCGCTAGCTGGGTGGCCTGCCGCCAACCACGACGCCCGCCTTCTTCTCGATCGGCTTGATCGCCGCGGTGAAATCGGACTCGGCGCCTTCCGCGCTGAGGACCGTCTCCCACAACCGCCCGACCGCATCTGCGACCTCCATCGACAGGCCGAGCTGCTTCATCTCCTCCAGCGCCAGCCGCACGTCCTTCACCATCAGTCCCGTGGCGAAGCCGAAGTCGAAGCTGCGCGGCAGCACCGCGCGCGGAAACTTGTCGCGGCTTGCGGTGTTCATGCCGGAGCCGGCATTGATGACGTCGATCATCACGGCAGGATCGAGCCCTGCCTTGACGCCCATCACCACCGCTTCCGAGGTCGCCACGATCGCGGTGGCCGACAAGAAGTTGTTGGCGAGCTTCATGGTCTGCGCCGCGCCGGGCTTCTCGCCGATGAAGAACACCTTTCCGATGATGTCGAGCGCGGGCTTGAGCAGCTCGAACTCGGTCTTCGGCCCCGAGACCATCACCGCGAGCGTGCCCTTCTCGGCGCCGCCGACGCCGCCGGAGACGGGGCAGTCGATCTGCACGATGTCATGCTTGGCGAGCAGGCCGTGAATCTTCACTGCCATCGCCGAGCCGACGGTGGAGAGATCGATGAAGCGTTTGACGCGGCTTCCCTCGATCACGCCGTCCGGTCCCGTCGCAACCGCGAGCGACGCCTGCAGCGAAGGCAGGCTCGCCATGACCGTCTCGACCTGGTCGGCGACCTCCTTCGGCGACATCGCCGCGATGGCGCCGCGCGCCACCAGCTTGTCGACGGCCTCCCGGCGCGTGTCGAACACGACGAGCCGGTTGCCGGCCTCGATCAGCCGCCGCGCCATCGGGAAACCCATGTTTCCGAGGCCGATGAATCCGATGTCCATGGTGTTTCCTTGTGTTGAATGTTCGTTGTTGTTGATCGCGCGCATCCATCCTCGGTGTCGTCCTGGCGAAAGCCAGGACCCATTACCCCAGGGAGAGGTTGTGGCGCGAAGTGGCAACTCCGAGTCCCCGTAACCACACCTGCCGGGGGCTATGGGTCCTGGCTTTCGCCAGGACGACGTGGGAGAGGGACGTCGCGTCCCCGTCCCTCACGCCGGCACCGCTCACGCCTTGCCGTCGATCTCCGCGAACACCTCGCGCGCGATTCGAAAACTGTCGACCGCGGCCGGCATGCCACCATAGATTGCGACCTGCATCAGGATCTCGCGGATCTCGTCGCGGCTGACGCCGTTGGTGAGGGCGCCCTTCAGATGCGCGCGGAATTCGTGCTGACGATTGAGGATCGCGATCATCGCGATGTTGAGCATGCTGCGGGTCTTGCGCGGCAGCTCCTCGCGGCCCCACACGGTGCCCCAGCAATATTCGTTGAGCATCTCCTGGAACGGACGGTTGAAATCGTCGACGGTCTTCAGGGCGTTGTTGACATAGGCCTCGCCCAGCACCGCTTTGCGGACTTCCAGGCCCTTGTCATGCATCTTCTTGTCCATGGCGTTTCCTTTGCTTCTCTTGCGTTTTTCTTGGCTGGCGGCGCGGAAATTACGGGGTTGCGGCGGGTCAGTCACGTCCTCGTGTTATGCGGGAAAAGGGGTGTCTCCCGTACAGGAACGGATGCCTCAGTGCTGCCGTTGTGGTACGCTTCTCTACCGGGCAACCTGGAGAGTTGATTGAACGGCGTCACCCCCGACCCGTCAGACCCGATCCGCGATGGCGACGCTCTGTCGCGGCTGAAGCTGGCGCAAGCCCTGCAGCGGGCCACTTATGCCATCGCGTGGGAGCGTGCCTGGCCGAATTTGGCGCGGCTTCTCACTGTCGTCGGCCTGTTCCTTGTGGTGTCCTGGGCCGGCCTCTGGCTGGCGCTGCCCTTCATTGCCCGCGCTATCGGGCTCGTGGTTTTCGCCGGCATCGCGATTGCCGTCCTGTTCCCGTTGAGTCGCTTTCGCTGGCCGAGCCGCGAGGAGGCGCTGGCCCGGCTCGATCGCGGCTCCGGCATCCGTCATCGGCCGGCCACCACGCTGACGGACACGCTGAGTTCGCAGGACCCGGTTGCGCAGGCATTGTGGCGGGCGCAGCGTGAGCGCACGTTGGCTTCGATCAAGCGCATCCGCGCCGGTCTGCCGAGGCCCCGGCTCGCTCTGCATGATCCCTGGGCGCTGCGCGCGCTGGTCATGGTGATGCTGGTTGCGACGTTCTTCGCCGCCGGCGACGAGCGTGCGATGCGGCTCGGAGCCGCCTTCCACTTGAACGGCATGCTGGCCCCGGCGAATGTTCGCGTCGATGCCTGGGTCACGCCGCCGCTCTACACCGGCAAGCCTCCGGTCATCCTGTCGGCCGCGAACAAGGAGGCCGCGGCGCTGCCGGCCAGCGGCCCGCTTGCCGTTCCCGCTGGTTCGACCCTGATCGTTCGCTCCTCCGGCGGCAGCCTGGATGTTGCCGTCTCCGGCGGCCTCAAGGAGGTCGCGCCTACCGAAGCTGCGCCCAAGGGCACCAACGAGAAGCATTTTACCATCAGCGGCGACGGCACCGCGCATGTCCGTGCGCCCTCTGGCCAGCCGCAATGGGCGTTTGCGGCAACGCCGGATCGTGCGCCGACGATCGCGCTGGCCAAGGATCCCGAGCGCCAGGCCCGTGGCGGACTCCAGCTCACCTACAAGGTCGAGGACGATTACGGCGTCACCGGCGCCGACGCACAAATCGGCCTGCGTCCCGCCGACGCCAAAGATGGTGTCAAGGATGGCAGCAAGGAGGCCGACACCAAGGCTGCCGCGCGGCCGCTATTCCAGCCTCCGCAATTCCCGCTCGTGCTGCCGAATGCGCGCACCCGCAACGGCGTCGGCCAGACGGTGAAGGATCTCAGCGAGGATCCCTATGCCGGCGCCGATGTCACGCTGACCCTCACCGCCAAGGACGAGGCCGGCAACGAGGCCCGGAGCGAGCCCTTCAACATGCGCCTGCCCGAGCGACTGTTCACCAACTCGCTCGCGCGCGCGCTGGTCGAACAGCGCCGCATCCTCGCGCTCGACGCCAACAAGAATTCGGATGTCTACGCCGCGCTCGACGCGCTGATGATCGCGCCCGAATTGTTCACGCCGGATGCGGGCTGCTATCTCGGCCTGCGCAGCCTGGCGCTGCAGCTGGAAGCCGCCCGCACCGACGACGCGCTGCGCGATGTGGTGGGAAGCATGTGGGCGTTCGCGGTCACCATCGAGGACGACGGTGTCGCCGGCAGCGTCAACGCCGCGCTGCGCTCGGCCCAGGACGCGCTCAAGCGGGCGCTGGAACGCGGCGCCAGCGAGGACGAGATCAAGGCGCTGACGCAAAAGCTTCGCGAGGCGATGGCCGGCAAGGTGCGCGATCTCGCCCGGCGCGCCGAGCAGAATCCGCTTGGACCGCGGCAGCCTTTCCCGGCAGAGGTTCAGCTCATCCTCGACAAGTCTGTCGAGCTGAAACAAAAGACCCAGAACGCCACGCCCGAGCAGCTCGAAGAGCTGGCGAAGCAGCAGGACGCGTTGCGCGAGCAGCTTCAGGCCTATCGCAAGTCGGCGAACAACCGGGCGAAGCCGGGCAACGACGGTGCCAACCAGTCGACGCGAGACCGTAAATGCGGAAGCTAGCACGCGTGCCAGTCTTGAAGGCGATCTCGATCGCCTGCCTCGCCTTCCTGTTGGGAGGCGTCTCGCCCGTGGCTGCCCAGCAGGATCAGGATGTCGATGCCCTGCTCGATGGCGCTGAAAAGGCGATGCAGGATTCCGGCGACAGCCTCAGGCAGAAGGAATCCGGCAAGAGCCTCAACAATCAATCCGATGCGATTCAGAAGCTCGAGGACTACAAGCGCGCGACGGAAAAGAGCCAATCCTCCAATCGCGATCGTTCCGTCATCACGCAGCGCGACCTCGACGAATTGCTGAAGCAAATCGAGAAGGCGGCGCGCGAAGGCAACAAAGAAGCGGCTCAGCGCATGCTCGAGCAGCTCGCGCAGATCATGGAAAATCTCCAGATGGCGCAGCCCGGGCAATCCGGCGACAGCGACATGGAGCAGGCGCTCAACGAGCTCAGCGACATGATCCGCAAGCAGCAGCAATTGCGCGACAAGACTTTCAAGCAGGGCCAGGATTCCCGGCGTGAGCGCTCGCGCGGCAAGCAGCAGGGCGACCAGTCGATGTCGGACCTCCAGCAGGATCAGCAGTCGCTGCGGGATCGCCTGAAGAAGCTGCAGGACGAACTCGCCAAGCGCGGCCTCACGCAGAAGGGGCAAAAGGGCCAGAAGAGCCAGGGCCAGAAGGGGCAAAAGGGTCAGCAGGGCGAGCAGGGACAGCCGGGCCAGGATGGCGATCAGGACGGCGACCAGGGCGATGACGACGGCAGTCTGGACGCCGCCGACGGGGCCATGGGCGATGCCGGCTCGCAGCTCGGCGAAGGCAATTCGGATGGTGCCGTGGACGCGCAGGGGAAAGCGCTCGAGGCCTTGCGCAAGGGCGCGCAGAAGATGGCCGAGGCGATGCAGCAGGGCGATGGCGACGGGCAGGGCGATGGTCCCGGCAACCGGCCCGGCCGCCAGCAGAGCGGCGGCAATCAGACCGATCCGCTCGGCCGCCCCCTTCACGGCCGCGATCTGAGCGACGACTACACGGTCAAGATCCCCGGCGAGATCGACGCCCAGCGCGTCCGGCGCATCCTCGAGGAGCTCCGCCGCCGCTTGGGGGATAGCTCGCGCCCGCAGATCGAACTCGACTACATCGAGCGGCTGCTGAAGGATTTTTGAGGTTGTCGCAGCTTTCGTAGCCCGGATGAGCGAAGCGATATCCGGGGCCGCCGGTCCCGCACGTCGCTGCGCTCATGCGGGCTACAAGCTACGACCCCGCCTGCTACCCCTTCTTCGCCGCCAGCGCATCCGCCACCGCCGTGCGGATGTCGGCGACCGAGAACGGCTTGGTCACGACGTCATGCACCAGCGCATTGAGATTCGAGGCGCGCTCGCGCTGGTCGGCAAAGCCGGTCATCAGCAGAATGGTCAAATCGGGGAAATCGCGTGCGACGGAAAGCGCCAGCGCGATGCCATCCATCACCGGCATCTGGATGTCGGTGAGCAGCAGGTCGAACTGGCCGCCCGCGCGGGTCAGGATCTCCAGCGCCTCGGCGCCGTCTTGTGCGGTGACGATCTCGTGCCCGTCCATGGCGATGGCGCGTGCCACCAGCTGGCGCATCGAATCCTCGTCGTCGGCGATCAGGATTTTGGACATGAGACGAACCTTGACCTGCGAAATCGATTATACGCTGCCGCCGGCGATGTCGCGCCGGTTGAAGAAGCGAACGTCGATATTGCGGCCCTCCGGGGGCGGCGAGGCCAGGCGCGAGCGGAAGAAGGCGCGCTCGCCGGGCTGTAGCACGGTCTGTTCCAGAACGGTGTTCCAGGCGTAGATTTCCGCGCCTTGCGCGTCGCGCACCGCGAAGCGCAACCGGGGAATGTCGAGCGGCTTCTTGCCCTGGCCCACGATCACGCCCTCGATCACCAGCACCTGCTTACCGTCCACGGTCTCGCTGGAGAGCTTGACGTCCTTGAAGGCCAGTGCGCGCAGGTTAACTTCGAGGCCGACCATCCTGTAGAAGGCGGCCGTCTGCGGCAGCAGTCGCACCATATCGCCGCGCCAGATCACCAGCGCCAGCACTAGCGCGCCCATGGCGGCGCAGGCGGTTGGCAGGCCGAAATGGGATTTTCGCGGGGCCGCGGTGGCGACTTGACGGCGCACTCGGGCGCCGCGGCGACGGCCGAACAGGCCTTGGAACCAGGACTGGTGCTGTTCGCCGACGACTTCCTCCTCGACGGACCGGGCAGCCGCCGACCATTCGTCTTCGGTGTCGCTGGTCTCCTGGTCCGGCCAGTCGCTGGCGATCGAGGGGCTGTCAACGACAGGCGCGTCAGCTGCGCCGTCGTCCTGGGCAAATGAGTTCCACTGCTCGGCGAGATCGGACTGGTCGTCGGCCCGGCTGGCTGCGGCCATGGCCGGGACAGATGCCTCCTCGATGGCATCCTCGGCATGGGCGACCCAGGTTTCCTTGCAACGGGAACAGCGCACGGTCCGGCCGTTCGCCCCAAGGCTCGCGGGCTTGATGGCGTAGGATGTCGTACAATGAGGGCAGACGATATGCATGGACGAGCCTTGATGCATGGACAAGTCTTGACGGTGACACGGTCGCGGAGAACCGAGAGGGAAAGATGCTACCAATTATGCTACAGGACGACCGTTAACGAACCGGAAACCATAACGGCCGCAAAACCCGTTGATCGCGCGGAGCGGAGCACAGCCGTGCGGCCCGCGGTCTCTCTCGAACGGAGCTGAGCTTGGTTCGGTTCGAAAATGTCGGATTGCGTTACGGCCTGGGGTCCGAGGTCCTGCGCGACCTCAACTTCCAGATCCCGGCGCATTCTTTCCAGTTTCTCACTGGCCCGTCCGGCGCCGGCAAGACCTCATTGCTGCGCCTGTTGTTCCTCTCGCATCGACCGACGCGGGGCCTCGTCAATCTGTTCGGTCACGACATCTCGCAGCTCGGCAAGGACGAAATCGCAAACTTGCGCAAGCGCATCGGTATCGTGCTCCAGGATTTCCGCCTGCTCGACCACATGACGACCTATGAGAACGTCGCGCTGCCGTTCCGCGTCATGGGCCGCAGCGAATCGAGCTACCGCAAGGAGGTCATCGACCTCCTGAAATGGGTCGGGCTCGGCGAACGCATGGACGCGCTGCCGCCGATCCTGTCCGGCGGCGAGAAGCAGCGCGCGGCGATCGCGCGCGCGGTGATCTCGCGACCGCAGCTGCTGCTGGCCGACGAGCCGACCGGCAGCGTCGATCCGACGCTCGGCCGCCGCCTGCTGCGGCTGTTCATCGAGCTCAACAAGTCAGGTACCGCCGTCATCATCGCCACCCACGATATCGCCCTGATGGACCAGTACGAGGCGCGACGCTTCGTGCTGCACCAGGGACGGCTGCACGTCTATGAGTAGGCCCGACGAGCGCGGCGTGCTGGTCGATCTCGGACAGGAGGGTCCGCCGCTTCCGGCTAGGGCGCGCAACATGTCGCCGATCGTGCCGCGCGCCTCGATCCACGGCCGCGCGCTGGTCGCCGTCGTCGCCATCATGACCTTCCTGGCGTCGATGACGACCGGCACGGTGCTACTGGTGAGCGCCTCCGCCGCCGAATGGCAGTCGGATGTCGCGAGCGAGATCACCATTCAGGTCCGCCCGCAGACGGGCCGCGATCTCGAACGCGACACCGCGGCGGTGACCGAGGCCATGCGCGCGCAAGCCGGCATCGTCGAGGTCAAGCCGTTCACGAAGGACGAGAGCGGCAAGCTGCTCGAGCCCTGGCTCGGCACCGGCCTGTCGATGGACGATCTGCCGGTGCCGCGCATGATCATCGCGCGCGTGCAGCCCGGCACCGCGCTCGATCTCGGTGCTCTGCGGGCCCGCGTGACCCAGGTAGCGCCCAGCGCCAGCGTCGACGATCACCGCGCCTGGATCGAGCGCATGCGCTCGATGACCAACGCCACCGTGCTCGCCGGCCTCGGCATCCTCGCGCTCGTCATCGTCGCCACCATCATCTCGGTGTCGTTCGCGACCCGAGGCGCTATGGCGGCGAACCGTCCGATCGTCGAGGTGCTGCATTTCGTCGGCGCCGGCGACCGCTATATCGCCAACCGCTTCCTGCGTCATTTCCTCAGGCTGGGGCTGGAGGGCGGCGTGATCGGCGGCGGCGCCGCCATGCTGGTGTTCGGCTTCTCCGAGTCGATTGCAGGCTGGTTTTCCGGCACCCCCGTCGGCGACCAGTTCGCCGCGCTGCTCGGCACCTTCTCGCTGCGGCCGTCCGGCTACATCGTGCTCGCGGTGCAGGCCGTGCTGATCGGCGCCATCACCGCGGTCGCCTCGCGCCAGACGCTGTTCGCGACGCTGAATGATGTCGATTGAGGCTGACAAACCGGACTCCACTTCGCCTCAAAACGTCCTAAAATCACCTCTGGGAAGGGATCACCGACATCGCATGACCGCGCCGACCGACGATCGATCGCCGAAACTGCCGCGCGGCTGGCTGCGCGCGACCGTGATGTCGACGATCGCGCTCGCCTTCGTTGGCGCGGCGGCGGGCTTCATCGCGTTTCTGTCGCAATTGCGCGGCGCCGAAATCGCGCCGGACCGCAAGGCGGACGGCATCGTGGTGCTGACCGGCGGCTCCTCGCGGGTGTCGGATGCGATGGAGCTGCTCGCTGCAGGTTACGGCAGGAGGCTCCTGATCTCCGGCGTGCACCCGACCTCGACGGCGAGCGACATCTCCCGGACGCTGCCGGAGAACCAGTCCTTCATGCGTTGCTGCGTCGATCTCGACCGCACCGCGGTCTCGACCCGCGGCAATGCCGCGGAAGCGCGGCGCTGGGCCGCGGGGCGCGGCTTCAAATCGCTGATCGTGGTCACCTCGAACTATCACATGCCGCGCGCGCTGGTGGAATTCTCGCATGCGATGCCGGAGACGACACTGATCCCGTTCGTGGTGGTCGGCGACAAATGGCGCGAGGAGCCGTGGTGGACCTCAGCGTCCACCTTGCGGCTGCTGCTGTCGGAATATGTCAAGTACATCGCGGCCGAGCTCAGGGTGCGGCTGGAGGATTTCGGGATTGACCTTTCGCCCGAGATGTCGGAGCAGCCTTCCGGGCTGCAGCCGAAGCGGCCCGCCACCGCACAGGCCAATTGATCGGTAACTGATCGGCAATTGATCGGATCCTTGATGTTCTTGATTTTCCTGCGATCGCTCGTGTTCAACGTGCTGTTCTACACCGTGCTGGTGTGCCTCGCGATCGTGGCGCTGCCGACCTTCGCATTGCCGCCGCGCGCCATGCTGAGGGTCGCGCAATGGTGGGCGAAGGCGACGCTGTTCCTGATGCGGGCGGTCTGCAACATCAAGGTGGAATTCCGCGGCCTCGAAAAGATTCCGACGGGACCATTGGTCGTCGTGGCGAAGCACCAGTCGTTCTGGGAGACGTTCGTCCTGCCGGGTTTTTTCGACCGTCCGATTTTTATCCTCAAACGTCAGCTCATGCAGATCCCGGTGTTCGGTCAGTTCCTGGTCAAGACCGGGATGATCGCGATCGACCGCAACGCCGGCGTCAAGGCGCTGCTGGACATGACGCGGCGTGCGCGGGAGGCGGTGCGCAGCGGCGGGCAGCTTGTGATCTTTCCCGAAGGCACGCGCCGCGCCCCAGGCGCGCCACCGGACTACAAGAGCGGCTTCGCGCAGATCTATTCGTCCTGCGGCGCGCCGTGCCTGCCGATCGCGCTCAATTCCGGCCTGTTCTGGCCGCGCCGCACCTTCATGCGCTATCCTGGCACGCTGGTGGTGGAGTTCCTCGATCCGCTGCCGCCGGGCTTGCCCAAGGACGAGTATCTTTCCCGTGTGCAAACGGCGATCGAAGACGCGACCGGCCGCCTGGTCGAAGCGGGTCGCAAGGAGCAGGAGCAGCTGATCGGCTCGGCGCCGAGCTATGCGCCGTCGGAGAGCTAGCGGTTTTCCCGATCGTCCACCGGAGCCGGCGCGTGCTGAGAATGCGCATCACCATGCAGCATCATGGCAAGCTGATGCAATGGCGCATCGCGAAAACCTTCGGCCTCGATCGCCTTCACCGTCGCGGTCACGTAGTCGCGGTTGGCGCCCGACTGGCCGTGGCCCTGGAGCACGTGCCGATGCTGGTCGGTGAGCGACAGCCGGCCGGCATATTGCACATGGCCGCGGTCGACGACATAGGCGAGCGCGGAGACGCGCTGCCGCGCGTCGTTCTCCAGCCAGACCGAACGCATGACTTCGCGATAGACCGACGTCACCTGCTCGCGCGCGCGCAAATAGGCGACGACGTCGGCGCGGTTCTTTTCGGCGACGCGGAAGGCGATGCCGCGGCAGGCGCCGCCGCGGTCGAGGCCGAGCACCAGACCCGGCTTCTCCGGCGTGCCACGGTGGACGAAGGAATAGACACAGAGCGCGCGATGCTCGCCGACCAGCCGCGCCGGGACGCGCTCCTCGAATTCGAAGCCCGGCCGCCACATCAGCGAGCCGTAGCCGAACACCCAGAGGTCGCCTTTGGCAGTGGTGACGGAGGGAAGGGTGATTTCCGACATTTCGGGCACGGCTACCAGAACCGCGCCCTCAAGCGAAGCGAATTCTCCGCCTTTCGTCGCAGACTTACCTCGCTTACATTTGACAAAATCAGGGATCAAAGGGTCGCCGCATGTCCGATATGACCGTTGCCGCAGGCCGGCGCTCCCGTTGGGGCCTTTTCATCGCCCCTGTCATCCTCCTGATCCTCGCGGTGGCGTGGAGCGGCTTCTGGTTCTATGCGGCGTCGCAGGCCGAAATCGCCGCCGACGCCTGGCGCGCGCAGGAGGCCAAATCCGGCCGCATCTATGATTGCGCCAAGCGCTCGATCGCGGGCTTCCCCTTCCGCTTCGAGGTCCAGTGTTCGGGCGCCAGTGTCGCACTGGTGTCGCAGAACGCCAGCAAGACGCCGTTCACGGCGAAGCTCGACAACATCCTGGTCGTCGCCCAGGTCTACGATCCCAAGCGCGTCATCGCCGAATTCACCGCTCCCGCGACGCTCACTGACGGCGTCACGCAAAGCACCTTCATCGTGAACTGGAGCAAGGGTCGCAGCAGCGTGTTCGGTCTGCCCGCCGTGCCGGAGCGCGCCTCCATCGTGTTCGAGGAGCCGACCGTCAATCGTGTCGACGGCAGCGTGCAGGTGCCGCTCGCACGCGCGAAACAGGTCGAACTGCACGGACGCCTCGCGGATGGATCGCCGTCCGATCATCCCGTGATCGAGACCGTGCTCCAGATCGCGCAGGGCAGCATCCAGGGCGTTCATCCGCTGCTTGCCGAGCCGTTCGAGGCCGACACGCGGGCGAAGATCACCGGACTGTCCGACCTCACGCCAAAGCCGTGGCCGCAGCGCTTCCGTGAGATCCAGGCCGCCGGCGGCCATATCGAAATCGTGCAGTCCCGCATCCAGCAGGGCGAGATGATCGCGGTTGCGGCCGGCACGCTCGGGCTCTCGGCCAACGGCCGTCTCGACGGCGAATTGCAGATGACGGTGACGGGCCTCGAGCGCGTGATCCCCGCGCTCGGCATCGAGAAGATGCTGGAGGAGGGAGTGCCGCAGGCAACCCTCGATCGCGTCGCGCCCGGCGTGAAGTCGCAGGACCTCAACAATCTGTTCGGCGCGCTCGACCGCGCCGTTCCCGGCCTCGGCAAGGTCATCAAGCAGAACGCCAATGCCGGCGTTGCCGCCGGCATCAATTCGATCGGCACCGAGAGCACGCTGGAAGGCAAGAAAGCTCGCAGCTTCCCGCTGAAATTCGTCGACGGCGCTGTGCTGCTCGGCCCGGTCAAAGTCGGCCAGATCCCGCCGCTTTACTAGTTCGTGAATTCATCAATCTGCCGGGCGGACAGCTTGGTCCGCCTGACGCGCTCGAAGCTGTGAACAGATCGCTTCCGAAGGGCCTCTTGTTGGTGCCGGTGACGCAAACCGCGAGGCCCTCTCCGGCGTCGGCCGAGGAGTGCGTCAGCGGCGTCTGGACAGGAAGCGTTCTGCCGCCCTATTGAAGGCCAACTAGCCGGCTCTAGGGTCGCGCCCAATTATCTGGGGTTCGGGGGAAGCAATGAACGCGTTGAATTGTCTCGTGGCAGCATCGCTGCTCGTCGCCTCGCTTCAGACCGCAAGCGCCAAGGACGGCGAACACTGGGTGGTGTCCTGGACGGGCGCGGTTCAGGGCCCATACCCCGTGGGCAATCCGTCTGCCCAGCCCGAACAGAAATTCGCGTTTCCCGAGCCTGCAGCCGGTGCGCGGGACCAGACCTTTCGCCTGATCGTGCGGCCGGATATCTGGGGCCGGCAGGCCCGCATCCGGCTCAGCAACGCCTTCGGCACCAAACCCGTTACGTTTGACGGCGTTTATGTCGGCCTGCAATCGGGCAGTGCCGCATTGATCGGCGGCTCCAACACCCCGGTTACGTTCGCCGGCACGACTTCCGTTACGGTGTCTCCGGGCAATTCGGTCTGGAGCGATGCGATCGCGCTGCCGTTTGCAAAGCGACCGGATGACCTGGTCGGCCGCCGGCTTGCGGTCAGTTTTCATGTCGCCGGCCAGAGCGGTCCGATGACCTGGCACGCCAAAGCGCTAACCACCTCCTATGTCAGTGCGCCCGGCGCCGGCGCAAAGGGCGCCCTCGAAGACGAGGCTTCCTTCCCCTATGCGACCGCGTCCTGGTTCTTCCTCGATGCGATCGAGATGATTGCGCCTGCCGATGCCTTCGCCATCATGGCGTTTGGGGATTCGATTACCGACGGGACCGCCTCGACCATGAATGGCGACGATCGCTGGCCCAACGTGCTGTCGCGTCGCCTGAAGGCGGTCTACGGCAACAAGGTCGCCGTCGTGAATGGCGGCATCGGTGGCAACCAAATCGCAGGCCCCGCCGAATATGGTCCCGACAAACCGTACGCGGGCGGCCCCGCTTCGGGCCAGCGGCTCGATCGCGACGTGCTGTCGCTGTCCGGCATATCCAGCCTGATCTGGCTGGAAGGCATCAACGATTTCAGCAAGAACGGCAATTTCACGGCCGACCAAGTCATCGCCGCGATGAAGGATGGTGTCGCGAGGCTACGTGCGAAATGGCCGCAAGCCCGGATCATTGGCGCCACCGTCGTTTCGGCATTGGGCAGCACCAGCGCGGCACATGGTTTCCCCGAGCAGGATGACAAGCGCAAAGCGCTCAACGCATTCATCCGTAGCTCGGGGACATTCGACGGCGTGATAGATTTTGATCGTGCGACGCTCGATCCGGCCTCGGGTGGCCTCAAGCCGGAGTTCGTTCCCGAAAGCACGACCGGCGGCGCCGGCGACAAGCTTCATCCCAACCGCACCGGATATCTGGCGATGGGACAGGCCATCGACCTCGATCTGTTCAAGCCGGGAAAGTTTGATCGCAGCGCGAAGCAGTAGGGTGAATTCAGAGTTGCCTGTCTCCATTCATCGCCCTCAGCTGTCGTAACTCCCTCCATGCAGGTTACGAGCTGAACTCACGGCCGCTTCGCCGGATCGTGATGACCCGCCGGGAATGCGGAGCCGCAAAGTCCGCTCTCTCTCCATGTCGGCCGCACGTTGAGGCGGTCGCCCAGGCAGGAGAGATATCATGACGAAGTCCAGGCTGTTCATTGCCGCTATCGCCATCTCGACCACGCTCGCGACGCCCGCGTTCGCGCAGTGGGAATGGCAGTCGCAGGAGCCGGCCGCATACGCCTCGATGTATCCTAATGGTGATCGCAACATCTCGAATCCCACGACGCGGGAGACGATGGCATTCGTCCCCTCGCGGAAATCACCGCGCCCCACGGTGATGCGCGCGAGCAGGGGCAAATAGTCGCCATCCACCACTTGCCCGTCGCGAACTGGGCCCGGTCATGTCCCGGCCGGGCCCAATGCGCATTACCTTGAACGTTGCCTTGGACAATCGCGACAGTCGCGCGTACGGATCGGCGGCCAACGAAAATATTCCGAACAGGATCGTCAGGAAAACGTGATGCAGAAGATGCACCTCGCCGCGAATAACCGCAGCCGCATTCAAATCACTCCACACCAGGGAAGCATGCAGGCGCCGGAGACGGCGCGCGGAATCCAATCCGCTTCCCAAATGGAGGAAGCTTCAAGTGCGGATCATCAATTGCGGACTGATGCTGGGTATTCTCGCTGCCTGTTCAGGGCAGGCGCGTGCCGACGACAATGTCACAACCGAAATCCAGTCGCTGAAGGCGAAGCTGAAGGAGCTCCAGCAGCGCGTGGACTCCGAGGCGCGCAAGACGCGGCAGGTTGAAGCGCAGGCGAAGGCCGTTCAGTTACCAGCAAGTTACAAGGCGCTCGCCGCCGATCCATGTGCGGCCGGCAAGGTCTGCTACAAGGGCGTGACGTTGACATTCGGAGGCTGGGTCGATCTCACCGGCATCTACCGCTCACGCAATCTCGCTTCCGATACCGGCTCGGTCTACAACTTCATCCCCTATCAGCAGAGCCGCAATTTCAACATCCCGGAAACGCGCTTCTCCGCGCGCCAGAGCAGGTTCTCGGTGTTGGCCGAAGGCAATGCCGATGCCGACACGCACCTCGCTGGTTACGGCGAGATCGATTTCGAAGGTGCGGCTCAGACGGCGAACTCGGTGGCGACCAACTCATTCAATCCGCGCATGCGGCAGCTCAGCCTGGAACTGGACCGCACCGATCTCGGTCTTCACTTCCTCGCCGGGCAATCCTGGTCGCTCAACGCGCCGACCAAGTCGGGCATCGATCCTCGCGGCGTCGATGCGCCCGGCGTGATCGACTTCGAATCCGTCCCGGGATTTCTTGCGGCACGGCAGCCCGGGCTGCGCGTCTGGCAGGACATCGGACCGGAGTTCAAGCTGGCTGCGTCGGTCGAGAATGCCCAGACCGCGTTCTTCGGCGGCAACGTCCCGGCTGTCGGCACACCCGCCATTGGACCCCAGGGCGTGCTGAACCCGAACCTTCAGGTCAATCTGACCGGTCCCGGCGGCAGCTTCTTCAACAACCTCAACAATGTCAGTCTGAATCAGGTGCCCGACGTCACCGTCAAGGCAGCCTGGGACCCACGGCTCGGGCCCACCAAGCTGCATGTCGAGGCGTGGGCGCTCTACCGCCAGCTGTTCGATCGCTTCAACAACGCCAACCACACCTACGACACCGGAAGCTTCGGGGGACACATCTTCGCCGAACTGATTCCGAAAACCCTCGATCTTCAGCTCTATGGCTCGCACGGCGTGCTGGGCCGCTTCACGGCAACGCCGTTCCCCGACGCGGCGGTGGCGCAGGACGGCACCATCCTCCCGCTGACGATCACGGCGGCCGCCGTCGGCCTGATCTGGCACGCGACGCCCAGCCTCGATGTCTACTCCTATGCAGGCCTCGAAAAGGCCAAGGCGAATTTCGCCAATGTTGGAACGGTGCCCTTCGGCTACGGCAATCCGCTCTACAACAACACCGGCTGCTTGACCGAGAATTCGCCGGCCGCGACCTGCAACGGAAACACCAGGGAGGTCCGGCAGATCACGGCCGGGATCTACGACACCATCTACCAGGGCAATTTCGGTACGCTCAAAGCCGGCCTGCAATATTCCTACACGCAGCGGTTCGCATTCGCCGGCGTCGGCGGCGCCCCGAAGACGGACGACAACGTGGTCATGACGCAGATCCGCTACTATCCGTTCTAGTCACGGAGCCACGCGGGCTCGTAGCCCGGATGGAGCGAAGCGCAATCCGGGAATCTTGCCTCAAGCGACGGAGGTCCCGGATTACGCTTGCGCTCCATCCGGGCTACTTCAGTGCTACGGCTTGTTGCCGAGCTGCGCATGCGGCCGGCCGAAGTCGGGCGCCGCCGAATCCTGGCCGATCTCGACAATGCCGCGGCGGATGGCGCGGGTGCGGGTGAAGTGGTCGAACAGCGCCTCGCCGTCGCCGCGGCGGATCGCGCGGGTGAGCTTTGCCAGATCCTCGGTGAAGGTGCCGAGCATCTCCAGCACGGCTTCCTTGTTGGCGAGGAAGACGTCGCGCCACATCGTCGGATCGGAGGCGGCGATGCGGGTGAAATCGCGAAAGCCGCCGGCGGAGAACTTGATGACCTCGGACTCCGTCACCTGCGCCAGTTCGTCGGCGGTGCCGACGATGGTGTAGGCGATCAGATGCGGCAGATGGCTGGTGATCGCGAGCACGAGATCATGATGATCCGGCGTCATGATTTCGACCTTGGCACCCATCGCCGCCCAGAACGCACGCAGGCGATCGGTGGCAGCCGCATCGACGCCCTCCGGTGGGGTGAGGATGCACCAGCGGTTGATGAAGAGCTCGGCGAAGCCCGAATCGGGGCCCGAATGCTCGGTGCCTGCGACGGGATGCGCCGGCACGAAATGGATGCCTTTCGGCAGATGCGGCGCCATATCCCTGACGATGGCGCCCTTGACCGAGCCGACGTCGGAGATGATCGCGCCGGGCTTGAGATAGGCGGCGATTTCCTGCGCCACCGGCCCGCAGGCGCCGACGGGAATGCAGAGGATGACGAGATCGGCATCCTTCACCGCTTCCGCATTGGTCGCCACGACCTGATCGACAATGCCGAGCTCCATCACGCGTGCGCGCGTCTTCTCCGAGCGCGCGGTGGTAACGATCTCGCCAGCCAAGCCCTGGAGCTTCGCAGCGCGCGCGATCGAGCCGCCGATCAAGCCGAAGCCGATCAGCGCGACGCGCTCGAAGTGCGAGGTCGCGCTCATGTTCCGGCCATGAAGTCGCGCAGGCCCTCGACGACGAGGCGGTTGGCCTCCTCGGTGCCGATGGTCATGCGCAACGAATGCGGCAGGCCGTAGTTCTTCAAGCCGCGCAGCACCAGCCCGCGCTTGGTGAGGAAGGCGTCGGCTGCGTCCGAGGTCTTTCCCTCCGTCGGGAAATGGATCAGCACGAAATTGGCGACGCTCGGCGTCACCTTCAGGCCGAGCTTGCCGATCTCCTCGGTCAGCCAGTTGCGCCAGGTCTCGGTGAACTGCTTCGACATCGCCTGATGCGCGGTGTCCTCGATCGCGGCAACGGCAGCGTACATCGCCGGCGTCGACACGTTGAAGGGACCGCGGATGCGGTTGACCGCGTCGATGATGTGTTCGGGGCCGAACATCCAGCCGATCCGCAGCGCCGCAAGACCATGGATCTTGGAGAACGTGTGGGTCACGACCGTGTTCTCGGTGGTCGCCACCAGCTCGATCCCCATCTCGTAATCGTTGCGCGAGACGTAGTCGCAATAGGCTGCGTCCAGCACCAGCAGCACGTGCGAGGGCAGGCCGGCGCGCAGGCGCTTGACCTCGTCGAACGGCAGATAGGTGCCGGTCGGGTTGTTGGGGTTGGCGAGCCAGACCAGTTTTGTGCGCGGCGTGACGGCTTTCAGGATGGCGTCTACATCCGCGGTGAGGTTCTTCTCCGCCGCGACGACGTTCCTGGCGCCGACCGCCATGGTTGCGATCGGGTAGACCAGGAAGCCGTGCGTGGTCGAGATCGCCTCGTCGCCATGGCTGAGATAGGTGTGGGCGAGCAGATTGAGGATCTCGTCCGAGCCGGCGCCGCAGATGATGCGGTTGGGGTCGAGCCCGAAGGTGCGCCCGATCGCTTCGCGCAGCACGCGCGAGGTCCCTTCCGGATAGTCTTCCAGGTGATCCGCCACGTTCTTGAACGCCTCGATCGCCTTCGGCGAGGGCCCGAACGGCGTCTCGTTGGCCGAGAGCTTGAACACCTTGCGACCGGGCTCCGCCACCGGAGTCTTGCCGGGCGTATAGGGCGCAATATCGAGAATGCCGGGATTCGGCACTGGGCGGGACATCTTCAACTCCGGAGTGGCTTAAGCGGTTCGCGACTTACGATTTCGGCCCGGTCGGGGGCACCGTATAGCGCGTTGCGTGGCTGCCGACGAGGGCCGTGGAGCGCACCGAGGCCCCCGCTTCGATCAGGGCAGCCTTGATCTTGTCGAGGCTGCTCGTCGCGGTGACCGAGACCAGCAGCGCGGCGCCGTCGAAGGCGGTGTCGGGCACCGCCACGATCTCGGCGAGCGGCGACAGGGCGCGCGCAACTTCGGCGTTCCACCCTGACACGCGTACGCTGAAGGTCTCGACCTCCGTCACCAGGGCGCTGTCGGCGACGCGCGAGACCGCGAACACCGGCAACGCCGCCGGATGGTCGGCGCGCTCGACAAAGGGTAGCCGCGCGATGATCTTTGGCGCGCCGGCTTCTTCCAGCGACAGCCACCACGGCGTGCGGCTCGAGGTTGCCGAGACCAGCGCAAGGTCGCCCTTGGATTTCGCGACGGCCTCGACCGCCGCCTGCGCGCTGAAATGCGCGACGTAAGGCACGGTGAAGCCGAAATGGAATCGCGCGGAATCGCGCATGGCCGGCTCGCTTGCCGAGATGTCGGCGTGCACCGAGAATGGCGCCTGGACGTAAGTGAACGTCGCGATGATCACGCGCCAGATGCTCTCGACCGTGTCGAGCGGCAGGATGCCGCGATGGCGCTGGACGAGGTCACGCATCATGGCGGCCTCGCGCGCGGGACGGAACGCCGAGCCGACCTCCTGGGTCTGCTTCACCTGGATCAGGCGGTCGATGATGTCGCCGCGCTGCATCAGCAGGCGATGCATGCCCTCGTCGATCGCGTCGATCTCCTTGCGCAATTCCTGGAGCGATGGTGGCGCGGGCGGACGTTGGGACATGTCTGACAGGTGCTGTTGAGGGGCGTTCCAATGCGGATCAGTCGAGCCGTCACCGCTACGATGGATGTCCTGATTAGGCAGTCGGGGCTGCGAAAGCAAAGAGAAATGCAAAGGGAAATCGGGCCCTTTCCGCCGGCGGCGCGGCAGGCGAATTTGGTCGATCCGGGCCGCGACTTGACGAAAACCGTCCAAGACGGTAGTTTTTATCCGTTCCGTGGTCATTTGAGCCGGCCGGCTTGCAGCCACGTTAAAAAACTCGCTAAACAGGCCGGGGACCCTTTCGATCCCGGCCGAACCTATCGTTCAGGCCGGGTTTTTCATGGCCTGATGTCAATGCGGTCACTTCTACGATCGCAAACGAGGTCGATGGTCAGATGGTTGGCGTCCAGTCAATTCCCAGTCCCGCGATCACTGCCGACGAGCGGTCGCACGAGGTGGATCGTCCGAGCTCGCAGGTTGCGCAGTTCGGCACGAAGCAGCCGCTGCAGCTCGATTGCGGTGTCGATCTCAGCCCGTTCCAGATCGCCTACCAAACCTACGGCGAGCTCAATGCCGATCGCTCCAATGCGATCCTGATCTGCCATGCGCTGACCGGCGACCAGCACGTCGCCAATGTGCACCCTGTCACCGGCAAGCCCGGCTGGTGGGAGACCTTGGTCGGCCCCGGCCGACCGCTCGATCCCAGCGAGTATTTTATCATCTGCTCCAACGTGATCGGCGGCTGCATGGGCTCGACCGGTCCGGCTTCGATCAATCCCGCGACGGGCAAGGTTTGGGGCCTCGATTTCCCCGTCATCACCATCCCCGACATGGTGCGCGCGCAGGCGATGCTGATCGACCGGCTCGGCATCGACACGCTGTTCGCAGTCGTCGGCGGCTCGATGGGCGGCATGCAAGTGCTGCAATGGACTGCGGCGTATCCGACTCGGGTATTCTCCGCGCTGGCGATTGCCTGCTCGACACGACATTCGGCGCAGAACATCGCGTTCCACGAGCTTGGCCGTCAGGCGGTGATGGCCGATCCCGACTGGCACCAAGGCGGCTATGCCGATCACGGCATCCATCCGCATCGCGGGCTCGCTGTCGCTAGGATGGCGGCGCACATCACCTATCTTTCGGACGCCGCGCTGCATCGAAAATTCGGCCGGCGCATGCAGGACCGCGAGCTGCCGACCTTCTCGTTCGACGCCGACTTCCAGGTCGAGTCCTATCTGCGCTACCAGGGCTCATCCTTTGTCGAGCGCTTCGACGCCAACTCCTATCTCTATCTGACCCGCGCGATGGATTATTTCGACATCGCCGGCGACCATGGCGGCGTGCTGGCGAAGGCGTTCGCGGGAATCCAGACCCGCTTCTGCGTGGTTTCTTTCACCAGCGACTGGCTGTTCCCGACCTCGGAATCGCGCGCGCTGGTGCACGCCCTGAATGCGTCGAGCGCGCGGGTGTCCTTCGCCGAGATCGAGACCGATCGCGGTCACGACGCGTTCCTGCTCGACGTGCCCGAGTTCTTCGACATTGCCCGTGCCTTCCTGCAGTCGGCAGGCAAGGCGCGCGGGCTCACTGCCAAGACTGCTTAACAAGGACGGCTAGTCATGTCTGTACAGGAAGCGCTGCCGCTGGGCGGCCTTGCGACCGGGCAGCCCGGCGATTTTCGCGCCGACCATGTGCTGGTGGCCGAGATGGTCAAGCCGGGCTCGAAGGTGCTCGACGTCGGCTGTGGCGAGGGCGACCTGCTCCAGCTGCTGGAGACCCGCGGCATCGACGGCCGCGGCATCGAGCTGTCACGCGAGGGCGTCAACCGCTGCGTCGCCAAGGGTCTTGCGGTGGTGCAGGGCGATGCCGACACCGATCTCGTGAATTATCCCGATGACGCCTTCGACTACGTGATCCTGTCGCAGACGTTGCAGGCGACCCGGCAGCCGAAAGTGGTGCTGGAGAATTTGCTGCGCATCGGCCGCCGCGCCATCGTGTCGTTCCCGAATTTCGGCTTCTGGAAGATGCGGCTCCAGCTCCTGATCGGCGGCCACATGCCGCGCACGGAGAATCTGCCGGCAAGCTGGTATGACACCGCCAACATCCATTTCTGCACCATCAAGGATTTCGTCGAGCTCTGCGACGCGATCGACGTCAAGATGGAACGTGCCGAGGCGCTCGACCTCTACGGCCGCCCGCTGCGGCTGCGGATGCCCTGGTGGGTGTGGAATCTGTTCGGCGAGCAGGGCGTGTTCTTGCTGACGCGAGGCGGCAGGAAATAGGATTCCCGTAGCCCGGATGAAGCGTAGCGCAATCCGGGATTCTATCCGCGGAGGCGAAGGCCCCGGATTACGCTTTCGCTCCATCCGGGCTACGCGACGGAGCCTGTGATGACGTCTTCGCGCTAATGCGCCGGCAACGACCGCGCATCGCGCGCCGGCCATCGTCCCGCTTCTACCAGCGTGACGAACCGTTCCACCGTTTCGTTGAACAGCGCGGGCTCTTCGAGATTGAGCACGTGGCCGGACTTCGGAAACATGGCGAGCCCTGCCGCAGGCAGGTGCTTCTTCAGGAACAGGCTTGCGCCGACGCACGGATCGTCCTCGTCGCCGCAGATGATGAGTGCCGGCGTCGTGGCGGCTCTGATCGCGTCTGTCATCGTAAAGATCGAGGGACGGCCGGCCTGGAAGCCGCGCATCGTCCGCGCCGATCCCTTGGCGTCGTGCCGCGCCAGGGCGGCGTAGAAATCGGCGTGGCCGCGCGGGTCCTTCACCAGGAAGGGAATCCGGCTCGGCGCCTCGCGCGTGACCTTTGCGACTTCGGCCGAGCCGAGCATCTCGAATTGCTCCGCGTTGGCGCGGCACTGCTGGCGCCAGGCGTCGAGGTTCTCGATCTCCGAGCCTGAGCCGACGCCGGCGAGCGTCATCGACAGGGCACGTTGGGGCGCGTTGAGCCCGATCTGGAGCGATGAATAGGCGCCCATCGAGAGGCCGACGAAGTGCGCGCGATCGATCTTCAGATGATCGAGCACCGCGAGCGCATCGGTGTAGAAATGCGTGTAGCCGTAGACCTCGCCATCAGGCACGTCCGATGGCGTGTAGCCGCGCGCGGAATAGGTGATGCAGCGATGGCCGCGCGAGAAGTAGCGCATCTGCGGCTCCCAATTGGTGTAGTCGGCGGCGAATTCGTGCAGAAAAAGTATTGGCGTGCCCGTGCCTGCTTGTTCGAAATAGAGGCGGCAATTGTCCTTCGTGAGGGCGTGAGGCATCCGGTTTTCTCCCAGAGGTGGCTGCGACATTGGAATGCCGTCCTGCGGTTAGCGCATACGAACCTAACACTTATTAATCATCTTAATCATCGTCCAAAATCTCCGCGACCGCGTCTTGTTCTCGCCACATCAGGATACTGATACAGCCCGCGGATGTCGGCCACCGCACGGGCCGATTGGGAAGTGGGGGTGTCAACGAAGGATGAAGAATGTTCGAGTTGTTTGCGTCTCGCCTGTCGCGCTGTGTCGTCGCGCTGGCTGTTTCCTTCGCGGCGGTCGCCGCGCTCATCTCTCCGGCGTCAGCACGACCTCATCGTCATAGCGCAGAGCGGCACGCTTACGCGCATCACGCCAGCAGACATCATCATTACCGGCATGCACGCAGTTCGCGCTTCGAGCGCGGCGCGGCGCAATTGCAGGCGAGCGGCTTCGGCAACACCTTCGCCAGCTATGACCCGAACGCCAATAGCGGCGGCATCGCCACGAGCGGCAGCGGTGGAATGGCTATGAGCGGCGGCGGTGGAATGGCCAAGAGCGGCAACGCTGGAATGGTTACCAGCGATAGCGGTGGGATGACCACGCGCGCCAGCCGTCGAACCATGAGGCGTGGCGGTGGGATGACCACTAACGCGAATGTTGGCGGCGTGGCCAATACCGCGACGAGCAGCGGCGGCTTCGGCGGCGGGTCGGGCCTCGTGTCCGAGGCACGCCGCTATGTCGGCGGCAATCCGACCGGCCGCGGTAGCCTGTGGTGCGCGCGGTTCATGAACATGGTGCTTGAGAAAACCGGTCACCGTGGCACCGGCTCCGACTTGGCGAACTCGTTCGCGCATTACGGCACGCGTGTCTCCGGTCCTCAGGTCGGCGCCATCGCGGTCATGTCGCGCGGCGGCCGGGGCGGTCATGTCGGCATCATCACCGGCGTCGACGCGCAGGGCAATCCGATCATGATCTCCGGCAACAACGGCAACCGCGTCCGCGAAGCGCCGATCTCGCGCGGCCGGATCTACGCCTATGTGATGCCGAATTGAGGTGCGTCATTGCGAGCGCAGCGAAGCAATCCAGAATCCCTCGCGGAGACAGTCTGGATTGCTTCGTCGCTTCGCTCCTCGCAATGACGGAGTTTGCCGAGAAAGCGCCCCGTCACACCAGCTTCGGCTGTTCCACCGCAACCGCGTCGCCCACGCCGATGTCGCCGTCGGCGATCACCTCGGCATAGATGCCGCAGTCCATGTGGCCGAGATTGCTCGAGAGCGTGGCCGGGATTTCGAGATCGCGCCTGGCGGTCTGAGGATCGACATTGGTGGCCGGGCAGCGCTTGATGCGCTTGACCACTTTCAGCCGGGCCTGTCCGATCGCCAGCGTCTGGCCGACGAGGTCGAGCTCGGACCAGGCCGGCCAGCTCTTCACGTAAAGATTGGCGCGGAAGCGTAGCGGGTGGACGGCTGCGCCGCCGAGCATGGTCTCGAGCGCGCGGACGCTGTCGAGATTGATGATGGACACGACCTTGCGGGCGACGTCGGAAAAGCTGTGGTCGCGGCCGGACAGGACCTTGGGCGGGCCCTTCAGCTCCGGCTGAAAGTTTTCCCTGAAATAGTCCTCGATGGCGGCGCGTCCGGCGGCGGTCTCGAGATCGCCGCTGGCGACGATCTGGCCGTCCTTGCGGATGGTCAGGCGATGGGTCGCGTCCCCGAACCGGCTGTCGAGCGAAGCCAGCCGCTCATTGCGCGCCAGCATCAGGAACTGGATCTTTGGCTTCCACTGCGGCTCTTCCGGGTCGAAGCCGCTGGGGCCGTTCTCGATGGCGTAGCGGCGGTCGGCGGGCAGGGTCTGGCCGGTCCGCAGGGAGACGCGGGGCAGGGGCTCCGGCGTCAGGCCCTTGATCGGATAGCGGTAGAGGCCGGCGATCTCGGCAGTCTGGCTGGCTGTCATTGCGCTCGGTGTCATGCCGCTACTTAGGGGATTCGGCCCACCGGCGCCAAGCGGGCGGATCCGCGCACGAAATTGTGAACTCGCCTCTTCCGGTCCGAGGCCTCGCTTCCCACATCTGGGTCAGGCCGGCGCCAGCGCCGGCTGATAACGACCGTTGCCGGTTGAGAAACGTCAATGCGGTCATCGGAAACCCAATGAAGATGCCGTTTGGAGTGCCTTAGAGGGCTCCAGGGGCAGGCCGAGGGACAGAGAAGATATGAACATCGAGAAATATACCGAACGCTCCAGGGGCTTCGTCCAGTCTGCGCAGTCGCTTGCGGTGCGCGAAGGGCACCAGCAGTTTTCGACCCTGCACGTCCTGAAAGTGCTGCTGGACGACAATGAAGGCCTCGCTGCCGGCCTGATCGACCGCGCCGGCGGCAATTCCCGCGCAATCCTGAAGGCGACCGAGGACGCCCTGAACAAGGTGCCGAAGGTCTCTGGCGGCGGAGCCGGCCAGATCTATCTGGCGCCCGAGCTCGCCCGCACCTTCGACGCGGCTGAGAAGGCCGGCGAGAAGGCCGGCGACAGCTTTGTCACGGTCGAGCGGTTGCTGCTCGGCCTCGCGCTGGAGAAGACCAGCGAGGCGGGTGCGATCCTGGCCAAGGGCGGCGTCACCCCGCAAAACCTCAACGCGGCGATCGAAGCGCTGCGCAAGGGCCGCACCGCGGATTCCGCGACGGCCGAGAACGCCTACGACGCGCTGAAGAAATATGCCCGCGACCTCACCCAGGCGGCGCGCGACGGCAAGCTCGATCCGGTCATCGGCCGCGACGAGGAGATCCGCCGCACGATCCAGGTGCTGTCGCGCCGGACCAAGAACAATCCCGTCCTGATCGGAGAGCCCGGCGTCGGCAAGACCGCCATCGCCGAGGGTCTGGCGCTGCGCATCGTCAACGGGGACGTGCCGGAGAGCCTGAAGGACAAGAAGCTGCTGTCGCTCGATCTCGGCTCGCTGATTGCAGGTGCAAAATATCGCGGCGAGTTCGAGGAACGGCTGAAGGCCGTGCTGCAGGAGGTGACCGGGAGCGAGGGCAATTTCGTCCTGTTCATCGACGAGATGCACACGCTGATCGGCGCCGGCAAGGGCGACGGCGCGATGGACGCGTCCAACCTGCTCAAGCCTGCGCTCGCCCGCGGCGAGCTGCACTGCATCGGCGCGACCACGCTCGACGAGTACCAGAAGCACGTCGAAAAGGACGCGGCGTTGGCGCGGCGTTTCCAGCCAATCTTCGTCAGCGAGCCCTCGGTGGAGGATACGATCTCGATTCTGCGCGGGCTGAAGGACAAGTACGAGCAGCACCATGGCGTGCGGATCACCGATTCCGCGCTGGTCGCCGCCACGACGCTGTCCAACCGCTACATCACCGACCGCTTCCTGCCGGACAAGGCCATCGACCTCATGGACGAGGCGGCCGCGCGGCTCAAGATGCAGGTCGATTCCAAGCCGGAAGAGCTGGATTCGATGGATCGGGAGATCATCCGGCTGAAGATCGAACAGGAAGCATTGAAGAAAGAGAGCGATGCCGGTTCGAAGAGCCGCCTGCAGACGCTGGAGAAAGAGCTCGCCGACCTCGAGGAGAAGTCCGCGGCGCTCACCGCACGCTGGAGCGCGGAGAAGAACAAGCTCTCCGACGCCCAGAAGCTGAAGGCCGAGCTCGACGGCTTGCGGGTCGAACTTGCCAACGCACAACGGCGCGGTGAATTCCAGAAGGCCGGCGAGCTGGCCTATGGCCGGATCCCCGAGCTCGAAAAGCAGCTTGCAGACATTGAGGCCAAGGAGAACTCCGGCGAGATGATGGAGGAGGCGGTCACCGCCAACCACATCGCGCAGGTGGTCTCGCGCTGGACCGGCGTGCCCGTCGACAAGATGCTGGAAGGCGAGAAGGACAAGCTCCTGAGGATGGAGGACTCGCTCGGCAAGCGCGTCGTCGGCCAGGCCGAGGCCGTGCGTGCGGTCGCGACCGCCGTGCGCCGTTCGCGCGCGGGGCTGCAGGATCCGAACCGGCCGACCGGCTCGTTCATGTTCCTCGGGCCCACCGGCGTCGGCAAGACCGAACTGACGAAAGCGCTCGCCGAATATCTGTTCAACGACGAGACCGCGATGGTCCGCCTCGACATGTCCGAATACATGGAGAAGCACTCGGTCTCGCGGTTGATCGGCGCGCCTCCGGGCTATGTCGGCTATGACGAGGGCGGTGCGCTGACCGAAGCGGTGCGGCGCCGGCCCTATCAGGTCGTGCTGTTCGACGAGATCGAGAAGGCGCATCCCGACGTCTTCAACGTCCTGTTGCAGGTGCTCGACGACGGCCGCCTCACCGACGGCCAGGGCCGCACCGTCGATTTCCGCAACACACTGATCATCATGACCTCGAACCTTGGTTCGGAGTTTCTGGTGAACCAGCCGGAGGGCGAGGACACCTCGGCCGTGCGCGAGCAGGTGATGGGAATGGTGCGGGGACATTTCCGCCCCGAATTCCTCAATCGCGTCGACGAGATCATCCTGTTCCATCGCTTGCAGAGAAGCGAGATGGGCCGGATCGTCGAGATCCAGTTCGCGCGGCTGCAAAAGCTTTTGACCGATCGCAAGATCGTGCTGACGCTCGACGCCGCGGGCCGCGACTGGCTCGCCGCCAAGGGCTGGGATCCCGCCTACGGCGCACGGCCGCTCAAGCGCGTGATCCAGCGTCACGTCCAGGATCCGCTCGCCGAGATGATCCTGGCCGGCGACGTCAAGGACGGTGACAGCGTTGCGATCTCGTCCGAAGGCAACGTGCTGACCTTCAACGGCAAGGCGCCGCAGACCGCGGAGATCGCCCAGTTCGAGGCGCCGGTGTCGAAGCGGAAGTTGAACTGAGCGCCGGTATTCGAAGCCTGAAGCAACAAGCCGCCCCGGAGAGGTCAATCTCTCCGGGGCGGTTTCTTTTGTGGGTTATTGACGATCTTGCTGCAGCCGGAGTGTGGTTTGTCTAGGTCGTGCAATCTTTACGGTGGGGCCCTACCGGCATATGCAATCCAATCCACATTTTTGAGCGCGGGGACTTATTTCTTCGTGACCTTGTAGATCGCGTTCTCGATGTCAGACGAGAAATAGATCGTGCCGGATTCCCCGATGCCGACGCCCGTCGGAATATGCGTTGGCAGTCCTCCGGGCGCGCCCACCAGGCCGATCGGGAGATTGGCCGCGATCTCGGTGACCGTGCCGCTCTCAGGTGCGATCTCGATCAATCGCTTGGCGCCGACCTCCGCCACGATCAGCTTGCCGTCGCCGGCGCGTGCGATCCCTTCGGGCATTTTCAGGTCCTTGGCGACCACCGTCTTTTCGCCGTTGCTCTCGATCATCGAGACGACGCCGGAAAAGGCTTCGGTGACGTAGACCTCGCCACGCGATCCGGCGACGAGCCCGACCGGGCCCTCGAGGCCGCCGATCAGTGTGGTGCGGTCCTTGCCGTGCTCGCCGCTGACGCGGACCAGCGATTTGGTGCCGAGCTCGGCCACCAGAATGCTGCCGTCCGCGAGCACGATCGCGTCGTGCGGCGCCTTGAAGCCGTGCAGCATGTCGCGGGTCGCGCCGGTCTTGCCGTCGATCACCTGCACCGTGCCGGTGAACCAGCTCGACAGGACCACGTCGTTGCCCTTCGCCGTTGCGCTCATCGGGTATTCGAGCGCGACGCCGGCGGCGTGCATGCGGGCCTTCTCGGTGACCTCGCCAGTAGCACCGTCCACTGTGCGATAGGCGAACACGTCGGCGGCGTGGATCGTGTCCTTGCCGTTCTCTGACGTGACGCCGATGCCGCCGGGCAAGGCGAGCTTGCCAATGATGACCTGCCGCGCCTGGCCGGTCGCCGGATCGACCTCCTGGATGCCGTTGTCGGCCATGTTGGAGACGTAGATCCGGTCCTTGCCGTCGATCGCGAGATTGTCCAGCGACGGCTTCAACTGCGCGACCATGGTCTTGGTGCCCGACTTGGGATCGACCTGAACGAGCTGGCCGAGCGCGGTGTCGACCACCCAGAGATTGCCCTTGGAATCGAAGTTCACCGCGGCCGGGACCTTGAAGCCGTCCGCGACGACGGTCAGCTCGGCCTTGTCGACGTCGACCTTTGCGACCTGTCCCTTGAACCAGAGCGGACCGTAGAGCTTGTCGTCGGGACCGAACTCGAAGCCGTTGAGGCCGCCCATCTTCTCCATGATCTGGCGCGGCGGTTTGACGCCCTCGACGTCGATCTCATAGAGCGTGTCGCCGAGAAAGACGGTGGTGGC
Organism: Bradyrhizobium sp. i1.15.2; assembly: GCF_040548425.1. Lineage (NCBI taxonomy): Bacteria > Pseudomonadati > Pseudomonadota > Alphaproteobacteria > Hyphomicrobiales > Nitrobacteraceae > Bradyrhizobium > Bradyrhizobium sp. i1.15.2. Next base: position 76,773 of record NZ_JBEPRQ010000001.1, on the reverse strand, counting down.
GTAGAGCCTGCCGTCCTTGCGGAAGGCGAGCGAGTTGATGCCGGGAAGGCCGGAAGCGAGCTTCGTGATCGGGCCGTCGCCCTTGCGCGAATAAAGATCGCCGGCCAGAAATCCGGTCCAGGCCATGGTGCCGTCGGGGGCGAATGCGATGTCGTCGGCCATTCCGATCGGGGCGGGGATTGCAACCTTGGCGGTACCGCCGGCGATGTCGACCTCGTAGAGCGCCGCGCCCGCGACGCTGCCGGCAAACAGATGGCCGGCCTTGTCGATCGCAAGCCCGTGCACGCCGTGGAACGCCGAGCCGGGGACGAGCCGGGTGACCTCCCAGTTTTCGGCCGAAACGCTGGTGGCGGAGACAATCGCAGCGACGAAGGCTGCGCAGGCGAGCCTGTTCTTCATGGCGAGACCTCCTGTTTTTTGGAAAGTATTCGCTCCCCACGCCGCTTTGGCAAACGAAACTTGACGTTGTGATGGCGCCAAGCGGGCCTCGCGCATCGACGTCAAATCCGGATCGTGTTTGAAGATGACCGGCCGATCTCGGCCGGTTCGCCGGCTTTACCGGTTGGTGACCTGCAACGGTCCGCCGGTTGCGTCCGACATCCGGGCGATGGCGCCGGCGCGGCCGCTCATCATGCCGTCGAGCCGGTCGCGCTCCTTCTCGAAGCCGGCCAGCATCGGGCCTTCCAGTGAGCGGCCGCGCGGCAATTTCACACGCAGCGGATCGACGAAGCGGCCGTTGACCAGGATTTCGTAGTGGACGTGCGGGCCGGTCGACGCGCCGGTCGAACCGACGAAGCCGATCACCTGGCCCTGCCGCACCTTCTTGCCGGGCTCCATGCCCTTGGCGAAGGCCGACATATGGCCATAGGCGGTCTCGTAGCCGTTGTTGTGCTTGATGCGGATGTACTTGCCGTAGCCGCCCTCGGGGCCGGCCTTCTCGATCACGCCGTTGCCGGAGGCGAAGATCGGCGTGCCGTAGGAGGTGGCCCAGTCGACGCCAGTGTGCATCTTCACAAAGCCGAGGATGGGGTGACGGCGGCCGCCGAAGCCGGAGCGCATGATGGCGTTGTTGACCGGCTTGCGCACCAGGAACTTCTTCGCGCTCTTGCCGGTCTCGTCATAGTAGTCGACGACGCCGTCGTCGGGGCTCTGGTAGCGGTAGTATTTCTTGGTTTCGCCGCCGAGCGTGAGCGAAGCGAACAGCACGTCGTTCTTTTCGCTCGCGGTCACGCCTTCGTCTTCGCCGGCGTAGAACACGTCGAATGAATCGCCCGGCGCCACCTTGCGCTGGAAATCGACGTCGTAGGAGTAGATCTTGATCATGTCGTCGATGACGGGCATCGGCACTTTGTTGCGCATCGCGGTCTCGTAGATGCTCTGGTAGAGCCGCACGCCCGTGCCGTCATCGTCGTCATCGTCGTCGCTGTTGGCGTTAGCCGCCGCATCGGCGACGGTATTCATGCTGGAGACGTCGACGGCGACGTATTTGCCGAGATCGGACAGCGCCGCGATCGCCTCGACCATGGTCTCGTTGGCGATGACGACGCGGTAGGGCTGCAGACGGGCGCCGGGGCTTGCGGGCGCCATCAGGATGCGCAGCTTCTCGCCTTCCTTCACGCCGCCGTCTCGGCCGCGCGGACCGAGCGTCGCGGTGATCGCCTTGATCTCCTCGGCCGTGGCGCCGAGATCGCGCAGCACGCCGGCGACGCTGTCGCCCTTCTTGACCACGTGGACGCGTTCGCCGTTGGGATTGCCGCCGGTGATCTGTTCCTTGGTCTTCGGCAGCAGCGTGACGTTTTCCGGCACCACGCGCGTCTCGAAGCCGGCATAGGGATCGGACGGCGACACTTCGGTGGCGTAGGCGCTTCTGATCTCGGACGGGGCGGTCGCGCCGGAGACGTCGGCCGCAGCATTGGAGAGAGCGGCATAGCGCACCCCGCCATTGCCGCGCCAGTTGGCGGCATCGCGCACCCGCATCAGGATGTCGTCCAGCGCCACCACTGCGGTAATCTTGGCTTTCGGCAGCACCTGGGAGAGGTCCTTGGTGACGAAGGATACCTCGGCGTCGGGTTCGACGGCCTCCGGATTGTTCGGATCCTCGGATGCCGTCTTCGGATCGGAGCCGACATCGGTGAGAAGGCGCTGGGCGTTGAACGGCGGGATCTTCGCCGACAGGTCGCTCGTCGTCATCGACAGATTGCCGGCAATCCGGATGAAGGGACGCACCCGCATCACGTCGCGGTTGCCGACGCGGGCGACGGTCGAGACGCGCACGATGTTGCGCGAGGCCGTGGCTTCGTTCGGCGGCGGCAGGCGGTCGCTCTTGTGCAGCGTGGCGGCGCGGTCGGCTGCGCCGAATGCGCCGCGCAGCGCGCCTTCGACGCGCTCCGGCACCTTGGCGAAGGTCATCTCGCCGTCGAGCGAAGCGAAAACGGCGCCGCCGATCAGGGCTGCGCCGCAAAGTCCGGTTAGAATAGTCCCGCTGAACCATTGCACCGAGACGCGGCGCCGATCGATGACAGCGGCTTCGGAACCATCGACGGACAGCGGCGGCTCGTGGCCGAGATCGATGATCCCGGTCTCACGCCCGTAAGCGCCGCGTGACGTCCTGTGGTTCAACCCAAGTCCCCCAATCAACGACCCGAGAGCCCGATTTCGAGCAGCCCGTTCCGGACAGTCCTGTTTCGAGCCCCTCCTTACGCCGCCCTCTCTGGGGCGTCTCTGGAAAAGGCAAGCCGCATAGGCGTCCGCGGTCAGAAGGCCCAGATGACGGACCGGCCGAAATTACGAACAGCTAAGCGGAAAAAGATCTCTCGATGTGTCTCGAATGTCTGAAGAAGGCTGCTTCATCGGATGATCGCCTTCCTCTGACCCCACACAAACCGCCGGCAGCCCCCACTGGCATCCATGCGATTCAAGCTTCGTCTGTACCAGAACGCCGGGGGATTGTGGCTCAAGTACGGCGCCTAATATGGAAAGTTTCCGGAACGGCAGGGGGGCCGAGGCCTTCCAGGGGCGGGCGCCCCAAGCCGCGGCCAAGCCGCGCCAAGTCACGTCCAAGTCACGTCCAAGTCACGTCCAAGTCACGTCCAAGCCGCTTCCGGAGCCCGCTCAGGCCCAATCTTTTCTTGGGTTTTTTCTCAGCGTCGGCCCGATCCATCCGCGCAGCGCCTTTCTAACATACTGTAATCACGTGTATTTTTTGAATAATCCACCGTGCGACGATTTTCTGACAATCGGCGTTGACAACCCCGATGGGTGGGGCCTATAACCCGACCACTGAGCGCGGCGCCGCCGGGTCACTGACCAAGGCGAGCGAACGCGCCACTGATGCTCCTCACCTTGTTGAGTGACACAACAGTCGACGTAAGTCGATTGGAGTTCATCCATCGTCGGTAAGGGTGTCGGAACCCTTCCTCTCTGGAAGGTTGGGGCCTCCTGGTCCCGGGCTGTTTGACAAGTGAAGATGAAGAAAGAGAAACGTGGACGGCGGAGTCCTTGCGGGTCTCGCATTTAAAGAGCTTCGGCTTTTTGGATCGGGACCGGACGAAAGACTTCGGCGGTACACGTTTTAAGGTTACACCATCGTTGCCAGCGATGTGAATCGCGGGCAGCTCATCGACTTCGGTCGATGAAAAATGGTGGGACCTCGTCAAAACGTTGTGATCAGCCGGTTCAAAGTTCAAGTCCAACTTGAGAGTTTGATCCTGGCTCAGAGCGAACGCTGGCGGCAGGCTTAACACATGCAAGTCGAGCGGGCGTAGCAATACGTCAGCGGCAGACGGGTGAGTAACGCGTGGGAACATACCTTTTGGTTCGGAACAACACAGGGAAACTTGTGCTAATACCGGATAAGCCCTTACGGGGAAAGATTTATCGCCGAAAGATTGGCCCGCGTCTGATTAGCTAGTTGGTGAGGTAATGGCTCACCAAGGCGACGATCAGTAGCTGGTCTGAGAGGATGATCAGCCACATTGGGACTGAGACACGGCCCAAACTCCTACGGGAGGCAGCAGTGGGGAATATTGGACAATGGGCGCAAGCCTGATCCAGCCATGCCGCGTGAGTGATGAAGGCCCTAGGGTTGTAAAGCTCTTTTGTGCGGGAAGATAATGACGGTACCGCAAGAATAAGCCCCGGCTAACTTCGTGCCAGCAGCCGCGGTAATACGAAGGGGGCTAGCGTTGCTCGGAATCACTGGGCGTAAAGGGTGCGTAGGCGGGTCTTTAAGTCAGGGGTGAAATCCTGGAGCTCAACTCCAGAACTGCCTTTGATACTGAGGATCTTGAGTTCGGGAGAGGTGAGTGGAACTGCGAGTGTAGAGGTGAAATTCGTAGATATTCGCAAGAACACCAGTGGCGAAGGCGGCTCACTGGCCCGATACTGACGCTGAGGCACGAAAGCGTGGGGAGCAAACAGGATTAGATACCCTGGTAGTCCACGCCGTAAACGATGAATGCCAGCCGTTAGTGGGTTTACTCACTAGTGGCGCAGCTAACGCTTTAAGCATTCCGCCTGGGGAGTACGGTCGCAAGATTAAAACTCAAAGGAATTGACGGGGGCCCGCACAAGCGGTGGAGCATGTGGTTTAATTCGACGCAACGCGCAGAACCTTACCAGCCCTTGACATGTCCAGGACCGGTCGCAGAGATGTGACCTTCTCTTCGGAGCCTGGAACACAGGTGCTGCATGGCTGTCGTCAGCTCGTGTCGTGAGATGTTGGGTTAAGTCCCGCAACGAGCGCAACCCCCGTCCTTAGTTGCTACCATTTAGTTGAGCACTCTAAGGAGACTGCCGGTGATAAGCCGCGAGGAAGGTGGGGATGACGTCAAGTCCTCATGGCCCTTACGGGCTGGGCTACACACGTGCTACAATGGCGGTGACAATGGGACGCTAAGGGGCAACCCTTCGCAAATCTCAAAAAGCCGTCTCAGTTCGGATTGGGCTCTGCAACTCGAGCCCATGAAGTTGGAATCGCTAGTAATCGTGGATCAGCACGCCACGGTGAATACGTTCCCGGGCCTTGTACACACCGCCCGTCACACCATGGGAGTTGGTTTTACCTGAAGACGGTGCGCTAACCAGCAATGGAGGCAGCCGGCCACGGTAGGGTCAGCGACTGGGGTGAAGTCGTAACAAGGTAGCCGTAGGGGAACCTGCGGCTGGATCACCTCCTTTCTAAGGATGGTTCTTCAGAAGCTTGCTTCTATCGAACCGTTTTAGAAACATCAGTGGCCAACGGTCGTCAGGATCGTTGAGCTGCATTGGCGGGATTTCGCCGTCTTCGTTTCTCTTTCTTCGCGGACGAACACGCGCTGGGGCTGCAACCTTGCAGAATCCCTGGTCCTTGACTGGATATGCGTTAGGGGCTTGTAGCTCAGTTGGTTAGAGCGCGCGCTTGATAAGCGTGAGGTCGGAAGTTCAAGTCTTCCCAGGCCCACCACACTCATCGAGTGAGCATTCGTCTTCTGGTTACGGGGCCATAGCTCAGCTGGGAGAGCGCGTGCTTTGCAAGCATGAGGTCGTCGGTTCGATCCCGTCTGGCTCCACCAGATGGTTTGATCACCGACTACTTGTACCGTCGTCCGCGAAACATCACTTCGCACTTACTAGTCCGGATGGACAGTAAGCTGCGTGATTTCTGACATCGTAAAGAGGAGATCGATCCGAGTTGGATCGGGCAACAAGTAATTGTTGCGCGATACTTCATTATCTCCGGATCATTTCGGCGCTCGTGCGTCTTCCAGGGTAGCTCACAAGGCTGCGTCTGAAGGACACGCGAGTTGTAAATGATCCTTTTAGCGAAGCTTGACCGCCTCGCTATCGGAACGATCTTACGAAGCAAGCTGGTCTTTCTAATCATTGTCCGGCTGCAGATAGCGTTCATCGAGGGCGCGTGCCTTAGAGACTTAGGTTTCTTGGCAATTCTGCAGACAACATTCTGCCGAGTGTGTGGACATTGATAATGAGAGCAATCAAGTGCCTTAAGGGTGTTCGGTGGATGCCTTGGCGCTGAGAGGCGATGAAGGACGTGCTACGCTGCGATAAGCCGTGGGGAGCTGCGAAGAAGCTTTGATCCATGGATTTCCGAATGGGGAAACCCACCTTCGATAGCCGGAACTCCAAGACCTCAGTCGAAAGACTGTGGTGTGGGGTTCGAACAGAAATGTGAGATGCCTAAGCCTTTAGATTTCGATCGAAGAGGTTTTGGATTTCCGGTTATCAAAAGAAGGTATGAGACTTCTGAATACATAGGAGGTTTCAAGCAAACCCAGGGAACTGAAACATCTAAGTACCTGGAGGAAAGGACATCAACAGAGACTCCGTTAGTAGTGGCGAGCGAACGCGGACCAGGCCAGTGATACATCAAAGACAATCGGAACCAGTCAGGAAAGCTGGGCCTTAGAGGGTGATAGCCCCGTACGAGTAATGCGATGATGTATCCACGAGTAAGGCGGGACACGTGAAATCCTGTCTGAACGCGGGGGGACCACCCTCCAAGCCTAAGTACTCCTCAGCGACCGATAGTGAACCAGTACCGTGAGGGAAAGGTGAAAAGCACCCCGACGAGGGGAGTGAAATAGACCTGAAACCGGACACCTACAAACAGATGGAGCCCAAGATACGTTCTGGGTGACATCGTACCTTTTGTATTATGGGCCAGCGACTTAATTTAACGAGCAAGCTTAAGCCGATAGGCGAAGGCGTAGCGAAAGCGAGTCTGAATAGGGCGTCAAGTTCGTTGTATTAGACCCGAAACCTAGTGATCTAGC
>NZ_JBEPRQ010000001.1:0-67500 GCF_040548425.1 Bradyrhizobium sp. i1.15.2 | reverse complement strand
CCATTGTCCGCGCTCTCGTTGAGTTGAAAGCGGTCAGGCGGAAGTTCATGAGGCATTCACGCGGGGACCGATAATCCGATCCCGGCTCTGACCCCTGCCAATCAAAGATCCGAGGAGACCTCCATGCCAGCCTTGCTTCGTCCCGCCCTCTCCGCGCTCGGCCTCGCGTGCCTTCTGTCCGCAGCATCGCTTGCATCGTCCGGCACCGCACTCGCGCAGGCCAAGCAGCAACCGGCGCCGACGCAACAGGCCGCGCCCGCGCAGGCTCCCGCGCTGAAGCAGATCGCGCTGACCGACAAGCAGCTCGACGGCGTGCTCGCCGCGCAGAAGGACATGGATGCGATCACGGAAAAATTGCCCGAGAACACCGCCCCCGACCAGAAGGTGATCGCGCAGCTCGATGGCGTCGCCAAGAAGAACGGCTTTGCCAGCTACGATGATTACAACAACGTCGTCGACAACATCAGCCTCGTGCTCGGCGGCTTCGATCCCGCGACCAAGAAATATGTCGGCACCGAAGCCGTGATCAAGGCGCAGATCGCGCAGGTCCAGGCCGACAAGAAGATGCCGGCCAAGGACAAGAAGGAAGCGCTCGACGAGCTCAACGAAGCGCTGAAGACGCCGGCGCCGCAGATCGAGAACAAGGCCAACATCGATGTCGTCGGCAAGTACTACGACAAGCTGGTCGCAGCCCTGGGTGACGATCAGAATTGAGGACGCAACTCTCTTGTCCCGGACGCGCTGCAACGCGGAAGCGTTGCTGCGCAGAGCCGGGACCCAGAGGCCACGGGATCGTCATCGGCATGGGCCCCGGCTCTGCAATGCATCGTCGAAGAGACGCTGCGTTGCGTCCGGGGCACGAGCGCCCAACTCGCTTCGCTCCGTAATCGCCATCATCGCTGCAACAAAAAGCCCCGGAGACATCTCCGGGGCTTTCGTCGTTTCTGACCTCACGCCTTGCTCAGCGTCTCACGTTCGCGTCCGCATCCGCATCATGAAACTGTCGAAGCTCAGCTCGGCGACCTGCATCCAGGCCAGCGATTCGCTGCGGAAACCAGTCAGGCTCGCATACATCTTGCCGAAATGCGGATTGGTCTTGGCGAGATCGGCGTAGATCTCGTTGGCCGCGCCATAGCAGCTTTCCAGCACTTCCTGCGGGAACGGCTTCAGGATCGCGCCGGCCACCAGCAGACGCTTCAGCGCCGGCGGATTGACGTAATCGTATTTGCCGGTCACCCAGGTGAAGGTATCGCGCGACGCGGCGTCGACCGCGGCCTGATAGTGCTTCGGCAGCGTGTTCCACTTGTCGAGATTGATGATGTTGTGACCCTGGCCGGTGCCTTCCCACCAACCGGGATAGTAATAGTACTTCGCGACCTTCACGAAGCCGAGCTTCTCGTCGTCATAGGGCCCGACCCATTCGGCGGCATCGAGCGTGCCCTTCTCCAGCGCGGGATAGATATCGCCCGCCGCGATCTGCTGCGGCACGCCGCCGACCTTGGCGATGATCGTGCCGGCAAAACCGCCGACCCGGAATTTCAGTCCCTTGAGATCGTCGATCGACTTGATCTCCTTCCGGAACCAGCCGCCCATCTGCGCGCCGGTCGACCCGGTCGGAATGCCGATGGTGTTGTATTCCTTCAGCAGATTGTTGATCAGGTCCTGGCCACCGCCCCACTGCAGCCACGAAATGTGCTGCCGCGTGTTCAAGCCGAACGGCAGCGACGTGCCGAACGTGAAAGCGGGGTTCTTGCCCCAATAGTAGTACAGCGCGGTGTTGCCCATCTCGACCGTGCCGTTTGCGACGGCGTCGAGCACCTGCAGACCCGGCACGATTTCGCCGGCGGCGAATGGCTGGATCTGGAAACGATTGTCGGTGATCTCGGCAACGCGCTTGGCGAAATATTCGCAGCCGCCGTAGAGCGTATCCAGCGCCTTGGGCCAGCTCGCGGCGTATCGCCATTTGATCTCGGGCATCGACTGCGCGATCGCTGGCGCAGCGACGGCACTTGCGGCCAAGCCCAATCCGCCTGCCGTCAGGAATTTACGACGTTCCATGCGCTTCCCTCCGCTAAGTCGATGCTTCGACCAGGGAACGATCTTGGTGTCGTCTTGTCTTCGTCGACGCTCGACGTTTTCTGTTGAGACGTTGTGGCGTTTCCGAACGGCCCTTGCGGGCACTCGTAGATGGAATTCCGATCGTTGCGGTTCCGCGAGCGAGGATGACCGGGCGCTTCGCCGGAATCAAGTCTGATGTCTCAAGCCTCATGGGCGCCTCGCAGGTGCGAACGCCAGCCTGACGCAAGTCGGGCTGGCACGCGATCTGCTATTCCATCGCGCAAAAACCAGGGAGGCTCGCGCATGACGGGCAAGACGATCGTGGTCGCCGGAGCGAGCGGTCTCGTCGGCAATGCCGCGTTGCGACACTTCGGCATATCGAGCGGGTGCGATGTCATTGCCCTGTCCCGGCGGAGGCCGCGCGACCTCTACGGCGCCCGTCATGTCCCGATCGACCTGACCAGCGCAGCGGATTGCGGCCGCGCCGCCTCGGAACTGAGCGGCGCGACGCATCTGATCTACGCTGCGCTCTACGAGGCGCCGCAACTCGTCGACGGCTGGCGCGACCCGCAGCAGATCAAGACCAACGATTTGATGCTGCGCAATCTGATGGGTGCGCTCGAGCCGGTCTCACCCGGCCTCAAGCATGTCGCCCTGTTGCAGGGCACCAAGGCCTATGGCGTCCACGTTCGCCCCCTGACCGTGCCGGCTCGCGAAGGCCGTTCCGAAATGTACGAGCAGCCCAATTTCTACTGGGCGCAGGAAAACTTCTTGCGCGAACTGCAAGCCGGCAAGGCTTGGCATTGGAGCATCCTGCGGCCGGTGCTGATCGTCGGCCTCGCCATGGGCGGCGCCATGGACCTGATCCCGCCGCTCGGCGTCTATGCCGCGATGCTGCGCGAGCAGGGCAGGCCGCTGGATTACCCCGGCGGCGCCGCGCGGGTGGCGCAGGCTGTCGATGTCGACCTCCTCGCCCGCGCCATCGCCTGGTCGGGCGAGGCCGAGGCCGCGCGCAACGAAGCCTTCAACGTGACCAATGGCGACGTCTTTACCTGGGAGAACATCTGGCCTGCGGTCGCCGATGCGCTGGAGATGAAGCCGGGCAAGCCGGTCCCGCTGTCGCTCGCCAGGGCTTTTCCATCCTGGGTCGGCCCCTGGGATGCGCTGCGGCGCAAGCACGACCTCGTATCGCCTGCGCTGGCCGAATTCGTCGGCCTCTCGTTCCAATACGCCGATTACAGCCTGCGCTACGGCCAGACCGAATCCGGTCCGCCCTCGATCGTCTCGACCGTGAAGATCAACCGCGCCGGCTTCACCGAGATGATGGACACCGAAGACATGTTCCGGAAGTGGTTCAGGCAGGCGAAGCAAGAGCGGCTGCTGCCATGACGCAGAACCAAAGCCGGTACGTCCGGGATCGTTGCCCAGATCAGATTGTGACCCGGATCGGTCCTCCGGCCAAGCCGGTTCGAACGGCTTTAAGTCTGGCTTATCTGAGCTTCTGTCGCAACCACCGTGAGGGACGGACATCACCCAGCGCGGCGATCCTTTGTAGCGGCGAAAAGTCGACCTTCCAAAGATCAAGTTCAAACAGCTCGCCGCGCTGATCGAGGTTCAGCGCGACCGACACCAGCACTCCATCAGCGTCGTCAAATTCGGCTTCGCCAATACATCGGCCGAAACGCCGGTCTGCGGCACCTTCGAAGAGAAGGCTACCCATCCCACCGTCGTTCATTTCGTCGACGAAGCCAAAATGGTCCTGCAAGGGCGAATGCTGACCTAGAATAAAGACAACCAGATCGTGCTCGTCGGGGGTAAGTGGGCGCGGCATCTTCTTTCTCGTAGCGGCTAGGTGCATTGGCCCATATCACGCCGCGCTCGCGATGTCCGTTCTGGCCCATGGCGGACGTGTCCGGCACGAAGTGCAAGAGCAGCTTTTGATCGTAGCGGAACATAGTCGTTCTTGCTATCGTCCTTAGACCGACCGAGGTTGCCAACACTAATGCGACTGATTTCGCACTTGCTAGTCGGACTGCTCTGCGCCTTAGGCGTGATAGCAGCAGGTGCTTTTAGTCACGAAATGGTACGGCCCTTTTTCTTGATCGTTTGGACGCCAGCAACCTGGCTGGTTCGTTTTTCAAACGCGCTATGTCCACCGACAGGCGTAAGGTGCTTTCTGGGGTCGGTCAGCCAAGGTGCGCATCACCTTTGGTTTGGGCTATGCCTCCTTGGCTTTTGGTGGATTGTCTTGTCGTTCGCAATCTGGCCGCTCTTCTGGTTGCGTCGATCGCCTCCGACCTCAAGGCCGATCCCGAAATCTACTTATTTTCTTAAGCTTTGAGCTACCGTCGAAACCTAAGCTAAACTAAGCCTAGAAGCGATGGCTTTACTGATGATCTCTACCTTGCGCAGCGCAAGCAAAGTCGGAGGTCTACGTGGGTTGGAAGCTTTTTGCATTCTTCGCTGTCTTGCTCGCGTCTTACGGAATCGGCGACGTTGGGACTTTCACTGCGGTGCAGATTGTCGACTTTGTAATTGAGGTGCTTGCGGCCAGCGGTCTCGTGCTGATGGCATTCAAGATCGATTTTCTTCCCGGTATGTTTTGGCGCGGATTCGCTGGCGCCTATTTTGTGTATTATTCTGGCTGGTTTGCCGAGAAAGCTTTCCTCACCGAGGGCGGGCCTGCGTCCCTCGTTATTGAAAATGCGCTCACATACGCTGTCTTTCATATCGCCATCGGCTATGGACTTTGGCTGAATGGTTCGATGCATGAACAGCACGGCGCCGCGCGTCAGATCTGTGGCTAGACATATCCCAGACGGTTAAGGCGCCCACATGTACTTCCTCATCGCCTGTCTGATCGTGGTCGCCTCGAGTGCCGTGATATCGTATCGTCGATCCACGGCTCTATCACGGAATCCTCAGGGAAGGCTTGCGGCATTTCTGCCGGCATTCTGCGCGGCAGTCTTTGCGCTGGTCCTACTAGAGTTTGATCGTATTCAAGGCAAGCAGGAGGTCGGTCCCTTCGCAACGACCTATCTCCTCATGCTTGTTGTGTCCTTCTTTGGCGGTTGGTTCCTTGGCATTGTTGTTGGATTGCCCCACGACAAGCAGCCATGACTCTGGCAACATCCTGTTGATGTCCGTATTGGTCCCTAGCTGACCTGCCGCGCGCCGCCGGTGGAGGACCGCTTGTGGACCCGTTGCGGAGCTCGGACGGCTGGATCAAAATCGCCCCTTGAAGCTACGGCATGGGCCTCAAGTGGGCGCCGCAAAGGCTAATCTTTACCGCACTCCGAGACCGACGAAATGTTACTAAGAAGGCAGCTTATTGCGGACGCGATGGTCGTTGATGGTCGAGGACGCGTCTTTGTGCAAAGGCGCTCATCGACGCGTGAGTTGTTTCCCAGGTGTTGGGACTTGATCGGCGGGCACGTCAAAGACGACGAGCACGTTCTTTCTGCTCTGCGCCGCGAAATACATGAGGAGACAGGCTGGCACCTTAAGAACATCGTTCTTGAGCTAACACCTAAGTATTGGAGCTATGGGCCGACACCCTATGAAGAACGACAGTTCATCGTGACCGTCGACGGGGACCTCACAAAACCAGCTCTGGAAACCGGCAAAGTGTCAGAGACTCTCTGGGTTGATCGCGCGAACGTGGAGAAGCTCAAAGAGAACCGCAAGCCGGATGACCAGTTAATCTACAATTCGGTGGTGGAGGCTCTCAAAGTTCTGGAGACAGTGCGGCCTCCAATGTGAGATTGTCGTTGCAATTTGCTCCGCAACTGCGACTTGCTTTGCAAGAGATCACTACATGAAAGATGCTATTGTCCGTCACGCAACAGAACGCGACCTGCATCAGGTTCTGAACCTTTACGGGCATCTCCATCCGCAGGAACCCCCACTGGCGCCAGCTACGGCTGAGCGCGTCTGGTCCAATCTGCTTTCATCGGGGTTTATGACTGTGATCGTGGCGCAAGCAGGTGAACAGCTTCTATCGTCGTGCACGCTCGCAATTGTGCCCAATCTGTCTCGGGGCGGCCGATCATATGGCGTCATTGAAAATGTAGTCACCCACACCGACCATCGCAAATCAGGGCTCGGGCGACGGGTTCTCACCTATGCGCTTGAGATCGCATCGCAGGCCGATTGCTATAAGGTCCACTTGGCGACGGGGTCCAAGCGTGAGGCGACCCTGCGCTTCTACGAGCGAGCAGGATTCGAACGAGGCGGCAAGACTTACTTCGAAGTGCGGCGGTAGGTGTCGATTGGCCCTCCGATGTTCCTTGGGGACGTGTCGGGAATTGGCCCGTCGCGCCAGTCGCGAGTGCAGCGACATGTCCGGACGCAGGCGAGGACCGGAAGTCGGTCGCTCAGCGGGACGCCGCCGCAATTGACCCGGAACGGACTTCGATAACTGTCCTGAGTGACGATCAACGCTCAGTCAGAACCGGTTCGGCTGCCGGAGAACCAGAACGCTAGTCTTTCTCTATGTCTCTGGGCTGAGCAAAGTCGGCGATGGTCAGGGTATTCGCGAGAGTGTTTTTGCCATGATCTGTACGGCCGTCCAGTCTCTTGCCACGATAGGCAGATAACCAGGGCAACCGAGACTTGATGCCCGTTGTAATGGGCTCATCAGTCACCTCTAGCGTGATTTCATTCCAGCTCACGCCCGGACCTAGCGTTGCCTGCAAGTTGTCCGGATTGACCTGGATGACCGACCCAGGATTATTGACGTCGGCGAAAGTAACGAGATCGGGCAGTCGTCCCGAGTCAATCTTGCGCGGGCCGCGCTGGCGGGCGATTGTGGCCACGGCATCCATGATGTTCGTCGGCGGCGCCATGTTATAAAGCTCGCACACGAACTCAAGGTTCGGTCCTGCATAACGGGTCCAGCCATAGTACCCGCGAATTTGGTTTGTCAGCAGCGCGACCAAGGGCCTCGCGCCTGAGCCTAGATCGAGGTAAAGGGCTTCGCCGCGCAAATTGCTAAAAGTGCCGCGCTCAGGAAAGACGACATTCTCCACCAACACCTCAACGACGCTCGAAGCGTGCTTGACGCCGTCCGGCGTATTGACCGCAACTGTCAGCTTGTACCGATAGCTCTTAGAACAACCCGCAACAGCGATAGCCACCAGCCCTATCGCGACGATGCGGAGATAGCTTCGCCACCTTGCCTGCGTCACCGAACGCCTCGCGCTGCGATCAAGCGTCACTCGCTTGAGTCGGACGATCTATAGGGATCTGGTACCACCAGAGATTGTCTAACTGGTTAACTTCGGCTGTGCGGCTCCGTAAACATGGATTCATACCTCGACAAGGTCGCTTCGGGGGACTCTCGCCTCAGCGAGTTAGCGAGCAAACGGAGCAGGTTTGAATGTCGGCTTGTGGCCCATAGCTGACCTGAATCGATGGTCAGCTTGAGTCCGCAAAGCGTCGGCCAGCGGACATCGCTCAGGCCGCACCAATGAATCTCGATCTATGAGTGCGCGGCCTGATCTGCGCTTGCGAAGGCCGCCTCCATCGCCCGCCGCGTCCTGACCGTCTCGTTGCCCGCGTCGAACTCGACGTCGCTCCAACGCACGATCTCGCCATGGGCGACGTCGTGCTTCAGCTTCAGCCGATGCGCCAGGCCGATCGGCAGCGCGCCGGCCTTGAGGCTCGCGGCCGCCGGCACCAGCTTGCCCCACACCGTGTAGCCGCCTTCGCCGTCCAGCATCTCGCCCGCGCGCAGATTGCGTTTGGCCACGGCGGCGACGTCGCCGTGGAAACCATGGGGCTGCCCGGTCGGCTCGCCCCGCAGCGCGGCCGACAGCACCGAGATGTTCAGCTCGAGGCCGATCAGATGATAGGGCTTGTACATCGCAGCATACCGTCCGCTGCCGTCGGTCTTGAGGCCGTATTGCCTGAAGCAGTCGGCGGCGTAGTCGTTCGGCGCCTCCAGCACGACGTAAACGCCCCAGCGCAGATCGCGAAACACCGGCCTTCCGTCGCGCTCGAGCGAGGAGACCACCTCCACGACGCCCGACCGCTCCAGCACGCCGCCCCTGCTGCGCGGCCGCATGATGTGCGGCAGGTCGTCGACGCCGCAGGGTGGAAACAGCAGGCCCTCCGCAGGCACGTCGAGTCCGCAGGCATTGGCGATCGCGGCCATCTCGATCGCCGACTTGGTGCCGTCGAGGAAGGAGTTGAACATCTGCGGATTCATCCCGGCCGATTGCGCCTCGCCCGCGCTCAACCCGTAATGCTGCCAGACGCCATCCGGCGTCACGTCGTGATAGGCCGGCAGATATTTTGTCCCTTTGCCGGCGGCGACCACGTGAAAGCCGGTGGCGCGGGCCCAATCCACCATCTCCGCGGTCAGCGCCGGCTGGTCGCCATAGGCGAGCGAATAGACCACGCCGGCCTTGCGGGCTTCCTCGGCGAGCAGCGGACCCGCCAGCACGTCGGCCTCGACATTGACCATCACGATATGCTTGCCGGCCGCGATCGCGGCACGCGCGTGCCTGATGCCGACGGCTGGATTGCCGGTCGCCTCCACCACCACGTCCATCGCGCCGCCCGCAATGGCGCGCGCGCCGTCATCGGTGAAGACGGTGGCGGCGATCCGCGCCGCGTCCCAGCCGACGGTGCGGCAGGCCTCGCGCGCACGGTCGCGATTGATGTCGACGATGATGGGGACCTCCAGCCCTGGCGTGTGCGGCACCTGCGCCAGGAACATCGAGCCGAATTTGCCGGCGCCGATCAGCGCCACACGGACGGGCTTGCCGGCGGAAGCGCGAGCCTGGAGGAGGCGGAAGAGGTTCATGGGGCTTGTCCTAAGCGCAACGATTGAAGCTCGTCATTCCGGGGCGCGCGAAGCGCGAGCCCGGAATCCATCCATCCGCGACTTCTGCGGCCTGATGGATTCCGGGCTCGACGCTACGCGCCGCCCCGGAATGACGCTTACTCCGCCGCCTGCCGCGGCGCACGGGCGAGCCGTAGCAGCGCGTCGTCCTCCACCGTCTGGATCGGCGCGAAGTCGCGATGCGCAATGTACTCCGGCCTTGTCGGGGTTCGGATGTAGTTCGAAACCGCGTTCAGCGTCAGGTACACGATCTTGCGCGGGTAGGGCGTGATGTTGCCGGCCGAGCCATGCACGAGATTGCCGTGGAACATCAGCATGCCGCCCGGCTTTCCCGTCGGCGCCACGATGCCGCCCTGCTTGACCAGCCGCGTCACGGTCTCCTCGTCCAGCGTCCACAGCGGATACGAAGTCGTCGCGAGGTCGTGCGAGGCCTTGAGGTCGCCGGCGTTCTGGCTCTGCGGCACCAGCATCAGCGGGCCGTTGATCGGCATCACCTCGTCGAGGAAGATCGCGATGTTCATCGCGCGCGGCTCGGGCATGCCGTCGTCGCGCTTCCAGGTGCCGTAATCCTGGTGCCATTGCCAGACGTCGCCGGTGAAGGCGGATTTTGCGTTGATCTTGAACTGGTGCATGTAGACGGGCTCGCCGAACAATTGCTCGACCGGGTCGATCATGCGCGGATGCGCACCCAGAATGCCGAACGCCTCGTTGTAGAGATGCGCGGCAAAGGCGGTGCGCGGCGCGCCGCTCTTCTCGCGCCAGACTTCCGGCCGGTTCGCGTCATAGATGGCAACCGCCTCGCGCGCGAGGAGATCGACCTCCTCCGGGCTGAACAATTCCGGCAGGAACAGCCAGCCCTCGCGGTGGAAGAACTCCAATTGCTCCTGGGACAGTTTCATGGCGCGTCCTCCTTTGGTTTGTTTCTTGTCATTCCGGAGCGCGACGAAGTCGCGAACCCGGAATCTCCGCAGCATAGGCCGTCCGATGGATTCCGGGCTCGATGCTGCGCATCGCCCCGGAACGACAGCGTGTGCGGTTACGCCGCCTCTTCCGTCGCCCTCAATCGCTCTTCGGTCATTCGTCCCGCCGTTTGCGCGTGCGCAAGCGCCGCACGCTCGGCCGCCTTCGCGTCGCCCGCGAGAATGTGTCCGGCAATGTCGGCATGCTCGGCCCAGGCGCTGCCGCGATAGTCGAGTTCGGACAGCACCGTCGCCATCGAGCGGCGCATATGCGGCCATTGCGGCGTGATCGTCTCCTCGATCACGGGATTGCCGGCGAGCCGATAGATCGCGCGATGAAACGCGACGTCGAGCGCAATCAGCTCGGCGAGCGCGGTCTTGCCGTCGATCCCGCGTCCGGCGGCGAGCGCCGCCTCCAGCCGCGCGCGTCCCGCCGCATCGCTTGCGGCGCGCTCGCCGGCAAGCCGCGCCGCCAGGGCATCGATGGCTCCGCGCACCTCGTAGAGCTGGCGGATGCGTGCGGGATCGAGCTGGGTGACTTCAAAACCGCGCCGGCCGCTTTCCGCGACGAGCCCCTGCCGGTGCAGCAGGTGTAGCGCATGCGACACCGGCTGGCGCGACACGCCGAGCCTGTCGGCGAGCTCGTTCTGCCGGATGCGCTGGCCGGGCTGCAGCGTGCGGTCGGAGATCGCCTCCAGGATCCGCGCATAGACCTGGTCGATCAAGTTCGGAAGCGGGTCGAGGGGGATCACGCCGGCAGCTCCCAGAACGGCAACAGGGAATACGGAATTCCGTATTCAAACGTACGGCGCGAGGGCGAGGGCGTCAAGCGCGGCCAAGGGGGCGTCCGACCTCGTTTTTTGCGCTTCGCCAAGCCCTTGATATTGCTAGGGTCGGCTACTGTGCATGGGGTTGTTTTCGAGGAAAAAGAAAAAGAGGGGTGAGGCACCTACTCCGCCAGGAACGCTTTCATCGCCGCGCCGAACTCCAGCGGCGCCTGCTCGAACATCCAGTGCCCGGCATTGGGGATCACGGCCGTCTTCGCCCCCGCGATGTGCTCGGCCAGCACGCGCCACATCACCGACAGGCTCCCCGTCGTCGCGCCGCCGCCGATCAGGAGCGTCGGGGTCGTGATCGCTTGCGCATCCGCGAGCGTGTAGGGCCTGCGCTGCTCGTTGATCTGGCCGAGCAAGGTGATCGCGTTGTCGCGCAATTGCTGCTTGGCCGCCGCCGGCACGCGCCGCCATGAGCCGTCGCCTTCGATGCCTTCGTAGAAGTTCTGCAGCGCGCCCTCGATGTCACCGGCGCGAATCATCTCGACCGAGCGCGCCGTGCGCGCGGCCAGCGGCGGATGCGCAGGCGTGCCCGCAGGCACCGGCAGGCTCGCGTCGAGATCGCCGCCGGGTTCGGCCAGCACCAGTTTGCGCAACAGATCCGGCCGCGACTGCGCCACGCGAAACGCGATGTGGCCGCCGCGCGAATGGCCCATCAAATCGACCGGCGCGGGTTTGACCTGCTCGATGAAAGCGATCACGTCAGCGACGTGCTGGGCCATCTTGTAGTCGTCGCCGACGGCATCCCAGTGCTCGGGAAAGAAATGCCGCAGGCTGACCGGGATCACGCGATGCGATTTCGACAGCGGGCCGAGCACTGGATACCAGGTGCGGAAATCGCCGAGCGTGCCGTGCACGCAGACCAGCGGACGGCCCTCGCCGATTTCGAGATAGGCCATGTCGTAACCGTTGACGCGAAATGTCTGCATGGTCAGCTCGCCAGGAAATCCAGCACGATCTCGGAATATTTCTGCGGCGCCTGCTCGAACATCGGATGCGTCGCGTTCGGAATGATCGCCGTCTTCGAGTACGGCACATGCGCCGCCAGCGCATGCAGCACTTTCGGCAGCAGGCCCTTGGTCCGCGCGCCCAGGATGAATAGCGTCGGCATCCCGATGGACTCCGCGTCCGCCTTCGAGAACGGCGGGCGGTTGTCGCGGACCTGGCCGATCAGCGTGAAGGCGTTGTCGCGCAGATTCTGCTTCACCAGCGCCGGCAGCCGCGGCCAGGTGCCGGGCCCTTCCAGCGTGTCGACGAAGACGGCAAGGCCGCCGTCGATGTCGCCGGCCGCGATCTTCTCGGCCGAGGCCGTGAACCGCGCCAGCAGTGGCGAGGGGTCGCCGGCATAATCGGGGTCGAGGCTCGCATCGAGCTCCCCGCCGGGCTCGGCCAGCACCAACCGCCGGAGCAGCTCCGGCCGCCGCTGCGCCACGCGGAAGCAGATGTGCCCGCCGCGGGAATGGCCCATCAAATCGATCGGGCCAAGGTCGAGTTCCTCAATGAAGGCGATGACGTCGTCGACATGCTGGGCGATCGAATAGGTGTCGCCGACGCCATCCCATCGCGCCGGGAAGAAATGCCGCAGGCTGACGCAGATCAGCCGGTGCCGCTGGGATAGCGGCCCGAGCACGCAGCCCCAGACACGGAAGTCGTTGAGCGAACCATGCACGCAAACCAGCGGTGGTCGGCCCCGGTCTTCGCCCACGTCGAGATAGGGCATGTCGTATCCGTTGACGTGGAGACTTTGCATTTGCGGGCTCGCGAAAGGGGAGGCGGAACTCCTGTGCAAGATTCCCGGAAACCGGGTGGATCGCAACTATTTCCAAGCTTAGATTTGAGCTCAGTTCACATTGGGGGCATGCAAGGGAACGCAAGCCAGGGACCAAGCCATGACCGACCAGCATTTTGCCCTGTTCGATAGCAAGATCGGCCTTTGCGCCATTGCCTGGGGTCCGCGCGGCATCAACGGCACGCAATTGCCGATGGGTGGTGAGCAGAAGATCCGCACCCGCATCAGCCAGCGGCATGCTGACGCCAGCGAAGCCGAGCCGACTGCCGAAGTGCAGCAGGCGATCGACCGCATCACAAAACTGCTCGCGGGCGAGCCGGATGACCTCACCGACATTCCGCTCGATCTCGACGGCGTCCCCGACTTCAACCGCGGCGTCTACGCCATCGCCCGCACCATTCCGCCAGGCAAGACCGTCACCTATGGCGACATCGCCAGGCAGCTCGGCGGCGTCGAGCTGTCGCGTGACGTCGGCCAGGCGCTCGGCCGCAACCCGTGCCCGATCGTCGTGCCCTGCCATCGCGTGCTGGCGGCCGGCAACAAGCCCGGCGGCTTCTCCGCGAATGGCGGCGTGGTGACGAAGCTGAAGATGCTCGAGATCGAAGGCGCGCTGGTGAACCACACGCCGAGCTTGTTCGATTGAGGCGATGCCGCCGCGGGCTAAATCTTCGCCGCCGCCTTCGGCCAATATTTGTCGCGCAAATGCCGTTTCACCAGCTTGCCGGTGGGCGTGCGCGGCAGCTCGGCTTCGAAATCGATCGAGCGCGGGCATTTGATCGTCGAGAGGCGGCTCTTGCAGTAGGCGATCAGGTCGGCCTCGAGCTCGCTGCCGGCGCGCTTGGGATTGTGCGGTTGCACCACGGCCTTGACCTCTTCGCCCATCTCCTCGTTCGGCACACCGAACACGGCGACGTCGGCGACTTCAGGATGGGTGATGAGCACGTCCTCGGTCTCCTGCGGGTAGATGTTCACGCCGCCGGAGATGATCATGTAAGACTTGCGGTCGGTGAGAAAGAGAAAGCCGTCCTTATCGAGATAACCGACGTCGCCGAGCGTCGACCAGCCCTTTGCGTTGTAGGCCTTCTTCGTTTTCTCGGGATCGTTGTGATAGGTGAACACAGGCGCATCGGCGAAATAGACCGTGCCAATCTCGCCCGTCGGTTGCTCCCCGTCGTTCTCGTCCAGAATCTTGATTTTGCCGACCACGGCGCGGCCGACGCTGCCGCGGTGCTCCAGCCATTCTTTCGAGTTGCAGACGGTGACGCCGTTGCCTTCGGAGCCCGCGTAATACTCGATCAGGATCGGCCCCCACCATTCGATCATCTTGGCCTTGACCTCGACCGGGCAGGGGGCGGCGGCGTGGATCGCGCCCTTCAGTGTCGAGACGCCGTAGCGGTTGCGGACCTCGTCCGGCAGCTTCAGCATGCGCACGAACATGGTCGGCACGAGCTGCGCGTGGGTCACCTTGTACTTTTCGACCAGCTTCAGGAAATCTTCGGCGTCAAAGTGCTCCATGATGATGGAAGTGCCGCCGAGCAGGATCGCCATCATGTTGAAGCGCAAGGGAGCGGCGTGATAAAGCGGAGCCGGTGAGAGATAAATAGTCTCGGCGTTCATGCCGCACATGCTGGCGCAGAGCACACGCAGAAACGCGTTCGGCTCGTCGATCGGCTTGCCCTCGAACGCCTTCTTGATGCCCTTGGGTCGGCCCGTGGTGCCCGACGAATATAGCATGTCATAGCCGGCGACCTCGTCGGCGATCGGCGTTGTTGGCTGGGCGGCCGCTTCCTTGTCGTAGGAGCGGAAGCCTGACAGTGGCTCGTCCATCATGTAGAAGACCGGCTCGCCGGGCGCACCCTTGATCAGGGCCTTGATCTGGTCGGCGCATTTCGGTGTCGTGATCACGACCTTGGCGCCGCAATCGGCGATGATGTAGTCGATCTCGTCCTGCTTCAAATAGCGGCTGATCGCGGTGTAATAGAGCCCGCTGCGTTGCGCCGCCCAGCAGATCTCCATGAAGGCGAGGCGGTTCTCCATCAGCAGCGCGATGTGGTCGCCGGCCTTCAGCCCGAGCGAGCGGAACAGGTGCGCCCCCTGGTTCGAAAGCTCGTCGAGCTCGCGATAGGTGATCGCCTTGCCGGTCCCGGCCATCTGATAGGCGATCTTGTCGGGTGTGGCGCGGGCGTAGATGGAGGGGTGAGTCATAAGCGCGGTCCTAAGGCATACGGGACGACACTATTGGCGAGTAACGGCTTACAGCCGCTCCACGATCGTCACGTTCGCCATGCCGCCACCTTCGCACATGGTCTGCAGGCCGTAGCGCTTGCCGCGCTGATGCAGGGCATGCACCAGCGTCGTCATCAGCTTGGTGCCGGAGCAGCCGAGCGGATGGCCGAGCGCGATGGCGCCGCCATTGACGTTGAGACGTTCCGGATCGGCGCCGGTGGTCTTCAACCACCCCGTCGGTACCGAAGCAAAGGCCTCGTTGACTTCGAACAGGTCGATATCGTCGATCGTCATGCCGGCCTTTTCCAGCGCGCGCTTGGTGGCGTGCAGCGGAGCATCGAGCATGATCACGGGATCGCCGCCCATCATGGTCATGTGGTGGACGCGCGCCAGCGGCTTCAGGCCAAGCTGCTTCAGGCCACGCTCGTTCACCACCATCACGCCGGAAGCGCCGTCGCAGATCTGGCTGGCGCTGGCCGCGGAAAGCTTGCCGTTCTCGGCGATCAGCTTGACGCCCTTGATGCCGTCGAGCGTGGCGTCGAAGCGGATGCCTTCGTCGATGTGGTGGGTGTCCTTGGAGCCGTCGGCGCGGGTGATCTCGAGCGGCACGATCTCCTTCTTGAAGTGGCCGGCCTGGGTTGCCGCGATCGCGCGCTGATGGCTGTTGTAGGAGTACTCGTCGAGCTCATCCTTGGAGAGGCCGTACTTCTCGGCCATCATCTCGGCGCCGGTGAACTGGCTGAACACGATGTTCGGATAACGCTGCTCGATGCCCGGGCTCTTGTAATTGCCAAAGCCGTTCTTGGCGGGAAGCTGCGACGACAGGCCCATCGGTACGCGCGTCATCGATTCCACGCCGGCGGCGATCACCACGTCCATCGCGCCGGACATCACGGCCTGGGCTGCGAAGTGCAGCGCCTGCTGCGAGGAGCCGCACTGGCGGTCGATCGAGGTGCCCGGCACGCTCTCCGGCAGCTTCGAGGCCATAATCGCGTTGCGCGCGACGTTGTTGGACTGCTCGCCGACCTGCATGACGCAGCCCATGATCACGTCCTCGACCAGCGCAGGATCGACCTTGGTGCGGTCGACCAGCTCGTCCAGCACCTTCGCGGCGAGATCGGCCGGATGCCATCCGGCGAGGCGGCCCCCCTTGCGCCCACCGGCGGTACGCGCAGCGGCGACGATGTAAGCCTCGGCCATGTCGGTTTCTCCCTGGATTATTCTGAATGGTTGGTTGTCGGGGCGGATTTAAGGGGCGACTGGTCGTTTAGTCAATCGATCAATTAACTCTTGTGGAGAGGCGCTGCTTGGGCTTATCTGCGGCGGCTCTCGCGCTAAATCGGGGATCTCCGTGACTACCAGCGTACCGAACAGGCTCCCCAGCGGAAAGAATTCCACGGCAGAGAAATTGCTCGTGGCCGCGAGCGAGCTGATGATCGAACGCTCCTCGATCGAGATTTCGCTGAGCGACATCGCCCAGAAGTCCGGCGCCAACGCGGCGCTGGTCAAATATCACTTCGGCAACAAGGACGGCCTACTGTTGGCGCTGCTCGAGCGCGACGCGGGGACGGAACTGTCCAATCTCGAATATCTGCTGGCGCAGCCGATCACGCCGACCGCGAAGCTGAAGCTGCACATCGGCGGCATCATCCGCGCCTATCACCGGTTTCCCTACATGAACCGGTTGATTCACTATCTGCTGCACGAGAGCGTCGCGGGCTCCGCGGACGAAGTCTCGAAATTCTTCGTCGCGCCGCTGCTGGATTTCCATCGCCGCCTGCTAGCCGAAGGCGTCAGTCAGGGCGAATTCCGCGCCACCGATCCGGTGTTGTTCTACACCAGCCTGATCGGCGCCTGCGATCATTTGTTCTTCGGCCGGCACGCGATGTCACGCGCGACCGGCGTCGGCCCGGTCACCGACGACGTCTGCCGGCAATATATCAAGCACATGGAAACGCTGATCTGCGGCGGCATCCTCACGCAAGGCGAGGAAGCTGCCGCGGCCGGATGATCTGGCCAGAACGCAGAAGTCTAGAGAAGAAACGCCCAAGGAAAAGGTAGAGGAAAGGTATTTGCGATGCAGTTGAAAGACGTAGCCGTTCTTATCACCGGCGGCGGGTCGGGCCTTGGTGCCGCGACCGCCCGCGCCATGGCCGCCAAGGGCGCCAAGATCGGCGTGATCGACCAGAGTAAGGAAAACGCTGAGAAGGTCGCCGCCGAAGTGAAGGGCATCGCGCTCCACGCCGATGTCACCAGCGAGGAGCAGATCAAGGCGGCGATCGCCAAGGCGGAAGCTGCGCACGGCGTCGCGCGCGTGCTGATGAACTGCGCCGGCATCGGCGGATCGCAGCGCATCGTCGGCCGCGACGGCGTCTACCCGCTGGAAAAATTCGCGCGCATCATCAACGTCAATTTGATCGGCACCTTCAACTGCCTGCGTCTGTTCGCCGAGCGCCTCGTCACGATCGAGCCGGTCGGTGAAGAGCGCGGCGTCATCGTCAACACGGCGTCGGTCGCGGCTTACGAAGGCCAGATCGGCCAGATCGCTTATGCGGCGTCGAAGGGCGGTGTCGTTGGCCTTACCCTGCCGGCGGCGCGCGATCTAGCGAGCCAGAAGATCCGCGTCAACACCATCGCGCCCGGCCTGTTCCTGACGCCGCTGCTGATGGGCTTGAACGAAGAGGCCCGCAAGAGCCTCGGTGCCCAGGTGCCGCATCCCGCGCGACTCGGCGACGCCAATGAATACGGCTCGCTCGCCGTGCACATCGTCGAGAACCCGATGCTCAATGGCGAGACAATTCGCCTCGACGGCGCGATCCGCATGGCGCCGCGTTAGGGCTCTTTTTCCTTCTCCCCTTGTGGGAGAAGGTGGCGCGCGTAGCGCGCCGGATGAGGGGTCTCTATCCACGGAGACAGACCCCTCACCCAGGCGAATTCCGAGCTCACAGCGTACATGCCCTCTCCCACAAGGGGAGAGGGCGCAGCAATCGGCACCGCGAATGGCGGCAAGCACGAGGCGCCTCATGTCCCAACCGCTGCTGATCGAGCACAACGACGGCGTCGACACCGTGACGCTCAATCGTCCCGAACACCTCAACGCGCTCGATCCTGCGCTGATCGACGCGCTCAATGTCTACTTCCAGGGCCTTCAGCGCAACCGCGACACGCGCGTCGTGGTGCTGAAGGGCGCCGGCAAGAATTTTTGCGCAGGGCTCGATCTCAAGGCGGCGATGGCGCGTCGTGCCGGCCAGCAGGAGCCGCCCGGTGTCACGGAGTCGCTGGACTCGCAGCGGCGCATCGCCGACATCGTGATGCTGATGCGGCGCTGTCCGCAGCCGATCCTCGCGCTGGTACAGGGCGCGGCGGCCGGCGGCGGCTTTGCGCTGGCGCTCGCCTCCGACATTCGCATCGCGACGAGATCGGCGCGGATGAACTGCGCTTTCATCAAGCTCGGCCTTGGCGGCTGCGACATCGGCACCAGCTATTTCCTACCGCGCCTGGTCGGTGTCTCCGTGGCCTCGGAGCTGATTCTCACAGGGCGCTTCATCGGCGCCGAACGGGCGCTCGCGGTCGGGCTGGTCTCCGAGGTCGTCGAGGAGGACAAGCTCGATGATGCCGCCGAACCCTATGTCGACGCGATGATCACGGCCTCGCCCGTGGGCTTACGCCTGTCCAAGGAATGTCTCAACATGAGCGTCGATGCCGGATCGCTGGAAGCCGTGATCGCGATGGAGGATCGCAACCAGGTCCTGTGCAGCCGCTCCGAGGAGTTTTCGGAAGGCATCAGGGCCTTCCTTGAGAAGCGAAAGCCTGTCTATATCAGGCGCTGACAATGAAGATCCGTAAAGGACGAGAAATTCCGGGAGACGCACAATGAGTGGAAGCGCGGCGGCGGTGATGACGAAGCCCGCCTTTCGCAAGGTCAAGTGGCTTGCGCGCGACATCGATGTCGAGCGCCGCGACGACGGCACGGTGGTGCTGAAGTCGCGCATCCCGCTGCAGACCTACGAGAAGCATATCCCGGCTTCGCTGGCAAAATGGGCGAAGGAAGCGCCCGAGCGGATCTGGCTTGCCCAGCGCGGCGGCCCGAACCGCGAATGGCGTAAGGTGTCCTATGGGGAGGCCAAGCGCACCGTGGATGCGCTGACGCAAGGCCTGCTCAATCTCGCGCTCGACGGCCGCCCGGTCACGATCCTCTCCGGCAATTCGATCGAGCACGCGCTGATGACGCAGGCCGCGATGCAGGCTCGCGTCCCCGCCGCGCCGGTCTCGCCGGCCTACTCCTTAATGAGCCATGATCACGTCAAGCTGAAATATTTGTTCGACCTGATCAAGCCCGGCGTGGTGATGGTGCAGGACGGCCCGACCTTCGAGAAGGCGCTGAAAGCGCTCGATCTCACCGGCGTCACCGTCGTTCACGTCTTGCGACCCTGCGAGGACATCGAGAGCGTCAGCTTTGCCGCGCTCGCGGCGACGGCCGTGACTGCCGATGTCGAAACGTCGATTGCAAAGATCACGCCTGAGACCGTCGGCAAACTGCTGTTCACGTCAGGCTCGACCGGCATGCCCAAGGCCGTCATCAACACGCAAGCGATGATGTGCGCCAATGCGGCGATGATGATGCAGGTGCGGCCGCGCGATCCCGGCGGTCCGATCTCGACCATGCTGGACTGGATGCCCTGGAACCACACGATGGGCGGCAATGCGGCGTTCCACCCGATCCTGGTCGACGGCGGCACACTCTATATCGACGACGGCCGGCCGATGCCGGGCCAGTTCGATGAGACGCTGCGCAATCTGCGCGAGATCTCGCCGACCTATTACGCCAACGTGCCCGCCGGCTATGCCGCGCTCGCCGCGGCCATGGAGAAGGACGAGGCGCTGTGCCGGTCCTTCTTCAAGAACCTCTCGATCATGGCCTATGGCGGCGCACGACTGCCGGATGATCTCTACGACCGCATGCAGGCTTTGGCCGTGAAGACCACTGGCGAGCGCATCGTGTTCTACACCGGCTGGGGCTCGACCGAGACCGCGCCGACCTCGACCGGCACCTATTGGGACACCGAGCGCGTCGGCCTGATCGGCCTGCCGTTCCCCGGCGTCGAGTTGAAGATGGTGCCTTGCGGCTCGAAATACGAGCTGCGTCTGCGCGGCGTCAACGTCACGCCGGGATATTTCGGCCAGCCTGACCTGACGAAGAAAATGTTCGACGAGGAAGGTTTTTATTGCATCGGTGACGCCGGCATCTTCGTCGACGATTCCGATCCGGTGAAGGGAATCATCTTTGCCGGGCGCGTGGTCGAGGATTTCAAGCTGACCACCGGCACCTTCGTCCATGTCGGCTCGCTGCGCACCGATGCGATCGCCGCCGCGACGCCGGTCGTGCATGATGCGCTGGTCGCGGGGCAGGATCGCGCCTTCATCGGCCTGCTGGCCTGGCCGAATCTGCATGCCTGCCGCCAGCTCGTCGGCAATCCCGATCTCAGCTTCGGAGACGCAGTGAAGCATCCCGAGGTGATCGCCTGCTTCAGGCGCGGGCTGGAGGCTCACAACAAGGAGTGCGAAGGCGCCAGCAGCCGTATCATCGCGCGCGCCATGCTGATGGCGGAACCGCCCTCGATCGACGGCAACGAGCTCACCGACAAGGGCTACATCAACCAGCGCGCCGGCCTGGAGCGCCGTGCCGCCCTGGTGGAGCGGCTTTATGCCGACAAGCTCGACCGGGACGTCATCATTCTCAAGTAATCGACATCATCAACACGGATACGCGCCATGAACTTCGATTTCTCCGACGACCAAAAGCAGCTCCGCGATCAGGCGCGCAAATTCCTCACCGAGAAGTGCCCACCCAAAGCTGTGCGCATGGTTCTCGACGGCAAGGCGCCATACGACAAGGAGCTGTGGAAGAGCCTCGCCGAGATGGGTTTTCTCGGTGTCGCCATTCCCGAGGATTTTGGCGGCGCGGGCGCCGGTCATCTCGAACTTTGCGTGATCGCTGAAGAGATGGGCCGGGCGAACGCACCGGTGCCGTTTTCCTCCACCGTCTATCTCGCAGCCGAAGCGCTGCTGATCGCCGGCAGCGACGCGCAGAAGAAGAAATGGTTGCCGGCAATTGCCTCGGGCGAGGCGATCGGAACGCTGGCGCTGTTCGAGGGCAAGGGCAATCCGTCGCCGAAGAACGTCAAGCTGACGGCTGCGAACGGCGTGCTCAACGGTGTCAAGAAGCCGGTCCCCGATGGCGCGATCGCCGACTTCGCGGTGGTCGCGGCACGCACGGGATCGAGCGGGCGCGACGGCGACATCTCCTTATTCATCGTCGATCTCAAGGACGGCGGCGTCGAGGTGAAAAGCCTGACCAACCTCGATCCGACCCGCGGACAGGCCGAGATCACTTTCAGGGATTGCAAGGCAGAGCCGCTAGGCGCGGCCGGCGAAGGCTGGAGCATCTTGACTCAAGTGCTCGATCGCGCCGCGGTGCTCTGCGCGTTCGAGCAGGTGGGCGGCTCCGACCGCGCGCTGGAGATGGGCCGCGACTACGCGCTCGACCGCATCGCCTTCGGCCGACAGATCGGCTCGTTCCAGGCCGTCAAGCACATGCTGGCAGACATGTACGTGTCGGCGACGCTGGCACGTTCCAACAGCTATTACGGCGCTTGGGCGCTCTCGACCAATGCATCCGAATTGCCGGAAGCGGCTGCAGCCGCGCGCATCAGCGCGACGCAGGCGTTCCAGCACTGCGCCAAGAACAACATCCAGGTTCACGGCGGCATGGGTTTCACCTGGGAGTTCGACTGCCACATGTACTACCGCCGTGCCAACGCCATGGCGCTCGGGCTCGGCAGCCTGTCCTATTGGGAAGACCAGTTGATCGACCGTATGCGCAAGAAGAACGCGGCGTGACGTTATCGTCATTCAGGGGCGCCGCAGAGCGGCGAACTATGATGTGCAATTGCACATCCGAGAATCCAGAGATGAGTGAATAACGTCGAGATTCCGGGTTCGCGCTTCGCGCGCCCCGGAATGACAGAGAGAATAGAACCATGAACTTCGACGATACCCCGCAGGAAGCTGAATTTCGCGCCACTGCTCGCGCCTGGATCGCGGCCAATGCACCGAAGCAGTACGAGGAGGAGCTTCGCAAGTCTTCGCTCGGCCGCACGCAATTGAAGAACGCCAACATTCTGGAAGTGGCAAAGGCCTGGCAAAAGAAGAAGGCCGATGCCGGCTGGGCCTGCCTGCACTGGCCGAAGGAGTATGGCGGCCGCGGCTCGTCGCCGATCGAGCGTGTGATCTGGCAGCAGGAAGAGGGGCCGTTCGGCCAGCTATCCCGCATGTTCATCATCGGCCACGGCATGTGCGGGCCGACCATGATGGCGTTCGCGCGCGAGGAGCACAAGCGCGCCTATCTGCCGCCGCTCGCCTCCGGCGAAAAGGTCTGGTGCCAGCTGTTCTCCGAGCCCGCGGGCGGCTCCGACGTTGCGGGCCTGCGCACGCGCGCGGAGAAAGACGGCGACGAGTGGGTCATCAACGGCCAGAAGATCTGGACGTCGGGCGCGCACTATTCCGATTACGGCATTTTGCTCACCCGCACCGATCCGACCGTGCCCAAGCACAAGGGCCTGACCATGTTCTTCCTGGACATGAAGAGCCCCGGCGTCGAGGTGCGGCCGATCAAGCAGGCCAGCGGCGCTTCCGACTTCAACGAGGTCTATTTCACCAATGTTCGCATTCCCGATCATCAGCGCCTCGGCGAGGTCGGTGACGGCTGGAACGTCTCGCTGACCACGCTGATGAACGAGCGCAGCGCGATCGGCGCGGCCGTCTCGACAGGCTTCCCCGAGCTGTTCGAATATTGCTCCAGCCTGATGCTGGACGATGGCCCGGCAATCGAGGACCGCGCGGTGCGCGCGAAGCTGGCGAGCTGGGCGGTGAAGGCGAGCGGGTTGCGCTACACCAGCATGCGCGCGATCTCCGCGCTGTCTAAGGGCGAGCGCCCGGGGCCGGAAAATTCCATCGGCAAGCTGGTCGCGGGCTCGATGATCCAGGATGTCGCGACCTATGCGCTGGATCTGCAAGGCGCCGCCGGTGTGATCAGCGGTCCTGAAGATTCCGAACTCGCCGGCCGTTTCCAGGCGATGCTGCTGCGCGCGCCGGGCACGCGTGTCGAAGGCGGCACCGACGAGATCATGCGCAACATCATCGCCGAGCGGGTGTTGGGCCTGCCCGGCGACATCCGGGTGGACAAGGACGTGCCGTTCAACAAGATCCCGACGAAGGGAAGAGGTTGATGATCCTCATCCTGAGGAGCCGCGGAACGCGGCGTCTCGAAGGATGCAGGCCCGACTGGGGCCTCGTGGTTTGAGACGGCGCTGCGCGCCTCCTCACCATGAGGGACTAAGACAGAGCAAGAACGAAGAGGTCCGCCGTGAATTTCGACGACACCCCGCAGGAAGCCGCATTCCGCGAGACCGCGCGCAAATGGGTCGAGGCCAACGCGCCGAAGGAGTTTTTGGCCGAGCTGTCAAAATCCTCGCTCGGCCGTATCCGGCTCGCCAACCACGACATCGTCGATGTCGGCAAGGCCTGGCAGAAGAAGAAGGCCGAAGGCAATTGGGCCTGCCTACATTGGCCCAAGGAATATGGCGGCCGGGGTGCAACGCCGATCGAGCGGGTGATCTGGCAGCAGGAGGAAGGCGTCTATGGCAAGCTGACGCAGCCGTTCCAGATCGGCGAGGGCATGTGCGGCCCAACCGTGATGGCTTTTGGCAGCGAGGACGCCAAGCGGCGCCATTTGCCGAAGCTGGCCGCAGGCGAGGAGATCTGGTGCCAGCTGTTCTCCGAGCCGTCGGCGGGCTCCGACGTCGCGGGCTTGCGCACGCGCGCGGAGAAGAAGGGCGACAATTGGGTCGTCAACGGCCAGAAGATCTGGACCTCCGGCGCGCACTATTCCGACTACGGACTTTTGATCGCGCGCACCGATCCCAATGTGCCCAAGCACAAGGGTCTCACCATGTTCTTCCTGGACATGAAGAGCCCTGGCGTCGAGGTGCGGCCGATCAAGCAGGCCAACGGCATGCAGGAGTTCAACGAGGTCTATTTCACCGACGTCGTCATTCCCGACAGCCAGCGCCTCGGCGCCGTCGGCGAGGGCTGGAGCGTGTCGCTGACCACGTTGATGAACGAGCGGATGTCGATCGGCTCGCGGCTTGCGACCGGCGTGCCCGAGATGTTCGAGTTCTGCTCCAATCTGATGATGGAGGATGGCCTCGCCATCGACGATCCCGCCGTGCGCTCAAAACTTGCGAGCTGGGCCGTGAAGTCGAGCGGGTTGAAATACACCAGCTACCGAGCGATCTCGGCGCTGTCCAAGGGTGAACGGCCGGGGCCGGAGAATTCGATCGGCAAGCTCGTGTCCGGCATGATGCTGCAGGACATCGCGACCTATGCCATGGACCTCCAGGGCGCGGCCGGCGTTCTTACAGGCAGCGACGAGGAAACCGTGCAGGGCCAGTTTCAGCAGATGCTGCTGTCCTCGCCCTCGATGCGTATCGCGGGCGGCACAGACGAGATCTTGCGCAACATCATCGCCGAGCGCGTGCTGGGATTGCCGGGCGACATCCGCGTCGACAAGGACGTGCCGTATAACAAGATTCCGACCAAGGGACGGTGATCTAGCCTCTCGCTGTATCTTGTAGGGTGGGCAAAGCGAAGCGTGCCCACCATATGCAGATGCGCCGAGGTAAGTCTGTCGGTGGGCACGGCGCTATGCGCCTTTGCCCACCTTACGTAGAGAAGGCGCGAGTTGATCCATGGACGCACAAGTAAAGCAAGACGACCGCATCGGCGTGCTCGAAGAGCTGCTCAACGAGCGCTACTCGGTCCGTGCCTTCCTGGCCAAGGAGGTCGATCGCGCGACGATCGAACATTTGCTGACCACCGCGCAGCGCACGGCGTCCTGGTGCAACAGCCAGCCCTGGCAGATCGTCATCGCCAGCGGCGAGGCCAAGGAGCGTTTCCGCAATCTGATTTATAAGGAGGCTTCGGGCGGTCTCGGGGACGACTATGATTTCCCGCCGCCACGCGAATATCTCGGCGCGTACCTCGAACGCCGCCGCGAGAGCGGTTTTCAGCTCTACAACACGCTCGGCATCGTGCGCGGAGACAAGACGGCGTACGCGAAGCAGGCGCTAGAGAACTACAATTTCTTCGGTGCGCCGCATGTGGCCATCATCCACACCGACGAGCCGCTCGGCATCTACGGTGCGATCGATTGCGGCGCCTATGTCTCGAACTTCATGCTGGCCGCGCAGGCGCTCGGGCTCGGTACGATTCCGCAGGCGGCGCTCGCGCGCCACTCCGGCCTGATCCGCCGCCATTTCAATCTGCCTGATGATCGCCGCATCGTTTGCGGCATTTCGTTCGGCTATGCCGACAACGCCCATAAGGTCAACAGCTACCGCACGTCGCGTGCGAGCGTGGCCGAGACCGTGACCTTCGTGGACAAGTAATCAGGCGTGGACCGGTGATCGAGGCGGCGCACGCCCCGCATCACGTTTCAGACGCGATCACGTCAGACATACGAAGACGGCCGCGGAAGCGGCCGCCTTCATCGCGGTCTCAATCCGAATAACGCCCGCCGTCAGCCGCCGCTGCCGCCGATCACGGCGCGAATGGTCTCGTCGGGCCCGAAATCCTCCGCGCCGTCGACATAGAGCAGCGCCGCGAGCTTGGAGCGCGCGCGGTTGACGCGGCTCTTGATCGTGCCCACCGCGCAGCCGCAGATCGAGGCCGCATCCTCATAGGAGAAGCCGGAGGCGCCGACGAGGATCAGCGCTTCACGCTGGTCCTGCGGAAGCTTGTCGAGCGCCGTGCGGAATTCCTCGAACTCGAGATGGGCGTTCTGCGAGGGCTGCGTCTTCAGCGTCTTGGCATAGTTGCCTTCGGCATCCTCGACTTCCCGCCGCCGCTTGCGATAGTCGGAGCGGAACAGGTTGCGCAGGATCGTGAACAGCCACGCCGGCAGATTGGAGCCGGGCTGGAACGAGTCGATGTTGGCGAGCGCGCGCAACAGCGTCTCCTGGACAAGATCGTCGGCGCGATCGGCATTGCCGCTGAGCGAGATGGCGAACGCGCGCAGACTGGGCACGGCCGCCAGGATGTCGTTACGCAGGGAGTCCGTGAGAGGCATCAATCCCTCCCATTGTTGTTGTCGTTGGAGCCGCCACCATTTTCCACTTGGGGTGTCGCTCCCGGCGCATCAAGTTTCTTGATCAGTTCCGCGAACCGGTCCGGAACCCCCTGCCGCACCACGTCGTCGTACATGGCGCGCAGCTGGTGCCCAATCCGGGACTGAATCTCCGGAGTGAGCCCTCCCTTGCCGGGGGTCGTGCTTTTGCTGGCTTGAGACTTGAGATCTTTCATGACCTGTTCCACGTTTCCCCGAGTTAAGTAGCTGTAAAATCGAGAAGTTCTCTCAACCGGGAGCCGTTCCCTGGATAGGCTCAATGCGAGTTGCGAGAAAAAGTTCCGCCCCCATGCGGAACTTTTCTCAGTCTGAGGCGTAATCAGCCCAGCAGGGGAACCC
Source organism: Bradyrhizobium sp. i1.15.2 (assembly GCF_040548425.1). Classification (NCBI taxonomy): domain Bacteria; kingdom Pseudomonadati; phylum Pseudomonadota; class Alphaproteobacteria; order Hyphomicrobiales; family Nitrobacteraceae; genus Bradyrhizobium; species Bradyrhizobium sp. i1.15.2. Next base: position 41,201 of record NZ_JBEPRQ010000001.1, on the reverse strand, counting down.
GGGCCCCCCGCCTAACGCCTGCACGTCAAGGTCGGCCCGAAGATGATATGGAGTGGGGATGTCCCGTTCACAGCTCGTTGCTGAACACTTGCCGTTGTTGCGCCGGTATGCACGCGCCCTGACGGGCAGCCAGTCCTCCGGTGACGCCTATGTCGCAGCCATGTTGGAAGCCATGCTGGGGGATCCGTCGGTGCTCGACGAGAGCCACGGGCCGCGCGCCGGCCTCTTCCGGCTGTTCACCCAAATCTGGAATTCCGTTTCCGTCAACGACGATTCGGAAGTGACGAACCTGCCGATGCCCCCGGAGCGACGGCTGTCCAACATCACGCCGTTGCCGCGGCAAGCCTTCCTGCTGCTCTCGCTCGAGGGATTCTCGGAAGAAGAGGTCGGCTACATTCTCGGCACCGACGTCGGCGAGACGCGCCGGCTTGCGGATGCCGCAGGGCGTGAGATGGCCGCCGAGATCGCCACCGACGTGCTGATCATCGAGGATGAGACCTTCATCGCCATGGACCTCGAAAGCCTGGTGAAGAACCTCGGCCACAATGTCGTCGGCGTCGCCCGCACCCACGCCGATGCGGTCGCGCTGGCAAAGAACAAGCGACCCGGCCTGATCCTCGCCGACATCCAGCTCGCCGACGGTTCGTCGGGCCTCGACGCCGTCAACGAGCTGCTCCGCACCTTCGAGGTGCCGGTAGTGTTCATCACGGCATACCCTGAGCGCTTCCTCACCGGCGAGCGTCCCGAGCCGGCGTTCCTGATCTCAAAGCCATTCCAGCCGGCTATGGTGTCGGCGGTGGCGAGCCAGGCGCTGTTCTTCCAGCGCAACTCGCGCAACCGCGCGCCGAAAGTGCCGGCGGCGTAAGGAAGCGCCTGCGCCCGGCATTTGACGAAATCCCGATCCGGCGTGCCGCAAGGTGCGCCGGATTTTCGTTGACCGGGTTGCCACGCTTGACGGCCATCGAATTCGCCGCTCATACCTCGTGCAGCGGCCGCGTTGCAGCCGCGGTGCCATCGGAGACGTGTTCATGGACCAGCAACTCCTCGATCGTCTCGCCATCCGCGACCTCGTCGAGAACTGGGCGGTGTGGCGCGATGCCGGCGACTGGGAGCGCTTTGCCACCGTCTGGCACGAGGAAGGCTGGATGTCCGCCACCTGGTTTCAGGGGCCGGCGCGGGATTTCATGCGGGTCAGCCAGGAAGGGTTCGCCAAGGGCGTGCGCATCCTGCATTTCCTCGGCGGCACCAGTATCGACCTCGAGGGGGCGCGCGCCATCGCGCAGACCAAGATGACCATCTCGCAGCGCGCGCCGGTGCACGACGTGCCCTGCGACGTGGTCTGCACCGGGCGCTTCTACGATTTCCTGGAGAAGCGGCAGGGAAAATGGGGCATCGTCCGCCGCCAGCCGATCTACGAGAAGGACCGGATCGACCCGGTCGATCCCGCCGCGACACTTCAGCTCGACCAGAAAGCCCTTGCCGCGCTCCCGGAAGGCTACCGCCACCTCGCCTACATGCAGGAGCTGATCGGCTACAAGGTCAAGCGCGACATGCCGGGCCTGACCGGGCCTGAGGTCGAGAAGCTCTATGCCGAGGGTCGGGATTGGCTGGCGGGGAAGGCGAACTGAACTCCAGACAAAAGTAAGGCGCGACTGGCATCACCACAGTCGCGCCCTACGTCACCGGCTTATGGGGCAGGGGGGAATAGCCGGCTGTTGAGACGACTCCCGTCCGCGAAAGTCGTTCCAGGCGGTTGCGAAATTTTTTTCGCGGGGACAGTGCCCTTTCGCACACGGTTAAGTGATCTTAACGACTGAGAACTCTGGGTCCTCTCCTCGCGTTGTTCCCGCGATCGCCATGGGGCGAGGGACCGACAGCCATGTCACAGATTCAAAAGGTATTTTTAGGCGCGGTCGCGATCGCCGCGACGCTTGGCGCTGTCCAGGTGGGCGCCGTGCAGCTGGCCTCCGGCCATGATCTGGCCGACCGCTGGCAGGCGGTCGCTGACAAGCCGGGCCATAACGTCAATCGCGCCAGCAAAGCCGACCGGCTGGCCGACATCAAGCAGGCTGAGGTTCCGACCCGCACCGTGTCGATGCGGCTGAACGATCTGGCCGACACGTCGGTGCTGTTGCGGGTCCCCGCAGTGATCGAGGCCGGTAACGCCAAGCCGCCGGTGTTGCTCCCGGACCAGAAGCAGAGCCGCAAAAAGCCGACGATCGCCTGCGAGCCGATGGTCAGCTCCCTGACCGAGGTCGCAAAACTGCTCCAGCCCGGCCGCTGCGTGACCTGACCGGCATTTGCCACGGACAAGTCGCCCTCCGTCCGGAGGGCGATTGCTGCCGTCCACTTGATCCCCTGCCCCCTCGCGTTATATCCCGGGTTTCTTCCCCTTTCGATTGACCGGGTAAACGCATGACGACGTCAGACACGGCTGTGCATACGCAGCCCTTCCAGGCCGAGGTTTCCGAGCTTCTGCACCTGATGGTGCACTCCGTCTATTCCGAGACCGACATCTTCCTGCGCGAGCTCGTCTCGAACGCATCGGACGCCTGCGACAAGCTGCGCTATGAGGCTATCGCTACTCCGGCGCTGCTGGGTGACGGCGACGCGCTCAAGATCCGGATCATTCCGAACAAGACGGCCGGAACGCTTGCGATCGCCGACAATGGCATCGGCATGGAGCGGCAGGAGCTGATCGACCACCTCGGCACCATCGCCCGCTCCGGCACCAAGGCCTTCGTGTCGAAGCTCAAGGAGGCCAAGGATGGTCTGGGCCTGATCGGCCAGTTCGGCGTCGGCTTCTATTCCGCCTTCATGGTCGCCGACAAGATCGTCGTGGTGAGCCGCCGCGCCGGCGAGAGCGACGTCTGGACCTGGACGTCCTCGGGCGGCTCGGGCTTCGAGATCGCGCGTGCCAGCGAGGAGGATGCGGCCCGCGTGCAGCGCGGCACCGAGATCGTCCTGCATCTCAAGGACGAAGCGAAGAAATATCTCGAAGCCTACGAGATCGAGCGTATCGTCGGCGCTTATTCCGACAACATTCTCTTCCCCATCGAGCTCGTGCCCGAAGAGGGTGAGCCGCGTCAGATCAATTCTGCGAGCGCGCTATGGCAGCGCTCGAAATCCGAGCTCACGCCGGAAGACTACAAGAAGGCCTATCAGCAGATCGCCTCCGCCTTCGACGATCCCGCGATGACGCTGCATTATCGCGCGGAGGGGCGTTACTCCTACGCCGTGCTGCTGTTCGCGCCATCGACAAAGCCGTTCGACCTGTTCGAGCCAAACCGCAAGGGGCGCGTCAAGCTCTATGTCCGCCGCGTGTTCATCACCGACGATGCCGATCTGCTGCCGGGCTATCTCCGCTTCATCCGCGGCGTCGTCGACAGCGAGGATCTCCCGCTCAACATCTCCCGCGAGATGCTTCAGAACAATCCGCAACTCGCGCAGATCCGCAAGGCCGTAGCGACCCGCGTACTGTCCGAGCTCGAAAGCCTTGCGGAGAAGGATCCGGAGAACTTCGCGAAAATCTGGGAGGCCTTCGGCGCGGTGCTGAAAGAAGGCATCTACGAGGATTTCGAGCGCCGCGAAAAGCTGCTCGCGCTGTCGCGTTTCACCACGACCTCGGGCGAGAAGCGCTCGCTCAAGGACGTCATCGCCGATTTCAAGCCGAACCAGACCGAGATCTATTACCTCGTCGGCGACAGTATCGAGCGGCTGAAGTCGAACCCCCGGCTCGAGGCGGCGACTGCGCGCGGCATCGAAGTGCTGCTGCTGTCCGATCCCGTCGACGCCTTCTGGACCTCGATGCCCTCGGAGTTTGACGGCAAGCCGCTGAAGTCGCTGAGCCAGGGCGATCTCAATCTCGACCTGATCCCGCGCGTCGACGAGGCCGACGAGGCGAACAAGGACGAGCCGGCCGCCGACGAGGCCGCCACCATCGCGGTGATCAAGGCCGCGCTCGGCGAGCGCGTCAGCGACGTCAAGGCCTCGACGCGTCTGACCAGCTCCGCTTCCTGCCTCGTCGCCGACAGCCAGGGCCCGAGCCGCGAGCTCGAGCGCATCCTGGCCCAGCAGAACCGTGGCATGCGCACCAAGCCGATCCTCGAGATCAACCTGCGCCATCCGCTGGTCACGGCGATCACGAAGGCTCAGGCCGGCTCGAAGGCGGTCGACGATCTCAGCCTGCTCCTGCTCGAACAGGCGCAGATCCTGGACGGCGAGCTGCCGGAGGACCCTGCGGCGTTTGCGGCAAGGCTGAACCGGCTGGTGTTGCAGGGGCTCGGCGGGTAGCCGGCGCAGGCCATATGTGCCGCCGCGCTCATTCCGCCGCGTGATCCTTCCGCTCATCGCACGCGACGGTAGCTTGCGGCTTCTTCTCCATCCAGCGCGAGAGCAGGTCGGAGAAGCGGTCGAGGTAGAGGTAGACGACCGGGGTCGTGAACAGCGTCAGCGCCTGGCTCACGAGAAGGCCGCCAACCATCGCATAACCGAGCGGTTGGCGGATTTCGGAGCCGGTGCCGCTTCCGAGCATCAGCGGCACGCCGCCTAGCAGGGCGGCCATCGTTGTCATCATGATCGGGCGAAAGCGCAGCAGCGCCGCCTGGCGGATCGATTGCTCCGGGGTGAGATGCTGCTCGCGTTCGGCCGCGATGGCGAAATCCACCATCATGATGCCGTTCTTCTTGACGATGCCGATCAGGAGAATGACCCCGATCAGGGCAATGAGACTGAAGTCGAAGCCGAAGATCATCAGGATCGCGACGGCGCCGACGCCAGCCGAGGGCAACGTGGACAGGATGGTCAGAGGATGGATGTAGCTCTCGTAGAGCACGCCCAGAATCAAATAGACCACGACCAGTGCGGCGAGGATCAGCAACGGCACGGTGCCGAGCGATTGCTGGAATGCCTGCGCGGTACCCTGAAAACTTGTTGCCAGCGCCGGCGGCGCGCGCATCTCGCGGACCGCGTGCAGCACCGCGTCGGTCGCCTGTCCCAGCGCCACGCCCTCGGCAAGATTAAAGCTGATCGTCACCGACGGAAATTGGCCTTGATGCGAGATCGCAAGCGGTCGCACGGGCACATTGGTCCAGTTGCAGAACACCGAGAGCGGCACCTCGTCGCCGGTAAGCGGTGATTTGAGATAGATCTTGTCGAGCGTACCGAGCTGGCCTTGCAGGTCCGGTGTGATCTCCAGGACGATGTGATAGCTGTTGGTCTGGGTAAAATATTGCGCGACCTGACGCTGGCCGAACGCGTCATAGAGGGTGTCGTCGATCAGCTGCGGCTGAATGCCGTAGCGTGCGGCGGTGTCGCGATTGATCCTGAGTTGAACCGTCGTGCCTTCGGTTTGCTGGTCGGTCGCGACGTCGCGCAGTTGCGGCAGCGTCTTCATCGCATCGAGGATTTTCGGCGCCCATTCGTTCAGTTCGGCGAGGTTAGCGTCCTGGAGCGTGAATTCGAACTGAGTGCGGGTGGCGCGGCCGCCGAGACGAACGTCCTGCGAGGCCTGCATATAGAGCTTGGCGCCCTCCACCTTGGCGATCTTGGGCCGCAGCCGCGCGATGATCTGCTGTGCGCCGGCATCGCGCTCCTCCAGCGGTTTCAAGGTGATGTACATGCGCCCCGAGTTCAGTGCCGTACCGCCGCCGCCGATGAACATCGCGATCGAAGCGACGGCGGGGTCGGCCTGCACGATGGTGTTGAGCTCCACCTGGCGCCGTTTCATCTCGGCAAAGGAGATGTCCTGGGGCATCTCGGACACGGCTGTGAGGAAGCCGTTGTCCTGCTGCGGGAAGAAACCCTTCGGGATCAGGATGAAGAGGTAGATCGAGAGTGCTACGGTCGCGAAGAAGATGCAAAGGGTGACGAAACTGTGGCGCAGCGCGACGTCGAGCCCGCGTTCGTAGGCGCCGAGCACCCTTCCGAACATCCGCTCGCTCCACTGGTAAAAGCGGCCGTGCCGAGCCTCGTGGTTGGCGCGCAGGAAGCGCGAAGCCATCATCGGCGTCAGGGTCAGCGACACCACCAGAGAAACAAGGATCGCCATCGCCAGCGTGACCGCGAATTCGCGGAACAGCCGGCCGATGATGCCGCCCATCAGGAGCAACGGGATCAGCACCGCGATCAGAGAGATGCTGATCGAGACGATCGTAAAGCCGATTTCGGCCGCGCCCTTGTAGGCCGCAGCAAGCGGCCTCTCGCCCTGCTCGACGTAACGGGTGATGTTCTCCAGCATCACGATGGCGTCGTCCACCACGAAGCCGACCGCGATCGTCAGCGCCATCAAGGAGAGGTTATCCAGCGAATAGCCGAAGACCCACATCAGCGAGCAGGCTCCCAGTAGCGCTAGCGGCACAGTGATGCTCGGGATGATCGTCGCCCAGAAGCTGCGGAGGAAGATGAAGATCACCATCACCACGAGCGCGATAGTGGTCATGAGCGTGATCTGTACGTCCTCGACGGCGGCGCGGATGGTGATGGTGCGGTCGCTGATGATCTTGATCGAGATCGCGGGCGGGATGGCCGCGATCAGCCGCGGCAGCTGCGCCTTGATGCGATCGACGGTCTCGATGACGTTGGCGCCGGGTTGCTTGAAGATGACGAGGAATACGCCGCGCTTGCCGTCGGCCCAGGCCGCCGTCTTCATGTCCTCCGGCCCTGCCACGGCCTCACCGATGTCGCGGATCCGCAATGGAGCGCCGTTGCGATAGGCGACGATGACGTCCTGCCAATGCTGGGCCTGGGTGAGCTGGTCGTTGGCGTAGATCGTGTAGGCGCGCTTGGCCCCGTCGATGCTGCCCTTCGGGCTGTCGGTGGTCGCAGCCGCGATCTGGGCGCGCACGTCCTCCAGCGACAGGCCCTTGGCGACGAGCTTGGCCGGATCGATCTGTATGCGTACGGAGGGTTTCTGCTGTCCGCCGACGAACACTTGGGCGACGCCGGATAACTGGCTGATCTGTTGCGCGAGCTGCGCATCGGTGCGGTCGCTGACGACGGTCAGCGGCAGCGTGTCGGACGTCGCGGACAGGATCATCACCGGCGAATCCGCCGGGTTGACCTTGCGATAGGTGGGAGGCGAGGGCAGGTTCTTCGGCAATTGGCCGCTCGCTGCATTGATCGCTGCCTGCACATCGTTGGCGGCGGCGTCGATCTTCCGGTTGAGGTCGAACTGGATCGTGATCGACGCCGAACCCAGCGAGCTGGTCGACGTCATCTGCGTGATGCCGGGGATCTGTGCGAGCTGGCGTTCGAGCGGCTGCGCCACGGAAGAGGCCATGGTCTCGGGGCTGCCGCCGGGGAGCGAGGCCGAGAGCTGAATGGTCGGAAAGTCGACCTGGGGCAGCGGTGCAACCGGCAGCAGAGGATAGGCCACGAGGCCTACGAACAGGATGCCCGCCATCAGCAGTGAGGTGCCGATCGGATAGCGGATGAACGGAGACGAGAAGCTCTCTTGCATGCCCTGACACCACAGCCCTGGCCAGCGCATCTTCTCCCCGCGCACAGCGGAGTCGCGCCCGAGAGCGCAAGTGCGTTTCCTTCAGCCCATTTGCTTGTTCATTGCCCTGGAACGTCGTCGGTCCGGGCCGGCGTTGTGATCGAAAGACTAGTACGTTCGCTTGGGCCAGCGAACGGATTCCTGCGCTGGATGCTTTGCGACCTTTGTCGAAGGAGAGCTGCAGCGAGTTATGCGTTCCGCGCAAGCCGGAAAACTGGGTGCTTTCCGCTTCCGCATCTTTGCGGCGCTGTGTCTCACTCATTTCGTCGCGTGTCACAAGCCGAAGAGGTATGAAATAGGAACAATCGCTTCTGCCGCTCAGTTGTGCCATATCGAAATGACATAACGCGTGCCGTTGCCACCGATTCGAGGAATGTCCGATGCGCCTGCCGATCCTGACCCTCACCGCAATTGTTACGCTGTTCGCGGCGGCAGATGCCAGCGCCCAGACCTACGATCCGCGTTACCCGGTGTGCATGCACGTCTATATGCCCGGCGGCTTCGGCGGTGGCGGCGGCGACTATTTCGACTGCTCCTTCACCTCGCTGCCGCAGTGCCGCGCCACGGCTTCGGGCCGCTCGGCAAGCTGCGACGTCAATCCCTACTACGCGTTCGACCAACCCCCGCCGCCGCCGCGCCGGCGCCACAAGAACGTGCACTAGCGATCCGCAATGCGGCCTTCAGGGGGAATTTTCATGCGTCGCTTATTCGGCCTGATCATGACCGTCGGTGCCCTGCTCACGGCCGCGCCGTCGCATGCGCAGACCTTCGATCCGCGCTATCCCGTCTGCATGCACGTCTATTCCGGTGCGAACGGGGGTGGCGGGGAGTGGTACGATTGCTCCTTCACCTCCGTGCCTCAGTGCCGAGCTACCGCTTCAGGCCGCTCCGCCAGCTGCGATCTCAATCCGTATTATCCGTTCAACGCACCACCGCAGCGCTTGCGCCATCAGCGCGGCGGCTAGCGCGGGGCAATTACGTCCCGGCGGTCCGTGGGGCATCGCGGATGAGCCGCCGCGTGCCTTTTAGGAGGGCGGCGCCATGTTGACAGCGTCGACGATTGCGTTGGTCAATTGCCACGTCATCTTGTCCGTGGTCCAGTCGCTTGCGTGCAGCCTGTCGTCGTCGCCTGGGTCGACCATGCGGTCGAACGAAATCCCGGCGACATCATGCCAGCCCTTCATCAGCGCGAAACGGCCGAAGACGTTGACGCGCTTCTCCTGCGCGATCTGGCTGATCGCCTTGACCATGGCGCTTGCCTTCCTGGCCTTGGCCGGTGTCAGCAGCGCCGGCACATATTGAAGGTCCATCAGGATCACATCGATCTGCTTGGCGTCGAGCAGCCGGTCAACACCCTCGCGGATCGCTTGCGTGGTGTCCTCGAACGAGGGACCGGCGGATTGCCACACTGAATTGGTACCGACCTGCCAGATCACCAGATCGGGCTTCAGATCGAAGACGTCATGCTCGAACCGATTCAACTCCAAACGAGCATCTTCGCCGCCGACGCCGCGGTTGATCACCTCGATTGCGACGTTTGGAAATTTTATCCGAAGGTCCGACAGCAGCCGCTGCGGATAGGGCGCAATACCCCCTTCGCCCGCCGTGGTCGACGAGCCGATCGCGACCAGCCTGGCCTGTCCGCCCTTCACTCGGTGAGCAAAATTTGTCAGCGGCTGCTCGAAAGGCGCGGCCCGGACGGGAAACTCTAAGGGATCGAGAGCCACGGGTCGCTTTCCTTTCGCAGCCAGAACAACGCCGGCAGAAAGAATAGCCCGTTTCCCCGAGGTCACCTAGCGTCGCGAGGCCCGATTGCTATTGCTTCCGGATGCCTGACAGCTCCACCACCTTGCGCCAACGGTCGGTCTCCGCCGTCAGCATGCCGCCGAATTCGCTGGCATTGCCGTGCAGCGGGATCGCGCCGAGCCCGGCGATGCGGGACTTGATCTCCGCATCGGACAGCGCGGCGTCGATTTCGCGATTGAGCAGGTCGATGATCTCGCGCGGCGTGTCGTGTGGAGCGCCGACACCGTAGAATGAACTCGTCTCGTAGCCGCTGAGCGTGTCCGCGATCGGCGGCGCGTCCGGCAAAATCTCCGAACGCTCGCGCGTGGTGACGCCGAGTGCGCGCAATTTGCCGGCGCGCACGAGCTCGAAGGATGAAGTGACGTTGTCGAACATGCCCTGAATCTGGCCGCTCATCACGTCGGTCAATCCGGGAGCCGAGCCGCGATAGGGCACGTGGATGAACTGCACGCCGGCCAGCGACTTGAACAGCTCGCCGGAGAGATGCAGCGAGGTGCCGATGCCGGAAGAGGCAATCGACATCTTGCCGGGATTGGTCTTGGCGTAGGCGATGAAGTCGGCGACGCTGTTCACCGGCAGGTCGTTGTTGACGACCAGCACCAGCGGAATTCGCGCGACGCCGGCGACCGGCGCGATGCCCTTGGCGAAATCATACGGCAGCGCCGGGTCGAACGAGGCGTTGATGGCGTTGGCGGTCGAGGTCAACAGCAGGGTGTGACCATCGGGGGCGGACGTAATCACCGCCTGTGTCCCGATATTGCTGCCGGCGCCGGGCTTGTTCTCGACGACGAAGGTCTGGCCGAGCCGGTCGGAGAGGCGCTGGCAGAGCAGCCGCGACAGCACGTCGGTGGCCCCACCCGGCGCATAGGGTACCACCCATTTCACGCTGCGCGAGGGATAGGAGGGATTGCCGATCGCAAAGGCGCGTGGCGTGGCGAGCACGGTTGCGGCAGAGGCTGCAGCCTGAAGGAAATGTCGCTTGGTGATCAATGCATGCATCCCGCTCTTCTTCCTTCTCCCTTGTGGGAGAAGGTGGCGCGAAGCGCCGGATGAGGGGTCACTCTCCGCACGTGAACTCGCGGAGAGTGCCCCCTCACCCGTCTCGCCGCTATGCGGCGAGCCACCCTCCCCAACAAGGCGAGAGGGGAAGCTTCCACGCACGATGAGATACTGCAAAGGCTGTGGCTGCGCACGCCCATCCCACCGGTTTGGTAAAGGATGACTAGAGTTAATCGCGCACTAACCCGGTTTTACCTTGTCTCTTAACACCTGGGCAGGGCGTGCGAGCTAAGCTCTCGGAACCAGCAGACACGTTCCGAAAGAATGAACGGCATGACAACCGGCGTCATCGAGCAACCGAAAGCCGCGCGCGCACCTTCGGCTTCGAAAATCTGGCTGAAGGCGATCGAGCTCACCGCACGGATCGAGACGTTGCCGGGCCGGCTGTTCGCCGACGTCGTCGATGATTGGGCGCAGCGCCAGCCCGATCGCATTGCGCTGGCCACCGATGACGCGAGCCTCGACTATGAGGGGCTTTCGAAACGCATCAATCGCTATGCGCGGTGGGCGCGCTCGGCCGGTGTGGCCAAGGGCGACAGTGTCGCGCTGATCATGCCGAACGGCATCGACTATGTCGCGGCCTGGCTCGGCATCAGCCGGGTCGGTGGCGTGGTCGCGCTGATCAACACCAAGCTCGTCGGCCGGTCGCTCGCGCATTGCATCGGTGTCGCAAGGCCCGCCCACATCATTGTCGCGCACGAGCTCAAGGATGCGCTGGACGGCGCGTCGCCACCCCTGAACACGGAAGCAAAGGTCTGGACTCATGGCGATGCCCGCAGCGAACGTGCGATCGATGTCGCGCTTGCCGCCCTCGACGACGGGCCGCTTTCGCCGGACGAGCGTGGCGACGTCACCATCGACGACCGGGCCCTGCTAATCTACACGTCCGGGACGACCGGCCTGCCGAAAGCCGCCAGCATCAGCCACCGCCGCATCCTCAATTGGGGCTTTTGGTTCGCCGGCCTCACCGGCGCGACGCCGCAGGATCGGCTCTACGATTGCCTGCCGCTGTTCCACTCGGTCGGCGGCATCGTCGCGCCATGCAGCATGCTCGCTGCCGGCGGTGCGGTGGTGATCGCGGAAAAATTCTCGGCCTCGAATTTCTGGCCCGACATTGTGCGCCACGACTGTACGCTGTTTCAGTATATCGGCGAGCTCTGTCGCTACCTGCTCAAGGCGCCGCCGTCGGAATACGAGAACCGGCATCGCCTGCGGCTCGTCTGCGGCAACGGCCTGCGCGGTGATATCTGGGACGATTTTCAGGCGCGTTTCGCCATTCCGCGCATCCTCGAATTCTACGCGGCGACGGAAGGCAATTTCTCGCTGTTCAACGTCGAGGGCCAGCCCGGCGCGATCGGCCGCGTTCCGCCGCTGCTCGCGCATCGTTTCCCTGCCGGTCTCGTCAAGCTCGATCCCGATAACGGCGCGCCGCTGCGCAATGCAGAGGGGTTTTGCATCGCCTGCGCGCGCGGCGAGCCCGGCGAAGCCATAGGCCGCATCGGCACGGCGGATGAGGGCGGCGGCCGCTTCGAGGGCTATACCGAGGCGAGCGAGACCGAGAAGAAGATCCTGCGCGATGTCTTTGCCAAGGGCGATTCCTGGTTCCGCACCGGCGACCTGATGCGGCTCGACGAGAAGGGATTCTTCCACTTCGTCGACCGCACTGGCGACACCTTTCGCTGGAAGGGCGAGAACGTCGCGACTTCGGAGGTCAACGACGCAGTGCGCGATTTCAGCGGCGTGATCGACGCCACCACCTACGGCGTCAGCATCCCCGGCACTGATGGCCGCGCCGGCATGAGCGCGATCGTGGTGAACGAGGGCTTCGTGCTCGAGGCGCTGCCCGCCCATCTCGCACAGCGCCTGCCGGCCTATGCTCATCCCGTCTTCATACGCATCTCGCGCGAGCTCGATGCGACCGAGACGTTCAAGCAGAAAAAGGGCGAGCTCGCGCGCGAGGGGTTTGATCCGGGCGCGGTCTCCGATCCGCTGTTCATGCTGGACCCGAAAACCGGCGCCTATGTCGCGCTGGACGCAGAGACATATGCGCAAATCAACGAGGGTACGATCCGGCTCTAGCCGCGCGAAAATCCGCCAGATAGGTCCAATTTTATCCGAATTGTCCAAGAAGCCATTTACTTCTGTCGGGTAAACAAGCGGCCAAGGGAGGCGGTCATCAAGAGCCGCCGGAACACGAACGACAACAGAAGCGAGCCAGCCATGTCGGTACGGTCTAAGGTCATCGAAGCGATCCAGCAGATCGCCAAGGAGCAGCACGTCGCGCTTCCCGCACTCTCTGACGATCTGTCCCTGCACGAGACGGGATTCGACTCGCTCGCCTTCGCCATCCTGGTGGCACGCCTCGAGGACGAGACTGGCGTCGACCCCTTCACCATCTCCGAGGACGCAGCGTTCCCCGCCACCGTGGGCGATTTCGTGCGGGCCTACGAAAATGTCCCCGCGTGAGATCTTTGCGCTCCGCGACCATCTTGGCACGGAGCTGACCGGCCGCACGCTGTCGGACGCGCACGAGGTCGTGTCGCTGACGGATATCCTGTCGCAGACGGTCCTGGCTGGCCGCCTGGGCGAGCTGTCCGGCCGCGCGGTGCTGCTGAAATTGTCCGACCAGCTCCGGTCAGGCCTTGCCATGATCGAGCTCGACGGTATCGCGCGTCGCATGCTGCTGTGCCCACCCGATCTCAACCCCGCGCATCTCGATGCGCTGATGGCGGATGCCGGGATCGATGCCGTCGTCACCGACGAGCCCGATCGCTGGGCCGAGACCGGCGTGCCGCTGGTCGTCACCGCACAACTGCCGCTTCAAGCCACGACGCCGGCCAGGACAGAACGCGCCACGGAATGGCTGATGCTCACTTCGGGCACGTCCGGCGTGCCGAAAATCGCCGGCCATACGTTGGAGGCACTCACCGGCGCGATCATCGCCGAGGGCCCCGCGAAGGCGCCCGCGCCGGTATGGGCGACGTTCTACGACATCCGCCGCTATGGCGGCCTGCAGATATTCCTCCGCGCCGTCCTCTCCGGCGGCTCGATGGTGCTGTCCGATCCGCATGAGGCGCTCGGCGATCACGTCACGCGGCTGAACGCGCGCGGCGTCTCCCACATCTCCGGCACGCCCTCGCACTGGCGCAAGCTGTTGATGAGCGGCTCGGCCGCGCGATTCGCGCCGCGCTATGTCCGCCTCTCCGGCGAGATCGCCGACCAGGCTGTGCTGGACGGCCTGAAGGCGGCGTTCCCGAATTCCTCCGTCGGCCATGCCTATGCATCAACCGAGGCCGGCGTCGGCTTTGCCGTCAATGACGGGCTGGAAGGCTTTCCGGCGGACTATCTCGGCAACCGCAACGGCGTCGAAATGAAGGTCGTCGACGGCTCGCTACGCATCCGTTCGACCCGCACAGCGCACGCCTATATCGGCCGCGACGCGGCCGCGCTCACCGATGCGGACGGGTATGTCGATAGCGGCGATATCGTCGAATTGCGCGGCGACCGCTACTATTTCGTCGGCCGCCGCGGCGGCATCATCAATATCGGTGGGCTGAAGGTTCACCCCGAAGAGATCGAGGCGGTGATCAACCGTCATCCCGACGTACGGATGTCGCGGGCGAAGTCACGCAAGAGCCCGATCACCGGCGGCATCGTCGTCGCCGACGCGATCCTCGCCGACGGTACCGATACGGCGCGCGCGAAAGAGATCCGCGACCAGATCCTGGATCAGTGCCGCGCGCAGCTCGCGTCCCACAAAGTGCCGGCGGTGATCCGCTTCGTCGAGGCGCTCGACGTCACCCCGGCCGGCAAACTGGCGCGCACCGATGCATAATGTTCTCGTCACGGGTGGTAGCCGCGGCATCGGCCTTGCAATCGGCCAGCGGCTTGTTGATGGCGGCTACAACGTGATCGCGGCGGCGCGGCGCGAGAGCGACGCGCTCAAGGCGGCGATTGCCGGGTCGGAGGGGCGCCTGCATTTCCGCGCCTGCGACCTCGCCGTGATCGACGCGATTCCCGCTTTCGCAAAACTCGTGCGCGATGAATTCGGCCCGATCTACGGCCTCGTCAACAATGCCGGCCTCGGCACCGAAGGCCTGCTCGCGACCATGCACAATTCCGAGATCGAGGCGCTGGTGCAGCTCAACGTGCTGTCACCGATCATTCTCACCAAATATGTCGCACGGCAGATGATGGCCGACGGTGCCGGCCGCATCATCAACATCTCGTCGATCATCGCGACCACCGGCTATAACGGCCTCTCCGTTTACGGTGCGACCAAGGCCGCCGCTACCGGCTTCACCCGTTCGCTTGCGCGCGAGGTCGGCAAGCTCGGCATCACCGTGAACGCGATCGCGCCCGGTTTCATCGACACCGAGCTGACGCACAATCTCTCCGACGATAGCCGAAAGCGCATCGCCGGCCGCAGCGCGCTGCGGCGCCTGCCGGAGACCGACGACGTCGCGCGCATGGTGGAATATCTGCTGGGCGAGGGCGGGAGCAACGTGACGGGTAGCGTGTTCACGGTCGACGCGGGCAACACGGCGTAGGCGGAACTCTACTGCCACAATTGCATTGATCCGGCGCAATGACATCATCCGGATTTGGTCCTAAGATGCCGCGCAATTGATTGGCTTACGTCAATCGATCTGCCCTAATCGACAGGGAGCAGTCCATGACCGCTGCGAG
The DNA here is from genome assembly GCF_040548425.1 of Bradyrhizobium sp. i1.15.2. Classification (NCBI taxonomy): domain Bacteria; kingdom Pseudomonadati; phylum Pseudomonadota; class Alphaproteobacteria; order Hyphomicrobiales; family Nitrobacteraceae; genus Bradyrhizobium; species Bradyrhizobium sp. i1.15.2. Next base: position 26,149 of record NZ_JBEPRQ010000001.1, on the reverse strand, counting down.
CCCGGACAAGGCGTCGGCAAAGCCATCTTCCGCACAGCAAAGCGACGTCCACTGCCAGACCGTTCACTGCCAACCGATGTCTCATCAAAATTCAGGTGATCACGGTTACGAAATGTATCCGCAGAAATTCGTGCGTCTGGTCGGCTGCCATGACGTACCCTCATCCGCGCTACGCAAGCGCGAGGTCGAGAAGTTGCACTAGACGTTCAGGTCCGGTGCTTCGGCAGGTCAATCCGTTCGTGTGAGAACTCCGGCGGGCCGTCGGTCAGGCGGCGGATCCGGCGCTCGCGTTCGTCTTCAGACAGGGCAGGATCGAGCAGCGCCTCGAGTTCATGCACTGCAAGCTCTTCGATCCTGGTGGCATCCGAGGCGAGCGGGTGCCCTGGCGGGAGTGCCGGGGGCGCGACCTTTAGGCCCAGCTCGACCAGCGTACGAATGGCATCGGAGCGCGACAGGTGATGGGTTTCCGCCCAGCTATCGACGGCCGCGGTCAGGCTTTCCGGCATCTTCACCGCGCTGATCGGATCACGGCCAGTGCGCCGGCTTACCGGAGCGATGGAGTCCTTCCTGTCGAAGTCGGACACGTCGATGTTCCCGCGCAACCGTGTGAGATCATCGAGACTAGACGCCATTTACGGCCAACTGTTTGATGCCGATCAATGACCTTCTGTGGCATTGCAGCGCGCCCTCATCTTGTTGTCCGGGTCCATTTCGGCCAATGGTTGCAAGGGCGCCCCCCGGCGAACCCGAATCGGTTCTTCCACGTATGTCTCTTTGGACGTGCGTCCCAACTATCCGGCATCATCCGATGACATCAGCGTTCTATAGCGGCATTCCGGTCTTTCGCGGCTTCACCAGCCTGATGGACCCCGCTTTGTATTCGCCGCTGCCCGACGACTGGAGCATCGGCGTTGCCGACATCGTGGATTCCACCAAGGCCATCGCGGCGCAGCGCTACAAGGCGGTGAACATGGCCGGTGCCGCCGTGATCGCGGCGGTGACGAACGCATTGGAGGGACGCGAATTTCCCTTCGTGTTCGGCGGAGACGGCGCGAGTTTTGCGGTCGCGCCTAATGATCTCGAACTGGCCCGCGAGGCTTTGGCTGCGACCGCGACCTGGGTCCGGGAAGATCTCGACTTGCGGATGCGCGTCGCGCTGGTGCCAGTCAGGGTCATCCGCGGTCACGGCCTAGACGTACGCGTCGCGCGCTTCGGTCCGTCGGCCAATTTGTCGTATGCGATGTTTTCTGGCGGCGGGCTCGCCTGGGCGGACGCTGCGATGAAGCGCAGCGAGTTTGCGATCGCCGAAGCGCCCGCGGGCACGCAGCCCGATCTCTCCGGCCTGTCCTGCCGCTTCGAGGTGATTCCGGCTGCGCGCGGCCTGATCCTGTCCGTGCTGGTCATGCCGGCCCAGGGCGCCGATCCCTCGGCATTCCGCAACGTGATCGAGGACATCATCCATCTCGTCGAGCGCAGCCCGGATGCCGGTCGGCCCGTGCCGCCACAAGGGCCACCGCTGACATGGCCGCCGCAGGGGCTGGAATATGAGGCGCGCACCAAGCGCGGAGGTCCGCTGTTCGCACGCCGCGCCAGCGTGCTGGCCTACACGCTGTTCGTCTATCTGATCATGCGCTTCGACCTCAAGCTCGGCGGCTTCGTGCCGAAGCTTTATAAGCGGCAGGTCGTGGAGAACTCCGACTTCCGCAAATACGACGACGGCCTGCGCATGATCCTCGACTGTACGCCGGAGCTCGAACGCGCGCTCAGCGATCGCCTCGCGACTGCCGCGCGCGACGGCATCGTGCGTTACGGGCTCCACCAGCAGGACGCCGCGATGATGACCTGCTTCACCCCGTCGGCGCTCCGCAGCGACCACGTCCATTTCATCGACGGTGCGCGGGGCGGCTACGCCTCGGCGGCGACGGCGCTGAAGGCAATGATGGCGTGAAGCGCTAGCGCCCCGCGCGGGTCCAGGTTTCGCCGCCGCAGAGCGCGCCGACGCAGCCTTCGACCCGCAGTGAATCCGCAGATGTCACGGTCACGCTGCTCGCATAGGTGCTGCCGTCGTCGGCATTGTAGATCTGGCCCGACCATTTGTTCGGTCCTGAAGGCTGCATGCCGCTGAACAATGGCAAGCCGATCATCGGGCGCCTGGCGAGGGCGGGATTGGGATTCTTGCTATCGGTAGCGGGCTGGCCGGTCGCGGTGTCGTGGGGTTCACGCAGCCAGACGACGTTGCCGCAGATGCCGCCGCCGCATTTGCTGATCTTGACGCGGGCATCCCCGGCCTGGGTGAGCCAGGTCCCGTCGGCGCTCTGCGCATGGGCGGCAGTCGCGCCAAGGAACGCAGCCACAAGGACGATGAGAGCAGCGAATCTGGAAGTCATGAAGAGAGCCCCGAGGTGGAGCGCCTCCATAGCAGCCCAGCAGGATAGTGCAACGCTGGATGGAATCACATTCCTGCGTTTATCTGCCTGCGTGCATTGACCTGCGCTCATTTGCCCCAGCGCACCAAGGCGACCGAGCCTGCGGTCGACAGCCCGAACACCACCATGGCGCCGCCGACCAGTGCGAACAGGGTCCAGGCTGGAGCCTGCGCCATCATGAGGGTGCCGCCGCCGATCGCGACGATCAGAAGGCGCGCGGTGGAGGCGAGCACGGGACCGCCGACCCGCGCCGCGCCTTGCGAGGAGAAATACAGCGACACGCCCATGCCGAAGAACACAAAGGTCGGGCCCGCCCAGTGGAAGTAGCTGTGCGCGGCGGCGGCGACGCCGGCATCCCTGGTGAAGAGCGAAACCCACAGAGACGGATCGAGCGCGATGACGAGGCCGATCAGGCCGACCGTAATTCCCGAGGCCGCGGCCGCGGTCCAGGCCACGCGCCGCGCGCGTTTCACCTGTCCGGCGCCCATCGCAATGCCGACCATCGGCACCGATGCGATGCCGAAGGCGAAGGTGATCGGGATCAGCAAGAATTCCAGTCGCGAGCCGATGCCGTAACCGGCCAACATCTCGGTGCCGAAGGTCGCCAGGATCTTGGTGAAGATCAAAATGGTGAGCACGGTCTGGAGCGGCGACAGGCAGGCGACCGCGCCGACCTTGAGGATGTCGAAGAACAACGCGCGATCGAAATGGAAGGCGCGGAAATCCAGCGGCAGCCGGCTGCGGCCGGACCAGAGATACCAGAGGAAAAAGATCGCAGCACAGGTGAACGCGATCAACTGACCGGCGGCGACGCCGGGCATGCCGAATTGCGGCACGCCGAATAGGCCAAGCCCCAGCGTGCCGCCGAGCGCGATCTGGAGCACGCTCGTCCCGATCAGCGCCATCGAGGGCAGACGCATGTCGCCGGTGCCGCGGATCACCGAGGCCAGCGTGTTGACGAGCCAGATCGCGACCGCGCCGGAGAACAGCATTTGCGAATAGCCGCTGGCTTCCTCGAGTACACGCTCGCGCCCGCCCAGCAGCATGAAGAACGAGCGGCCGAAGACGAGCATCGTCACCGTGAAGAAAAGCCCGCCGCAGAGGCCGATGATGGCGGCGTGCAGCGCCAGCGTCGCCGCACGGGTCCGATCGCCGGCGCCGAGCGCGCGGCTGATCGCAGACGAGACGCCGCCGCCCATCGCGCCCGCGCTCATCATCTGCGTCAGCATGGCGAACGGAAACACCAGCGCGATCGCTGCGAGCGGGATGGTGCCGAGCCGGCCGATATAGGAGGTCTCGGCGACCGCAACGAGCGTGCTGCCGACCATCGCGATCATGTTGGGGATCGCAAGCCGCAGCAGTGTGGGCAGGATCGGTGCCGTCAGCAAGCCGGCGATGGGGGAGGCGACCGGGGCAGGCGGCGGCACGGCGTCTATCGAGGCGTCGATCGTCATGTGTCACCGCGCGGAATATTGGATGATGACCGACATATTATATGGCGTGCGGCGCCGGCGCCAGCCTCGCTTCACGCAGGGCTCACCAGGGCAGGCCGCAGAGGTCGATGGTGCCCAGCGTCGGCGCGCTGACGATGTTGCAGACATAGGGCGCCATGTGGGTGAAGCGGATCCGCCCCTCCGGCTGCTCGCAATAGACCTCGCCCTTGAAGGGGAGCCAGCTGCGGTTCTGGTAGAACGCGACATTGTGCGGCTCGCAGAACAGCAGCGCGAAGCGGACCGCCTCGTTGGCACGCATGGTATGCAGCGCGGCGTCGATCGCCATGGTGGCATAGCCGCGGCCGCGCCGGTCCTCCCGCGTGCAGACGCCGCCGATGCCGCCGATGTGAACCTTCTGCCCGTTCCAGGTGACGGTGCGGAAATAGATGCCGACATGGCAGACGAGACCATCCTCGGGCGTCTCGATCAGCACGCGCAAATCGGCATTGGCCCATTTGACGTGAGCCCAGGAGGGCTTCTCGACGGCGTCGCGTCCCCAGACGGCGCTGAGCAGGGGCTGTGCGATCGGCCATGAGGCGTCGCCGTTCAAAATGTCGATCTCGATGCTCATCGCTCTCTCTTTCGCATCTCCGTGCCGCCGGTGCGTTTCGTTCTGCCATAAGCACCTCAAAGGCAATGATATTTTACGGCCCGGTTGAAACGACCGACATCCTTGCGACGATTTTATGCAATCCGGCCAAGCCGCCGCACCATGCCTTCTGGAAAATTCGCGGTATTTAACGGCCACGGAACCTTCTATAAGGGGTGACCGTTAAGTCTCGTTCCCCCATCAGTCGCGGACAACACCCATGACCTTTACGCTGCCCCCACTCCCCTACGCCTATGACGCCCTCGGGCAATTCATGTCGAAGGAAACGCTCGAATTCCACCACGACAAGCATCATCAGGCCTATGTCACCAACGGCAACAACGCGCTCAAGGGCACCGAATGGGAAGGCAAGTCCCTTGAGGAGATCGTCAAGGGCTCGTTCGGCAAGAACCCCGCGGTGTTCAACAATGCCGGCCAGCACTACAACCACATCCATTTCTGGAGCTGGATGAAGCCCAATGGCGGCGGCACCAAGCTGCCGGGCAAGATCGAGAAGAAGATCAACGAGGATCTCGGCGGCTTCGAGAAGTTCAAGACCGACTTCCAGGCGGCCGGCGTCGGCCAGTTCGGCTCCGGCTGGTGCTGGCTCCAAGTCAAGAACGGCAAGCTCGAGATATCCAAGACCCCGAACGGCGAGAATCCGCTGGTGCACGGCGCCACCCCGATCCTCGGCTGCGACGTCTGGGAGCACTCCTACTACATCGACTATCGCAACCGCCGTCCGGACTATCTCAAGGCGTTCGTCGAGAACCTCGTGAACTGGGAATACGTCGAGTCCCTGTTCGACAAGGCGTAAGATTTTACGCCACCATTCCGGGATGGTGCGCTAGCACCAGACCCGGAATCTCGAGATTCCGGGTTCGGCTTCGCCGCCCCGGAATGACGGAAACAACGGAAGGCGGTCGCACGTGCGGCCGCCTTTTTGCTGTGCGGAATTCGGCCCCGCATGGCCCTGCGCGAGGTGCGCATCGCTCCCGTCATCGTACTGTTTGCATCGCATCTGCGGCGCCCTTAATCAGGACGGGCATCACCCTCGAGCCGAACGCGCCCGTTGTCAGAACCCTCCCCGAAAGACCCGGCGCCCGCCGAGGACGCGGACTCCGAGCCACGGCCGGGGCGCGTGCGCAAGCCGATCGGCTGGTCGACCATCATCATCGCAGCGCTGGTGGCGGTGAGCGCGGGTCTGGTCTGGCGGCGTGACGGCACCGACGGTGTTCTCGAGATCCTGACCCACGATCTCTCGCTGTTCGGCGGCATCCTGCCGCGCGTGCTGGCCGGGTGCCTGCTCGGCGCCTTCATCTCGGAAATCCTGCCGCACGAAAAAGTCTCGCGCGCGCTCGGGCCGAAATCGGGCCTGAAAGGCCTTCTGATCGGCACTGCCTTCGGCGCGATCCTGCCCGGCGGTCCCTTCACCGCCTATCCCGTGGCGAGTGCGCTGCTGGCGGTCGGTGCCGATTTCGGTGCCACCATCGCCATGGTCGTGAGCTGGACCTTGATCGGCTATGGCCGGGCGGTGGCTTGGGAAATCCCGATCATGGGTACCGACTTCACGCTGTGGCGCATCGTCATCTCGCTGCCGTTGCCGGTGCTCGCAGGCGCGCTCGGCCGCTTCGTCTATGTCCGGCTCTATCCGAAGCCAGCCCTGAAGGACGACGAGAATTGAGCGCCGCGCTTCTAATCGACATCCTGTTGTGGGGCTCGGTGTTCGGCGTCGGCCTGATCGCCTTTCGCCGCGGCCCACCGGTGTTCAAGGCCTCGCTGCGCGAAGGCTCCATGGACTTCATCAACATCGTGCCCCGGATCGCGCTGGGGGTGATCGGCTCCGGCTACATCGCCGCCATCATCCCGCAGGAGGTGATCAGCGGCTGGCTCGGCCCGGACAGCGGTTGGCTCGGGGTCGCGACTGCCGTGGTCGCCGGGGCCGCGACCCCCGGCGGCCCGGTGATCGGGTTCTCGATCGGTACGGTGGCGCTGAAATCGGGCGGTGGGGTACCGCAGGTGGTCGCCTATGTCGTCGCTTGGGCGCTGTTTGCCTTCCAGCGGGTGATTTTGTGGGAAATTCCGTTCATGCCGGCCCGTTTCGTCTGGTTCCGCTGTGCGGTTTCGGTGCCGTTCCCGTTCGTCGCCGCCGCCATCGCCATGGTGATCGGGAAGCCCTAGAGCCCGGCGTGGACAGAGGTAATGTTATAATATAACGTTTCGGCATGGTTCCCGCCGCGTCCCAAGCCCATCATCACGATCATGCTCATGGCCATTCCCATGATCATTCCCGTGACCACGGGCATTCGCATGGACACGATCACACCCACGCACACATCCATGGTGCGGCCTCTCCGCATCCGGCTCAGGCGGCGCATTGGTCGATCCTGCGCATGACGATGGCCGCCCGCCTCGCGGCCGCGCTCGTGGTCTGCGCCGTGCTCTGGGGCGTGGTCTTCCTGGCGATGAGGTGACCATGGCGGCGCTGCATTTCCACAACGTTACGCTCGGCTATGACCGTCACCCGGCCGTGCACCACCTCAATGGTGAGGTCGCCCCGGGCGCGTTGCTGGCCGTGATCGGCCCGAACGGGGCCGGCAAGTCGACACTGCTGCGCGGCATTGTCGGCATCCTCAGACCACTCGACGGCAGCATCCATCTCGGCGGGCTCGACAGCCGCGATATCGCCTATCTGCCGCAGAGTGCGGAGATCGACCGCAGCTTCCCGATTTCGGTGCTGGACTTCGTTGCCACCGGGCTGTGGCGCGGGACCGGCCTGTTCGGCGGCATCGGCAAGGCGGCGCGCGAAAAGATCCTCCGCGCAATCGCTTCCGTCGGTCTCAACGGTTTCGAAAACCGCCCGATCGGCACACTCTCGGGCGGCCAGATGCAGCGCGTGCTGTTTGCGCGCGTGCTGCTCCAGGACGCGCGGCTGATCGTGCTGGACGAGCCCTTCAACGCCATCGACAGCAAGACCACGGCCGATCTGCTGGCGCTGGTGAAGCACTGGCATGGCGAGGGCCGCACCGTCCTCGCCGCGCTGCACGACATGGAGATGGTGCGCACCCATTTCAGCGAGACGCTGGTGCTGGCGCGCGGGCCCGTGGCGTGGGGCCCGACGGCAGAGGTGCTGACGCCGGAAAACCTTATGGTCGCGATGCGGATGTGCGAAGCCTTCGACGACAGCGCCGCCGCCTGCTCGGCCGATGATGCCCGCTCACGGGCGGCTTGATATCCGATGCTTTATGACGCGCTGATCGACCCGTTCACCGAATTCGAGTTCATGCGACGTGCGCTCGCGGCCGTGATCGCGCTGTCGCTCGCGGGCGCGCCGATCGGCGTGTTCCTGATGTTGCGGCGAATGAGCCTGGTCGGCGACGCCATGGCGCATGCCATCCTCCCCGGCGCCGCTGTCGGTTTCCTACTCTCGGGTCTCAACCTGTTCGCGATGACGGCCGGCGGCCTGATCGCGGGTTTTGCCGTCGCGATCCTCGCAGGCCTCGTCGCACGCTCGACCGGGTTGAAGGAGGATGCCTCGCTCGCGATCTTCTATCTGGCCTCGCTGGCACTGGGCGTGACCATCGTCTCGATCAAGGGCACCAATATCGACCTGCTGCACGTGCTGTTCGGCAATATCCTCGCGATGGACGATCAGACGCTGCTGGTCGTCGCCTTCAACGCCACGGTGACGCTGCTGGTGCTCGCCGTGATCTATCGCCCGCTGGTGATCGAGAGCGTCGATCCCTTGTTCTTGCGCACCGTGAGCCGGGCTGGCGGGCCTGCGCATCTCGCTTTCCTTGCGCTGGTCGTGATCAACCTCGTCAACGGCTTTCAGGCGCTCGGCACGCTGCTCGCGGTCGGCCTGATGATCCTGCCGGCCGGCATCGCGCGGTTCTGGTCGCGCGATCTCACCGTCATGATCTGCATCGCGGTCGTCGCTGCCGCCGTCTCCGGCTATGCAGGTCTTGTGCTGTCGTTCCAGACCCGTGTGCCCTCGGGCCCTGCGATCATTCTGGTGGCGAGCGCGCTCTACACCGTCTCCGTCCTGTTCGGCCGGGTCGGCGGCGTCGTCAGGCAGCTGTTTCCCGGCCGGCATCTGGAAGCGTGACAGCGATGCGGCGCATCCTGCTTTGTGTGCTCTTGCTGATCGCCTCGCCGCTGCACGCTGCGGAGCAGCTGAAGGTCGTTGCGAGCTTCTCGATCCTCGCCGATTTCGTCCGTAATGTCGGCGGCGACCGGATCAATCTGACGACGCTGGTCGGGGCCGACAGCGACGTCCACGTCTACACGCCCGCGCCCAGCGATGCGAAGCGGATCGCGGACGCAAAGCTGGTCATCGTCAACGGCCTTGGTCTCGAGGGCTGGCTGCCGCGCCTCGTGCAGTCCTCCGGATCCAAGGCGCAGGTGATCACCGCGAGCGCCGGCATCGCGCCGCTCAAGCTCGGTTCGGCCGCCGACCCGCATGGCTGGCAGTCCGTTCCCAACGCCAAAATCTACGTCACCGACATCGCCAATGCGCTGGCCGCGGCCGACCCTGATGACGCGGAGCTCTTCCGCGCCCAGGCCAAGGCCTATCTGGAAAAGCTCGAAACGCTGGACCGCGAGGTCCGCGATGCCGTGGCCAAAATCCCGCCCGAGCGGCGCAAGGTGATCTCGACCCATGACGCCTTCGGCTATTTCGCCGCGGCATACGGCGTCCAATTCATCGCGCCGCTCGGCGTCTCCACGGAAACCGAGCCCAGCGCCCGGGACATCGCCACCATCATCGGCCAGATCAAGGCCCAGAAAATCCCAGCCGTGTTCCTGGAAAATATCAGCGACGACCGGCTGATCCGGCGGATCGCGGCGGAGACCGGCTCAAAAGTCGGCGGGACCCTGATTTCGGACGGTTTGACCGGCGAAAAGGGGCCTGCACCCACTTACATTGATATGGTCAGGCACAATATAAAGGCCCTGACCGCCGCGCTTGACCACTAGGGCAGGGGCCACCCCGCCTCGCGTCGCGCGACAAGCCCGAAGTCCGGAGTTGTTATGTCTGAAGCGACCGCCCCAAAAATTCCTGTGACCGTCCTGACCGGCTATCTCGGTGCCGGCAAGACCACGCTGTTGAACCGCATCCTGTCGGAAAACCACGGCAAGAAGTACGCCGTCATCGTCAACGAATTCGGCGAGATCGGCATCGACAACGACCTCATCATCGGCGCCGATGAGGAAGTGTTCGAGATGAACAACGGCTGCATCTGCTGCACCGTGCGTGGCGATCTCGTGCGCATCATGGAAGGCCTGATGAAGCGCAAGGGCAAGTTCGACGCCATCATCGTCGAGACCACCGGTCTTGCCGATCCGGCACCGGTGGCCCAGACCTTCTTCGTCGACGAGGACGTGCAGAAGAACGCGCGTCTCGATGCGGTGGTCACGGTTGCGGACGCAAAATGGCTGTCCGACCGTCTCAAGGACGCGCCCGAGGCCAAGAACCAGATCGCCTTTGCCGACGTCATCGTGCTGAACAAGACCGATCTCGTCACCAAGGGCGAGCTTGCCGAGGTCGAGGCCCGCATCCGTGCCATCAACCCCTATGCGAAGCTGCACCGCACCGAGCGCTGCTCGGTGGCTTTGGCCGACGTGCTCGACCGCGGCGCCTTCGACCTCGATCGCATCCTCGACATCGAGCCGGACTTCCTGAATGCCGATGATCATGACCACGACCATGATCATCATCACCACGGCCACGACCATCATCACGATCATGATCACGGCCACGGCCTGAAGCACTATCACGACGAGGATATGCAATCGCTGTCGCTCAAGACCGACAAGCCGCTCGATCCCAACGTGTTCATGCCCTGGCTCCAGAATCTGGTGCAGGTGGAGGGCGGCAAGATCCTGCGCTCCAAGGGCATCCTCGCCTTCCACGACGACGACGACCGTTACGTCTTCCAGGGCGTCCACATGATGCTGGAGGGCAACCACCAGCGGAAGTGGAAGGACGGCGAGCCGCGCGAGAGCCGCCTCGTCTTCATCGGCCGCGAATTGCCGCAAGATCTCATTCGCCAGGGTTTTGAGAGCTGCATCGTCTCGTGATGAAAGAGTTTACGCCGCCCGCCGATTCCGCCTCGATCGTCTCCGTCACCGAGCGCGTCAAGCCGCTCGCGCTCGGCATGGTCGTGACCTCCGTGCATTTCCTTGGGCCCCGCGCTGCCTTCGTCGGCGGCGAGGAGAATGTCGCGTTCGTGGATGGCCAGGGCGAGATCAGCAAGGTCGCCGTGCACAGCGGCGGCATTCTCTCGGCCGCCTCCGATGGCAAGCGCCTCGTGATGGGCGGCGACGATGGAAAAGTCGTGTCGCTCGACGCCAAGGGCGAGGTGACGCTGCTTGCGAGCGACCCGAAACGGCGCTGGATCGATGCGGTGGCGCTGCATCCGGACGGTGCCTACGCCTGGTCGGCCGGCAAGACCGCTTTCTTCAAGAGCGGCAAGAGCGAGGAGAAGTCGCTTGAGGTGCCCTCAACCGTTGGCGGCCTCGCGTTTGCGCCGAAGGGCCAGCGTCTCGCGATCGCCCATTACAACGGCGCGACGCTGTGGTTTCCCAACATGGCGGGATCGGCCGAATTCCTGCCCTGGGCCGGCTCGCATCTCGGCGTCACCTTCAGCCCGGACAACAAATTCCTGGTCACCACGATGCACGAATCCGCGCTGCACGGGTGGCGGCTTGCCGACAACAGGCACATGCGTATGACCGGCTATCCCGGCCGCGTCCGCTCGATGTCGTGGAGCGCGGGCGGCAAGGCGCTGGCGACCTCGGGCGCCGACACGGTGATCCTGTGGCCGTTTGCCAGCAAGGACGGCCCGATGGGCAAGGAGCCCGCGATGCTCGCGCCGCTCCAGGCGCGCGTGTCGGTCGTCGCATGCCATCCCAGGAACGACATCTTCGCCGCCGGCTATAGCGACGGCACCGTGCTGATGGTGCGTCTGGAGGACGGCGCCGAGATCCTTGTCCGCCGCAATGGCACGCCGCCGGTGGCCGCGCTCGGCTGGAACGCCAAGGGGACGCTGCTGGCGTTCGCCGACGAAAATGGGGATGGCGGGCTGCTGGAGCTTTGATCTGTCATCGTTCCGGCCGTAGATGGGGCCATGCGGTTTCTGACGACCTTCCAGATCGCTGACTTTGCGGACACGCTGGTCAGTCTGTTCACGGCCTTCGTGCTGGGCACGCTGATCGGTGCCGAGCGGCAGTACCGCCAGCGCACCGCGGGCCTGCGTACGAACGTGCTGGTCGCGGTCGGCGCCGCCGCCTTCGTCGATCTCGCCATGCACCTGACCGGCGCCGACGGCGCGGTGCGGGTAATCTCCTACGTCGTCTCGGGCATCGGCTTCCTCGGCGCCGGCGTCATCATGAAGCAGGGCATGGACGTGCGCGGGCTCAATACCGCGGCGACGCTATGGGCTTCAGCCGCGGTCGGCTCCTGCGCGGGCGCCGACATGATTGCCCAGGCGGCGGCGCTGACGGTGTTCGTGATTGCCGGCAACACCATGTTGCGGCCATTGGTCAACGCCATCAACCGCATTCCGCTGAACGAGAAGACCTCCGAGGCGACCTATTACTTCAAGCTCGCGGTCGCACCGGACGCCTTGCCCGACATGCGCGACCGGCTCGTCGAGAAGCTCGAGGGCGCAAAATATCTGGTGGCCGATATCGAAATGGTCGAAACCGGGGATGATTTGATCGAGATCGTGGCAAAGCTGGTCGCGAGCGCCGTCGATCCGAACGAGCTGAATGCGGTGGCGACCGATCTCCAGCACCTGCCCGGCGTCCGCCACGCCACCTGGGAAGTCAGCACCACGGATTGAGCGCGCAGGCGTCGAGTTCCGGCCGTCACGGGCAGGGAACCGCAGACCGGCGATTTCGTTGATCCCCTGGACAAAGGCGGTGATCGACATGCCCGGCCAATATGACAAGCGCAGACTGAAGCTCGACCTGATGGTTGCCTGCTCGCTGTTCGCGGCAGGCGTCGTGGTGTCAGGCATGTCGCTGGCGCAAATCCGCGCCGAGACCCGGATGCAGACGGCCCAGGCGACGCAACCCCTTCAGGGCACGCCGTCCGACGATCAGAACAAGCCCGCGGAAGCCAAGCCCGGCGGCGACCGGCCGACCACGCCCGCCCCAGAGCCGGCGCGACCCGACCCACAGACGCAAGGGGCTGCCGGTGCGGCTAAACCAGCATTGCCGCCAGCGCCAGCCGAGAAGATCGCGCCGCCGATTGAGAGGAAGTAGGCTCCCCTGTCATTCCGGGCTCGCGCCAAGTGGCGCGCCTCGGAATGACGAGCGGAGAGTTGGGTGACGGCTCTCACCGCACCAGAACGTTCCGGAACTGCCACGGATCTGACGTATCGATATCCTCCGGAAACAGTCCCGGACGATCCGTCAGCGGCGTCCAGTCGGTATAAAACCCCTTCACCGGGCCGAGATACGGCAGCTGAATTTCCAGCAGGCGATCGAAATCCATCTCGTCGGCTTCGACGATGCCTTCCTTCGGGTTTTCGAGCGCCCACACCATGCCGCCGAGCACGGCGGAGGTCACTTGCAGGCCAGTGGCGTTCTGGTAGGGCGCGAGCTTGCGGGTCTCTTCGATGGAGAGCTGCGAGCCGTACCAATAGGCATTGTTGTCATGGCCGAACAGCAGCACGCCGAGTTCGTCGATACCGTCGACGATCTCGTTCTCGTCGAGGATGTGGTGCTTCTCCTGCATCTTCGCGGCGCGGCCGAACATTTCATGCAGTGACAGCACGGCATCGTCAGCCGGATGATAGGCATAGTGGCAGGTCGGACGGTACACCGCCGTGCCCGATGCGTCGCGCACGGTGAAATAGTCGGCGATCGAGATCGACTCGTTGTGGGTGACGAGGAAGCCATACTGCGCGCCGCGGGTCGGGCACCAGGTGCGCACGCGCGTGTTGGCGCCGGGCTGCATCAGATAGATGGCAGCGCCACAGCCGGCTTCGTGAGTCCGCGCATTTTCGGGCATCCATTTTTCATGGGTGCCCCAGCCGAGTTCTGATGGCTGCACGCCTTCCGACAGAAAACCTTCCACCGACCAGGTGTTAACGAAGACATCCGGCTCTTTCGGCTTCTTGGAGCGCTGGGTGTCGCGTTCAGCGATGTGGATGCCCTTGATGCCGGCCTGTCGCATCAAGTCCGCCCATTCGGCTTTGGTTTTCGGCTTGGGGGCATTGAGCTTCAGATCGGCGGCGACATTGAGCAGCGCCTGCTTCACGAAAAACGAGACCATGCCGGGATTGGCGCCACAGCAGGAGACCGCCGTCGTCGAGCCTGCGGGGCGCGCCTTCTTGGCAGCCAGCGTCGCTTCGCGAAGGGCGTAATTGGAGCGCGCTTCCGGGCCTTTCGAGGAGTCGAAATAGAAGCCGAGCCAGGGCTCGTTGACGGTGTCGATATAGAGAGCGCCGAGCTCGTTGCAGAGCTCCATGATGTCGGTGGAACCGGTATCGACCGAGAGATTGACGCAAAAGCCCTGGCCGCCGCCTTCGGTGAGCAGCGGGGTCAGCAACTCGCGATAATTGTCCCTGGTCACGGCCTTCTGGATGAAACGCACATTGTGCTTCTCGCAATGCGCCTTGCGGCCCTCGTCCTTGGGATCGATCACGGTGACGCGCGACTTGTCGTAATCGAGATGCCGCTCGATCAGCGGCAACGTGCCTTTCCCGATGGAGCCGAAGCCGACCATGACGATGGGACCAGTGATCTTCGCGTAGATCTGCGAGGGGTGGCTCATGGGATGGTTTCTCCGGAACGTGCTGGCGAACAAATGGTGAGGGGGGATCAGGCGCTACGGCGCTTGGCGGTGACTTCGATCTCGACCTTCATCTCGGGCTTGGCGAGGCCGCTGACGACCAGCAAGGTCGCGGCCGGCCTGATGTCACCGAGAACCTCGCCGCAGACGGCGAAATGGGCATCGATATAGCTGGCGTCGGTGACGTAATAGGTCGCGCGGACGATATCGGCCATCTCGAATCCGCCCTCCTGCAGGGCGGCTTCGATGGTCTTGAAGCAGTTGCGTGACTGGCTCGTGACATCGGCCGGCATGGCCATCGTCGTGTAGTCATAGCCGGTGGTGCCCGCGACAAAGGCGAACTCGCCGTCGATCACGGCGCGGCTGTAGCCGACGGTCTTCTCAAGCGGAGAGCCGGTGGAGATCAGGCGACGGGACATGGTCTTGGGCCTCGACTGAAGGGGGCGTTTGGCGGGTTAAAGGGCGTTTCTCAGGCCCGCGCAACCCTAAAGCAAAGGGTCGCGCGAGCATCTCCGCTCGCCGCGGCTTTGGTCATCGCGATCATGGCAATCCCTTACGCCGCGCGCGCCTCGAGGCCGCGAACTACCCTCCGTTTGGGTAGGGCCGCGCCAGTCGGGACGATCATCCCGGCGGCGCCATCCAGCGCACCCGCTTCGAATTCGATCGCCAGCAGGCGGTCGCGCTCGAACGGACCGGGCAGCGACAGCTCGCCGGTGTTGGCGGCTGAGAAGCCGAAGCGGGCGTAATAAGGGGCATCGCCAAGCAGGATCACGGCGGCATGCCCGCGCGCCCGGGCGGCAGCCAGCGCTTGTTGCATCAGCGCGGCGCCGATCCCGAGCTCGCGGCAAGCAGGGTCCACCGCCAGCGGTCCGAGGACCAGAGCGGGCCTGCCTCCGGCGCTGACGTGCCACAGCCGCACGGTTCCCACGAGCTTCCCCTCGCGCATCGCGGCCAGCGCAAGGCCGGCTGCGGGTGCGCGTCCGTCGCGCAGGCGCTGGCAGGTGCGGCCATGGCGGTTATCGCCAAAGGACGCATCGAGCAGCGCTTCACGCATCGCAACGTCGCCAGCACGCTCCGCACGGATCGCGAACGGAGCGGCTTTCGAGGTGGGGTCAACCTGTGTCTTCCGAAGAGCAGTCATGGCGCGTCAGTCCCCGCTTGAAGCCGACGTGCGCAAAGCACGCCGGTCCAAGGCGTCGTCAGAAATCGAAATGTCAGGGAGGGAGCCGGCAAGCCGGCTCCCGGGTTCGTCAGGCCTCGGACGAGAGGCGGATCAGATGTGGTAGGTCTTCAGCGGCGGGATGCCGTTGAACGCCACCGCCGAGTAGGTCGACGTATAGGCCCCGGTGCCTTCGATCAGCAGCTTGTCGCCGATCTCGAGCGTCACCGGAAGCGGATACGGGTTCTTCTCGTACAGCACGTCGGCGCTGTCGCAGGTTGGCCCAGCGAGCACGCACGGTGTCATGTCCGCACCGTCATGCGGGGTGCGGATGGCGTAACGGATCGACTCGTCCATGGTCTCGGCGAGACCGCCGAACTTGCCGATGTCCAGATAGACCCAGCGCACCTCGTCCTCGTCGCTCTTCTTCGAGATGAGCACGACCTCGGATTCGATGATGCCGGCGTTGCCCACCATGCCGCGGCCCGGCTCGATGATGGTCTCCGGAATCTGGTTGCCGAAGTGCTTGCGCAGCGCGCGGAAGATCGAGCGCCCGTAGGTGACCACCGGCGGCACGTCCTTCAGGTACTTGGTCGGGAAACCGCCGCCCATGTTGACCATGGTCAGGTTGATGCCGCGCTCGGCGCAGTCGCGGAACACCTGCGAGGCCATCGCCAGCGCACGGTCCCACGCCTTCACCTTGCGCTGCTGCGAGCCGACATGGAAGGAGATGCCGCACGGCTCCAGGCCCAGACGCTTGGCAACGTCGAGCACGTCGACGGCCATCTCTGGATCGCAGCCGAACTTGCGCGACAGCGGCCATTCGGCGCCGGCGCAGTCATAGAGGATGCGGCAGAACACCTTTGCGCCGGGAGCGGCACGGGCGACCTTCTCGACTTCGGCGGCGCAATCGACCGCGAACAGCCGAATGCCGAGCGCGAAGGCACGCGCGATGTCGCGCTCCTTCTTGATCGTGTTGCCGAAGGAGATGCGGTCGGGCGTCGCACCGGCGGCCAACGCCATCTCGATCTCGGCGACCGTGGCGGTGTCGAAGCAGGAGCCCATGGAGGCGAGCAAAGCCAGCACTTCCGGCGCCGGGTTCGCCTTGACGGCATAGAACACGCGGCTGTCGGGCAGCGCCTTGGCAAAGGTCTGGTAATTGTCGCGCACGACTTCGAGGTCGACCACGAGGCACGGTTCGGTGTCGAGGCCCTCGCTGCGGCGGTTGCGCAGGAATTCCTGGATACGGTCGGTCATAGCACTCTCCCAAACGGCCCAGCGACGGGGATCCGTTCAAAAAATGACGTCGGATAAGAGCGCTCCGGCCAGATCGCGCGATGGAGGCGCGACGAGCCAAAGACTCAGATCAGACTGTGCTGCCGTGGATTGGTTGGGAATGTTCCCGCCCGCACACCTGGCAATGAAGGACAAGCCTTTTCAGTAGCCCGCGCCGGCGTTGGACTGCCGGTAGAGACCAAAAAAGCCCGATCCGTCGTTGCTTTAAGTCGCGTCCCCCGTTGAGAGCGGGGTGCGCCGGTTCGCCTCCGGCTGCCAGTCACGGTTGCAAAGAGCAAAGTCACCTTCGACAAGGCATCTCTTTGAGAGAGATGCTGGACGCTCCGGGTTTGCTTTCGTCTTCCGGCTATGAGCCTTCCGACTTCCACACTTCCGAAGAGCCCCTCGGCTTCTTCACCCCTTGGCGGCTGTCCGGCCTCTTGTCCGGATACCTACCGACTGACACACGACCACAGGCACGTGCGAAATTGGGCAATCCGCACATAAGTGTTTTGACTCTGCTTCGCAAGAGATTTTTTAGCCTGCGAACAGAATTGCCTAACATCTGCTTGCGCAGTGTTGCGCGAGCGACGCGGAAGATGAACGCGCGTTAAGTTTTCTGTGCGGCGCGCGTCACTCGCGCGCGTGCGCGCTTCAGCCGCGCTTCGTGAACGGCTCGACGCGCTGAGCGGCGCGGATGAAGGCAGTCATGACGAGCACGCCGAGCGCGAACAGCGCGGCCTGAAGGATGTGCGTGCCCTGCTCGCCCAGCCCGAACAGGATCGCGAGCGCCCAGCCGCCGGCAAACGCCGCGCCGAACACCTCGGCGCCGATCAGGATGGCGGCGCTGATGACGGTGATGACGCTCGGCCAGACGATCCGACGGGAAGACGAGGAAGTCGCGTTCATGAGCTCAGGGGTCCTAGGCTTTGAAGGGCCGCAATCTCCCCGAAAAGGCAGCCGGGAGCAAGGGCAAATGGCCCAAAAAAGCCCCATCGCGTGCTATAGCTGGCCGCAACAATCGAGCCACAAATCGGGACTTGTAATGTCAGAAACCCGCCAAACTACGGACTCCGAGACCAACCCGCTGCTGAAGGCCTGGGTGACGCCATTTGCGACCCCGCCCTTCGACGAGATCAGGCCGGAGCACTTCCTCCCGGCCTTCGAGCAGGCCTTCGCGGACCACTCCGCCGAGATCGCTGCGATCACCAACGACCCGACTGCGCCCGACTTCGCCAACACCATCACGGCGCTGGAGCGCTCGGGCAAGCTGCTCAGCAAGGTTGCGTCAGTCTTTTACGACCTCGTCTCGGCGCATTCCAACCCGGCCATCCTGGAGATCGACAAGGAGGTTTCCTTGCGGATGGCGCGGCACTGGAATCCCATCATGATGAACGCCGTGCTGTTTGGCCGCATCGCCCAGCTGCACGAGAACCGCGCCAATCTCGGTCTGACACCGGAACAGCTCCGCCTGCTCGAGCGTACCTACACCCGCTTCCACCGTTCCGGCGCCGGCCTTTCCGAAGAGGCAAAGACGCGGATGGCAGAGATCAACGAGAGACTCGCCCAGCTCGGCACCAGCTTCAGTCATCATCTGCTCGGCGACGAGCAGGAATGGTTCATGGAGCTCGGCGAAGCCGACCGCCAGGGCCTGCCGGAGAGTTTTGTCGCCAGCGCCAAGGCTGCGGCAGAAGAACGCGGCATGGCCGGCAAGGCCATCGTCACGCTGTCGCGCTCCTCGGTGGAACAGTTCCTGAAGAGCTCGGCCCGGCGTGACCTGCGGGAGAAGGTCTACAAGGCTTTCACCGCGCGGGGCGACAACGGCAATGCCAACGACAACAACGCGACCATCGTCGAGGTCCTGAAGCTGCGCGAGGAGAGCGCCAATCTCCTGGGCTATCCGACTTTCGCGGCCTACCGGCTCGAGGATTCCATGGCCAAGACGCCGGAAGCGGTGCGCGGCCTTCTGGAGCGGGTCTGGAAACCGGCGCGGGCGCGGGCCCTCGCCGACCGCGACGACATGCAGGCGCTGATCACGGAGGAGGGTGGCAATTTCAAGCTCGCCCCCTGGGACTGGCGCTTCTATGCCGAAAAGCTCCGCCTTCAGCGCGCCAATTTCGACGACGCCGCGATCAAGCCGTATCTGGCGCTCGATCACATGATCGCCGCCGCCTTCGACTGTGCCACGCGCCTGTTCGGCGTCACCTTCGAGGAGCGCAAGAACGTGCCGGTCTGGCATCCGGACGTCCGGGTTTGGGAGATGAAGGGGCAGGACGGCAAGCACAAGGCGCTGTTCTATGGCGACTACTTCGCCCGGCCGTCGAAGCGCTCCGGCGCCTGGATGACCTCGCTGCGCGACCAGCAGAAGCTCGACGGCGAGGTCGCACCCCTGATCCTCAACATCTGCAACTTCTCAAAGGGCGCGGATGGGGAACCCTCGCTGCTGTCACCGGACGACGCCCGCACCCTGTTCCACGAGTTCGGCCACGGCCTGCACGGCATGCTCTCCAACGTGACCTATCCGTCGCTGTCGGGCACCTCCGTGTTCACCGATTTCGTCGAGTTGCCGTCGCAGCTCTACGAGCACTGGCAGGAGCGGCCCGAGGTGCTGCAGCAATTCGCCCGCCACTACCAGACCGGCGAGCCGCTGCCGGACGATCTGCTGCAACGGTTCCTGGCCGCGCGAAAATTCAACCAGGGTTTTGCCACCGTCGAGTTCGTCTCCTCGGCGCTGATCGATCTTGAATTCCACACCCAGCCGGCCTCCGCCGCGCAGGATGTCCGCGCCTTCGAGAGACGCGAGCTGGAAAAAATCGGCATGCCCGAGGAGATCTCGCTGCGTCACCGTCCCACGCAATTCGGTCACATCTTCACCGGCGATCACTATGCCGCCGGCTATTACAGCTACATGTGGTCGGAGGTGATGGATGCCGACGCCTTCGGCGCGTTCGAGGAAGCCGGCGACATCTTCGATCCCGCCGTCGCAAAACGCCTGCATGACGACATCTACTCGAGCGGCGGATCGGTCGATCCGGAAGCCGCCTATGAGGCCTTCCGCGGCCGCCCGCCGGAGCCCGACGCGCTCTTGCGTCGCCGCGGCCTGCTCGACGCTCCGAAGGCGGCCTGATGGGCATGCGGGCCCTGTTGGGGCTGCTGCTCGGTGTCGCCCTGTCGCTCGCGGCAGGCGCGGCGCGGGCGCATCCGCATGTCTGGATCACTGCGACCAGCGAGTTGCTCTATGCCGCGGACGGCAGCATCACCGGCGTGCGCCACGCCTGGACGTTTGACGACATGTTCTCGGCCTATGCGGTGCAGGGGCTCGAGAGCAAGACCAAGGGCGCCTACACCCGCGAGGAGCTGGGGCCGCTGGCGCAGACCAATGTCGAGTCGCTGAAGGAATATGCCTACTTCACCTTCGCGCGAGCCGACGGCAAGAAGGAGCGATTCCAGGAGCCGGTCGACTACTTCCTCGACTACAAGGATACTGTCCTGACCCTGCACTTCACGCTACCGCTGAAGAACCCCCTCAAGCCCAGGCAATTGGTGCTCGAAGTGTTCGACCGTTCCTTCTTCATCGACTTCCAGATGGCCAAGGACAACCCGGTCAAGCTGGTCGGCGCGCCCGCCGGCTGCCAGATGAAGCTCGATCGTCCCAGCGACGGCACCGCGACCGCGCAGAAGCTCAACGAGCAGACTTTCATGAGCGGCGAGAACACCAATTTCGGCATGATGTTCGCCAACAAGATCACGGTGGATTGCCCGTGAAGCGGCAACGCACGCCCATGGCACGCGGGCTCGCTGTCTGCGCCGGCGTTCTTCTCGTCGTGGGCGTGACCGATGCGGCGCTCCACGATCTCCTCGCGCAGAACCCGTTCGGCGCGCCGCGTTCGCCACAAGCTGCCCAGCCCGAGGCCGGCGGCTTGATCGGCTGGCTGTTGGCAAAACAGTCGGAATTCTATCGGCAGATGTCGGCGACCATCCGCGCCGCGAAGTCCGATGGCTCCGCGGTGTGGACGCTGCTGTTCATTTCCTTTGCCTATGGCATTTTCCACGCGGCCGGCCCGGGCCACGGCAAGGCGGTGATCGCCTCCTATCTCGTCGCCAATCGCGAGACCGCCCGGCGGGGCATCGCGCTGTCGTTTGCCTCGGCGTTGATGCAGTCGCTGGTAGCGATCCTGATGGTCGGCATCTCGGCCTGGGTGCTGAATGCGACCGCCAAGACTATGTGCAAGGCGGAGGGCGTGATCGAGATCGCGAGCTACGCGTTGATCGCGCTGTTCGGTCTGCGCCTGGTCTGGGTCAAGGGCCGCACCTTCATCCGCGCGCTCCAGGTGGTCCAGCCGGTGCCGGCGATCGCGGGCGTGCCGCATGACCATGATCAAGACCATCACCATGCGCACGCCCATCATCACCACCAGCATGACCACGTCCATGACGAGCATTGCGGCCATTCCCACGGCCCCACCCCGAGCGAACTCGGCGGCCCGGGTGGCTGGGGACGCGGCTTTGCCGCGATCCTGACCGTCGGCATCCGTCCCTGTTCGGGCGCGATCCTGGTGCTGGTGTTCGCGCTGGCCCAAGGCCTGTTCTGGGCCGGCATCGCCGCGACCTTGCTGATGGGGCTCGGCACCGCGATCACCGTCGCGGCCATTGCGGTGGTCGCCGTCTCCGCCAAGGACATCGCCGCCCGCCTGAGCGCCGGACGCGACGGCAGCGGCGCACTGTTCATGCGCGGCATCGAATTCGCCGCCGCCGGCCTCGTGCTGCTGTTCGGCGCAGGCCTGTTGTTGGGTTACGTCGCGGCCGAACGGACGACGTGTTTTTGAGCGGCAGGTGTTGTAGCCCGGATGGAGCGAAGCGCAATCCGGGACAGTGCCGCCGTGGAGGGGACCCCGGATTACGCTTCGCTCCATCCGGGCTACGGTTTCACGAACTCACACCGGCAGAAACTGCTTCAACGCCGGCATGAAGAATATCCCGAGATTGATCGCAAAGCCGATGCTCCAGAGGATCGAGCGCAGCGTCGGGCGGTTGCCGAGATAGGTCAGCACATAGGCGATCCGCACGATCAGGAACAGCACCGCGAGCTCGTCGATCAGGCGCTGCGGCGAATCCCTGTATTCGGCCAGCAGCACCGCAAAGGCGAAGAACGGAAAGGTCTCGATACCATTCTGGTGGGCGCCGAGCGCGCGCTGCGCGATGGCGTCTTCGTAGAAGGCGGGATCGCGCGGGCGTGAATTGTCGAACCCGCGAAACCTGATCCATTTGACCGAGACGATCGTCACCAAATAGAGCAGCAATGCTCCGAAGACGCACCATTCCGCGAGTGTCATCTTTCCTCCCCCGCCTCGGTGCGACCCTAGCGAAACCGGCCTGATCTTGACAAGCTCGGGGCAACGCGCGACCCAACGAGGCATGACAACCCTAGCCCCTCTCAAGACCGCGATGCCGGCCACGCAGCCCGCCCCCTCGCGCGTCGGCGTGCTCCTGGTCAATCTCGGCACGCCCGATACCGCCGACGCGCGCGGCGTGCGGGTCTATCTGAAGGAGTTCCTCTCGGACGCCCGTGTCATCGAGGATCAGGGCTTGATCTGGAAGCTGGTGCTGAACGGCATCATCCTGCGCACCCGCCCCCGCGCCAAGGCGCGCGACTATCTCAAGATCTGGAACACCGAGAAGAACGAGTCGCCGCTCAAGACCATCACGCGCTCGCAGAGCGACAAGCTCGGAGCCATGCTGTCGGACCGCGAGCAGGTGACGGTGGAATGGGCGATGCGCTACGGTAACCCCTCGATCAAGTCGGGCGTCGATGCGCTGATTGCGAAGGGCTGCGATCGCATTCTTGCCGTACCCCTCTATCCGCAATATTCGGCTGCGACGTCGGCCACCGTCTGCGACGAGGTGTTTCGCGTGCTTGCGCGGCTGCGCGCGCAGCCGACGCTGCGGGTGACGCCGCCTTATTACGAGGACGAAGCCTATATCGAGGCGCTCGCCACCTCGGTCGAGACGCATCTGGCGAGCCTGCCGTTCAAGCCGGAGCTGATCGTCGCCTCCTTCCACGGCATGCCGAAGGCTTATGTCGACAAGGGCGATCCCTATCAGGACCAATGCGTGGCCACGACGGAGGCGCTGCGCCGCCGGCTGGGGATGGACGAGACAAAGTTGCTGCTGACCTTCCAGTCGCGCTTCGGATTCGACGAGTGGCTGCAGCCCTACACCGACAAGACCATGGAGCGTCTGGCGAAAGAGGGCGTGCGCCGCATCGCGGTGATCACGCCGGGTTTTTCCGCCGACTGCCTCGAGACGCTGGAGGAGATCGCGCAGGAGAATGCCGAGATCTTCGAGCACAATGGTGGCGAGCAGTTTTCCGCGATCCCCTGCCTCAACGACAGCAACCCCGGCATGGATGTGATCCGAACGCTGGTGCTGCGCGAACTCCAGGGCTGGATAGAGTGAGCCTGGATCCGAGGAGCGCCCCATGAACCGCCGCGAGGTTCTGGCGCTTCTTGGGGTGGCCGCTGCGCTGCCGGCCTCAGTGCTGGCGCAGCAGCCGACGCGCCGGCTCGGCGTGCTCTCGGTCACGGCGGCCGACGATGCGATCGGGCAGACGCGTAGCGCGGTCCTGGTCCAGGCGCTTGCCGGCCATGGCTGGAAGGAGCGCGACAACCTCAAGACCGATTGGCGCAACGGCGGCGGCGACCGCGCACGGATCGCGCAATTCGCTGACGAACTCGTGGCGCTCAAGCCCGACATCCTGCTTGCGGTCGGTACGCCCTCGCTCGAGGAGCTGCGCCGGCGCACGACGACGATCCCGATCGTTTTCGCCGTCGTCACCGATCCGGTCAGCCAGGGCTTTGTCCAGAATCTCGCCCATCCCGGCGGCAATGTCACCGGCTTCACCGATTACGACGGCCCGCTGGCCGGAAAATGGCTCGAGATGCTGACGCAGGTCGTGCCAAGACCGTCCCGTATCTTCGTGGTCTACAATCCCGCCACCGCGCCGTTCGCGCCGCTGATGCTGGGTACGATCGAGGACGCTGGCCGCGCGCTCGATGTGACGGTGGAGCCGGCGCCGATCCATGACACGGCCTCGATCGTCGCCCTGGCTTCGCGGAAAGACGGCGGCCTGCTGGTGCTGCCGGACTTCTTCACCATGTCCAACCGTGCGCTTCTGCTGGCGGCCATCAATGAAGCGCGCGTGCCGGCGGTGTTCTGGAGCCGTACCTTCGTCGACGAGGGTGGCTTGATGTCCTACAGCACCGACAGCGCCGAGCAGCTCCGCCGCGCCGCCTCCTATATCGATCGCATCCTGAAGGGGGCGCGGGCGGCCGACCTGCCGGTCCAAAATCCAACCACGTTCGAGCTGGCGATCAACTTGAAGACGGCCAGGGCGATCGGCGTCACGCTTTCGCCAAGCCTGCTCGCAACCGCGAACGAAGTCATCGAGTAGGATTTGGCTGCGACCGCCGGCATGGCCGGATTCGTTAACGTCGTCGCTAGGTCCGTGCCTGCACGCTTTCAAGAGCGCCTCGCAAATACATAATCGCGACCATTCCCTCTCCCGGCGTCTTGTGTAGAATCCTGCCGATGCCGAAATCATCTACGACCGCTGAACACTGGATACGCTTTACTGAACCCTTGGGGTCGTGATCCCGACCAATGACAGCGCGGAAAAGGGCCTTTTCCGACAATCTTTTCCGCCTTGGAGGAAATATGAGCGGTTTCGACATTTTCGCGATTGTCCTGGTTTTGCTCGTCATCGTCACGCTGGTGGCCGGCGTAAAGACGGTGCCGCAGGGCTATGACTGGACCATCGAGCGGTTCGGCAAATACACCCAGACGCTGAGCCCCGGGCTCAATCTGATCGTGCCCTATTTCGATCGCGTCGGACGCAAGATCAACATGATGGAGCAGGTGATCGACATTCCCGAGCAAGAGGTGATCACCAAGGACAACGCCACCGTGACGGTCGACGGCGTCGCCTTCTTTCAGGTGTTCGACGCCGCCAAGGCGAGCTACGAGGTCTCAAACCTGACCCAAGCCGTCACCGTGCTGACCATGACTAACATCCGTTCGGTGATGGGGTCGATGGATCTCGACCAGGTGTTGTCGCATCGCGACGAAATCAACGAGCGCCTGCTGCGTGTGGTCGATGCCGCCGTCTCGCCCTGGGGCCTCAAGGTCAATCGTATCGAGATCAAGGACATCGTGCCGCCGGCGGACCTCGTCGAAGCCATGGGCCGACAGATGAAGGCCGAGCGCGTCAAACGCGCCGACATCCTTCAGGCTGAAGGTGCACGCCAGTCCGAGATCCTGCGCGCCGAGGGTGCCAAGCAGGGCCAAATTCTCCAGGCAGAAGGTCGCCGCGAGGCCGCCTTCCGCGACGCCGAAGCACGCGAGCGGTCGGCGGAAGCTGAGGCCAAGGCGACGCAGATGGTCAGTGAAGCCATCGCCAAGGGCGACGTCGCGGCGCTGAACTATTTTATCGCCGACAAGTATATCAAGGCGTTCGGGCAACTGGCTGAATCGCCGAACCAGAAGGTCATCATGCTTCCGGTCGAAGCCATGAGCATGCTGGGCTCGCTCGCCGGCATCGGCGAGATTGCAAAGGCAACGTTCGGTGAAAGCGCGGCGTCCGCGGCCGCTGCCGCCCGCCGCGGCTCGGTGCCGACGACCGGCAGCACGCCACCCGCGGTGCCGCCGCGTCAGGGGTAAAGCGCATGCCCCGGAAAAGTGGACACCGGTTTTCCGACAAGGGCATGCGTCATTTCAAAGAGGTCGTGTCATGACCGACATGTTCGTATCGCTCGGCACCTGGAACTGGCTGATCTTCGGCTTCATCCTGATGGCGCTGGAGGTGCTGGCGCCCGGAGTCTTCCTGTTCTGGCTCGGGCTCGCCGCGTTGCTGGTCGGCCTGATCTCGTTCGGAGTGGCGATATCCTGGCAGATCCAGCTCGTGATGTTCGCGATCTTCGCCGCAGCGGCCGTGCCGGTGTGGCGCCGCCTCGCCCGGCCGAAGCCGGATGCAATTGCCGCCAGTCCCTTCCTCAACAAGCGCGCGGACGCGTTGCTCGGCCGCGAGTTCACGCTGGAGAAGCCGATCGTTGACGGCAACGGCACCATGCGTATCGGCGACACGGTCTGGCGCGTCGCAGGCCCCGATACGCCGGCGGGCACGCGTGTGAAGGTGGTGCAAGTGGATGGCGCGAATCTGACGGTGGCGGCGGCGTAGCTGTTGCCTCCCCGTCATTGCGAGCGAAGCGAAGCAATCCAGACTGCCTCTGCGGAAAAATTCTGAGCCTCCCCTAAATCGGTGGACACCTATAGCTTAGACAGCAAGAGGTGTCAGATGACGAAACGGCAGCGACGTTCTTATTCGGACGAGTACAAGCGGCAGGCAGT